>JBEHWX010000001.1:0-131036 GCA_048498995.1 Bacteroidota bacterium
GGTGAGCTCCGCGACGAACGGCGTGATCGAGTACGTGGTGCCTTCGGGTGACCGTGTGCGGATCGCGATGTACGACGCGACGGGCCGTCTGGTGAAGGTTCTGGTCGACGAGCAGTCGGCGGGCATGGGTACGATCCGGGTGGCCGGCGACGACCTGGCCAGCGGCGCGTACACGGTGCGGATGGAGAGCACCAACGGTGCTTCCGTCAACGGCCAGATCACCGTCCAGAAGTAACGGAACGGTGCATCAGCACCGATCTCCTCGTGAATCTCCGATCCCGGCGTGAGCCGGAGGAAGAGTAGCGAGGGGGATGATTCAAGAGAACGGCCCCGCGGCGGCAACGTCGCGGGGCCGTTTCGTTTGCGAAATGCGGGGTATTCGTGGGCGATCGGTGACGGGGCGGGTGAGATTCGTTACCGATGGCGGCTTGTACGGCCGGTTCCGTCGCCGTAAGTTTGCCCCTAAAAATTGCTCGGTTCTCACTCGGCATATCTTCTTCCCGATGTGGCGCGCCGCGAGCTGCGCGCCTCCTCGCCCCTTTCGGTACGCCATCTCCTCGGCATCTCGGATCTTTCCCGATCCGACATCCTCGCCATTCTCCGCCTCGGCCTCGTTTTCCGCGACCATCTCCTCCGCCCCGGCATCAAAAGCGATCTGCTGCACGGCCGCACGATCGTGAACCTGTTCGCCGAGAATTCGACGCGCACCCGCTCGAGCTTCGAGCTGGCAGAGCGCCGACTCGGCGCCGACATCCTGAACTTTTCGGCCGAGGCGAGCTCCTTCGCGAAGGGAGAGACGATTCTCGACACCGTGAGGAACATCGAGGCGATGCACGTGGACGCCATCGTGGTCCGCCACAGCGCCGCCGGTGTTCCCTGGTTTCTGGCGCAGCGGTGCAGCTCGATCTTCATCAATGCCGGCGACGGGCGCCACGAGCACCCGACCCAGGCGCTGCTGGACGCGATGACGCTGTACGAGCACTGGTACGATCCGGCGCATCCGGAGGCGAGCGGCTTCGAGGGGAAGCGGGTGACGATCGTCGGGGATATCCTTCACGGGCGGGTGGCGCTCTCGAACATCTTCACGCTCCAGAAGCTCGGCGCCGAGGTGGCTGTCTGCGCTCCGCCGACGCTCATCCCCAGGGGGATAGAGGAGCTCGGCGTGCGCGTGTTCCGGCGCTTCGCCGACGCCCTCGAGTTCTCCGACGCGCTGAACATGCTCAGGATCCAGCGCGAGCGCCAGGATCGCGGCTTCTTTCCGTCGGTCGCCGAGTACATCCGTTACTTCGGGCTCAACCATCGGACCGTGATGACGCTCGCCCGCAATCCGCTGATTCTCCATCCGGGGCCGATCAACCGTGGTATCGAGCTCGATTCGGAAACGGCGGACGGATCCCAGTCGCTGATTCTGAGCCAGGTGGAGAATGGCGTGGCGATCCGCATGGCGGTGCTTGCGCTGCTGATCCAGCCGTCGGCGCAGATGGTCGGTTCGGAGCCGGAGGCGCTCGATGCCTCGACGATGCGGGCGTGACGGCCGAACCGCCGATGGCGCCCAGGCCCGTGACGCGCGGTACGACCTGCCGCGTGGAGCCGACCGAACACATGGAAGCGATGAACATCAATCAGACAACAGCGACCGGGAGAGAGATGCTGAATGACCTGCTGCGTCAGCGGATCATCGAGACCGCCGACGAGTATCACAACATCGCCGAGGACCAGTGGGCCCAGGCGATCGATCTGAAGGATGCCGACGAGGAAGCGATCTTCGAATTCCGTCGGCTTATCGGAGCCGCGCTTCGATTCTATGTCCGGGCCTATCTCGTGCTCGAGATGATCGAGACCGACGACGAGCAGCAGCTGGAGGATCTCCTCGAGCTCGCCGCCGAGCAGGAGCCGGAGCTTGCCGTCTTCATCGAGCAGAACGAGATCGTCGCGACGCTCGACGAGGAGTCCGATGCCACCGTGGCGCGGGTCTTCACCGTGGCCGAGGCGCTCCGGATGGTGCTGCTCGAGCGCTCCAACCAGCTTGCGGCCTCCCTGGCCACGCGGTTTCCGTAACCGGCCCGGCGCTACCGAACCCGGTATCCGCGGCCGGTATCCGCGGCCGGTATCCGCGGCCGGTATCCGCGGCCGGTATCCGCGGCCGGTATCCGCGGGCGGTATCCGCGGGCGGTATCCGCGGGCGGTATCCGCGGGCGGTATCCGCGGGCGGTATCCGCGGGCGGTATCCGACCCGTAATCCATTTCCGGTATCCGTCCCGACGTGACGGAGCCGACGTCCCCGCCGGCGATCTCCGCCGAAAGCATGATCATGTCGACTGAACCTCGAATCTTGAACCGTTCCAACTGATGCCAAAGCGAACAGATATCCGATCCGTCCTCATCATCGGTTCCGGCCCGATCGTCATCGGCCAGGCCTGCGAGTTCGATTATTCCGGCACGCAGGCCTGTCGCGTGTTGAAGGAGGAGGGGCTCCGTGTGATCCTCCTCAATTCGAACCCGGCGACGATCATGACCGATCCCGACCTGGCCGATGCCACCTATGTCGAGCCGATCACCGTCGAGTATCTCGAGAAGATTCTCGCCAAGGAGCGCCCCGACGCCATCCTGCCGACCATGGGTGGGCAGACCGCGCTGAACGTGGCGGTGGAGGCAGCCGAGAGCGGACTGCTCGAGCGCTACGGCGTGGAGATGATCGGCGCCAACCTCACGGCGATCAAGAAAGCCGAAGATCGCGAGCTTTTCCTGGAGGCGATGAAGAAGGCCGGCCTGGAGATGGCGCGCGGCGGCTTTATCGATGACTTCGAGCAGGGACTCGCCTTCGTAGACTACGTCGGCTTCCCGGCCATCATCCGCCCCTCCTTCACCCTCGGTGGAACCGGAGGCGGCATCGCCTACGACATGGAGGATTACAAGGAGAAGCTCCGCCTCGGACTCAATGCATCCCCGATTCACCGCGTGCTCGTCGAGGAGTCGGTGATCGGCTGGAAGGAGTACGAGCTCGAGGTGATGCGCGACCGGAAGGACAACGCGACGATCATCTGCTCGATCGAGAACTTCGATCCGATGGGGGTGCATACCGGCGATTCGATCACCTGCGCGCCGGCGCAGACCCTCACCGACCGCGAGTACCACAAGATGCGCGACGCCGCGCTCCGGATCATGCGCGAGATCGGTGTCGAGACCGGTGGCTCCAACGTCCAGTTCGCTCAGAACCCGAAGGACGGACGCCTGCTGGTGATCGAGATGAACCCGCGCGTCTCCCGCTCCTCGGCGCTGGCCTCGAAGGCCACCGGCTTCCCGATCGCCAAGATCGCGGCCAAGCTGGCCATCGGCTACACGCTCGACGAGATCCCGAACGATATCACCAAGCTCACCCCGGCCAGCTTCGAGCCGACCATCGATTACGTGGTGGTGAAGATCCCCCGCTGGGACTTCCAGAAGTTCAAGGGGGTCGACGACGAGCTCGGCGTGCAGATGAAGTCGGTCGGCGAGGCGATGGCCTTCGGGCGCACCTTCAAGGAGGCGATGCAGAAGGCGATCCGCTCGCTGGAGCAGGATCGCTACGGCTTCGGCGCCGACGGCAAGGATCGGTACGATTACGCCGGCCTGGTCGGCGAGGAGCGCGAACGGGCGGTCGCCGATACGCGCCGCCGCCTGGCCAAGCGGACCTCGACCTCGGTCTTCGACATCTATGACGGGATGAAGCTCGGGCTGAGCATCGAGGAGATCGCGACGATCGCCGGCTACGATCCCTGGTTCCTCGATCAGCTTCAGCAGATCGTGGAGATGGAGGAGGAGCTGCGCGGCATCGCGGTGCCGAGCCTCGAGCTCGCCGGCGCCGAGACGCACGCTAGTGGAACGGCCACCGGAACGGTCGCCGGGACGGTTTCCGGATCGACCTCCGGGACGCCTTCCGGATCGGCCGGGGCGTCGGGCGAGGGGGAGGATGATCTGCGCGATCAGCTCCTGCGCGCCAAGCAGCTCGGCTTCAGCGACCGGCAGCTTGCGCATATCTGGGGAATGGCGGAGTCGGAGGTGCGCGCGCTCAGAACCTCGCTCGGCGTGGTGCCGGTCTTCAAGACGGTGGATACCTGCGCCGCGGAGTTCAAGGCGTTCACGCCGTATCACTACTCGACCTACGAGACCGAGAACGAGTCGATCGTCGGGGAGCGCAAGCGGGTGATCATCCTGGGCGGCGGGCCGAACCGGATCGGGCAGGGAATCGAGTTCGATTACTGCTGCGTCCACGCGGTGATGGCGCTGCGGGAGATGGGGTATGAGGTGATCATGATCAACTGCAACCCCGAGACGGTCTCCACCGACTACGACATGACCGACAAGCTCTACTTCGAGCCGCTCACGTTCGAGGATGTGATGAACATCATCGACCTGGAGAAGCCGGAGGGGGTGATCGTGACGTTCGGCGGGCAGACGCCGCTGAAGCTGGCCAAGCGGCTGGAGGGTGCCGGCGTCCGCCTGCTCGGAACCTCATCCGAGGGAATCGACCTGGCGGAGGACCGTCAGCGCTTCGGTGACCTGATCACCGAGCTCGGCATCCCGGCCCCGGCATGGGGAACGGCCACGAGCGAGGAGCAGGCGATCGAGGTGGCCAACCGCGTCGGCTATCCGGTGCTGGTCCGTCCGAGCTACGTGCTCGGCGGCCGCGCGATGGAGATCTGCTATCGGAGCGAGCGTGTACGCGAGTATATGCAGACGGCCGCGCAGGTCTCCCCCGATCATCCGGTGCTGATCGATCACTTCCTGGAGAAGGCGTTCGAGTTCGACGTGGACGCGGTGGCCGACGGCACCGACGTGGTGGTCGGCGGCATCATGCAGCATATCGAGGAGGCGGGCATCCACTCCGGCGATTCCAGCAGCGTGCTTCCGCCGTACAACATCACGCGCGCGCAGTACGAGACGCTGATCGACTACACCAAGAAGCTCGCCCGCGCGCTCAACGTGGTGGGGCTGCTCAACGTGCAGTTCGCGATGCAGCGGGGGATCATCTACGTGCTGGAGGTGAACCCGCGCGCCAGCCGCACGGTGCCGTTCGTCAGCAAGTCGACCGGCGTGGCGCTGGCGAAGGTGGCCGCAAAGGTGATGGCCGGCGTGCCGCTGGCCACGTTCAATCTCCGCGACATGCGCATGGAGCTTGACCATGTGGCGATCAAGGAATCGGTCTTCCCGTTCAACAAGTTTCCCCGCTCCTCGATGTTCCTCGGCCCGGAGATGCGCTCGACCGGCGAGGTGATGGGGATCGACAGGAGCACGGGACAGGCGGTGGTGAAGGCGCGCGTTGCCTCCGGCAACCGGCTTCCGCTGTCCGGAACGATCTTCGCCACCCTTTCCGACAACGACAAGCGTCCGCGGGTGGCCGAGACGCTCCGCGGCTTCGTGGAGCTCGGCTTCAGGATTCTGGCGACCGACGGCACCAGCCGCTTCCTCACCGAGCAGGGGATCGCGAACACCAAGATCCTGAAGATCGCCGAGGGAGAGCCGAACGTGGTGAACTACCTGCGTAACGGCGAGGTGCAGATGGTGATCAACACTCCCGCCGGCGAGATCGCGCGCGAGGATGAGAAGATGATGGGCGCCGTCTCGATGGAGTACAAGGTGCCGTTCATCACCACCGCCTCGGCGGCGGCCGCGGCGCTCAGCGGACTGAAGTCGCTCCGGGAGAAGGAGACGACCGTGCGCGCGCTCCAGGAGTGGTACGACTGACGCGAGCCCGATGGGCGGGCCCGCCAAGGCTCGCGCGTCATGAACCAGGTATACGCAACGCGGGGCATCCTCTCGATGGGAGGATGCCCCGCTTCGTTTGCGATGTTCGTTTGCGACGTTTGTTTGCGCCGGCCGCTCCCGATCGCCACGTCGACGCCGTTCGCGTTCGACGCCGTTCATGTTCGGCCCGTTCGTGCCGGAGGTGGGGGCGTTCGTGTCGCCCCGTCGACGACTCGGGACCGCCGGCTTGAGATGCGGTCGACGACGGGAGAACTTCGCCGATCCCCTAGCGCGATTGCGGCGGATATCCGATGCCGTTCACAGGTGCTCCGTGACGGGCGGATCGTATCGCGATTAGGGGAGCGGAAGCGACAGCGGAGAGGATCGCCACCGCGCCGATCGGCGCGACGTGCGCGCGACCACCGGGAGAGAGCAGGCTGAAGACGTTCTCCCGTCGCGTGCACGGCGATCCTCGCTTCCGTCTTATCCGGCGCTCTTTCCCCGCTTCTCTTCGCGTGGTTCTACGATTCGATACTCGACTCGCTCCGCGCCTCCTCCCCGAATCGCTCCACCCGCTCCATTACCCGGCGCGACGCCTTGAACTTTCCCGGGAACCGCTCCAGCCCGTCGCGGCGCATCCGATCGGCGTGCTGGCTGAAATAGTCGTCCAGGCTCCGGCGGTCTCGCAGGTAGTAGAAGACGGTCCACCGCGACAGATCTCCTTCCCCCTCGGTATTCTCCGCCCAGTCGGCGCCGACGAATCCGTCGATCGTCAGCATCTCTCCGATATGATCGCGCAGCCAGGCGCGGTAGGCTTCGGCCACGTCGGCATCGACGTCGAGATTCACTTCGTAGATGATCATGAGTTGTTCGTGGGTTGAACTCTCGATTCAGAGCTCCGTGTAATACGGACGCGCGATGAAAATATCGAGTCCGCCGTAATGAGCGATGTCGCGCCGTTCTGACGCGAAGAAAATGACCGGACTGTTTGCCAGCACGAGGATGAAACGATCGTCCCGTGGTGAATTGAGAAGCCCGCCGAGATTCACCGGCTTGGAAAACGCACCATTGCGGAGATGAGAGACGTAAAAATCGAATCCGCCGAATCCGCCCGGACGATTCGATGCGAAGTAGAGATCGTTGCCGACGAGGCATGGGCTTTCATCGCGCCATGGGCTGTTGATGGAGGCGCCAAGATTGCGCGGCTTTCCCCACTTGCCTTTGTTTCCCCGGGAGACGACGTAGATGTCGATATCTCTTCGTGCGCCCCGCTTCTTGGGGCGATCGGAGATGAAGTAAAGCGATGTGCCATCCGTGGTCATGTAGGGATCGCTCTCCCAGCCCGGACTATTGATGGCCACGATCGGCCGCGCGCGCGTCACTTCTCCGCGATCATCGAGCAGGGCTTCGAAGATGTCGCATTCCCCCTTGCCGATCTTCCGATTGCACGCCGTGAAATACGCATGCTTCCGGTCCGGGGCGAATGTGATCATGCCCTCGTTCATCCACGAATTGATGCCCGGGCCGACGTTGGCGGGAGCGGCTCTGACGGTGTCGCCCAGGCGGATCGCGCATCGCCAGAGATCCATTTCTCCCATCCCCTCCTCCCTGATCCGGTCCGAACAGAAATAGAGCGTCGAGCCGTCCAGGCTCAGCATGGGGGCGAAATCGTTCGATGAGTCATTGATCGCCGCGCCGGCGTTGAGAATTTCCAGCGTGACCGACGGGTCCAGCGGAGAGGGACCGAGACGTCGCTTCAACGGCGGGCCCGGCGTGCCGTCCGATGGAGGTCCGGGCGTGCCGTCCGATGGAGATGGAGCGCGCGCGATCATCGCGGTTCCGATCAGAACCATGAGCGCGAGTAACGATGCGGTTCGCCACAATGGATGCATGGATTCGCTCGGGTCGATAAAGATGCGTTGCTCGTTTGGACGAGATGGACGAAGTGCCGGCGGCGGCGCGCAAAAATACGAGACGAGGTTGACCCGGCGAGCAGTTCGTCCGGAACGGCCCGACTTGCCATGGCGATCGACGTGGGAAGGTTGGGGCAAAACGCGCGCGAGGGGAGATGGCGTTCGCCATCTCCCCTCGCCGTTGCAACGCCGGGGGGGACCCGGCACGGATGCGATGTGATGTCGAGCGCGGGGGCAATCAGCTCCGCGCCGGCTCACTTACTTTGCCGGCAGATCGTCCGGGCAGCAGCCGGTGAGCTGGTGGATCATCGTCTCCAGGCGGGCGATCCGCTCGCCACGCTCGGCCAGGATCGTCTGGCGCTGGTCGACGCGTGTGTTCAGTGCATCGAGCTTGCCGGCCATCGCCACCTTCTCCGCGGCGAGTCCGTCGATGATCTGCTGCTGCTCCTTGACGGCCTGAATGGCCACGGCGCTCATGGTCGCGTAGCCGACGGCGAAGTATCCTTCCTGCGTGGTGATCACCGCTTCCGGGAACTCCTTCTGCACCTGTTGCGCGATGAAGCCGAGCTGGCGTCCGGCCGGCTTGGTCTGCTGGTCGATGTAGCTGAAGTAGGAGGGCTGGATGTTCTTCAACTTTTCGAGCACGCCGGACATCGGCACGAAGTCGGTCTTCAGGCGCATGTCCGAGGGCGTGTAGGTGCCGGAGATGATCATGTTGCCGTTCTTCAGCAGCGTCATCGCGTTGGAGGTGGTGCCGGCGCCGGTACCGTTGCCGGCCACCATCAGCGGATCGGCGGCATTCCAGATGGTCGTGTTGCCGGCGATGGTATTCCATCGGCCGATCACCATGGACTTGTAGGCCTGCGCGGTGGTATGATCGCCGAAGGCGGCCGAGAAATCACCGCTGGCGACATTGGTGCTGCCGACGGCGAAGGAGGAGAGGCCGCTGGCGGTGTTGTTGTCGCCGAAGACGGCGGCTTGCGCGCCCGGTGCGATATTGGTTGTGCCGGCGACGAAGGCTCCGCCGCCCGATGCGGTGTTGCCGTTGCCGAACGCGGCGGCGTACATGCCGCTGGCCGTGTTGTTGAGTCCGCCGGCGACGGAGTAGTTGCCGATGCTGCCGGCGTTCCACTGCGCGCCGCTGACGGTGCCGGCGCGGAAGGAGAACTTGTCCGGCACCCACATCATGCGTGTCCCAGCGCCGGACGTCGGCGTGGAGCTGACGGTGCCGGTGACAAGGAATGCGTCGCCGTCCAGATGAAACATCGCGGGCGACGTCGAAGCGCCGAGGGAGATACTGGGTGTCGACGTCGATCCTCTGACAATCAGCTTATCCATCGCCAGGCCGAGAACCCCGTCGTGCGAGTTCAGGAGCCGGACGTTCCAATCGTCGGTGTGGGCGAGCAGGTGGAAGTCGATATAAGCGGTGCCCAATCCGGTGGTGATACCGGGATGCGTGTTGTCGCCGCCGAGCTCCATCGAGCCGCCGTTGTCGCTATTGAGGTGCGCATAGTTGCTTCCCCAGTATACCCCCGACGAGGTCGTTGTACCTCTGAGATTCATGCTCGTCGAGATGTCGGCGCCAGCGGTGATCGTCTGGTTGACGCTCATGGCGTGCGAGACGAACATGTCGTGGCTGACTGAGGCGTCGTGACCGACTGCTCCGTTGTTGCTGCAATTCAGATCATTGCCCGCGTTCATGTTGGTCGTGACGTTGACGGTGCTGGCGTTCAATGTACCGGTGATGGACCCATTGCCGCCGATGTTCGCATTGCCCGCGACCGAGAGAGGGTTGGTGGGCGGGTTGATGCCAATGCCGACCCAGGTTCCGAGCGGAGCGGTGACGATGGTGCCGGGAGCGGCCCCGGCGGCCCATTGCGCCATGCCCGATGCGGCGGGAAGGGCCATGCCGAGCGCCGAGATCCCGAGGATCGACGCACGTCGAGTGATGTTCATGATGACCTCTATCGTAAAATCGTGAGTGTTGTCTGCCTGCTGTCGGCGGTGGTCGGAGCGCCCGAGGGGACGCGCCGTGATCCGCCAATCGTCTCGCGCCGTGTGGCGCGAGTCCTGCCGTGATGCCGGAGACGTCGGAGCGCACGCGTGGGACCGGGAGCCAGGCTCACTGATCGTTCGCGCCACGTTCCGATCCGCCGGCGGAGGTCATCATCACTTGATGGTCGGCGTATCCGGGCAGCATGCGCCCGAGAGCTGCTGGAGGATTCCCTCGAGCTTGGCCAGGCGCGCGCCCTGAGCCTGGAACTCCGTGCTCTGCTCATCGATCCGCTGGTTGGCCGCGGCGATCCGCGTGGTCAGATCGGTCTTGTCGGCGGCGAGCCCGTCGATGATCTGCTGCTGCTCCTTGACGGCCTGAATGGCCACGGCGCTCATGGTCGCGTAGCCGACGGCGAAGTATCCCTCCTGCGTGGTGATCACCGCCTCCGGAAACTCCTTCTGCACCTGCTGGGCGATGAAGCCGAGCTGGCGTCCGGCCGGCTTGGTCTGCTGATCGATGTAGCTGAAGTAGGAGGGCTGAATGTTCCTGAGCTTCTCGAGCACGCCGGACATCGGCACGAAGTCGGTCTTGAGTCGCATGTCCGAGGGCGTGTAGGTGCCGGAGATGATCATGTTGCCGTTCTTCAGCAGCGTCATCGCGTTGGAGGTGGTGCCCGGCCCGGTACCGTTGCCGGCCACGAGGAGCGGGTCGGTGGCATTCCAGGTGGTCGTGCTGCCGGCGATAGTGTTCCAGCGGCCGATCACCATGGACTTGTAGGCCTGAGCCGTGGTGTGATCGCCAAAGGCGGCCGAATAGTTGCCGGAGGCGACGTTCGTGCTGCCGACGGCGAAGGAGGAGAGGCCGCTGGCGGTGTTGTTGTCGCCGAAGACGGCGGCCTGCGCGCCGGAGGCGGTGTTGTTGCTGCCGGCAACGAAGGCTCCGCTGCCCGATACGGTGTTGCTGTTGCCGAAGCCTGCGGCGTAGGTGCCACTGGCGGTTACGTCGAGCCCGCCGGCGAAGGAGTAATTGCCGATGCTGCCGGCGTTCCACTGCGAGCTGCTGACGGTGCCGGCGCGGAAGGAGAACTTGTCCGGCACCCACATCATGCGTGTTCCGGAGCCGGATACCGGCGTGGAGCCGGTGGTGCCGGTGACAAGCAATGCACCGTCCTGCATGTGGAACCGCGCCGCGGGGGACGTGGTGTTGAGGCCGAGCGACGCCCAGGTGTAGAGTCGGTTCGCGAAGATCGTCATCTCGGCATTGGCGGTGTTTTGCAGGCGGACGTTGTAATCCTGCGTCAGGCCATTGAAATGGAAGTCGATATAGGGGTAGCCTGTGCCGGGATGCGTATCATCACTGCCGAGCTCGATCGAGCCTCCCTGATCGTCCCGGAGATAGGAGTAGTTCCCACCCCAGAACACCTCGCTGGCGGCACGGAGATTGGCGCTGGTGCTGATGTCGTTGCCGGCGCTGATGGTCGTCGTTACCGTGGCTGCGTTGCTGACGGTCAGATCGTGGGAAACGGTGAGATCGTGCGAGATGACGGCGTTGTTTCCCACGCCAATGTCAGTTCCGACGTTGACGTTCGTGGTCGAGACGATGCTGTTGGCGGTGCCGATTCCGCCGATGGTCAGGTTGCCGGAGACGTCGGCATTACCAGCGACCGAGAGAGGGTTGATGGGCGGGTTGATGCCGATGCCCACCCACGTGCCGAGCGGGGCGGTGACTATAGTGCCGGGCGCGGCGCCCGGCGCCCACTGTGCGAGTCCGACCGAGCTGGTGGTAAGGAGACCGAGCGCGCATGCGCCGATGAATCCCGTCAAACGGTTCGTTCTCATGATGACCTCAATGGGAAAGATGGAGTTGGTTGGTTTTGACCCGTGGATCGCTGGCCAAGCAATCCGACGCCGTCGACGCGTTCAGGGTGGAGCGGGTCGCTGTAGGTAGCTCTCTGGTGTTGTTGTCGTTCGAAGGACGCCGGAGGTGACGGCGTCTGGACCTGGGTGCCCGAAGGCGGTGTAAAAGTATCCGCGTATCTCTGCCAATTGCATGAGGCGGAAGTCACCGTTGCGTGAGGGGCGCACGGCCCAACGAACGGTGGCCGAAAGGTCCCGCCAAACCAGGTACAAAGGTCACTTGCGCTGAGCGAGCCGCGGGATGAGAACTCTCCGATCGGCTACGGATCGGGCTTGTCGGATCGTGAGACGAGGAAGGGATGTAGGCTGATGGCGATCGCGCGGGTGGTGGGGCCAGGTCGCGAAACCAGGCGAGCGCTCATGAATGAAGCGGGGGCGCGGCCGATGCCGCGCCCCCGTTCTCGTCGCCACGATCTCCTTGCCGAACGATGCCCGCGAAGGCTCGTGTTGCGATCCTTCGGAGGATGTATCCATCCATCGGCGTGGAGCTTACTCACGAAGATCATTGGCGGAGAGCATCCGTGAACATCACTTCAGGCCGGCGCCGCTGGGCGCGTCGGTGCAGCAGGGGGTGCCGGTGAGCTGGCTCACCATCGCCTCGAGGCGGGCGAGGCGTCGGGCCTGATCGTCCAGGCGATTGTTGGCCGCGGCAAGCTGCGCGGCGAGATCACCCTTCTCGGCCTGAAGCTGCTGAATCGTCCGCTGCTGCTCCTTCACCGCCTGGATCGCCACCGCGCTCATGTGGCTGTAGGAGACCGCGAGGTATCCGCTCTGGTCGGTGGTGACGAGCTCCGGGAAGGTCTTCTCGATCTCCTGCGCCACGAACCCGAGCTGGCGCCCGGCCGGATGCCGCTCCTGGTCGATGAAGGAGTAGGTGACCGGCTGGATCCTCTCGATCTTCTCGAGCACGCCATCGATCGGGGCAAGCTCCTGCTTCAGCCGGGAGTCGGAGTTCTCGGTGAGCGTGCCGGCGATCGTCATGTTGCCGTTCTTGTAGGTGGTAAGCGCGTTGGAGGCCGAGAGGCTGCTCGATCCGTTGCCGATCACGAAGGCCGGCTCGGAGGAGACCCAGGAGTTCGTGGTGCCGGAGATCACGTTGTAGCGTCCCATCACCAGCGACTTGTAGGCCTGCGCGGTGGTGTGGTTCCCCATGGCCAGGGAGTACTGGCCACTGGCGGTGGTGTAGCTGCCGATGGCGAACGAACCGGTGCCGCTGGCGGTGGTATGGTCGCCGAAGGTTGCCGAGGTGGCGCCGCTGGCGGTGGTGTAAAGTCCGGCGGCCGACGACTCGTCGCCGCTGGCGGTGTTGCCGAAGCCGGAGGCGTTGGAGTACCACGCGCTGGAGACGTTGTTGGCGTTGATCGCGTGCGCGTAGGTGCCCCCCACGATGTTGAACGCCCCGAAGGCGGTGCCGTAATCGCCGTTGACGGTATTGCTGTATCCCATGGCCACGCCGTTGCTGCCGCGCACCGTGTCGTAGCTCCCCATGGCCACGCCGTAGCTGTTGTCCACGTAGTTGCTGGATCCGGCGGTGAACGATCCGTAGCCGAAGGAGCGGTTGTTCTCGCCGAAGGCGACCGCGTACCACTGGTCGGCCGTATCGTTCTTGCCGAATACGAACGTATAGTCGGAGTATTGTCCGTTGGCCGCCGACTGATAGCCGCCGGCGAAGGAGTACCAGCCGTCGGCGCGGGTATTCTGGCCGATCGCCATGGCGTAGCGGTTGGCCGCGTAGGCGCCGTTACCGTAGGCGAAGCCGTAGTCGTAGGTGGCCGTGGAGCCGTTGCCGCCGGCGAAGGAGTAGATGCCGCTTGCCTTGGTGTTGCTGCCGATGGCGAAGCTTCCGCTTCCGATGTTGGTCGAATCCCACTGCGTGCCGTTGACGGTGCCGGCGCGGAAGGAGTTCTTGGCTGGGATCCACATCATGCGAGTGCCGGCGCCGGATGTGGGCGTGTTGCCGCTGGTGCCGCTGGCCAGTACCGAGCCGTTCTGCACATGCAGACGCGCCAGCGGCGAGGTCGCTCCCAGTCCCACGTTGGCCCAGGTGTAGAACGTGGTGGCCGCCAGCGACAGGCGTCCGTCGGCATCGTTGATCATGCGGACGTTGTAGTCCTGCGCCAGGCCGTTGTAGTGAAAGTCGATGAAGGGAATGCCGGTGCCGGTCGCGCCGTTGGCGGCTCCGAGCTCGAGGCTCCCTCCCTGCGCGGTGCTGAGCGTGGCGTTGTTCCCCCAGAAGAGATTGTTGGCCACGTCGACGTCGGCCGTGGCGGCATTGGTGACGAGGTTGCTGCCGCTGGTGGTCCAGGCCGGCTGCGCCGCCGCCGGCAAGGTGAGCCCGGCCAGGCCGAGCAGCGCGCCGCAGATGTACGATAGTGCTCCGTTGATACGCATGGTGTCCTCGAATCGTGTGTGGAAGTTGTCGGCATTGCTCCGGACGGAACGAGCCTGGATCATGCCCGTCCATTCGGACCGTGCCCTGGTTGAGGGATGCTGGAGTGACCGCGTCGATGTGCCGAGGGGGAGACACGTGGACCTGACGGCTCCTCGGATGAAGCGGTGGAAAGCTAGATCGGGCGGCGTGGCGGCACATGAGGCGGCCGGCTCAAATCGAGCGGGGGCCTGGGTCCCGCGGTGGCGTGACGTCGGTCATGGCCGCGACGGTGGGAGAGCATGCTTCCGGTCATGGCCGGGCATGACTTCCGGGGCGTGGAGCGGGGGAACGATGCGTTGGGAGCGTTCAGGGCCGAGCGTGCCGAGCGGCATGCAAGAACGACTTCGGGGTAGGTGAGCAACGGCATCCGTCTCATGGTAGGCGCACGTCTTCAGCGTGCGCCATGGTGCGCGCGATCGAGGCCACGCGCCGACGCTCCCCGCTCTCGATGCGATGCTCTTCGGAGAAGGATGGTGTGTCCGTGGCTGTGACGGTGCCGCGCGGCTATCGGAGGGGCGGCCACGGGGGCGCCCGCACGGAAAACCGATATTACGTCGAGTGTGTGCAATCATCGGGGCTGTGACGGTGCCGCGCGGCTATCGGAGGGGCGGCCACGGGGGCGCCCGCACGGAGATTGGATTTTACGGACGACGGCCCGGCGGAAGGCCGCCGGGCCGTCGGGAATCGTGAGCAATGCGTGGCGGATGAGAAGGGGATCAGTCCCCCTCGATCAGCCCGTGGGAGCGGGCCCACTTGGCCGCCTCGATGCGGCTGTGCACCCCGAGCTTGTCGTAGATGCTGGTGACGTGGTTCTTCACCGTCCGCTCGGAGATGTAGAGCTTCGCGGCGATCTGGGCGTTGGTATGCTCGATCAGGCGGAGCACGCTCAGCTCGGTCTTGGTCAGCTCGGTGCGCACCAGCGCGTCGTCGGTGCGGGTGAGATCCTCGGCGGCCGACGGGCTGATCCAGAAGCCCTTGCAGCGGCGCGCCGCCCAGCGGATCGCCTCCACGATCAGCTCCCGCTTCTCCTCCTTGACCAGATAGCCGCAGGCGCCGCTGTCGAGCGCCGCCTTCACCCCCTTGCTGTCGAATCCGGTCATCGCCAGCACGCGGGTCTCGGACTGATCCTGCTTCAGCTTCCTGATCACGCTCAGCCCGTCGATGCCCGGCATGCAGATATCCTGCAGAAGCACGTCGGGGCGAAGCCGCGGGATCAGGTCGATCGTCTCGGCGCCGCTGCGCGCCTCGCCGACCACCTGGATATCCTCCTCCATTTCCAGCCAGCCGCGAAAGCCGGCGCGCACGACGTCGTGGTCGTCGGAGATCACCACACGAATGTTGTCCATGGTTGTGCCTCTCTCATCCATGCTCTACTGTTGAAGCCGATATGTGACATGTATCGGGGCGAGCCCGCATCGGCGCGATTTCGCGCTCGGCGCGATTTCGCGCTCGGCGCGATTTCGCGCTCGGCGCGATTCCGCGTTCGGCGCGATTCCGCGTTCGGCGCGATTCCGCGTTCGGCGCGATTCCGCGTTCGGCGCGATTCCGCGTTCGGCGCGATTCCGCGCTCGGGCGCGTTCCGTGCCGACGTGGTTGTGCGCGGGATCGCCATCGTTGGAAATCATCGCTCGAGCCTGACACTGACCGCCGTGCCGGAGCCGGGGATCGAGGTTACCTCCAGGCGCCCTCCCATCGCGCGCGCGTGCGCGTCGGCCAGGAGAAGGCCGTAGTGCTTGTGCCTCATCAGATCGGTGAGGCTTGCCGGCGGCGTGAACCCGAGGCCGTTGTCGGTGACCTCCAGCAGAAGCTGGCGCCGGTCCCAGCCGAGGCGTATCACGACGCGCGAGGCCTCGGCGTGCTTGGCGATGTTGTTCATCGCGGAGCGATAGATCCTGAACAGGTTCTGCCGCGCGATGTCCGAGAGCACGGCCTCGTCCCGCATCAGATCGAGGACGATCTCGGTATCGGGGAGTGCCTTGCGATAATGCTCCACGTGCGCCTCGATGGCCGCGTCGAGGCCGGAGTCGAGGTAGGGGAGCTGGAGGTCGCCGCAGACGTTGCGGAGCGAGCCGCGGACGCGGCGGAGCGTGTCGTCGATCGTGGTGATCGCCGCGAGCGTCGACTGATCGGTGGCCGAGCGGGAAAGGGGCTCGATCATGAAGCGGGTGCTGTAGAGATCCTGCAGCGGGCCGTCGTGGAGCTCGGCGGCGATCTCCCGCCGCTCGTTCTCGCGCGCCTCCTCCAGGGCCAGCTCCAGCTTCCGGCGCTTTGCCTCCCGCCGGCGCAGCGCGATGATGGCCGCGGTGACGAGCGTCAGCAGCACCAGCGCGCGGAACATCCAGGTGCGCCAGAACGGCGGAATCACATGCACGCGGATGGCGATGCCCCGGTCGTTCCAGACGCCGTCGCCGTTGGTCGCCTTCACGCGGAAGACATACTCGCCGGGATCGAGGTTGGTGTAGGCGGCGTAACGTCGGCGTCCGCTGTAGTTCCAGTCGTTGTCGAATCCCTCGAGCCTGTAGGCGTAGCTCACCCGATCGGAGTTGGTGTAGACCAGCGCGGCGAACTCGAAGGAGCAGTAATTCTCTCCCGGTGAGAGCTCCACCGATTCGCCGTCGAAGAGCTCGGTGGCGGCCAGCGCGTCGAACTTCTTGAACGAGGTGATCACGATCGGCGCGCGGCTGCTGTCGATGCCGATCTCCTCCGGCCGGAAGCAGTTGACGCCGTTGAGTCCGCCGAAGAGGATCTCGCCGGTGGAGAGCCGGCAGCAGGAGTTCGGGTTGAACTCCACACCCTGCACGCCATCTCCCTTGTCGAAGTTGATGAAGCTCTCGGTGGCTGGGGTGAACTTCGAGATACCGGCGCCGGTGCTGATCCAGAGCGCCCCGGCGGCATCCTCCTCGATGCCATGGATGGTGTTGCTGGCCAGTCCCTCGCGGACGGTGTAATGGCGGAACCGCTCCGTCTTCCGATCGAAGCGGTTGAGCCCGCCACCCCAGGTGCCGATCCAGATCACCCCCTTGCTATCCTCGAAGATCACGAACGCCTCGCTGTGGCTGATGCTGGCGGTGTCGTTCGGATCGTGCCGATACCAGGTGCTTCGTCCCGTGGCGGCGCTTCTGCGGAGGATTCCTCCCGGCGTGCCCATCCAGAGATCGCCGTCGCGATCCTCCTTGATGGTCCAGACCGCCTCGTAGCTCTCGCCGCCGACCGCCGGCGGCGCCAGCGGCACGCGCCTGATGGCCCCCGATCGCCGATCGTACTGATACAGACCGGTGCTGGTGCCGACCCAGAACGTTCCGCGGCGATCCTCGCAGATCGCCCAGGTGTTGAACAGCCGGTAGCTGGCATCCGGCGAGATCGGGAGCGGGAGCAGTTTCCGCGTGGCGACGTCGAAGGGGAGCAGTCCGCCGCGCGTGCCGAGCCAGATCGTTCCCTGGCGATCGCGGGCGATCGTGTTGATCACCATCCATGTCGATCCGGGATGCGCGGTGCGGATGTGATCCACCGTGCCGGCCGTGCGATCGTACAGCGTTACCCCCGAGCCGGTGGTGCCGAAGAGAACACGGCCGTTGCCGGCATCGAAGACCGAGCGGACGTTGTCCTCGTCGAGCACGCCGATCTCCTGGTTGAAGATCGCGAAGCGGGGAGGGGAGCGGTCGATCTTGTCCAGGCCGTTGTCCGAGCCGATCCAGAGCGAGCCGGCGCGATCGCGGAAGAGGGTGATGATGTTGTCGCTGCCGAGCGATTCGCGGTGCGGCGGCGCATGCCGGATGTCGTGCTCGGTGCCGGTGAGCGGGTCGATGATGATGAGCCCATGGTCGGTGCCGAGCGCGAGCAGGTGTCCCTGAATCACCTCGATGACCGCCGTCCGCCGCTCGATCCGATGTATCACGCGTCCGCTCTCGGGATCCACCCCGATCACCGAGCCGCCGGTGCTGGCCCAGATGGTGCCGTCGGCATCCTCGGCGATGCCGTAGACCTCGTGGAAGAGTCCCGCCGTGTCGGGCGCGACGAAGTCGATCCGTCTGATGCGCTCGCGCTCCGGCTCGATGCAGGCAAGCCCCTGCCAGGAGGCGACCCAGATCCGGCCGGCGCGATCCTCGAAGAGTCTGGTGACATGGTTGCCGCGCGATGCCGGATCGCCCGGGAGGAGCTTCGGATAGTGCCGGAAGGCGATCTTCCGCGTCGGCAGCCCGTTGCTTCCGAAGAGACTCGCCACGTTGTCCAGCCGGTCGACGCCGTTCTCCTGGGTGCCGACCCAGAGGGTGCCGCGCCGGTCGACGAGCACCCCCTTGATGTTGTCGTCGGCGAGGCTGCCGGGATCGTTCCGGTCGTGACGGATCGGGGTGAAGGTGCCGGTGCGGCGATCCATGCGGTTGACGCCGCCGCGGAAGGTTCCCACCCAGAGCGAGCCGGCGCGATCCTCGGCGATGGCGCGGATCACGCTCGAGGCGATGGTGCGGGGCTGGAAGGGATCGTGCCGGTAGAAGGTGAAGGTATAACCGTCGAACTTGTTCAGGCCGTCGCGCGTGCCGATCCAGATCAGCCCCCGCGAGTCCTGGAAGATCGAGTAGACAAAGCTCTGCGAGAGCCCCTCCTCCACCGTGAGGTGCTTGATGCGCGGCGCGCGCTCCTGCGCCGCGGCAGGCGCCGATGGCCAGAGCAACATCGACAGCATCAGCGGAAGCGCCAGCATCAGCGATCGAACGCGCGACCACGGAAGCGGTATCGGATGCGATATCGGCCGGAGAGATCGACACGCCCGGCCTCCGCGCGGACGCGATGCGCGCGCTCCGGAGCAATGCCGTCGGGAGATCCGCGGGATGTTGTTGCGTGTTCTCGGCTGGGCCATGGCACTTCATCCGACCCCCGGACCGGGGCCGTGCTTGTTCACAACGATCCTGTCATTCCGATGTCACGGCATCCCACCATCCGCGCCGGGGCGGCGGAAGGGAGTCGACGTGACGGAATCCGTCAGTGAGAGGGGCTACGTCGCGGTAGCATGGGGGGGAGAGGGGACCGGAGCGCCGCGTGGACCTGGCTGAAGATCGGAGGGCGGATGAGCCTTCCGACGCCGGCGTGGCGTCTCCGGAGCAACTGCATCATCGTGGCCGGCGTCGAGCGTCTCGACGCGCGGGCGGTCGCGATCGGATCGGCACATCCATCGTGATCGAACGGGCCGACCCAAGGCCGCCGATCCGAGGCCGCCGATCCGGGGAGCTTCCGGGCGAAGATACGACCGGAAGTGGGGCGACTCATGATCATGAGCGAATGGGGATCGGCGGGCCGATCCCCAGGGACATCACTTGGTCAGCCCCGGCTCCCGCTTCAGGAACTCCTTGTAGAGGTCGACCTGGCGGCTCTCCAGCGGCAGGCGATAGCCGTCGATGAAGACCTGCCGGACGGTGGAGGAGGGCTCGAACGGATCGCCGTCGACGGCGAAGAGCGTGGCCTGCTTGCCGGCCTCGATGGAGCCGATCTGCGCATCGACGCCGAAGATCTCGGCCGGGGCGATCGTCACCGCGCGCAGCGCCTCCTCCCGGCCGAGGCCGTAGGCGGCGGCGAAGCCGGCATTGAAGGGGAGGTTTCTGACGTTCGATCCCTCGGAGGTCCGGAGTGCGATCTTCACGCCGGCCTTGCGAAGTATCGCGGCGTTCGCGTAGGCCTTGTCGTAGCGGTCGGAGGAGCGCCCCGGCATGTCGATCACCGGGCCGACCAGGCAGGGGATGCCGGCCGCGGCGATCCGGTCGGCCACGCGCCATCCCTCCGAGACGCCGCTGAAGATCGCGCGGACGTTCGTCCGCTTCACCCAGGCGAGCGCCGAGTCGATATCCCTGGCCGCGTTCACCTCGATGATCACCGGCACCTGACGCTTGACCACCGGCGCCAGCGCCTCGATCTCCGGCACATACTCGGTCGTGCGGTCGGCGGCGCCTCCGGCGCGGTAGGCCGAATCGATGCGCGCGTAGAGCGCGGCCTGATCCCAGACGCTCTCGAGGCGATCGTAGGCCTTCTTGCGCGCCTTCTCGATATCCTCATCGGAGCGATCGTCCCACCATCCCTGGCGCGCCGAAACCGGGAAGGTCATCACCACGGCGCGGAACCCGCCGACGGCCATCTGATCGGGCGTGTAGCCGACCAGGTTCACCAGCGCCGCGCTTCCGGGGAAGAGTCCGCCGGACGGAACCACCAGCGCGGTGGTGACCCCCTCGACGCGAGTGACCGGGATGGCGACCGAATTCGGGTTGACCGCCGTGAGCGCCTGCATCTGCGGCGTGACGTCGCCGAGCTCGTCGTAGTCGCGCGTCTCCGACAGCGAGCCGACCTCGACCAGGCCGAGCCGCGTGCCGGCGTCGATCATTCCGGGATAGATCGTCAGCCCGGCGCAGTCGACCACCTCCGCGTCGGCGGGAGCCGCCAGGTCGGCGCCGACGGCGGCGATCTTCCCATCGCGGATCAGGAGCGAGCCATGCTCGATGGTCCCGCGCGTCACCGTCTCGATCTTCGCGTTGGTCAGAATGAACGTGCCCTTGCGCGACTGCGCCGATGCCGGCAGCATCGCCGCGGGGAGCGCGGCCAGCAGGAGAAGGGAAAGGAGTCTGAAGCGTGTCATGACGTCCGCGTGAATGCTGATGAGTCCGGCCCTGGCTACTGGATGCGCCCGGCCGGGGCGTTCGTTGCGATGAGCGGGCGGCCCCCCCGCCGGCGGAGATGCGCCGGGGCGTGGCCGGCGGTCGGTTACTCCGCCTGCTGGTGGAAGAGATGCTCGGTGCCCCGCATGCAGGCATCCTCCTCCTCCTGGCTCCGGACCGTCGTGGCCTCCACCGAGCCCTTCGGATCGACGTAGATCCGCATGTCGTCCGGATCGTGATCGCGATCGAAGCGGACGACGCCGTCGACGATGGTTCGCTGGCAGATGGCGTAGACCGAGAGGGGATTGGCGCTGAAGATCGCGAGGTCGGCATCCTTCCCAACCTCGATCGAGCCGACGCGGGAGTCGATGCCGAGCTGGCGCGCCGGGTTGATCGTGATCAGCGCCAGCGCCTCGTCCGGCGTGAGCCCGCCGTAGCGCTGCGCCTTGGCGGCCTCGTGGTTCAGATGGCGGTCGAGCTCCGGGGAGTCGGAATTGATCGAGGTGACCACGCCGTTGCGGGTGAGGATGGCGGCGTTGTAGGCCGTCGAATAGTAGACTTCGAACTTGTAGGCCCACCAGTCGGAGAAGACCGATGCGCCGGCGCCGAACGCGGCCAGCTCCGGCGCCACCTTGAATCCCTCGTTGACGTGCTGGAACACCAGTCGCTTGATCCCGAAGTCGCGGAACACCTTCATTACCATCAGGATCTCGTCGGCGCGGTAGGAGTGGCAGTTGACGATGATGTTCCCCTTGAGGATATCCGAGAGAACCTCCATCCGGAGATCGTACGGCGGCGGCACCGCTCCCTTCTCCCCCTTCGTGCGCTCGTAGCGATCCTTGGCCTGCATGTAGCGCTGCGCCTCGGTGAACGCCTGGCGCATCACCATCTCCACTCCCATGCGGGTGGAGGGCTGCACGCCGAAGCCCTTGCCGTGGACGCGCGTGGGGTTCTCGCCGAGCGCGAACTTGATCGTCCTCGGCGCCCCCTCCATCACCAGCGCGGAAGGATCGGTGACGCCGTAGCGGAGCTTGATCGTCTGGCACTGTCCGCCGATCACGTTGGCCGAGCCATGCATGATGTGCGACTCGGTGACGCCGCCGGCCAGCGCGCGGTAGATGTTGATGTCGTTCGGGTCGAGCACGTCGCGGATCGCCACCTCGGCGGTGACCGGGTTGGTCCACTCGTTGACCTCGCCGCTGACGGCGTTGTGGGAGTGGGCGTCGATGATTCCCGGCATCACGAACTGTCCGGTGGCGTCGATGGTGTCGACGCCGCGCGGCGCGGAGAGCCCCTTGCCGACGGCGGCGATCTTCCCATCCTGCACCAGGATGTCGGTGTTGGCGAGCGTTCCCTTGGTGACGGTGAGGACCGTCGCGTTCCGGATCAGCATGCTCCCCTTGACGTTGCGGGAGCGGATGCCGGTGAGCGCGGGGTTCAGCAGCAGGCTGTCGCCGGCGGTGGAGGCGGCATCGCCGGCCACCGCGGCGGTATCCTTGCCGGCTGGCTTCGCCTCGTACCGGTACTGCCGGCCGTTGACGTAGACGTAGCGAACCTGGGTGCCGCGCCGGAAGTAGGGGCCGTCGGTGACGACGAGGTTGGCCATCTTTCCCGGCTCCACGGTGCCGAGGCTCGACTCCATTCCGAGCAGGCGCGCGGCGTCCACGGTGAGGGCGGCCAGCGCCTGGTTGGTATCCAGGCCGTTGCCGAGCATCAGCGTCATGTTCTCGCGGATCTCGGCCAGCTTGGCGCCGAAGGTGGCGAAGCCGTAGGTGAGTCCGTCGCGACGGAGCCTGGCGGGGCTGGCGTAGTACTGCTTGCGGTAGAGGCGCTGGCGTGCCTCGAGGCGCGTCTTCTCTCCCTGAACATCCTGCCAGGTGAGGGTGCGGCGGTCGCTGACGAAGGGGCTGTTGCTCGGCGTCACGGCGTGGACGGTGTCGGCGGCGCGGGTCGAATCCTTCGACCCGGCGCTATCGTTCCGATCCTCTTTCCGTTCGCGCGGCAGGTCGAGCGAGAGGAACAGGGGGATGTTCTTCCCCTTGAGCTCCGGGGCCAGGTCGGAGCCTTCCTTCAGGCCGGCGATCACCAGCGGAAACCCGAGCTCCTGGCTCAGCTTCACGGCGCGGCGCGCCTCCAGCGCGTTCTCGGCGCGGAACACCACCGGGGTTCGCCCCTCGATCACCGGAAAGAAGGCGTAGAGCGTTTCATCGTACGGCGGGCGCTCCAGTCCGGCCGGACGCTCGTCGTAGAGCGACTGGATCTGGCGGCGCCGGGAGGCCTCACGATAGAGCTGGCGCCACTTGGCCATGATCCCCATCGGCGTGGCCGGATAGACATCCCCGATGGCCGGATCGAACTGCGCGAAGAGCCCGCTGCCGCCGCGGAGCACCATCTCCTCCGGAGCGTCGCCGCCGAGCAGCACGAGCGCGCTCGATCCGGGGAGCATCTGTCCGTAGGGAACGGAGCGGGCAACGGTGAATCCGAGCATCCTGAGCGAGTCGACCGAGCCGTCGTCCGGCTTGAGGAGCGAGCGGACGTCGCGGGCCGGGAGAATGCCGGCGCGGTCGTAGGGGGGATCTCCGGGACGTGGGACCTTGGTCGGCTTTTCATCCTTCGGCTTCGGCACGCCGGCGTGCGAGAGCCCGTCGATGAAGCCGGCGTAGACGGTGAGGGAATCCCCCTCGATCACCTGCGCGTCCGGCGGAATCGGGATGCCGGCGCCGACGGCGACGATCACGCCGTTGCGGGCCACGACGGTTCCCCGCTCGATGATCCTCCCCGGCGCCTGCACGATTCGGGCGTTCCGGATGGCGAAGGCGCGGGTGATCGGCGGCAGGGAAATCTCCGCGGTGCTGGGCGGGCCATCGTCCTGCGCGTGGAGCGCGGGAGCCAGAACCAGGGTCGAGGCGGCGACCAGGAGCATCCGGACGGTACGGAACAGGGAAAGCTCGCCGCGGCAGGTGGAAGAAATACCCATGGCGTAGTCGGGATTACGTCGGAATCGAGGAGATAGGAAGAGTTCGAGCGGCATCTTCAGCGGGCCTCCGCTCGATCGGGAATGATACGGCGGTATCCCCGGAGGTGCAATCTCAATGTTGGCCTTGCCCCGTGGTGGGAGATGGCATTCCGAATTGAGGTGCCCAGGCCAGCCCGATGGGTTGAATGATTGCGAAAATGGAAGATTCGGCCGTGACGAATAGCTCGGTCTGTAATGGTATCGAAATTGAACTAGTACGAAACGAAGTGTGAGGGCTTCCTTTCCCGATCCGGCGCTCACGACGAGGTGCACGAAGGCGTGCCCAAGGGCATGCCCGAGGGAAGGCCGGATGGGGAAGCGGAGTCCGAGACGAAGTGGGGATTCAAGTGGAGGAGGATGTGACGATGAGGTACGGGAAGAAAACGATGCCGATGCTGGCCGCGCTCGGAGCAGCGGCGGCACTGATCGCGGGATGCTCCGGTGATGCGGCCACGAGCCCGAACGTCCGGGGGAACGACAATCCGTTGAACCCGCCGGGTGTCTCCGGCAGCTCGTTCCGTCAGGTGAATCTCGTCTCGGCCGTGGGCGCCGCCGGCGTGGGACATCAGGATCCGACGCTGGTCAACCCCTGGGGTATCGCCACCGGGCCCGATGGGGAGATCTGGATATCGTCCACCGGAAGCAGGACTTCCGCCGCCTACAGCGCGGATGGAAGCAAGGGACGGGAGATCACGATCCCTTCGTCCCCCTCGGGAACGGCGCCGGCGCCGATCGGCATCATCTACAATCCGACTGTCGACTTCCTGATTCCGAAGAGAAGCTTCAGCCGGATCATCGTCGCCAACGGCACCGGCACGATCGCCGCGTGGGATTACGAGCTCGGCTCGGCGGCCACCGTGGTGGCCGATCGGAATCCGGACGGGGCCGGCTATACCGGGCTGACGATCGCGCGCCGCGGCGACGCCAATTATCTGTACGTGGCCAACTTCCGGCAGGGGAAGATCGACATCTTCGATCGCGATTTCATCTATCGCGGCTCCTTCTCCGATCCCGGCATGGCCTCCGGCTACTCGCCGTTCAACATCCGGGAGATCGACGGGATGCTCTACGTGACCTACGCGATGCGCGGCGGCGACGCGGCGGATGAGGTAACCGGCAACGGGCTCGGCTCGGTGGTGGTGTTCAATCCCAACGGACAGGTGGCCCGGCGCTTCGCCAGCGGCGGCTCGCTCAACGCCCCGTGGGGAATCGCCAAGGCGCCGGCTTCCTACGGCTCGCTGGCCGGCAAGATCCTGGTCGGCAACTTCGGTGACGGAAAGATCAACGTGTACGACGCCAACGGCGGATTCATGGGACAGATGGCCGACGCCTCCGGAACGCCGGTCGCGATCGACGGGCTCTGGGGCCTGGCGTTCGACAACGGCGGTCGGCTCTACTTCACCGCCGGCTCCGACGGCGAGCAGGGTGGCCTCTTCGGCTACCTGGCGGCGATGTGATCCCGCGCCCGAGGCAATCGTGACGCGGATGGAATGTGATTGGAACGCGGATGTGATGGAATGGGGTTGGGTGTAACGACCGAGGGAGGGTGCCACGCGGCGCGCTCCCTTCGTCGTTGTTCCGTGTGCGCCAAATGTGTGGGGTTCCCAGGAGGCCGTTCATCGTAAGGCGCGTTGCGGGCGCACACCTAACTACTTGATTGTAAGCTCTTCAACAGGCACATTGACCAGTACAGAAAACATGGCGGAGATCGTATGGTAGTGATGAGTTATACTCAAGCTCGGGATCACCTGGCCGAAGTGCTTGATAAGGCAGTCCATGATCGGGAAGTGATAGTTATCAGCCGACGAAATCGCGAAGATGTTTGCGTGATAGCGGCCTCGGAGCTGTCGGGGTTATTGGAAACCGCGCATCTGTTCCGCTCTCCCAAAAATGTCGAGAGACTTCGCTCCGCCATCGAACGCGCACGCGCGGGGGAGGAAGATTCCGAGTCGTTGGATGATCTGCGATCCGAATTGGGGCTCTGATGTTCACGTTGCCTGCCGGAAAGGCGCGGCAAGAAAGCAACAGAAGAGTACGCGTGTCGTTACACAAGCCCGCTCCACATCCGAAGAGCGGGCTTGTGTCATTCAACAAGAATTTCGCGAGGATCTTCAATACTGGATCGAAACTGATAAGAAGGTGGCCCTGCGAATATTGGACATCATCGCCGATGTCTTGAAACATCCGTTCGTTGGGCTCGGAAAGCCAGAGCCGCTCAAATATTTGGGATCTGATATATGGTCACGTCGAATCACCGCGGAGCACCGGCTCGTGTACATGGTTACCGGCACCAGGGTCGACTTCTTGATGTGTCGCTATCACTACGATCGATAGTTGGGAATCGGACGGTAGGCCCGTGATGCTGCATGTTTCATACGACCCACCCCAATCATCCTCGCCGCCGTCACCCCCTCATTCATCCGCCTCTTTCGGATACTCCTTCCGCGTGCCCGCGTACAGCTCGTACTCGAGGAGGCGGCAGTCGATGGTCGTATTGTAGAACGGGATCTTCCGCTTGGTCCGGAGCCCGACCCGCTTGGCCAGATCGGCGTTGCCGGTGAAGATGTAGCCCATGTAGCCCTGGCAGCGCTGCTTGAAGAAGTCGCCGATCGCCGCGTAGGTCGATTCCAGCTCCCGGACCGATCCGAGCCGGGCGCCGTACTCCGGGTTGAGAAGCACGATGCCTCCCCCCTCCGGAACCGTGGTGCTGGCGAAGTCGCACACCTCGAACTCGATCAAGTGATCCACGCCGGCGGTCGCCGCGTTTTTGCGCGCGGCATCCACCGCGTTCGGGTCGATGTCGCTGGCGATGATCCGTCCGTCGAGCTCGCGCGCGGCGGCCGAGCGCGCCTCGCTCCTCAGCTTCTTCCAGCTCTCGGGATCATATCCCAGCAGGTGCATGAAGCCGTAGTTGTTCCGGAGCAGCCCGGGCGCCTTGCCGAGCCCAAAGAGCGCCCCCTCGATCGCCAGCGTGCCGCTGCCGCACATCGGGTTGACCAGATTTCCCTGACCGTTCCAGGCCGAGGCCTCGATCACCGCGGCGGCCAGCGTCTCCTGCATCGGCGCCTTGAACGGAATCTTCCGGTAGCCTCGCCGCATCAGCGGCTCCCCGGACGTGTCGATGAAGATCGACGCGCGCTCGCCATGCCAGTGGAGAAAGATCACCGTCCGGGTGGTGTCGGGGCCGGAGTCGGGACGCCGACCCACGCGCGAGGCGATCCGGTCGACGATCGCGTCCTTGGTGCGGACGTTGGCGAACTGGGTGTTGTTGATCGTCGGCGTGTCGACCGAGGAGATCACGCTCAGGTAGCCGTCGGCGTCGATGTACTCCTCCCACGGCATTTCGAAGAGCCGCGCGTGGAGCCGGTCGGGATTGCGGGCATCGAACGTGGCCAGATGGAAGAGCACGCGATGGCCGGTTCTGACGTGCAGGTTCAGGCGCATCGCGTCGAGCATCGTCCCCTCGGTGAGGATGCCGGTGACGAGCTCCTCGCGGATCGGGAGGGAGAGCGCCTCCACCTCGGCGCGGAGATAGGGGGTGATCCGCTTCGGGCAGGTGACGAGGATCGTACTGGTGCGCGTGAAGATCGACATGCGTGTTCCATGCGGGCGGAGCCGGGCTCCGCGAATATCGGAGAGAGTAATGTGAGGCGCGACGCGGAGAGTCCGCCATCGGCATCGAGGAAGGGCGCGCGTGGGAGATGCCGCGAACGAGCGCGGGGGATCACGACGCGTCGCCGCCGGATTCGTGGCGCTGGCGATGCTGCTGTTTCAGCCGGAGATACTCCGGATCCTCCCGCACGGCGCGCCACATCCGGCGGAAGATCTCGGCCGATTCGGCCTTGACCGGATCGACGTCGACGGGAAGAACGCCGGAGCGGTCGGCATTCCATTTCCGACCGCTCCGGTGATTGGCGTAGCGTCTGGCGCGGGTGAAGCCCATCTGCAGGAACTTGCGCGCCATGTCCATCCCCACGAAATCCTCCGCGGCGCGATAGGCCAGGTAGCGCTCGTGGATCGCCTCGGCCGAGCGGCGCGCCGTCTCGGGATCCTTGAAGCGCCAGAGCGGAAGGATCTCCGATTTGTACGGCTCGGCCACCAGCACCCCTTCCTCTCCCCGGCCGATCCGGTAGAGCTCGGGATGGCGCCGGAAATCGACACCGCGATACTTGTCGGCCGCTGCTGCTCCCATGCCCGGATTCCCCCGCACGCCACGTGCCGACACGCAGTGCCGACACGGTGTGCCGACACCGCGTACCGACGCCGCATCGGCGCGGTGGCCGATCAGTCCTGCTTGCCCGGCTCGATGGTGACCTTCTCCATCGTCACCTGCTCGACCGGACGGTCTCCCTGCCCGGTGCGGGTGGTCGCGATCGAGTCGACCACATCCTGCCCCTCGGTGACGCGGCCGAAGATCGTGTAATTCGGCGGCAGCGGGTAGTCGACGTGCATGATGAAGAACTGGCTGCCGTTCGTGTTCGGTCCGGCATTGGCCATGGCGACGGTCCCCTTCTTGTAGCCGGTGCGGTAGACCTCGGAGCTCGGGTTGATCTCGTCGTTGAAGCGGCCGCCCCATGCGGATTCGCCGCCGCGTCCGCTGCCGGTGGGATCGCCACCCTGAATCATGAAGTTGTTGATGACGCGATGGAAGATGACGCCATCGTAGTAGCCCCGCTCGGCGAGCGTGGCGAAGTTCTCGGTGGTCTTCGGAGCATCCTGCTCCAGCAGCTCGAACTTGATCGTCCCATGGTTGGTCTTGATGACCGCGGTACGGTTGGCCATGATCTCCTCTATCGATTGCGTTGAGGTTGGTCGTCCCGGCTCTCTTCCGGCTCAAGGCAGAAGAGCAGCTCGGGGGGAGCTCCGCGACGTCCGACGACTATCGCGTTCTGCTCGAAGTCGCGGCCGACGAGCCGCGCCTCCCGGCGCGGGATGCCGACGATGAACGCTCCCCGCTCGGAAGGCCAGGTGTCGTCGTCGTCGATTCCCTTGCTCGAAAAGATCGTGTATCCTTCTCCGTCGAGGCGCGCCAGCAGCCGCGCGTGCCGCTCGCGGTTGGCCTCGTGCGGCTCCTGCTCCGATCGGGGATTGTAGGCCGTGATGAAGGCCCACTCCTCGGCGCCGAGATCGTTCAGCAGCGCGTCGATCTCCGGACTCTCCTGTCCGATGCGAAAGAAGAACGGGGCTTCCGGCGCCTCCACCTGATACGCCGTTGCCGTGTATGCCTGCTCCTGTTCCCGTCTGTCCATCCAGTCTCCTCCCGGTTATGCGTCGATGACCGGATCCGGGAGATCCAAGATCCGTGCCCGTCGCATGTTCCAGTGCGAGGAGTAGAGACCGGGGCGCGCGCTTTCGAGGCTCATTCGGCCGGCCGCGCGTGGGAGAGGAGGAGCGCCTGGAGCGACGGGATGTCGTCGCAGAGCTCGTCGGCGCCGGCTTCCAGCAGCTCGTCGCGGCCGCCGTAGCCGTAGGTGACGCCGATGGTCGGCATGCCGTTGCGGCGCGCGCCGATCACGTCGTGCTTCCGGTCGCCGACCATCACCGCGCGCGCCGGATCGAGTCGCTCGGCGTCGATGATGTGGGCGATCAGCTCGCCTTTATCGCTTCGCGTGCCGTCGAGCTCGGCGCCGTAGCAGGCGTGAAAGCTCGCGGCGATACCGAGGGTCGCGAGGATACGCTCGGCGTACACGCGCGGCTTCGATGTTGCCAGCAGAATCGTGGATCGCGTTCGGTTGCGAAGGCGGTGTAGGCAATCGGCCGCGCAAGGATACATCTCCTGCTGGAGTATTCCAAGCTCGGCGAAGCGCTCGCGGTAGAAGCCGATGCCCCGGTCGATCAGCGCCGGATCGTCGCTGCCGAGGAGCGTGGCGAGCGACTGTTGCAGCGGAGGGCCGATGCACCAGTCCAGGCGCTCGACGGGCGCCGGCGCGCCGAGTCGGTCGAGCGCGTGAAGAATCGAGGAGGTGATCCCCTCGTACGGATCGCTGAGCGTGCCGTCGAGGTCGAAGAGGATCGCGTCGTATCTGGGAAGATCTGACATCGGCAACGGTGCTCCCTGTTCAGAGCGGTCCGCAAGTATACGCCCTTCCCGGTAATCGATCGGTAACGGTTGTCGTGCGTGGCGTCAGGTCGTGAAACAGGAAACGCGCCCCGGTGCCACGACCGCTTCCCGAGACAGCGGGATCGGCCACGGCGACAAGGGGCGACATGCGTCATGGGTGTCGAGGTGGGGCTTCTCGGGCTACTCGACCACGTTCGACTCCCAGCCGTCGAAGACTCCCTCGTACTCGCCGGCGAGCACGCGGAACCATTCGCCGTAGTAGTTCAGTCCCTCCTCGTCCGGCACCGTCTGCCGGGTTGCCACGCAGAGCCAGCGGGTGCTTTCCTCGCACTGACGCAGGTCGGCCTCGAAGCCGGCGCCACGAAGGCGGTCGGCGAGCTTTCCGGCCTGATCGAACGAGGGGAGGTAGAAGAAGAAATCGAGCGCATGCTCGTGGCCAAGATCCGATCGATACCGCGCGAGGCGTTCGACGATCTCGGAGCCGAGGGATGAGATGACCGGCATCGAGTGTTCTCCATCAGTTCGTGGGGATATCCCAGCCGCACGGCGTGCGTGCGCGATTTACGGTCCGACAAACTACGAGTCCGATCGGTACCGTCGGCGGGCTCCCCGGAATTTTATCCACGCCGCCATTATCCACCGCAATTACCGTCCCATTTCCACCGGTCCGCGCCAGCGCGTTTTCGGCCTCTTTCCCGCGTGGTGATCAGGGGCGCGCCTCCTCGGGGGCACTCCGGAGCATATCGACCAGGAGCTTCCCTTCGAGCCGGCAGCGAAGCCATGGGATGAAGTGGAAGTACTGGAATGCTTTCCGCTCCTCGGGGTTCTCGGCGAGGATCTCGAGCTCCCGGATCATCCGGGTGAAGATCGGCCGAAGCTCCTCCTCGCGGTCGGCCGTCGACATGGCGCGGAGCGATCTGAGGATCAGGCTCTCCACGCCGTTCAGGCGGCCGCGCTTGTAGAGCGCGCGGTAACTGGCGCGCACCGCGTACGGCAGCAGCTCCCGGTTCCCGAGCTCGAAATGGATCACCAGGTTGAGGATCCGGGCGAACGCCACCAGATCGTCACGCACGCTCGCGGTGCCGTCGTTGAGGATCGGCTGAAGCCGGGCGAGCGCCTCGCGGTAGCGCCCCACGCCGATGTAGGTCCAGGCCAGGTGATAGCCGAACATGTAGGTGAACGTGCGGCTGAGCCTGGCCCCGAATCGGGCAACCCCGGCGTCGATCTCCGGCACCAGCGCCAGCGCCCGCTCGAACCGCCCCTGCTTCAGCAGCAGCGTCAGCTCCATGCTCGCGACCGAGGTGAATTTGTCGAGCGCGAACTGCTCCGACAGCTCCGGCATCCGGCGAAGCTCATCGAGCCAGGCGAGCGCCTCGTCGAAGCGGCCGACGAACTGGCAGATCCCGATCAGGTTGTTGACGGCGTTGAGGAATCGTTCCGGCGAGCCGCTCCAGAGCGCGGGATCCTCCTTCAGAATCTCCACCATCCTCCGCGTTTCGCGATAGCACTCCTCGAAGTTGCCGACCGCGAAGGCATGGCTGCTCCGGACATGGTGGCGGAGGAATCGCGCCTTCGGCGATGTGGCGTTCCGCTCGTCGTCCAGGAAATCGTGGTCGAAGAGGGCGTCCAGCTCCTCCCGCTCCCGCTCGTTCCGCGTCCCTCCGCGGCGCATGATCTGCCGGATGATCCGCTTGCCGATGCTGTCGATCCGGGAGATGTTCAACAGGTCCTGCAGGAGCTCCCGCTCCTCGTCGAAGCTGCGCGAGAGCATCTCGGCGGTATCCTCGTGATAGCCGCGGTTGGAGATCAGCACCCGCTCGATGTGGATGGCGTTGAGCAGCGGCAGCTCCTTCAGCTCCCGGCGCGCGAGCTTCTTCACCCTGGCGATCGCCTTCCATGCCTGATCGTGCAATCCCTTCCGGTAGAGGATATCGGCGCTGGCCAGCTCCGCGCGCAGCCGCCATTCGACGCTCGACTCGTCGTGATAGGCTCTGAGACTTTTCAGGATGCTCCGGTAGAGGTAATGCTTCACCGCCGGAAGCCGCTCAGCGAAGCCCTTCGAGGCGATCGCGGCGCGCAGCGCCTCCTCGTCGTGACTCTCCATCCGGTCGATGGCGTCGAACAGGACCAGATAGTCGTTCCGCTGGCCCCCCGAGCTTCGCGTGGCGAATTTCCGGAAGTACCCCTTCTCCGAGCGGGAGAGGGAGCGGATCAATTGGAAGAGATCATCCGAGGGGGTCATCGACATCGAATCGGAAATGCGGAATAATCCGCGGTGATTGCGGAAAAATCGGGTTTCGGGCGATCCGACCACGGGAGCCGGATCGAATAATACGAGCTATCTGGCGTTGATCGCCACCGCCGTCGGCCGATATGTTTGCTCCGGATCGAGAAGGAACTCCGCGACGCCCGAGTCGCGCCCGAGGAGGCTCCACTCGTTACGATCCCCATGCTGCGCTCCGACGGTCTCCCCGGCTCCGGGCGTTCCCTCTCGAACATCTCATCGCACGACCTCCATGAGACATATCCTTACCACGCTCGCCGCCGCCCTGATCGGCACGGCCATCGGCACGATCGGTCTGCGCGCGCAGACCCCGACCTGGAAGGTCTACACGACCTCCAACTCCAAGATCCCGGCGAACTTCGTCGGCCGGATCACCATCGACGACAACGGCGCGGCCTGGATGTCGAGCATGGGGCTCACCAAGTTCGACGGCACCACCTGGAAGAATCTCGCCTACACCACGCTCGACGTGGCGCACGATTCCAAGGGGACGATCTGGTGCGCCAGCGATCTGTTCGGCGGCTGCGTGACCCGCTACGACGGGAAGACCGGCACGCAGTACAGCTCCTCCACCTCCGGACTGCTCGGCGACTGGGTGACCGCGATCGCCGTCGACGACAGCGACGTGGTCTGGATCGGCTGCACCTACCAGGGAATCTCCCGCTACGACGGGACCACCTGGACCAACTACAGCTCGGCCAATACCGGTCTGGAGAGCTTCGGCGGCATCAACGTCGTACATCCGGCGGCGGGGCATCTCTGGGTCGGCACCAACTTCACCGGCCTGGTTCACTTCGACGGGACGAAGTGGACGAGCTTCACCAAGGCGAACTCCGGCATCCCCGCCGACGACATCTATGCCCTGGCGCACGAGGCGAGCGGCAAGATCTGGGTCGGCACCTGGGGAGGGGGCGTCGCCTCCTTCGACGGCACCACCTGGAGCGTTCTGAACAAGGCCAACTCGGGTCTGCCGACCGACACGGTCAACGCGCTTCTGATCGACGCTTCCGGAAATCTCTGGGCGGGCACCAGCGCCGGTCTGGCGCGCTACAACGGCACCACCTGGAGCACCTTCACGAAAGCCAACAGCGAGCTGCCGGGGGACGTGGTCAACGGGCTGGCGCAGGACAAGCAGGGGAAGATCTGGATCGGCACCACCGGCGGCCTCGCCGTGCTCACATCCTCCACCGCGTCGGTGACCCGCGTCGACACCCATGACAATCTGGAGACCTCCGTGCAACCGAATCCCGCCCGCGACCGGATGTCGGTGACGGTGGCCTCGGCCCGTGGCGGCGCGATCCGCTGCGCGCTGGTGGACAACCTCGGGCGCACCGTCGCCGAGCGGACCCGGTGGGTGGCGCCGGGGACCACGGCGGTCGACATCGATCTCGACGGGATCCCAACCGGAGTCTACCACTGTATCGTGAGCGATGGCGACGGTGCTCGCGCCACCCGCGTGATCGTGGAGCATTGAACATCCGGCACCCGGGGAAATGCCGTCGATCCGGCCCGCTACAGTGGGGCTCCAGACCGGACGCGCGGTACTTCCCCGGCGCTGCCCGACTCGGCATGCGTGACTTCTCGTTGCCCCCGTTCGCGCCATCATGACCGATGATCGCGGCGGGGGCTTCCGTTGATGGTGCTATCGATCGGGCGATCGAGTGAGTGCGATCTCCGCGCCGTGCTCTGGCGCGGCCGTGGGGATGAACGGATGATGCAATGAAAAGGGGATGTGCCCGCGGGCGCATCCCCTTCGTTCGTTCACGCAGCGCGCGATTCGTCGCCGGAGCATCCGGCGTGTCACGGAGGACCGAAGATCTTCAGGAATTCCCACCAGAGGGGAAGGACCAGGAAGCCGAAGGGAATGCCGATGCCGAGCAGGAGCGTGGCCAGCGGAGGGTCCAGGTCGTGCTCGATGGCCACCAGCGCGCCGGTGATCATCGGCGGCATCGCGGCCTCGAAGATCGTCACTTGCAGCGTCCGTCCATAGCCGAGGGTGGCCGCCAGCACGAAGAGGATCAGCGCCGGGGCCAGGATCATCTTGTAGCCGAGGCCGAGCGCCAGGCTCCGCTCGCGTCCGGCCAGCTCGGAGAGCCTGAGCTGGAGGCCGACCGAGACGAGCGCCAGCGGCGTGAGCGTGTCTCCCAGGCGCGTCAGCATCTGCGCGACGGCATCGGGGAAGGTGAAGGGGCGGAGGAGCAGGGCAAGCAGGAGCGCGATGAACGGGGGGAAGCGGAGCACGCGCAGCAGCAGGTCCCGCGCGGTGAGGCTGCCGGAGGAATATCGCGCGGCCACGTAGATCCCGAGCGTCGAGAGAACGAGAAAGCTCCCCGGCTGATCGGCAAGAACGCCGATGCCGACCGCGCCGCGCCCGTAGAATGCCTCGATCATCGGCAGGCCGACGAACGACGTGTTGCCGAGGCCGGCGGCGAGCATCAGGCAGCCGATGGTCCGGCGCGACATCCGGAACCGCTTGCCGATCAGGTTGAAGATCCCCGCGCCGATGATGAAGAGCCCCCACGGCATCAGCGCCGGCGCGATCAGCGACCGGTCGAGCTCCAGCCCGTGGATTTGCACGAGGATGAGCGCGGGGAGGGAGATGTTGATCACGAACGCGTTGAGCGCATGCGCCGCGTCCGGAGGGAAACGTCGCGTTCGACCGGCGATGATGCCGATCGCGAAACAGATGCCGAGCAGGAGAAGATTGGCCATGAGAAGATTCGAGACGTGAGGCGCCGGCCGCGGCGCATCGCGGCGCGCCGGCGGAGGCCGGGCGCCGTGTTCGGTTCAGGCGGCAAAGGTAGGCTCCGTCCGGGAAACGGCGGGCGTCGATCTTCGGTGAAGAGGGATCCGGTGCGGGGCGCGAGCTTCGCGGGCCGATGGCCGCGCCGCAAGAAAAACCACCATCTTCACAGCTGGGATGAAATATCGCTTGCGGTTGCGATATCCTTTTGTATGTTTAGCGGCGTTATTTGTCTCTCGTCCACCAGCGAGGTTCATTCAGGAGGCACTATGCGCCGCATTACCACGATTCTTGCGATTCTCGTCGTTCTGATACTTCGCGCCTCGGCGCAGAAATCGACGTACTGTGACGATGGTTGCGGCATCCCATGGATACCTGCCGCTATGCGGACAATCAATGTCACCTGCAATGGCGTGACCTATGTGGTGAATTATTGGTTTCAATACAGGATCGGCTGTACTGGTGAGCCAGATTATTTCATCACCACGTTTGAAGTGAGCCCAGGGTTTAGTAGCCCACCTTGCACCGTGGATGGGATCATTGCGGCGGCCATGCAGGATGTTGTGCAGAACCCTCCCATGGGCATGCCGTCACCGAGTGAAGGTGATTGCGCCGATATCTGGCGTCTGAGCACAAGCAACTGCTGGGGGCGCTATGAGCAGGAAGGGAAGCATCCACAAATGAGAGGATGTAACATGGCCTGCTGCTGGGCACGATTTAAAATCTGCCGACGGAATGGGGTGAATACGGTTGTCAATCGCATTGTAGGAGGGACACCAAATCTTCCGGGATGCGGGATTCCGGTGGATCCATCCGCATTCTTTGACTGCACCACGATCTGTTCCCAGGTATGGGATCATTTTCCCGGAGATAACACTGGACCGGGGAGCAAGCCCGCCATCGGCGAGCATCAGGCGGCGGATCGGGAGATCGCATCATCCGCGAAGATCCTCCCCTTCACTACCGTTCGTATCACCTTCCTCCCCGAGACGGATGGATCATATGCTGTCACGTTGTTCGATAACCTCGGCCGCAGGCTCGGCACCGAGTCGGTCGAGTGTCGTGGTGACGAGGCTGCCTCGGTCGATCTGCCGTTTGCAGTGCACGCAGGCGCCACACTGTTCTATACGGTCAGCAAACGTGGCGAGACGGTGGGCTCCGGAATTGTCGGACGTCGGTAATATCCTCAACGATCGCTCATGCGCGCGGCGCTTCCGAGCGGGGCTCGCCGCGCGGCATCATTCGAGGTGATGTGATCATGCAACGAATGCTCCTCCATGCCGCGCTTGTCGGCATCCTCTTTCTCCTCGGCTCGGCATCGAGCCTGTGCCAGACATATGAATGGCGCAAGATCGATTCCGTCTGGGGGCGTGACTATTCCGGCATTGCCTGTGCTCCAGGAGGCCCCTGTCTGACGATCGGCGAGGTCGGCACCACGCTTACCCTCATCCACAAGTCGACGGATAAAGGGTCCACCTGGCGAGTGGTGTATTCGGATACGGCGCGGCCAAGAGGAGAGACGGGGCTCTTGGACTTCCCGGTGTTCCTCCTGGAAATCGCGCTCCCTACGCCCAGCCTCTGCCTGGTCGCGTGCGACAGCGGCGTTCTGCTTCGCTCGACCGATGGCGGGGAGTCGTGGAATCGCAGTCGGATCGGGCATCCGGAGTATCCTCTTGTCGGCCTCTCCATGTGCTCCGGCACGTCCGGTGTCGTGGGATCCATACCGAACGATATCCTGATCACGAGCGACGGAGGCGCGAGCTGGACGCCGCTCGTCCTTCCCGATACGGTCATCCGCGCCGGCATGTGGATCAACGCGGTGGCGATGCCGGCGGAGAACGTGATCGTCGCCCATCTGAGCGCCGCCAACAGGCGCGTCGTGATCCGGAGCGAGGACCGGGGGAAATCGTGGTCGGTGTTCCCCAACTGGACCCCTGGCCCGCACATGCGGTTCATCGATCCGATGCGAGGGTGGGTCGGGAACGTTATCCTGGACTCCGGTTCGGCGTACAAGGGGCAGGATCTCATCTGCCGCACCGATGATGGCGGTCGAACCTGGGACACCGTCTACCAGTACCGGATGTACCCGGAGCTCGGCATCTTCGACGTGGCTCCCCGCGACCGGATGCACGTGATAGCCTACGGGCCCGCGGGCAAAATCATCTCGACCACCGATGGCGGCGACACCTGGAGCCCCGAGCCCACCGATCTCTGGGTGCAGGCGGTGCCGAACATCACCGGCATGGCCTACCTGAGCGATAACGAGGCGATCGCGACCGTCTTCGGCGGACTGATCATCCGGCGGGTGCCGGCTTCGGCCTCCGTGACGCCCCCCTCCGCGATCCCCGCAATCGGCCTGCGGATCTCCCCCGTTCCCGCCGCGACCACGCTCGACATTGCGTTCACGTTGAAGGAGCGCTCCCGTGTTTCGCTGCGGATCGTGGATATGATGGGACGCGCGCTACTGCGACCGATCGAGGAGGATGAGCTCGACGCGGGACGCCATGCGCGCTCGCTCGACGTGACCTCCCTTCCGGCGGGATCGTACGTCCTGGAGCTGACCTCCGGGGGTGCGCGCGTTCAGGAGCGGATCGTGGTCGAACGATAGCCTGCCGCGCCTGGTGCTACCGGAAAATTGGGTTGAGGGAAGGGGGAGCAAATCGACAACTAGCCATCCTGCGTGGTGTGCGCACGTATGTTCGAGCCACGATCCCGTCGGGTCGTGGCCGCGGCAACGCCACCATCCCGAGCAGTTGAACGATACTTCCCCATGTATTCATGATGACATCCCGTTGCACCGCGGCGGCTCTGGCGATCCTGCTCCCGCCGATGGCCGCGTTCGCGCAAAGCTCGGTCTACAGCCCGACCCTTCAGTCGCTGGCGATACCGGCGGCGGTCGGAGAGCTGAGGCTGGGCGCCGCCCTTTCCGCGCTTCCGGAAACGCGCCCGAAAGCGATCGACCGGAACCTGTCGTACGGCGTCGATCTCTCGGTCGGCTACGGCTTTACCCCACGGACCTACCTCGGCCTGCGTGCCTACATGGACCTGACCGGGACCACCTATACCGGTGACCGGCGCGGAGGGCTCGGCGCCGAGCTGACGACCACGCTCTCCGACAGCAACGCGGCGACGCATCTGGCGTTTGCCGCGCGCGTTCAGACGGTCTACAGTGGAACGTCGAGCGACGGAGTTGGCGGGGCGCTCTCGCTCATCATCAGGCCGCCGGCCTCGGGCGCCATGGCCACCTATATCGGCCTCGGCCCCTACATCGGCCTGGGAAGCCTCGACGGCCCGCCGCCACGCTACGACTTCAACTCGACGCTCGCGACCGAGCAATCCACGCGGACCCAGTGGGGCTACGGCGTGATGGCCAACGTGGGAGAATCGATCCGCCTCAGCGACGTGGTCGAGATGTTCGTGGAGGTTGCCGGCGGCATACAGTTGAACGAGTGGGAGTCGATCACGACGCTGTTCGCCGCGCCGAGCATCGGCCTCGTCTGGCGCCCGTGAGCATTGCCGACGGCAGGCGGCCGCGGGCTGTATATGCGATGCGTGCGGGACGGGCCCTCCTTCCATGGGCGCCCGTCCCGCATCCGCCATCACCGGCGGGGTGGCCATGGGGCCGGCCATGCGACTCCGCGGCGGCAACGAGATGCCATCATCGCGCACGGATTCATGGGCGCGCGGCGATCATCCCGGCCATGCACATCCCCACCCGGTCCAACGCCTGAATTCATCATCCCGAGCGTGCGTCGGGGCCGTGTGAACGAATGCTCTCCAGGCAATCCCCGCACGGCCGGCGGTGATTTCATGGTTCATCATTCATCATTCTCAATTCTCTTCAACTGCACGTCAGAACGAACGCTCTCCAAGCAATCCCCGCACGGCCGGCAATGATTTCATGGTTCATCATTCATCATTCTCAATTCTCTTCAACTGCACGTCAGAACGAATGCTCTCCAAGCAATCCCCGCACGGCCGGCGGTGATTTCATGGTTCATCATTCTTCATTCTCAATTCTCTTCAACCCCACGTCAGATCGACCGAATCGCGCTGCGTGGTCGGGTACTGCGAGGCCGGGCAGGGGGCCATGTAGCCGCCGGCCGGCTCGTCGCGCCCCATGCTCCGGAGATAGACGCGCCCGCCTTTGGTGACGGTGACGATCGAATAGCCGAAGAACTTCTGCTCCGTCGGAAGATGCTTGATGAAGGAGCTGCCGCCGTTGCCGGCCACGATCTGCCAGGTCTTGCCGGCGGTGGGGCGGGTGGTATAGTAGCAATGGTTGTGCGCGGTCAGCATCGCCTCGCAGGCGCTCCCTTCCAGCATGCTCCAGAGCTGATTCCGGAGGGCGGGGTAGCGGTCGAGGCAGTCGTGCTCGTCATCCAGCGGCGAAGGGTAGGCGGGCTTGTGGCCGAGCAGGAAGATGTGCTTCACCGATGCGCGCGCACGCGCCGCGGCGATGTCGCCGCCGATCCAGTTGAGCGGGAGTGTGCTGGCCGAGTCGTACGTGTCGGTGTTGGCGATCACGAAATGGGAGTCGCGGAAATCGAACGAGTAGGTGAGCCTGCTCTGATCGGTCGCCAGATTGTCCGGTCCCCCCGGGCCGGGGCCGTTGCCGCCGACGATGTAGGGAGCCATCACGCGGAGCCAGACGCTCTCGAACGCGCGGTTCGGAACCTCGGCCGTCGGGGTGTAGTAGAGCGCTTCGTGGTTCCCCGGCATCGCCACCAGCTTGATGCCGGAGGAGGCCAGAGGGGATGCCTCGTAGAGCCTGCGCCACGCGGTCAACTGACGCTCGAGCACCGTGGTATCGGTGGTGAGGCCGAGCACGAGATCGCCGGTGAAGAAGAGGTAGGCCGGCTTCGGGTCGAGCCGCGCGACCTCGTCGAACGTCCGCTCGAGCTGGGCGACGTTCGCGGTGCTCGGGTCGGCGCCGGTGGTGTCGGTGTAGTCGATCCGGTTGCAGCCGATCACGACGAAGGAATAGGCCGGGGCGTTCGAGCTGTCGGTGGGAGTGATGGTGGCCGGCGTATCCTCCGAGCAGCCGCTGGCGGCGGTGATGAGCGCGACGGCGCCGAGGGCGGCCAGAAACAGGGCGAACGAATTCCGCATAGTGGAGACTCCTTGCAGGGAAACCCTCCCTGGTGGGCCGACGCGTCTCCGGATCGTTGGTGCCGACGCGGCGGAAGTGATGTCGGGGCGGGAATGGAAAATGGCGGCGCAATATATCCGTTCGCGAGCAACGGACGACGGCGGGATCCCTTCTTCCCGGCAACGGCGTTCGGCGATGGCGCGCGCCAGATCCCGGACACCGCTGGGGGCGGAAACGACGCGGCCGCGCGGGGATCTCCCGCGCGGCCGCCCATCGTCTCGATGGCATCATGATGTCCGTGTCGGAGACGCGGCGTTATTCCACGCGCTTCCCCGCGAACGATCCGTTCGGCTGTATCGACACCAGACGCACCACCTTCCCCTTCTCCTCCTCGAAGCGGATTCTGAAGCCGCGGAGATCCCCCGTCTGGAACGTGTTGTCCCTCAACGGCACCAGTTGGTGCTTTCCCTGCCCGGTCGCCTGCGCGAAGAGCTTGCCGTGCTCCAGCGAGATCACCAGCCTGAGCCCCGACAGATCGTAGTTGCCGGCGAAGCGCCGGAGGTTGTTCGTATCCGAGAGCGCCGCCGGCACCCGTCGGGTGAAGACGATGTTCTCCGTGGTCGGCTCCAGGTTGATGCTCAACTGATCGATATCGCCGTCGACGCTCGTCAGGAACTGCACGCGCTCGTCGCCGAGGAGCGTCTGCACCTCGGTCCCCTTGAAGAGGTCGTAGTGATAATGCTCGAGCGGCGTGGATATACCGTTGTAGGTCGCCTTCAGCCGATCGTGGTCGAGCTCGATGGTCATCAGACCATAGGCCGGATGCTCGTACTCGCCGACATAGGCTTTCAGAGGATGGGAGGGGCGGGTATTCGGCACGCGTCCGAGATCCTCCGGCTTCTTCTGATCCTCCTCCTCTTCCTTGGATTGATTCTTCACGCGTCCCTTCAGCCGCTCACTCCACCCGTCCGGGTTGATACCGAGCAGGCGATCGTATGCCGAGTACATCAGCGTGGCCGGCAGCGGGGTGCCGTTCTGATTGCTCAGCACCACCACCCCTAGATCGTCCTCCGGCAGGAAGGAGACCATCGCCGTGAACCCGTCGATGTTCCCGCCGTGCTGGAGCAGGCGGTGCCCCTTGAACGCCTCGACCATCCATCCCATCGCGTAGAGGCGGAAGATCCGATCCTTGGTCGGCTTGCCGCCGTCGATCACCACCTGCCCGGTGTGTAGCTGATCCAGCGTCGCCTGATCGACGATCCGCTTCCCCTCGAAGGTGCCATCGCCGAGGTGGAATCGGGCCCAGCGCGCCATGTCGAGGATCGTGGAGTTGATCGAGCCGGCCGGGCCTATCTGATCGATGTTCCGATAGGGGAGCAGCTTTTCCGTGGTGTCCTCCCCGTAGCCGAGCGAGGCCTCCGCGGCCGCGCGCATGTCGGTCACCGAGAGGTTACTGGAGCGCATGCCGAGCGGCTCGAAGATCCGCAGCCGCACCAGGTCCTCCCAGCTCTGGCCGGTCACCTGTTCGGCCAGCATGCCGGCGGTCATGTACATCAGGTTCTGATACTGCCACTTGGTTCTGAGCTCGGCGGTCGGCTCCAGATACTGAAGCCGGTCGAATATCTGCCGGCGCGTCAGTCCGCTTCCGTACCACATGGCATCGTGGCGGGGAAGGCCGGAGACGTGGGTAACTAGATCGCGCGGCGTCATGTGCGAGGTGGCGTAGGGATCCTTCAGGTGGAACCCCGGCATGTACTCGACCACCGGCGTGGTCCAGGAGATCTTCTCCTCGTCGACCAGCGTGCCGAGCAGAAGCGTGGTGAAGGCCTTCGTGGACGAGCCGATCGCGAAGAGCGTGGAGGGGGTCACCGGCAGCTTCTTCTCCAGATCCCGATAGCCGAAGCCCTCGGCCAGAAGCACCGTGTCCTTTCTGACGATCGCGATCGCCAGCCCGGGAACCTTCCAGTCATCCAGTGCCTTCGGAATCGCCGCGCGGAGATCGGCGATTGCCGCGGCGAGCGAATCGGCGCTCATGCTCGAGCCGCCGGCGGTCGATGCTCCGCCGGTCGAGGCACCGGCGCGCGTGAGGTGGAACGGAAGGCTGACGCCCGCCTGGACGAAGCTTCCCGAGATCCTCGTTCCTCCCGGCTCGATCGAGCCGGTGAAGATCGGCTTTCCGGGAATCCCGACGATGCCGAAGCTCACCGACGGCGGAGCGATGATCATATTCTTGAGCGGAAGATCCTTGGCCCGCTGCTGAGGGATGTCGATCGTTCCCTGCCAGGCATCTCCCTGCCGGCGAAGGATGACCGTGATATCGAGGGGACCGTTCGGCAGCGTGATCTCACCGCTCCATCGTCCCGCGATGGAATCGGCGCTCTGCGCCATGAGCGTGCCCGTGCCGAGCGTGATCGCCAGGGCGAGCATGGAGAGGAGCGCGCCGAGGACGCGCGGAATCGGTCTGTGCATGGTCTGGTACGAAAGAGATCGGAGCGGGAGCGATCGGCGTCGCTCCCGGATGTGTTCGGGCGGAGATGCGGCCGGCGATCCATCGCGGCCGCATGAGATGGCGGGTGTAACGCGCGGGTGATCCCGAGGTTACGCTCCACGAATCACGGATCGGACGTTCGGACGGATCGGGTTCCGATCGGAGGGCGCGGCCGCTCCGGAGGGATGCGCGCCGGCTGTCCGGGACGTGGCTCCCACACCATGGCTCGCGCCGTGGCTCGGGACGTCGAGAGGACGATGCATGGGGCCGGTGATCCGTGAGTCCGGAGGAGAGGAAGCGAGGGGGGCGCGTGCATCGGTGGCCGATGCGGCGTGTGGTGGGGGCGTGGCGCGCGGCCGGCGCGCCGGCGGTCTCAGAGCTCTTCGATCGTCTTCGGCTCCCACCCTTCGCCGGCGCAGGGGAGGTAGGTCTCCGACACGTGCTCGTCGAGCTGCATGCAGTGGAGTCCCTCGGCGTTGAAGTAGCGGCAGCTCGAACAGAGCGTCTGCTCGATCACCCGCCGGCTCGTCCGCTTGAAATAGTTGTACTGGATCTGCGCCGGATAGATCGCGATGCCATAGATCGCCGCCACCGTCACCATCCACCACTCGCCATAGTCGCCGAAGTGATCCTTCAGGTACCAAGCGATCAGCATGGTCAGGATCAGCCGGAGCATGGCCAGCCAGATGATCGAGCCGAGGGTATGGCGATCACCACGCCGGGGGCTGAAGGTATCGGTCCGATACTCCTGCGCCCGGTTGAGGTCGTTTACGCGGTATTGGGTTGTGCGACGGAACATGGTCGACCCAGAGGAACTGCGACATGGATGGGACTGCCGGGATGACGGGGCTCCATGCGTTCGTCCCGAAACAGGGCGATATTACGGCCCAGCGGAACGCCGGTCAAGTCACGTCCGCTCTTTCCCGCTCGCTTCCGGATGCAGATGCCTGTGACGCGCGCGCCGAGGGCGTCTTCGGCGATGCTTCGACGGACGCTTCGCCCGATCCCGCGCCGCGCGATCCTCCATGCGATCCCCCTCGCGCGTAGCCGCGTCCCTTCCATCGGATCCCATCCCGGCGGAAGGCCCAGCGGGCGGAGTTGATCGCAATCGCCGCGGCGGCCGCGGCCGCGGCCGGCTGCAGCAGCAGCTGTTCCAGCCCGTCCACCCCCATCCGTGGGCGCGGGCCGAAGCGACGCCACACCATCCATCGGATGGCGCCGGCCATCGCGAGCTGCGCCGCCGGCAGCGCCACGAGCCGGAGGTCGATCGCGGCGCCGGTCGCTCCGGTGATCACTGCGGCCGCCAGCAGCGGAAGTGGCGCCACGTAGAGGAGGAGGAAGGAGAGAACGAACAGGATCAGCCCGGTCACGCTGTAGCCGAGTCCGGGGAAGAGGTTCTTCGAGAACCCGGTCAGGACCTCCCGACGCGAGCGGTACATCCGGCATTCGACGATCGCCGAGGCATCGGCCAGCGCCACCTTCACGCCGCGCCGCTTGGCAAGCCGCGCCAGCGCCACATCCTCCACCAGATTCTCCCGGACCGCCTCGTGTCCGCCGATCATGTCGTATGCCCGGCGCGAGGCCGCCAGGAGCTGGCCGTTGGCCGCGACGAACCTCGGATCGGATTTCGTTGTTATCCAGCGGTTGGGGAGATAGGCGTAGTAGAGAAACGGGGCCAGCGGGACCACGGCACGCTCCCAGAAGGTGACCATGCGCTGCCGCGGGACGCCGGAGAAGAGCTCGGCGCCGCTCCGCTCGGCGAACGCGGCGCAGGCCGCGATGCTCTCCGGATCGTGGACCGTGTCGGCGTCGGTGAAGATCAGCAGATCTCCCCGTGCCTGGAGCGCGAGCTGATGGCAGGCCCAGTTCTTCCCGACCCAGCCGGGGGGGAGCGGCTCTCCACGGATCACCCTGAGCACGCTACTGGTCTCGGCGAGCCGCCGCGCGATCTCCCCGGTGCGATCCTCCGATCCGTCGTCGAGCAGGATCACCTCGAAGTCGTCGAGAACCTCCTCGCCGCGCCCCTCGCCGCGCTGCCGGATGAGCGATGTCAGACATCCCTCGATGGAGCGCTCCTCGTTCCTGGCCGGGACCAGCACCGAGATCCGTCGCCGCCGTCGGGGACGCTCTCCGCGGCGGATCTCGGCGAAGGTGACGTGGTTGATGATCGCCACGCCGAGCAGCGGGAGCAGAAGCGCCGTGATGACCAGTTGATACAGAAGCATGCGATCAAGTTACTCAGGCATGGACGTTATTTGCCCCGACGCGGCCGCGCGCCGATCGAGGGCCGACTCCGGCGCTCGCGCCATGTCCGAGAGATTCACAGGGAGAAGCGGTGATGACGACGCTCGACCCGGGCGAGGATCGATGGCATCTTCTCGACGCTCCCGGAGCGTACGAATGGTCCTACTTCGACGGCATGAGCGCCGACGGGGAGTGGGGCTTCGTCGCCATTTGGTTCCGCGGCGTGCCGATGTCTCCCTACTACACCGCCGCCATCGATCGCTTCACCGCCGGACGCGGGGCCCCACCGTCGCCGGCCGACTACTCGGCGTTCAACATCAATCTCTACCATCGCGGCCGTCGGATCTTCTTCGCGCTGCACGAGGGGGGCGCGCCGCTGTCGGCCTCCCCGGTCACGACCGACGCGGCCCATGGAGACAACCGGATCATCACGTCGACATCGGCGGCCGGGGGGCGGCGCTACCGGCTGGAGATCGACACGCGGCTTCTTCTCGGACGGAAGCGGCTTCACGGGACGATCGACCTGGAGGCCCCGCCGCCGCCGGCGGGATCCGGCGGAGCTCTCGCGATCGATCCAACAGCGGCCGGGGACTGGTGGGTTCCCGCGGCGCCGGATGCCGCGTTCGCGGCGGAGCTGTCGCTCGGCGCGTTTGGCCGGGAGCGTTCGATCCGCTTCGCCGGCCGGGCCTACCACGACCGGAACTTCGGCGGCCGTCCGCTGCATCATATTTCCGGCGACTGGCACTGGGGACGCATCCACTCGGAGGGGAGGGTATTCGTCTATTTCCTGGTTTCATCCCCCGATTCGGCCGATCGGTTCTCCTGCTGGAGACTCTTCGTGGAGGGACGTCAGGAGGCCGGCTCCGACCGGCTGACGATGGAGCGGGCGCTCTTCCGGCCGCACTGGACCGGGCTTCCGCGGCCGACCCTTCTCGAGGCCGCCGACGATGCCGGCACGCGCCTCGAAGTGCGTCCGATCTCGACGCTCGATGCCGGACCGTTCTACCATCGGAATCTCTCGGAGCTAACGGTGCGGCGCCAGGGGATGGAGACGCTGACGGGGAGGGGGATCACCGAATTCCTCCGTCCCTCCCGGCTCGGCGTCGCCGGCTTCCGGCCGTTCGTTAAATTCCGCGTCAGGCGGGACTGACCTTCGCGCGCGCGTCGATGCGCGACGATACGGTCCGAGTCCATCCCCGCCGCGCGACGCCGACCTCGATCCCCGATGCTCATCGAGACAGATCTCTACGGACTTATCACGAGTGGTTGATCCATGGCCCTGATACATAAACTTCCCGATTCCCTCGCCAACAAGATCGCCGCCGGCGAGGTGGTGCAGCGCCCGGAGTCGGTCGTCAAGGAGCTTGTCGAGAACTCGCTGGACGCCGGCGCCACCGAGATCGCGGTGGTGGTAAAGAACGCCGGGAAATCGCTGATCTACATCGCCGACAACGGCTCCGGCATGTCCGAGGAGGATGCGCGCATCGCCTTCGAGCGCCACGCCACCAGCAAGATCACGACCCAGGACGATCTCGACCGGATCATCACGCTCGGCTTCCGTGGGGAGGCGCTTGCCGCGATCGCCGCCGTGGCGCAGATCGAGCTCAAGACCCGGCGCGCCGAGGAGGAGCTCGGCACCCTCATCCGCCTGGAGAGCGGACGGATCACCGAGGAGACCAAGACCGCCTGCGACAAGGGGACATCGATCGCGGTGAAGAATCTCTTCTTCTCGGTGCCGGCGCGGCGCAAGTTCCTGAAGTCCAACGCCACCGAGTTCAAGCATATCGTCGAGGTGATGCAGCGCTTCGCGCTCTGCTATCCGGAGGTCAGCTTCACGCTGTCGGATGATGACATGCTGGTGCTCAACGTGAAGGCCGGAACGCTGGAGGAGCGGATCAGGGCGATCTACAACGAGGAGATGCTCAACGCGCTCCTGCCGTTCGAGACCTCCGAGATCGGCATCAAGGCCACCGGCTACATCGGCCGCCCGAACTTCGCGCGCAAGTCCAAGAGCGATCAGTACTTCTTCCTCAACGGCCGCTACATCGCCAGCAAGCTCCTGTCGCACGCCATCTTCACCGGCTACGAGCACCTGATGGACGCGCAGAGCTATCCCCCCTACGTGATCTTCCTCGAGATCGATCCGGAGCGGGTGGACGTGAACGTGCATCCGACGAAGGCCGAGGTGAAGTTCGACGACGAGTCGACGATCTACCAGATGCTGCAGGAGGGAACGCGCCGCGCGCTGAGCGACTACAATCTGACCCCGGCGATGCGGTTGCCGCAGCCGGAATCGGGTGAAGGTGTGATCGCCGCGCTCCGGTTCGCGCTGCCGAGCTACGACCGCCCGGAGCGCTTCCCGACCTCGCCGGCCCCACGCCCGTCCGACCGCGCTCCCGGGGATGCCGGCGACCGTCGCGACTGGTCGGCGCCTCCGCAGCCCCGCTACGACAGGACCGCCTCCACCGGAACCGGCTACGACGTGCTCCGCCAGCTCTTCGGCGACCCGGCCGGTGGCCCCGGCATGACCCCGCCCGCGGCCCCCGCGGCCGTGCAGTCGACGCTCGGGTTCGGCGTGCCGGAGGCCGGAAGCGCCTCCGCCGGCCCGGCCGAGGGAGCGGATGCCGGCCAGGGAGGTCAGGGAAACGCCGTGGCCTTCCATCAGCAGGTGCGGCCGACCGATGAGGTCGGCGAGGAGCGGGTGGGATTGTGGCAGGTGCACAACAAGTATATCCTCTCGCAGATCCGCTCCGGCCTGATGATCGTGGACCAGCACGTGGCGCACGAGCGGATCCTCTACGAACAGGCGCTCAGGACCATGCAGACGGCGATGCCGATGTCGCAGCAGCTGCTCTTTCCGCTCGAGATGAAGGTGGCTCCGGCGGAGTTCGCGCTGGTGCGTGAGCTCCGGACGGAGCTGAGCGGCCTCGGTTTCGAGATCTCCCTCGATCGCGGGGAGCGGGTGAGCATCCACGGCGTGCCGAACGATGTCCGGCCGGGACAGGAGGGGGCGATTCTCCGCGAGCTGCTCGATCAGTACCTGGAGTACCAGCAGCTCGGGATGACCGACCAGCGTGAGATGATCGCCGCGTCGTTCGCCTGCCGCGCCTCGATCAAGGCGGGGGACCCTCTGTCGCAGGAGGAGATGCTCAACCTGATCGAGCAGCTCTTCTCCACCTCGATGCCCTACGTCTGTCCGCACGGCCGTCCGATCGTGATCCGGATCGATCTCGGCGAGCTCGACCGCCGCTTCGGCCGGACGTCGTGAGTCGCCGCCGGACGGGGCGTTGACGGCGAGTACATCGAATACACGTTGGGGCGTTCAATTGAACGCCCCTTCTCATAACATCCGGTGTGACCATGCGATCCCGGCGTGAGCGGCCGGTGTGACGCGCATCCGGCATGCCCGCGCGATTCAATCGTTCATCGCCACGATCGAGTGCATCACCGCGTCGTGGGGGACGCCGTGGAGAAGAAGACGGCGGCGAAGCACCCCTTCCGGCTCGGCGCCCGCCTTGATGGCCACCCGCCGGCTGGCGACGTTGTCGACGGCGGCCAGAATCTCGATCCGGATCAGTCCCAGCTCGCCGAGCCCGAATGCCGCCACGAGCTTCGTCGCGGCCGTTGCGATGCCGTGCCCCTCGGCGCTCCGGCGGACCCAGTAGCCGAGGTTCGCGCGGCGGTTCAGTAGATCCACCAGGTTCAGCCCGCAGCCGCCGAGGATGGTGCCGTCGGCCGCGTCGACGATCAGAAAGCTCTGCTCGTGCTGTTCGCGGAGCGCCTGTTCCCGCGAGGCGATCCACCCCCGCGTCTCCTCGATCGCGTATGCGTCGTGGCACCAGGGGAGCCAGGGGATGAGCTGCTCCCGCGATTCGATGATCGCCGCGTACATGGGCTCGGCGTCCTCGGCGCGGTAGGGACGCAGCAGGATGCTTCCGTCGGTCAGTCGATGCTCCATCGTCATGCTTCCTTGGGTGTTCGCGATGCCGTCGGCCGTCGTTGCCGCGCGGACTCTTCCGGTCTCACACTGACCATCCGGGGACGTTACATGTGACGGACGTGCTCACTGTGCTATCTTCACCGGCTCGTGCCCGGGCGTGGCGACGTGCCGCGCGTCGGGAAGTTCATCGAAGGAGCAGCATCGTGAGCGTTGCCGGGATCGGACAGGATAGCCAGAGCGGAGGGTCGGAGAACGGCGCTCCGGGGAGGGGGGGACCGGAGGGAACCGGCCGTCGGCTGATCGCGGCCGAGGGGATCCTGCTCCTGGTGACCGTGATCTGGGGAACCACCTTCCCGCTGGTCAAGTCGCTGCTCGGCTCCACCTTCAACCCGATGGGGCTGCTGACGTGGCGCTTCGGCGTGGCCGTCATCGCGTTCCTCGCGCTCTTCGGCCGGCGGATGGTCCGCGGCTTCGATCGCGGCGTGATGCTCCGTGGCCTATCGCTCGGCGTGATTCTCTACGCCGGCTACGCGCTGCAGACGCTCGGGCTGGACAACACGTCGAGCAGCCGCTCCGGCTTCATCACCGCGCTGTACGTGATCGTCACGCCGCTGCTGCAGGTGCTCGTGCTCCGGCGGATGCCGCGCTCGAGCGTCATGATCGGCGCGCTTCTGGCCGTGCTCGGCGTCTGGGGGCTCACCGCGCCCGGCGGCGAGCTCTCCGGTCTGATCGATCCCTGGCGCAAGGGAGGGATCAATGCCGGCGACCTGATGACGTTCGGATGCGCCGTCACCTTCGCCGGCTACATGATTCTGCTCGACCGCTTCTCGGCCGCCGCCGACCCGCTCTCGCTCACCGGCTGGCAGCTCATCACCGTCTTCGTTCTTGCCGCGACCCACGCCTCCCTGGTCGAGCCATGGACCATGCCGGGAGCCCCGATCATCTGGGGCATGGTGGTCTATCTGTCGGTCGTGGCGACGGTGGCCACCACCTACTGGCAGACCAGGTATCAGCCGGCGGTGTCGCCGTCGCGCGCCGGGGTGATCTTCACGCTCGAATCGGTCTTCGGCGCGCTCTTCTCGTTTCTCTTCCTCGGCGAGCGCCTAGGAACGACGGCAATCATCGGCGCGGGGCTGATCGTGGCCGGCATCCTGGTCGTGGAGCTGATGGGGCGCCGCCAGGGACACGACTGATCGCAAACGCGGCGGGCGCATGGTCTTCACGTCGCCGCTTCTGATCACCTGCCCACCTGATATGACAACGGCGGCCCCTTCCTCATGAAGGGGCCGCCGTTGCGCGTTTCGACGGTGCGCTCACCTCATCCCATGGCCTTCTTCCGCTCGGCCACCCAGGCCTTGATCTGCGTCTCGAGCACGTCCAGCGGCACCGCGCCATTCATCAGCACGTGATCGTGGAACTCGCGGATGTCGAACCTGTCGCCGAGCTCGGTCCGAGCGTAGTTCCGCAGCTCCTTGATCTTCATCTCGCCGATCTTGTAGGCCAGCGCCTGCCCCGGCCAGACGATGTAGCGATCCACCTCCACCTCGATGTCGTGATCGGTCTTGCTCGAGTTCTCGCGGAAGAACCGGATCGCCTGCTCGCGACTCCAGCCGAGCGAATGGATGCCGGTGTCGACCACCAGCCGTATCGCGCGCCACATCTCGTAGGTGAGCTGTCCGAACTTCGAATAGGGATCGGTGTAGAATCCCATCTCCTCGCCGAGGCTTTCGGAGTAGAGTCCCCATCCCTCGACGAACGCGGTGAACTGCATCTGCTTGCGGAGCTCCGGCAGGCCGTCCATCTCGTCGGCCAGGGAGATCTGCAGGTGATGTCCGGGCACCGCCTCGTGGAGCGTGAGCGCCTCCATCTCCCACTTCGGCCGGGAGGCCAGATCGTAGGTGTTCGCGTAGAAGTAGCCGGGGCGTCCGGCGCGGTAGGAGCCGGGGTTGTAGTAGGCGGTGGTCTGCGAGCGCTCGGAGTAGGCCGGCACCGGGATCACGCCGTACGGCGTGCGGGGGAGCTTGCCGAAGAGCTTGATCAGCTCCGGATCGGCCCGCTTGGCGATATCGCGGTAGGCGGCCAGAAGGCTCGCCGCGTCCTTGAAGAAGAAGCGCTCGTCGGTGGTGAGAAACTTCGTGAACGCCGCCAGATCTCCCTTGAATCCCGTCTGCGCCATCACCTTCTCCATCTCTCCGCGGATCCGCTTCACCTCCGCCAGGCCGATATCGTGGATCTGCCGGGGCGTCATCCCGGTCGTGGTGCTCACGCGCGTCGCGTAGGCGTAACGGTCGGCCCCGTCGGGGAGCGCGCCCACGCCGATCGACGTGCGCGCGCGGGGGATGTAGCTGTCGACCAGGAAATCGTGCAGCTTCCGGAACGCCGGTGCCACTCTCTCATTGTAGATCCCGGCCGCCTCCCGGCTCAATTCCGCGCGCTCGGCCTCCGGGATCGACGAGGGGATGTGGGTGAACGGGGCCAGGAGCGGGCTTGACATCGGATCATCCGGGATCACCGCGAGCACCTGCGCCGGAACGTCCCGCAGCGTGATGCGCGGGGGCGTGATGCCGCTGGCCGCCCCCTTCTCCATCAGCGCGATCGTCTGGTCGACGAGCGACGGCAGCGAGCGGAGACGCGCCAGGATGTCGTCGTACTCGCCGCGCGTGGTCGCCGGCATCATCGCCAGCAGATTCGGCGCTTCCTGCTGCACGCCGCCGAGCTGGTTGATCTGCTCGTACTCGCCATGGAAGCGGGCTCCCTCCTTCGTCAGTCGCAGATCGTTGATCATCAGGCGGAGGCTCACCCGATCGTCGGTGCCGAGGCGCGAGGAATCGATGCTCGTGGCGGCGCGGAGCGCGATATCCAGGTCGGAGACCCGCCGCGCGATCGCTTCCGGCGACTTGTCGGTCCAGCGATGGTTCTCCCCCTGGATGCCGTTCCAGGTGGCCCACTCCGGATACTCGTGCATCGAGTATTGCCACCAGAGATCGAACAGCTGCCGGAGCCGCGTCGAGTCGGAGGCGCCGCCGGCGCCGCGCGCCAGCGCGTCGATGCGGGAGAGGATGTCGGCGCTCTTCGGCTGATCCCCCGGCGTCTGTGCCGTCGCGATCGCCGCGGCGACCGCCATGATGAGCGTGGTCGAGTAGAGAAGGCGCATGGATGCGGTCCGGTTGTGTGAACGGATCTTCCGGTGTTCCCGTGGAGCGGGCCGGCCGAGGTCAGTCGGCGCTGGCCGTGGCGACGATCGGCGTTCCCTCCATCGCCGCGGAGGTCGTGGCCCCCTCGGCCGGAGACGCGACGTGGGTCGTGATCCTGAATCCGATGTTCATCGTCTTGTGCACCGGGCAATGCTCGGCGATCTCGATCAGCCGCGCGCGCTGCTGGTCGTCGAGCTCGCCCACCAGCTCGATCTCCCGGTCGATGTGGTCGATCTTCGCCGACGGGCTCTCGCACTCGACGCAGTCGGTCGCGTGGATCTTCTCGTGCTTCAGGCGGACGATCACCGACGTCAGGTTCCACTTCTTCCGATCGGCGTAGAGCCGGAGGGTGATCGCGGTGCAGGCCCCGAGGCTGGCGCAGAGCAGGTCGTAGGGGGTCGGCCCCTGGTCGGTCCCTCCGGAGGCGAGCGGCTCGTCGACCACGAATCCGTGGTGGCCGGCCATCACCTGGGCGCGGAGCGAGCCGACGTCGTTTCGGACCACCACCCGCTCCGGGACCGCCACCGGCGTGCGCGCGGTTGCGTCGGCCAGCTTCAGATACCTGCGCGACCACGCCGCGATCATATCCCCGACGTAGCAGGAATCCTCGGCGCGGGTGAGCAGATGGTCCGCGTTGTCCAGGGAGATGAAGCTCTTCGGATGCCGGGCCGCCTCGAAGATCCGCGCGGCGTTCTCGATGCCGACCACCTCGTCCACCGGGGAGTGGAGCACCAGCAGCGGGCGTCCGAGGGCGCCGACCGTGTCGTGCATCCGACCAGCCTCCAGGTTCTCGATCAGCTGACGGCGGATAGTGAAGCGCTTGCCGCCGAGCGTGAGGGTCGACTCCCCCTGTTCGCGAGCGGCCTCGCCGGCCTCGTCGAGCAGCTTCAGGATATGCGAGGGCTCGGCCGGCGCGCCGATCGTGGCCACGGCCAGCGCCGATGGGATGCGCGCGGCGGCCTGAAGCATCGCGGCGCCGCCGAGCGAGTGTCCGATAAGGATCGCCGGCGCGCGTCCATGCTCCTCCATGAAACGCGCGGCGGCCACCAGGTCCTCCACGTTCGTGGTGAAGTTCGTCTCGGCGAACTCGCCGGCGCTCTGTCCGAGTCCGGTGAAGTCGAAGCGGAGCACGCCGATGCCGCCGAGCGTGAGCGCCTCGGCGATGTGCCCGACGGCGTGGAGATTCTTGGAGCAGGTGAAGCAGTGGGCGAACAGGGCGTAGGCGACCGGCTCGCCGTTGACCGGCAGGTCGATACGCGCCGCCAGCAGATGCCCGGCTCCGTTGTCGAACGTAAGGTTGTAGGAATGCATGGCGTCCAGTCGGTCGGTGAGCTTCCCGGAAGAAGGGAGGGGCCGGAATCGGCCCGGCGCGTCCCGGGCACCCGTCATCGGATCGTTCCACGATGAGGAGGTCCGGCAAAGGTAACGATCGCGCCTCAACGAGCTGCGTCCGCCATGCCGTGCGGGCAGCGGCCCGGGCGAGGGCGTGATCCCGATCCGTATCTTCGGCGCGCCCCGGCGATCGGTACTGGTCATCGGGGTGCTCCCGATGACATCGGAACCGAGATGCAGCCGAACCCATCCGAGGAACAGTCGACCGCGAAGGCGGGCATGAAGTCGAGATTGAAGGGGGTCGAGGGATTCTTCCAGAGTCTCGGCCCGGGTGTCATCACCGGCGCGGCCGATGACGATCCATCAGGTATCTCGACCTATTCGGTGACCGGCGCGGCCTTCGGCTACGCGCAGCTCTGGACGGCGCTCTTCGCCTTTCCGCTGATGGCGGCCGTGCAGTTGATGTGCGCGCGGCTCGGCATGGTCAGCGGACAGGGGCTTGCCGGCGTGATACGGCGCCGCTATCCGGCGCCGGTGCTCTGGGGGGCGTGTCTGCTGCTGGTGGTGGCCAACACGGTGAACATCGGCGCCGATCTGGCCGGTATGGGCGAGGTGATGCAGATGATGACCGGCGTGCCGGCCATCGCCTGGATTCCCTTCTTCGCCATCGTGGTGATCCTTCTGCTGATCTTTGCCAACTACCGGCGGATCGTGAAGGTGTTCAAATGGCTGACGCTGGTGCTCTTCGCCTACGTGATCTCGGCGTTCCTCGCCGACCCGACGTGGAGCGAGGTGATCGCGGCCACCTTCATTCCGAAGCTCCGTCTGGACTCCGCGTTCATCGCCACCTTCATCGCCATTCTCGGCACCACCATCTCCCCCTATCTCTTCTTCTGGCAGGCGGCGCAGGAGGTGGAGGAGGAGCGGGCGATGGGACGCGTCACGATCGAGGAGCGCCGAGGCGCCACCGACAGGGAGCTGAAGGACGCGCGCAACGATGTGCTGGCCGGCACCGGCTTCGCCGGGCTGATCATGTACTTCATCATCGTGACCACCGGCGCCACGCTCTACGCGCACGGCACGCGCAACGTGGAGACCGCGCGCCAGGCGGCCGAGGCGCTCCGCCCGCTCGCCGGCGACGCGGCGTATCTTCTCTTCACGATCGGGCTGATCGGGACCGGCATGCTCGGCGTGCCGGTGCTGGCCGGCTCGGCCGCCTACGCGATCTCCGAGGCCATGGCCTGGCGCGGATCGCTGGACGACAAGCCCCGCATGGCCGGACGCTTCTACGTCGTGCTGGCGATCTCCGTGCTGGCCGGCGCGGCGCTCGATCTGGCCGGCGTCTCCGCTGTCAGAATGCTCTTCCTGGCCGCCGTGGTCAACGGCGTGCTGGCGCCTCCGCTCATCGTTCTGGTGGTGCTGCTCACCAGCGACCGGACGGTGATGGGAGATCGCCGCTCCTCGCCGCTGCTCCGGATCTGCGGATGGTTCACCGCCGCGCTGATGGCGGCCGCCACCGTCGCGATGTTCCTCACATCGTGAGGCTGCGCGATGCGTGGCTCCGGCTCACGAGTCGGCGCGGCTGGCCTCGAGCCCGGCGCGGAGCTCACACGCGTCCAGATTTCGGCCGATGAACACCATGCGGCAGCGACGCGGTCCGCTCCAGGCTGGGCCGTACTGCCAGTGGTAGAGGAGGTGGACGCTCTGCACGATCATCCCCCGGTCGATGTTCTCGATCGCGATCAGCCCCTTCATCCTGAGAATGTCCGCGTGGCGCCCGTCGATCAGCGCGCCGATCCACCGCTCGAAGCTCTCCCGCTCCACGCTCCCCTCCATGTCGATCGTCACCGCGTGGATCTTCTCATCGTGCATGGCGCGCTCGAACCGCACCGCGCCGTCGGGCGTCGTGGAGTCGACCCGGCTCAGATCGAAGCCGCCGATATCGAGCAGGGGAAAGAGGTCGGTGTCGGAGAAGGATGTGATGACGATCTCCGCCAGCGGATTGATTCGCCGGAGGGCGCGCGCGGCCGCGTCGAGCTCCCCGGGCTCGACCAGATCGCTCTTGTTGAGGAGAATGCGATCTGCATAGGCGATCTGCGACCGCACCTCCGGAGCCGAATCGAGCTGCCGCGCCAGGTGCCGCGCGTCGGCCACCGTGACGATGCCGTCGACGTCGAATCGCTCGCCGAGATCGGGATGGCCGAGGAAGGCCATCACCATTGGGCCGGGCTCGGCAAGGCCGGTGGTCTCGACGATGATACGATCGTAGGCCTCGCGCCGCTCGAGAAGATCCTCCAGCGTCTCGATCAGGTCACCGCGGACGGTGCAGCAGATGCAGCCGTTGCTCAGGGTGATCACCTCCTCCTCCACGTTGACCACCAGCTCGCCGTCGATGGCGACCTCGCCGAACTCGTTGAGTATCACGGCGATCCGCTCTCCGTGATCGGCGGCGAGTATACGGTTCAGGAGCGTGGTCTTGCCGGCGCCCAGATAGCCGGTGATGATCGTGATCGGGATCGGTTCGTCGGTCGTGCGATATGGCATGGAGAAGTCGTCTCCGAGGTTCGTTCGGAATGTATCGCGGGCTTATGCGAATCTGCACTGCCGTCGCGTTGCGCATCGCCTGGAACGCGAGTTGCTCCCGGCCATCCGGAGCGTTCGGGCGTGTCCGTGGGACCGCGGCCGGGGCTCCGGCTCCCCGTGCTCCACGTCGGCGGACGGCGTCGCGCGGGCGCCGTTTCGCGGGGGCTTCGAAAATACCAACCCGCGGATCATCATCCACCCTCATCGCGATCTCATCGAAGCATCGCCACGGGCCGCTCCCGGACCGTATCATCTCATCGTGCGCTGTTCCCACCGGCTCTACCACGCGGCCACGTACTCCGTCATGGTCTGACGCAAGGCCAAGTGTCGATGGATCGGTGATTATGAAATATCGCGTTGCGATATGCGGTCGTCGTGGCGATCGCGTTCCGATGATCGGCGGCGAAGGATCGCCCGGAGTCGCGAAGAGGCAGGATGGGAGGATGGGAGGATGGGAGGATGGGAGGATGGGAAGATGGTGAGCCTTGAAACATATGATCGCGTCAGGAGGGGGCGGCGGCGTTGCGCGCGTGCCGGTGGCGGCCGGCGGGCATGGCCGGCGAGCCGCGCGGGCGCCTCTACGTCCGGATACGTCACGTCCGGATACGTCGACGCCCGCCGGATGTGCTCCGGCGGGCGTCGATCGTCGTCACGATTCGGGGTGATTCTCTCGGGACGGATTACTTGACGAGCTTCATCGACTTGACGGCCGTGGCGCCGCCGGCGTTGAGCTTGTAGTAGTAGGTGCCGGCCGGATATTCGGCCATGTCCACCTGCTCGGTGTACTGGCCGGCGTCGCGCTGGTCGTCGAGCACGGTCATCAGCTTGCGGCCGTAGACATCGTACATCTCGAGCGTCACCTGCCCGCTGGTCGGGAGCGCGAAGGAGATCGAGGTCGAGCCGGTGAACGGATTCGGCGAGTTCTGCGACAGCATCTGATCGCCGGACTGATCGTTCGAGGCGACCGACTGCTTGGTCGGGATGAACTGCTCGCGGAGCATGTTGAAGTAGCCGCGGCCATCCGGGCCCACCACCTGCGTCGGCAGCGAGCGGTCGGTCGTGGTGCCGTCGCCGAGCTGGCCGGAGTAGTTGGCGCCCCAGGTGTAGACGTTCCCCTCGGCGGTCATCGCCACCAGGTGATCCTGGCCACCGGCGATGTCGACCACCGGCTCGTTCCGGTGCTCACCCAGATAGGTGATCGCCGTGGAGGTCGGGTAGTACGCTCCCTTGCGGACATGGACCGGCGTCATGGCGCTGACCTGCGTTCCGTTCCCCATCTGTCCGGCATCGCCGCAGCCCCAGGCGTAGACCGTTCCGTCGGACATCAGCGCCATCGTCTGGTGGCACATCGTGCGGATCTTCACCGGCTTGACGGCGCCCTGACCGAAGTAGCTGATACGGGAGTTGTTCGGCTCATACTCTCCCTTGAGCACCCGCTTCGGCAGCGAGCTCGACTCGGCGGTGCCGTCGCCACGCAGGCCCCAGCGGTTGTCTCCCCACATGTAGATCGAGCCGTCGGACATCAGGGCCATGCAATGGTGTCCGGCGATCGAGATCTGGCGGATCTTCACATCACCCTCGCCGAGGTACTTGATCCTCGAGTTGTTCTGCTCGTACTCCCCCTTGAGAACGCGGACCGGGCGGTTCTGGCAGGCATGCTCGGCCGGGTAGGAGCTGCCGAAGGGTCCGGAAATCCCATCGCCGAGCTGACCATACGTATCGCGGCCGAGCGTGTAAAGCTCTCCCTTCTGCGTCAGCGCGATCACGTTGTACTCGGAGACGCCGAACTGCGCGACGCTGTTGTCGCGGGCCTCGCCCAGGTAGGTGATGCGCGAATTGTTCTTCTCGTACTCTCCCTTGAACACGCGGCGCGGGGACATCTGCATGGTGTCGTTGCCGACGCCGAGCTCACCGTAGTTGTTGTGTCCCCAGCCATAGAGAGTGCCGTCCTTGGCCAGCACCATGCAGTTGGCGCGGAGCACGTCGGTCGGCAGCGTGCCGCCGGCGGCCACGTTCACGATCGGGTTGTTCGGCGCCTCGCCGAGGTAGGTGACGCGCGGGTTGTCCTTCTCGTAATCTCCCTTGATCACGGCGATCGGAGCCATCCGCATCTTGTCCCCCAGGCGCCAGCAGGAGCCGTTGCCGAGGTTGCCGCAGCCGTTGGAGCCCCAGGTAAAGACGTCGCCTCCCTTGGTGAGGGCGATGCCGGTTCCGGGGCTTCCGGCCAGGTCGACCACGCGGCTGTCGCTCTTCTGGCCGAGGCAGGTAACGCGGGAATTCTCCGTCTGGTAGTCACCCTTGAGCACGCGCACCGGCCAGAGGCTCATAGGCTGGAGGGCGCCCGTGCCGAGCTGGCCGAGGTCGCCGCGGCCCCAGGTCCAGACCGTGCCATCCTTGTGGAGGGCGAACGAGGTTGCCGCGTTGCCGGCCGGGGCGAGCATCGGATCATTGTTGTTGTTCCGCCCCTCGCCGTTGCGGCCGTCCCAGTCGTTGCCGCTGTGATAGCCGCCGTTCCAGTCGTTGTCGCGATCGTTGTCGCGGCCGTATCCGTGATCATCGTCGCGATCGTTGCCGCGGTCGTTGTCGCGATCGTCCCGGTCGTTGGAGCTCCCGTTCGAGCCGCCGCGGCAGGAGCTGGAGTAGCCGCCGCCGTTCCGGTCGTTGTCGCGATCGTTGTCATGTCCGTTGCCGGCGATGAGGGGCGTGCTCAGGCAGAGGCCGAGCAGCGCCGTGGCGCCGAGCGTCAGCGTACGCTTCACAGTATCGATTGTCGCGCCCGTGAATCCCTTGAAGATTGAATCGTTGCCCCGGATACCGTTGTTCCGGTTGCCGTTGTTCCAGTTCGAGTTAGCAGCCTCGCTGCTGTACGAGTCGATTACCATCCTTCTCATCATGTCCCCCTTCATGGTTGATCGATTGATACAATAGTATTGTTCCCCGGACATGTCCAGAGTCCGGGACAAGGCTGAATCGATGTCGAGCCGACGATGAATCGGGGGTTGCGGTAGAGGCTGGCAAGCTGTGCGTTGCCGACGGCACGGAGGTGGATCGCTCCCCGCTCCGGCCGATGCGCCGCGCACGCTCTTCGTAACCTTGTACCTGGTTCTACACGCTCATCCCTCTTCTTCCATCCCACTCACGAATCCATCCCTGCTTCCTACACCAGGTCCGCCGTTCATTCGATGTTGAATGAGCCGACGGATTTCAAACACATTTCGATACAATAGCAACGTCCATGCCAGTAAGGGGAGGCGCGGCTCAAATGTCCTGATACCGGATGGGAGTCTCGATTCCGGATATCGTGGTCCGTTCAACCCTGAATCCTCCCTTGCGTTCCGTGCCCCGGATCGACGGATGATCGGGCCGCGTGGCACCGGTCCACCCCTGGAGGGCGCATCGGTGCTTGCTTCCGGCGCCGACACCCGGCATCGGCATCCGGAACCGGGCCGCGGTTCGGCCGATGAGACGCCGGAGATCCCGATGATTCGATGAAGCGTCGGCGCGATGGGAACGAGGCTTCCAGCCGATGCCGGCCGCGGCCGCGTGGAGGCCGGGAGATCCGTCCGCCGCGCGGGCGCCTGGTCCGCACCATATACATGGTTGAACCTTTAGCCCGATTGCGGTACTTTCCGGTTCCCCATGAAGTGTTTCGAGCCCGGTTGAGTCCTACTATTCCAAAGTGTTCAGTTATGGCGTTTTTGACCCCCGCTGGTCGACGGCTTGCGTCCTCGATCATGATGTTGACGATGCTGTTCGCCGTCCGTGCGTTCGCGCAGCGCGTCGAGCCTCGATATGATCCGGAAGGAACGAAGAGGCAGTACGACAGCCTTCTTCGCTCCAGCACGATGCGCGAGGCTGAAGATCCCTCGAAAGAAGATGTACAGGGACGTTGGGACTGGTTCTATTTCCAGCGCGCCTATCCGTACGACGTGGTTCCGGCCGAGGTTCGGACCCAGGGAATCCGGGCCACGCAGGCAATGGAACAGCGGCTCAACGATTCCCGGAGCAACGGCAAGGGAGGCTCCGCGCTTCTGGCCGCCAAGCAGTGGGAGCAGATCGGCCCCTACAACATCACCGGCCGTATCCGTGGCCTGGCCGTCGATCCGAAAGGCTCCGGCTTCCTCTTCGTCGGCGCCGCCTCCGGTGGCGTCTGGAGAAACAACGGTCAGAACCCGAACGACTGGTGGAGCGGCTTCGACAAGCAGCCGGCTCTGGCCACCGGTGCCGTGGCGATCGACCCGCAGAACTCCAACGTGGTCTACGCGGCCACCGGAGAGCCGCTGCCGGCCGTGAGCTCCTACAATGCCTCGCCCGCCTACTGGGGTGATGGCGTCTTCAAGTCGACCGATGGCGGACAGAGCTGGTTCAGCGCCGGTCTGCAGAACGTCGCCTCCTTCTCGAAGATCTACGTCCACCGTCAGAATCCGAATATCGTCTACGCGGCCGGCACGATCTCCGGCGGTAATCTCTACCGCTCCGAGGATGGTGGCCAGACCTGGACCGCCGGATTCTCCTCGGTGACCAACTGCTTCGACATGGCGGTCAACCCGAAGAACAGCAACACCGTCTTCGTCACGACCACCAACGCCATCTACCGCTCCTACAACGGCGGCAAGACCGGAAGCTTCACCAACGTGCTGAAGACGAGCGAGATTCCGGTGAGCTCCTCGCGCGGCATCGCCATCGCCATCTCCGCCTCGGACACCAACATCCTCTACGTGCTCACCGCGCGTAACGTGCTGGCCGAGGGGAAGGATCAGGGCGATGTCTATGTCTCGACCAACAGCGGCACCAGCTGGAAGAAGGTCAAGACGTTCGACGCGGATTTCTTCCGCGACCAGGGCTACTACGACAACTGCATCGCCGTGCACCCGGCCGATCCGGATATCGTGATCGCCGGCGGCGTCAACCTGATGTGGACAAACGAAGGACGGAGCGCCACCGGCACCTGGACCCAGGTGGGGAACGAGGTGAACCTCCATCCGGATCAGCACGTGATCGAGTTCGATCCGGTCAACCCGGACGTGGTCTACGTCGGCAACGACGGCGGACTCTGGGTCTCCTACGATGGCGGCGTGCAGTGGAATCGACACAGCCTCCGCCTGCCGATCACGCAGTTCTACGCGATCGACGTCGACCAGACGCGCGAGCATCGGATCTTCGGCGGCACGCAGGACAACGGCACCAACGGCGCGATCACCGACGACAAGTTCGCCGATACCTGGGTGAACCTGGTCGGCGGCGACGGCTTCTACTGCGTGGTCGACAAGAGCAACCCGAACGTCTTCTACGGCGAGATCTACTACGGTGATCTGACCCGTTGCGACGGCAACAACTACGGCGACAAGATCAAGATCGACGGCTCGATCCCGTCGAACGACAACGGCCAGTGGGGAACGCCGCTCGAGATGAGCCCGGCCGACAAGACCACGCTCTACCAGGGACGCTCCGCGCTCTACCGTCTGCGCGATCCGCGCGGCGGATCGCTGACCTGGGAGACGATCACGCCGGGCAACGGCAACGACAAGATCAGCGCGATCGGCCTGTCGCCGTTCGACGCCACGAAGATGTTGATCGGCACATCCGGTGGCCAGGTCCGCTTCAGCGTCAACGACGGCAAGAACTGGGCGAAGTCCAACGGCACGACCAACCGCTACGTTACCGACATCGTCTGGGATCCGGTGGAGCCGAACCGCGTCTACGTGGTGCAGTCGGGAACCGGCGGCGGGCATGTCTTCCGCTCGAACGACAACGGCGCCACGTTCACGAACATCACGAGCAACCTGCCTGACGTTCCGACCAACGCGATCGAGATCGACCCGAACAACAACACGCACATCTTCGTCGGCAACGACGTCGGCGCGTTCGTCAGCGTCGACGGTGGTCAGAACTGGCTGCCGTTCAACACCGGCCTGCCGTACGTTCCGGTCTCCGACCTGAAGGTGCAGCGCGCCACCCGGAAGCTCTACGCCGGCACCTACGGCCGCTCGATCTTCCGGATCGACATCGACAATCCCGAGGGGCAGCCGTTCGTGATCGCTCCGGCCGGCGGGGCCACGGTCAACGCGCCGGGCACGCTCCCGATCCGCTGGGCCGGCTTCAGCACGCCGGTGCGCGTGCAGATCTCGTACGACAACGGCCAGACCTGGGTGCTCGTCAGCGAGGATGTGGCTCCGGGTGTCGGCAGCGTCGACTATCAGCTGCCGATCGTCAGCTCGAAGAACGCCCGCATCCGCATCACCGAAAAGTCGACCGGCACGTGGGTCGAGTCCGGCACCTTCTCGATCAACGCCGTGACCAACGCGGCCACGGTCAACATCAAGAGCGTCGCCGAGGCGATCGCCGTGCGCAAGAGCCAGATCTGGTTCACCGTCCGGAACACCGATTCGATCAGGATCGTCTCCTCGGTCGGCACCGGCACGGCGGCGAAGATCCGGAGCGGCTTCACCGGCAAGATCCGCGATCTGGCCTATGACGAGACCGGCGACGTGTTCTACGCGCTGGTGACCGACGCCAGCTTCGAGAACGCGCACGTCTATCGGATGGACACCAACGCCGTCAACAAGGGTGAGATCACCCTGCCGGGCGGCGTGCCGACGCAGATCAGCGGCATCGCAATGACGCCGCAGGGGCTCGCGCTGGTGACGCCGGGGGCGGAGGGGAAGATCTACGTGATCGACCCGAACGCCACGCCGGCCACGCTGATCTCGCAGAGCTCGAATCTCGTCGGTGCCTCCGGCGCGCGGCGCATCGGCCTGACCTTCGACGGCCAGGGCTTCGTGCAGGGCGTCGTCGATGCCCGCGCCGGCGAGCAGTATCCGAGCGAGCTTCAGCTCGAGAAGGTGACCGATCAGTTCCGCGTCCATCAGCGGACGGTGACCGTCACGCCGGCCGGCGGCCAGCTCTCGTTCTTCGCCGTCGAGTTCGATCCGACCGTGATCAACGGGAAGACCTCCTACCTGGCGACCGACACGGCCGGTACGCTCTACCGCTTCACCCGCAACGACATCTTCTCCGGTGTCGAGGCTCCGGTGGCCGGCGTGAGCGTCGGCTCGGCCGCGATCGCGACCGTGACGCCGAACCCGCTTCGCGGCGACGGCACGGCGGTGCTCCGGATGAAGAGCCGCTCGGCCGTGACGCTCGACCTCTACACGAGCGCCGGCGATCGCGTGGCCCGTCTGTTCGACGGCATCGCCGAGCAGGGGGAGACCACGGTCTCCTTCAACGCCGCCACGGTTGCCAGCGGCGTCTACTACATGACCCTCACGACCCCGACCGGCGACCGCGACGTTCGCCCGGTAGTGGTGGTGCGCTAAGACGCGACGACAATGGCCGGGAGGCGGCGAGCCTCCCGCGCAACGAAACGAAGCCCTCCGGGATCATCTCCCGGGGGGCTTTTTTCATGCGCCCGTCCGACGCTGGCCACGCGTGGAGATGATGAGGGGAGATGATGATAGGGGATGACGCGTGGAGGCGGCCCCCCGTGGCCGCCCCCGCCGTCGGATGAAGAGCGCACGCTAAAGACGTGCGGCTACCGACGTGTTGTAATCCGGGATGTACGGGCGGCCCTCGTGGCCGCCCCGCCGGTGCGGAGTCCATGGGGCGGATACATGCGTGGCTCACGCCGGGCATTGTGGTCCGCGCATCGGGTCGAATCCGATCGGCGGGGAACACGCGCGTATCGGCACGAGGGAAGGGGGGCCACGGAGGGAGCGCCCCTACGGCGATGGATCCTGATCGCGAAGGATCTCGATACGAAGGATCTCGATACGATGGATCTTGTCGGCGATGCCTCTCGATGGCGCCGCGCGCGGATGATGCCGGCGCATGCCGGCCCCAGCTCGTTGTCGTGGCCGCACACACGATGGCATCGTGAACGGAGATCATGGACCCGGCTTTGGGCCGTTCGAACCGGTTGGATACAACAAAGGGCGCCCGATTGCTCGAGCGCCCCCTGTCGGATTCTTTCTGACGCCCCGCAGGCAAAGACGGGGCGTCATGATCCGATCGGTCACATTCTCAGTTCACCATTCTCCTCGACCACCACCGGGCTGACCGCCGGCGTGGTAACCGTCGGGATGGTGACGGTCGCGGTTCCATTCGGCAGGCTCCCCTGGCCGGTGAGCTTCCGGATCAACCCTTCCAGATCGATCCCCGAGGCGCTCTTGAGCATCTCCGGCATCGTGGCCATCAGCTCGGTGACGTAGTTGCTCATCCGGGCGGCTCCGCTGCCGTTGCCGGTGTCGACCACCGTCACCTTGTCGATGTTGCTCATCGGGGCGGCGATCCGGCCGGCAAGCTCCGGCAGCATCTTCACCACGATATCGAGCACCGCCGCCTCGCCGAACTTCTGGAACGCCTCGGCCAGCTTCTCCTTCGCCTCGGCCTCGGCCAGACCCCGCAGTCGGATCACGTCGGCCTCGGCCGTACCCCTGGCGCGCTCGGCGTCGGCGATCGCCGCGCCCTCGAGCCTGCGCTGCTCCGCGCTGGCGCGGGCCTCCGCCTCGATCCGGTACTGGAGCGCCTCGGCCTCGCGCATCGCCCGCGCCTTCGTCGCCTCGGCCTGCTGCTCCACGGCGTAGCGCTCGGCATCGGCCTTCTTCTTCACCTCCGAGTCGTACTGCTTTTCGCGACGACGGATCTCCTTCTCCTCGATATCGATCTCACGCTCCTTCTTCACCAGCTCCACGCGCATCTGCTCCTCGACGGCCACCTGCTTGGATCGGGCTTCCTGAATGAAGTAGGCCTGATCGGCCTCGGCCTTGGCCATGTCCTGGTCGCGCTTGAACGCGGCCACCTGCAGCTCCTTGTCGCGCGAGGCCTCGGCCACGCGGGTATCGCGGAGGATCTCGGCTTTCAGCGACTCCTCGTCGGCGATCGCCTTCTGGACGCGGGCATCACGGAAGGCCTGCGCCTCGGCGATCTCCGCCTCCCGCTTGACCGCCGCTATCCGCGGGCGGCCGAGCGCCTCCAGGTAGCCGTGCGGGTCGCGCACATCCTTGATCGTGAAGGCCACGATCTGGAGTCCCATCTTCTTCAGATCCATCGCGGCGGTCTCCTGCACCTGCTGCGCGAACTTGTCGCGGTTGCGGTAGACCTCCTCGACGGTCATCCCACCCATGATCGCGCGGAGATGGCCTTCGAGCACCTCGGTCGCCTCGGCCTCCAGCGCCTGCGGCGGCTTGCCGAGGAACTGCTCGGCGGCGGTGGCCACGTCCTCGATGGAGCTGCCGACCTTGATGATCGCCACGCCGTCGGCGAGGATCGGCACCCCCTGCGAGGTGTAGACCACCTCCGGGGTGGTCACCTCCAGCTTGTGCGTCAGCAGCGAGAGCCGCCGGGCCTGCTGGAAGATCGGCAGCACGTAGGTGCCGCCGCCGCGGACGATCTTGATCTTGCGTCCCGAGTGATCGGTCTGCGAGTTCTTCGAGCCGAGTCCCGCGCCGGTGACGATCAGCGCCTCGTCGGGACTGACGGTTTTGTAGCGCGATGAGAAGGTGAGCATGAGCACCATGATCACGGCCACGACGAGTATCGGTATCAAGACATATTCAGGCATTGTTGTTCTCTCCCATCAAATGTTGTTCGACGGCTACGACGTGGAGCGTATGCCCCACCACCTCGACCACCACGACTTCGCGGCCGGTCGGGATTTCCTCGTGATCGAAACTCGCGGCGATCTGGCAGGCGTTTGCCGCGCCCATCCTGATCATCACCTCGCCGTATCCGCTCTCCGGGATCGGGATGGTTACCCGCCCCGTCTTTCCGACGAATTCGGAGATCGAATAGCCGATCGAGGCTTCGCTGTTGTTCATCGGTCTGACGACCGCGAAGTGCAGTATCACCGACATGAGGAGCGCGATGGCGATCGCCATGATCACCAGCGGAGAACCGGCAAGAGCCGTGTATCGGACAAGGAGGATCCCCGCCCCGCCGAAGGCCGTGATGGCCCCGACGAGGGTCAGTGGGTTCAGCCATTGGATACCGTGAATCCGCGGTGTGTGGCGTAGTCCGTGCACCCCATGATGGAGGTGATGTCCGCCCAGGAGCGATACGAGGGCGAACGCGATGCCGCCGATAAGGCAGCCCCAGAATATTTCAATCATCGTTGTTCCCTCCCGCCGGCGTTCGCCGGCTTCCGGAGGATGCTGAAGAGGGAGTCGCTATTGCCCGGTGAAGACGTCGCGTCCGCAACCCTCTCTTCATGGCGTGCAGTTAACGTGAGTATCGGATCCGATGTTTCAACCGTCGTGGCCGGGTATACGATTTTTCCGGAAGGGGGGAGCCGACGGCCCCGACGTCAACTCACGGACGCGGCGGTGCCGTGGGCGTGACACCCCGGCCGATACGCGGACCATGCGGTCCGACCGCCGTGCGATATCAGCGCTCCACGACCGGGGCCCGGTGGCGCGATCCACCGGCGCCGTGCCGGACTCCAGGCTGCCACCGACACTTCGGTCGCTCAAGCGTTCATGCCGCAATGCCGAGGGCATTGTGGGGATCTCACAGACTCACGTCCTCCATGATCTCCCACTGGAAGGGAAGCGTGAAGGAGCGGAGCGTGCGGAGCTTTCCGCGTGCCTTTCGGGGAATGCGTCCCCACGTGATCCTGCTTTTCCCGGTTGAGCCATTGCCGACCTCGGTCGTCATCCTGCCGGTAAGGAAGTTGAAGGATCTGTTCGTGAAGTCTTGAGAGACTCTCTGAACGTATCCAACGTCGGCTCCGATGAGCATGAACTCGCCGTTGCGATATCGGAATATGTAGTTCGTGTGGCCAACGAAGCCATCGAGGGACGTTGGGGGAATGATCAGCCTGCCCCGGCTGATTTCAAGCATCTGGATCGGGTCCCACCGGCCGCCCTCGTTTGCTCGGGGGATGAACGTATCGTGGCGCGCGGCCAGTCGATAGCGTTGCGCGACACCCGGCTCCCGGAAGAGAACGATGAGAATGCGTGCCCTGGCCGTATCAGGCATTTCCCACGCGATGTTTCGGTCCTCGGCCACTATCCTGTCCGACTCGATCACCAGCGCGAGGTCGGCGCGGCCGTCCCGGTTCAGGTCACCACTGGCCGTGATGTCGCCGTCCGCCTTCGAGGTCAGCAGATGCCAGCCGCGTGGGATGAAATCATGGAACATGCGGCCGGTCGTGGGAATCCTCGGATGGGGAGTCTCCGCGCCAGCGGAGGTAATGATCGTGGACAACGCGATCGCGATCGTCGCGATCAGGCGCGGGGTGACGGCGGGGCAGCGCATGTGTGCTTCGGGCGTTGACGAGAAGTGTGAGGTTGCGCGCGGCGCGGAGCGTACCCCGCCGCGTCGTGATCGGAAGAGATGTCAGAGGGACACGTCCTTGTCGAGCTTCCAGTTGAACGGCGCCTTGAGTGCGCGGAGCGTCTTGACGGCCCGCTTCGGGAGGCGGCGCCAGGTGACGTGATCGTTGTCGTGATCGTCGAAGAGGTTGCCGGTCGTGATCTTCATCCGGCCGGAGAGGAAGTCGACGCTGCGGGACTCGAACTCGCCGGTGCTCGCGTGGTAATCGGTGCGGTCGACCGCGTCGAGCACGAACTCGTCGTTCCGGTAGCGGAAGGTGTAGGCGGCGTTGAAGCGCCACCATCCGCCGCCGTAGAAGGGGATCACCAGCGCGCCACCATCGATGCGGAGCTCCTCGAACGGATCGAAGTCGACTCCCTCGTTGGCGCGGAGGATGAACGTGTCGTGGCGCGCCGCCAGCCGCAGGCCCGGGGCTCCCTGCTGGCGGAAGAGGACCAGGAGGATCCGCGCCTTGGCCGGCTCGACGCGCGTGCCGGACGGACCCCGGTTCTCCACCATGGCGACATCGGATTCTATCACCATCGCCACGTCGGTCTGCTCGTCGCCGTTGAGGTCGCCGGAGGCGGAGGAGAGGATGTGCCAGCCCGCGGGAATGAAGTCCCGGGCGGATGAGCCGGACGTGGGAACGGATGGATAGGCGGAGGCGGCCCGAAGGTGATGGGCGCCGGAGATGAGGATGACCGCGATGGGCGCGATCAGGCGAAGATGGCCAACTGTGCGCTGCATGAAAGCTCCTGGAGATGGCCACGGGGCCGAGCGTTCATCGGAATTCGGGCGGCCGGCTCCGGGGCTTCCTGGTGAAGCTCCTGAATGGCCGGAGTGCCCGCCACTTGCAGACATCGGTGCGGCGCAAATGTAACGAAGAAGGTGGGATGATTGCCAAGCGGCGCGGGAGAGCGGCCCGGGAGAGCCGTCGGGAGCGGATGATTCCCGCGAGACGAAGAACGGCATGCTCCAACGGAGCAATGTGGGGCGTTCAATTGACCGCCGGCCGCAGAGTGCCCGGCCCAGGGCAACCACGGGGAGCCGCCTCTACGGCGTCGATGATACAAAGCGTCGATTACAGTTCCGTGTGCAAGGGCCGGATGGAGTACGGCCCTTGGTCACCGCGATTTCGCGCATTCATCATTCTACATTCTCAATTCTCTTCCCTCACTCCAGATTCTTCCTGAACCTCATGAAGCTCACGCCGAAGATCACCACGCCGATCGCCAGCAGGGCGAGGAAATCGGGCCAGAGGACTTCCATGCCGACCCCCTTCAGAAAGATCCCGCGGATGATCACTAGATAGTACCTGAGCGGCACCGCGTAGGTCAGCGGCTGCAGCCAGGTCGGCATGTTCTCGATCGGGAAGGAGTAGCCGGAGAGGAAGAGGAACGGCGGCAGCACGAAGAAGCTCGTGGTGAAGGTCGCCTGCTGCTGCGTCTTCGAGATCGTCGAGATGAACAGCCCCAGCCCGAGCACCGTGATCAGGAAGACGATCGTCAGCAGGAAGAAGAGGACGAGATTCCCCCGCATCGTCACGCCGAAGACGAGCGCGGCCACGATCAGCATGTTCATCAGCGTGATGCTGGCGGTGAGCACGAACGGCGCCAGCTTGCCGATGATGATCTGATACGGCTTGATCGGGCTGACCACCAATTGCTCGAGCGTCCCGACCTCCCGCTCCTTCACGATCGAGGTGGAGCTGGCGATCACGGTGGTCATCATCATCAACAGCCCGAGGATCCCCGGGATGAAATAGCGCTTGCTCTTCAGGTCCGGGTTGTACCAGACGCGCGTCTGCGCGCTCACACCGGCCACGCGCGCGGCCGGCATCTTCTTCTGCACGTCGAGGAGGATCTTCTGCGAATAGGCGGCCACGATCGTCCCGGCATAGGCCGAGGCGATGTTGGCGGTATAGCCGTCGGAGCCGTCGATCAGCGACTGAAGCTGCACAGTGCGGCGCGCCAGAATCTTCCGTCCGAAGCCCGGCGGAATCACCAGCACGATCTTGTCCTCGCCATCCTCCAGCACGTCATCGGTCTCGGCGTAGCGGTCGAGCCACTTGGTGACCGTGAAGTACTCGGAGTTGGTGAAGCTCCTGACCAGCGCGCGGCTCTCGACCGTGCGATCGAAGTCCAGCACCGCCATGTCGATGTTCTTGACATCGAGGTTGGCGGCGAAGCCGAAGAGGGTCAGCTGCATCAGCGGAGCTATCAGCGTCAGCGCCCTGAGCTGAGCCGAGCTCCGGATCTCGATGAACTGCTTCCGTATGAGCGCGAGTATCGCCTGCACGTGAGGAGAATTGAGAATTGAGAATGAAGAATCATGAAATCACTGCCGGACCCGTCCGGGGCCGCTGTGTGCCACCGTACAGTGCGAGCAGCGCATGTACGTGAGGAGAATTGAGAATTGAGAATGAAGAATCATGAAATCACTGCCGGACCCGTCCGGGGCCGCTGTGTGCCTCCGTACAGTGCGAGCATCGATCGCACGTGAGGAGAATTGAGAATGAAGAATGAAGAATCATGAAATCACTGCCGGACCCGTCCGGGGCCGCTGTGTGCCTCCGTACAGTGCGAGCATCGCCTGCACGTGAGGAGAATTGAGAATGAAGAATGAAGAATGAAGAATCATGAAATCACTGCCGGACCCGTCCGGGGCCGCTGTGTGCCTCCGTACCGTGCGAGCAGCGATCGCACGTGAGGAGAATTGAGAATGAAGAATGAAGAATCATGAAATCACTGCCGGTCCCGTGCGGGGCCGCGGTGAGCCTCCGTACACGGAGCGGTCGTGGGGGCGGCCGTTGCGTGGTCGCCCCCGTGGCCGTCGTATGTCGCGCGGATGTTTATTCGGTCGCGTGGCCCAGCGAGGCCGTGGCGATCGCGATCGCCTGCGCGAAGGCGAACATGCCGGAGAGCGCGCCGAAGATCGGGCTCCCCTCCAGCTCGGCCGTCAGGCGCGCGGTCGAGGAAGAGGTGCTCCGGATGACTTCGGGCTCGGTAACGCGGCGCCGCTCGCGTCGCGCCATCGCGCGCCGGAGCCTGCGTCGTTCTCGTCGTGTCATCGTTCTGTGCATTGTCGTTCGATTCCCGTTGCGTGAGGGAAGCCCCGCGGCATGGCCGGTCGCCGGGCTCCGCTGTTCTCGTTGATGGGGGGAACGTCGTCGTCGTATCCCTGGCCCGTCGGAACGGGCCGCTCCGTCATCGATATCCGCGAGGGACGCGTAACGTCCGCCGCGATCATGATCCGCTTCACGCATGGTCCCGCGCCCACCGGAGCGGCTGCCGACGAGAGGCCACTCGCCGCTCCCACCCGCACGCCATGCATGGCAATGATTTCATCCTTCTTCATTCTCAATTCTCTCCCGGCCCGCTCCGGTGCCGGCACGAGGCCGGTCGCCGCTCCCACCCGCACGCCATGCATGGCAATGATTTCATCCTTCTTCATTCTCAATTCTCAATTCTCTCCCGGCCCGCTCCGGTGCCGGCACGAAGCCGGTCACCGCTCCCACTTACGCGCCATGCCTGGCAAAGATTTCATCCTTCTTCATTCTCAATTTTCAATTCTCTTCACACTGTCTTCTTCATCCGCCGGATCGCCATCACCATGGTCGACAGGGCGAACAGGAAGATCGCGGTGAACGACGGCCAGTAGGCGTGGAAGGAGGATCCCTTCAGGAGGATCGCCCGGAGAATCACCAGGAGATATTTCGCCGGCACCAGCACCGTGATGGCGCGGAGCACCACCGGCATGTTCTCCACCGGGAAGATGAATCCCGACAGGAGCTGCGTCGGCAGCACGGTGGTGAACGTCGCCAGGAAGAACGCCGTCTCCTGCGTGCTGGCGACCGTCGAGATGGTGAGCCCCATGCCGAGCCCGCCGATGATGAACAGGAGCAGCGTGATCGAGAGCATCGGAATGCTCCCGCGCACCGGCACGTCGAAGAGGATCCACCCAGCCAGGATGATCCCCACGGCCAGCGCGCAGGCGATCACGAAGTAGGGGATCACCTTGCCGATCATGAACTCCCGGCTCGACACCGGCGATACCATGATCTGCTCGATCGTCCCGCGCTCCTTCTCCCGCACGATCGACAGCGACGTGGAGATCACCGTGGTGATGATCATCACATAGCCCATCAGCCCCGGCACCAGATAGATCGCGCTCCTGAGCTCCGGATTGAACCAGATGCGGGGACGGTAATCGACCGGCACGAACGCCGCCTGTCCGTTGGCGGCGAGTGTTCTGAGGCGGATGCGATTCGAATAATCCTGCGTGAACACCGCCACGTAGCCGGCCGCGGCCGTGGCCACGTTCGAGTTGCCGCCGTTGACGAGCGCCTGCACGTCCACCGCCTGGCGCGCCAGCAGATTCCGTCCGAACCCGGCCGGAATCACCAGCACCACATCGGCCGTGCCCCGCTCGATCATCCGCTGCGCCTGTCCGGCACCGGGGAGGTAGCCGACCAGATCGAAGTACTCGGTGTGAAGGAACGACTGCACGAACTCCCGTGACGTGGCGCTCCGGTCCTCGTCGGCCACGGCAAGCTGCACGTGCTTGGTGTCGAGGCTGAGCGCGAAGCCGAACAACAGGAGCGTGAAGGTTGGCACGAAGGCGAGCAGCCCGAGCGAGCGCTTGTCGCGCCAGATCTGGTAGAGCTCCTTGCGGGCGATCGCGAGGATCCGTTCGAGCATCATCCCTTGTTCTCCAGCTCGATCAGGTGAATGAAGATGTCCTCGAGCGACGGCTCGATCTGCTCCACGCGCGTCACCTCGATTCCCGCCTTGGCGAGCACCTCGCGGACGCGCCGCTCGGCCAGGCCGGTATCGGCCACGTTGATGTGGATGTTGTTGCCGAAGATCGACGTCTGCTCCACCCATCCCTTCTCCTCGCCGAGGAGCGCCAGCGCGTCGGCCGGACGCGATGCCTCCACTTCCAGGATCGCCCCGGTCATGTAGGTCCGCTTCAGCTCCTTCGGGGAGCCGTAGGCGATCAGCTTGGCGAAGTAGAGGAACGCGATGTTGTCGCAGTGCTCGGCCTCGTCGAGAAAATGCGTGGTGACGAAGACGGTGATCCCCTCGGAGGCCAGACGATAGATCAGATCCCAGAAGCGCCGGCGGCTGATCGGGTCGACGCCGCCGGTCGGCTCGTCGAGGAAGACGATGCGGGGCTCGTGGAGGATGGCGGTGGCCAGCGCCAGGCGCTGACGGAGCCCGCCGGGGAGCTCGCGCGGCTTGCGGCTCTCGAGCCCGGCGAGGTTGGCCACCTCGGTCACGAACGCCTTCCGCTCGGTGATTCTGGCGCGGGGGATCTCGTAGATGCCGGCGAAGAAGTCCAGATTCTGCTCCACGGTCAGATCCTCGTAGAGGGAGAACTTCTGCGACATGTAGCCGATGTTCCGTTTCACCAGATCCGGCTGGCGCGCCACGTCGTATCCGGCCACCGACGCCGAGCCGGAGGTGGGATCCAGCAGGCCGCAGAGCATCCGGATCACGGTGGACTTGCCGGAGCCGTTCGGGCCGAGGAAGCCGAAGATCTCGCCGGCGGCAACGTCGAAGGTGACGTTGTCCACGGCGGTGAAGGAGCCGAAGCGCTTGGTCAGGCTCCGCACCTCGATCGAGCTGGTCCGGTGCGCGCCGTTTGTCGCGCCGCCGTTCGCGCCGCCGGTGTTCGGGGCGATGCCGTTCATGGGGTCACCTCCGGGCGATCGGCCTGGCGCTGCAGGAGGGTGATGAAGACGTTCTCGAGGGTGGTCGGCTTCGGACGGATGTCGGTGATGGCGATGCCGGCCCCGCCGATCACGGCGCGGATCAGCCCTTCGGCCTCCTCGATGCTTCCGCCGCGGAAGAGGAAGTCCAGCCGCTCGCCGAAGATCTGGACGTCGTCGAAGAAGCCGGTGATACGCTCGTCGGCGCGGGCGATCTCCAGGGCGGAGCGGCTGTCGCCGCAGATCGCCTCGATTACCTGCTGGCCGGTCATGCCGCGGATGGCCGCCGGCGTATCGAGCGCGAGGATCTCCCCCTTGCTCATCATCGCCACGCGGGTGCAGCGCTCGGCCTCGTCCAGATAGGGCGTGGTCAGGAAGATCGTGGTGCCACCTTTCATCAGCTCGGCGAGCAGCTTCCAGAAGTCGCGCCGGGTCACCGGGTCGACGCCGGTGGTCGGCTCGTCGAGGAAGATGATCTCCGGCGTGTGGATCAGCGTGCAGGCCAGCGCGAGCTTCTGCTTCATGCCGCCGGAGAGCTTGTCGGCCAGGCGATCGCGGAAGGGGGCCAGGCGGGTGAACTCGAGCAGCTCCTCGCGTCGTTGGCGGAAGTTCCTGACGCCGTTGATCCGGGCGAAGAACTCGATGTTCTCGTCGATCGACAGATCGGTGTAGAGGGAGAAGCGCTGCGAGAGGTAGCCGATCCGCTTCTTGATCTCCTCGCTCTGGGAGACCACGTCGAAGCCGAGGAGCCGGGCGGTGCCGGCGTCCGGCCGGAGGATGCCGCAGAGCATCCGGATGGTCGTGGTCTTGCCGGCGCCGTCGGGTCCGACCAGCGCGAACATCTCGCCGCGCTCGACCTCGAAGGAGAGATCGGCCACCGCGTGGTTGTCGCCGAACGACTTGTCAAGTCCCGATATGGAGATCGCCGCGTTCACTGTCGCTGTTCAGGGTAAGTGTTCGCTCAACGAGCATGTTCGCTCAACGGGCATGTTCGCTCAACGGGCATGTTCGCTCGGGGAGCCAGTTCGCTCGGGGAGCGTGGTCGCGCGGGCCGCGTTCACGGGCCGGCTCCGGCGCGATGTCTGATCGTGGAATCGGGCGTTGTCGGAAAATCTTCCTTTCAGCGCGTGGCCACCTGGCCGGCGGGGACGAGCCGGGCATCGGCGGTGAGGCCGGCCTTGAGCTCGCCGTTCGGGTTCGGCACGCGGATCTCCACCTCGAACACCAGCTTCACCCGGTCGTCCTTGGTCTGCACGTTCTTCGGCGTGAACTCCGCCGTCGGCGAGATGTAGGTGACCTCGCCGCGGTAATGCTTGTCGGTGAAGGTGTCGATGGTCAGATCGGCCGCCTGCCCGAGCTTGACGCGTCCGAGCTGGTTCTCCGGGATGTAGATCTTCAGCTTCACGTTGTCGGTCTTGGAGACCGTCAGGACGCTGGTGCCGGCGTTGACCATCTCTCCCTGTTCGAGCGCGCGCTCGGTGACCACGCCGTCGGTCGGGGCCAGGATGTGGCAGTCGGAGATCTTCTTGTCGATGGCGGCAAGCTGCGCGCGCGCCTGCTCCTCGCGGGCGCCGGCGGCGCGGACATCCTCCTGACGGGAGCCGGTGCGGAGCTTCTGAACGTTGATGCGGGCGGCGGCCACCTGGCGGGACTGCGCGTCGTAGCGGGCGCGGGCGTCGACGAGCGTCTTCTCCGGAATGCTCCCGACGGCGACCAGATCCTTGTAGCGGCGGACGTCGTCCTCGATCGACGCGAGGTTCACCTCGGCCACCCTGAGCGCCTCCTCGGCCTGGGCGATATCCTCGCTCCGGGTGCCGTTCTTCACCAGGTCGTACTGCGCGCGGGTGATGTCCAGGCCGGCCAGGAGCTGATCCTTCTGAAGCTGGAGATCCGCGTCGTCGACGACGAAGAGGGTATCGCCGGCGCGGACGCGGCTTCCCTCATCGACGTTCATCGTGACGAGGGTGCCGGCGGCCTTGGAGCTGATCACCACGTCGGTGGTCTCGATCACGCCGGAGGCCTCGATGGCGTTGGAGGTATCGCGGGAGCAGCCGGCGAGCGCGGCCGCGAGCGAAGCGGCCGCCAGGAGCGCGGTCGGGATCGGAGCGCGGAGGATGAAGCTGAAGGTGCTCATGTCGCGGATATGCTGATATGGATGTCCTTCGTGGATTCGATCGATCGTCGTGGGGCCCGCGGTCGGTCGGCCGGCATCGGCCGCTCTGCGATTCGCCGCTCAGCGATCGCTCATGGGCGGTCGTCCAGCGAGAAGCCGGGCGGTGAGCCGGGCGGTGTGCCGGATGAGGGGCCGGACTCCCTGTTCCTGAAGGCGCCGCGCGCCTCGTCGGTGAGGATCCCCTCGATCAGCACCGCGGTGATCGTGCGAAAGATCTCGACCAGGGACAGGGAGAGCTGCATGACCGTCTGGGGGTTGGCGATGTTCTGGATCAGGGTCAGATGCATCATGGCGAAGAGCTTCGGATCGATATCCGGCCGGAGCATGCCGGTACGCGAAGCCTCGGCGAAGAGCTTGCCGAAATTGGAGACGATCCGGTCGCGGCGGAACTCCTCGAGCTCCTTCCAGAGATCGGGGAAGCGCTTCTGCAGATCCTCGATGTAGGGGCGCTGCACGCGGCCGATCTTGGCGGCCATGCCGTCCATGATCTTGCCGAGCTTCTCCGGGAAGGTCAGCTCCGGATCGTCGACCAGGCGATCGATGGAGGTGGCCACGTCGGTCCGCAGCTTCATCACCGCGGCGCGGAACAGCTCCTCCTTGCTGGTGAAGTGGAGGTAGAGCGTCTTCTTGCTGATGCCGAGCCCGGTGGCGATCTCGTCGGTCGTCACCTTGGCGAAGCCCTGGGCGAAGAAAAGCTCCTGCGCGCGGGCCACGATCTGTTCGCGAAGGCCCTGCTGCGGTTCCGGAAGGGATTCGGTCATGATACCCTGGAAACTGAATTTGTTTTTTCGGTTTCCAACTTACGTAGCCGTATCGATCCGGCAAGGGGTGGCGCGACGATTGAAACAGTTTGCCATAAGTTCCGAGCGGAGCGCGCCGGTAGCGGCTTCGGAAGCGAACGTGAGAGCCAGCATTCAAGTCCGGAGAGAACGTGGCCGATCAGAAGAACATCGGAGGGGTCGCCTACGCGACCGTGGACGAATCGTACTTCAAGCAGCGCGAGCTCAAGCGCTACGCCCGCGCGCTCCATCTGTGGGGGCTCGGGGTGGGGGCGGTGATCTCGGGAGATTTCTTCGGGTGGAACTTCGGCCTCGGCGCCGGCGGGTTCGGCGGGATGCTGATCGCCACGCTGGTGATCGCGGTGGTCTACCTGGCGCTCTCGTTCAGCATCGCCGAGATGTCGGCCGCGCTACCGCACACCGGCGGCGCCTATTCCTTCGCCCGCTGCTCGATGGGGCCGTGGGGCGGCTACGTGACCGGCCTGGCCGAGAACATGGAGTATATCCTGACGCCGGCGACGATCGTGGTCGGCATCGGCGGCTACCTCGGCGCGATCGTCGGGACCGATCGCGGCCTGGCGCCTCTCTGGTGGCTGGGCGTCTACGCGATCTTCGTGGGGATCAACATCTGGGGGGTGGAGCTCTCGTTCCGCTTCTCGGTGTTCATCGCCTTTCTGGCGCTGGCGATTCTGCTGGTCTTCTTCGGCGGGGCGATCCCGCATCTCGACCTGGCGCGCTGGGCGCTGGACATCCCGGCCAAGGAGGGGGGGAGCGCCTTCCTGCCGATGGGGGTCGCCGGAATCCTGGCGGCGCTGCCGTTCGCCATCTGGTTCTTTCTCGGCATTGAGGAGCTGCCGCTGGCCGCCGAGGAATCGCACGAGCCGACCAAGGATATCCCGCGCGGCATGGTGCTCGGGATCATCACGCTGATCGTCACCTCGATTCTCGTGCTGGTGCTCAACACCGGCATCGCCCCCGGCGCGCGCGCCATCGCCGCCTCGGAGGAGCCGCTGTTCGAGGGGTTCAAGACGATCTTCGGCGGCGGCATGGGGAGCAGGCTCCTCTCGCTGGTCGCCGTGGCCGGACTGGTGGCCAGCTTCCACACGATCATCTTCGCCTACGGTCGCCAGATCTACTCCCTCTCCCGCGCCGGATATTTCCCGACCGCTCTCTCGGTGACGCACAAGACGCGGCGGACGCCCTACGTGGCGCTGATCGCCGGCGCGGTGATCGGCTATCTGGCGGCGCTGGTCGGGCACCTGCTCGGCTCGAAGGCTCCGGTCGGACAGATGCTGCTGAGCATGGCGGTGTTCGGCGCGGTGATCTCCTACATCCTTCAGATGATCTCCTACATTCTGCTCCGGATCAAGATGCCGAACATCGAGCGTCCGTATCGGAGCCCGTTCGGCATCCCCGGCGCCATCTTCGTGACGGTGATCTCGCTGGTCACGCTGGTGACGCTCTTCATCGCCAACGAAACCAACCGGCTGGCGGTGGTGGGGGCGGCCGTCTGGTACGCGCTCGGCCTGCTCTGGTTCGCGCTCCATGGCCGCAAGCGCTTGGTGCTGGCTCCCGAGGAGGAGTTCGCCATGAAGAACCGGGGAGAAGCCGGAGCCGGGTGAGGGTGATGAGCGAAGAGCGGTGACATTGCCGGCCGCACCGGACGGAGCCGCTCGAGAAGATGCGGGTTGGAAAGGATTTGTGGAGGCGTACAATTGAACGCCTCCACACATTTCATCCCACATCCCAATCCTCGTCCCGCCCGGCGAAGCGCCCGCGCGCGCAGCTCCGTTATTTCACCAGCATCATCATGCGGGACTCGCTCCAGTCGCCGGAGCTCACGCGGCAGTAGTAGATCCCCGAGGAGAACTCGGTGGCGTCCCAGGTGATCCAGTGCATCCCGGCCGGCAGGTAGTCGTCGACCAGCATGTCGACCCGCCGGCCGCCGGCATCCATGATCTCCACCCGCGTCGGCCCGTCGAGCGCCAGCGAGAAGTTGATCACCGTGCTCGGGTTGAACGGGTTCGGGCTGTTCGGCTCCAGCGCATTCTTGCCGAGCCCCATCTCCATGAACCGGAACACCAGCCCGCAGAGATCGAAGCGGACGCGTCCCGGCGTCGGCGCCACGGCCACGCACTGATCGGCCTCCATGTCGAGCGTCAGCGGGATCTCCGAGACGATGTCGGCGTCGCTCGGCTTGGTCAGCGTGATGTACGTGGTGAAGGGGAGCTTCAGCAGCGGTCCGCTCCCGGCGATCGTGCCGGTGGCCACCGGAGGGATCGCCGAGATTCGGATCTCTCCGGGGATGTTCCGCTCCACCGACAGATTCCACCCCTCGAGAAGCGTCCTGCTGGTCATCGAGGCGAGCACCTTCGGCGTCAGCTCCATCGGGCGGAGCAGCGACGGATCGTAGCCGAGCCGGAGCGTGAGCCGGTGGACGCCGATCGCCTCCGGTCCGCCGTCGAGGAGCACCGGCACCACCAGGCGCTTGCCTGGGGCGCTGTTCAGGCCCCGGTCCACCCGCACCGAGATCGACGGACGGGATCTGACGCCGATCGTCACCGAATCGGTGGCGGTGCAGCCGCGCGCGTCGGTGATGGTGACCCGGTAGGTCGTGGTCGTGGTCGGGCAGACCTCCGGCGTGCCGCAGTCGGCGCAGGAGAGGCCCGGCGCGGCGGCCCAGCGATAGGTATACGGGCCGATACCGCCGTCGGTCAGCGGCTCGAGTCGCGCGCACTCGCCGACGCAGAGCGTTCTGTCGGGTCCGGCGTCGACCGTCGGTCCCGGCGACACCTCGACGCTCCCCCAGGCGGTATCGGCGATCGGGCCGCGATGCACGATCAGGCGCACCTGATGCACTCCCTGCAGCGGAAAGCGGATGTGCGGCCTCGACTCGGTGGAGTTCTCCGGAATGCCGTTGGTGAAGTACCATTCGAACGAGGTGCCGTTGCTGAGCGTCGCGTCGAAATCGAGCCAGCTTCCCTGGCAGATCGGACCCGAGGGGAACGCGAGCGATGCTCTGACGCCGCAACCGCCGTCGGTGGCCCAGGCGTCGATGTTGTTCGGCAGCCCCCAGGCTCCGTCGCCGCCGACCAGCAGGCCGTTCTGCGTGGCGTTGCAGGCGGCGCCGATCGCGTTCGGCGTGGCGATCACCGGCATCCATCCTCCCACCAGCGGACCGCCGTAGATCTTGCGATCCGGGCCGAGCTGCAGGCTCGATCCCGGCCAGTCGGAGATCTTCCGGCGCGTGAAGGGGATCTGCGTCCGATCGTAGATCGATACCGTGTACTGATCGAGCCGGCCGTAGGTGGCGAAGTAGAGCCTGCTGTTGTCCGGCGAGAAGCTGACGCCGTAGGCCGGATACGTGGGATCGGGAGAGGTGAGGTGGATCGGATCGAAGACCCGGCCGGTCGACACGTCGAAGCGATAGAGCTCCGTGGTGCCGTCCATGCAGGCCATCGCGAGCATGGTGCCGTCCGGAGAAGCCTTCATGCATCCCTCGGCCGAGCGGTATTCCTCCACGCGGCGTCCGCCGATCGGCGAGCCGACCCTGGAGATCACCGGCGTGGTCGAGACTCCGGTCGGCGTGACCAGGAAGGCATAGAACGCGTTCCCATCCAGCCCGTGGGTGATCACCCAGACATAGTCGTTGCCGCCGCAGTGCGCCACCGCCGTCTGCTTCTCCGACACATCGCCGAGGATGAAGACGTTCTTTGCGGTCACGTCCCCCCGGCCGCCGTCGAGCGTCATGTCGACCACCGAGTAGGCGTAGCCGTTCGGGGGATCGATCGCCTCGATCGCGTCGGTGGTGAAGATGTAGTAGAGGGAGGGCTTGCCGGGAGCCGGCACGATCAGCGCGGCCTGCGAGGCCGAGTGATGTCCGGCCAGTCCGGTGCCGTTCGGCATCGGGGCGCCGTCGCGGTTCCAGACGGTGACCCCGTCGGTGTAGAAGAGGAGCTTGCCGGTGTTCGGATCGCAGATCGAGGCGCTCCCCTCCGGCGTGGAGATGGAGCTGGCATTGTCCGCGACGGCGCCGGACGGCGTGAAGCGGATGCTCCGGCCGTAGCCGAAGTGCCAGTCGTCATACCGTCCCTGCCCCGCGGCGGCGGCGGCCAGCAACGGCAGAAGCACCGCTGCCAGCAGCAGATGACGGATATGGGAGAATCGGGTCGAGCGCACGACGATCCCTTGCGTGGAAATTGGATGAGCGCATCCGGCGGCGGATGATGCCGCGGCCACGTTCCGGCGGGGTGTATCTCAAGAAACGAATTTCGCGGGCGAAATGTCTCATCCGCCGCCCATACAGACAGGCGTCGCGCAATTATGTCTCAAGATCGCCCACGATTCCCATCATCCTCCCACCATCGGGTCTGCGCATGAACACCGCGAGTATCATCGCAGCAGCAGAATCCCCCGCGTTTCCCTCCAGCTTCCGGAGCTGATCCTGCAGAAATAGCGGCCCGTGGGGAGACGTGACCCATCCCAGGTGAGCAGATACTCACCAGATGCGAGCCTTCGATCGAGGAGAAGGTCGACCGGCGAGCCGGCATTGTCGAAGATCTCCACCCGTGTCGGCGCATCCAGCCCGATCGAGAAGCCGATCGTCACGGAAGCCGACGCAGGGTTCGGCGCGATCTCCCGGAGCGCGTACCTGGCGGCGGACATCTCCATCAGGCGCATCCCGATGCCGCACATCTCCAGCCGCGCGCGTCCGGCGGCGGCCTCGGCCTCGGCGCAGGCAGTGTCGATCGTCAGGGAGAAGGGGAGCTCGGAGGCGAGCGCCGGACGCGTTCCCGGAATCGCCGAGAGGAAGGTGGTGAAGCGAAGGCGGAGGAGGGTGCCGCCGCCGGCCAGGCCGGTCGCGCCGGGCGGGGCGCTCCAGGTGGCGGCGAAATATCCCGGGCGGTCGATCACGCTCCCGATGCTCCACCCGTCGAGGAGCGTGCCGACGGTGGTGGTGCCGACGAGCGGATCGTCGGTGATGAGCCGGAGCATGGTGCTGTCGTAGCGGAGCGTCAGCGACACCGTGCGTGTCGGCGCCATCCCGGCCGGCGCCTCGATCGTGATCGGCGCCTCGATCCGTTCCCCCGGCTCGGCCACCAGATCGCGTGGGATCGATGCCAGCACCGGCGGCGGTCCGTCGATCGCGTCGATGTTGTTCGGCAGACCGAAGGAATAGCTCCAGGAGCCGAGCCCGATTCCCTGCTCGTCGTGGTCGCAGAGCGCGCGGGGAAGATTCGGACGCCGGATCACCGAGAGGTGGTTCGGCTTGGACATCGACATCCGGTAGATCCGTCCGTCGGGACCGAGCTGGAGTCCGGATCCCTCGGTGCCGCTGACGGTCCATCGCGAGGCGATGATCGTTGCCGGATCGCCCGACTCGAGCGCGTACTGGACGAGTCCCGAGTTGGAGGAGACGTAGAGCTTGGTTCCGTCCGGGGAGAAGCTGGCGCTGATGTGATAGAAGCCGTTGATCGCTCGCTCCTGCAGGCGGATCGGCGAGGAGAGCCGGCCGGATTTCCTGTCGAACGCGTAGAGCTCGCAGACGCCGTTGCCGAAGGTCGCGGCCAGCCTGCTTCCATCCGGCGATGCCTTGATCTCCCCTTGCGGGGTGCGCCCGCCGGAGTTGCCGTAGCCGTCGATCGACTGGCCGAGCTCGGAGACCACCGGCGCTTTGGCCACGCCTTCCGGCGTGACGAGGAAGGCATTGAACCGGCTGCCGAGGTTGGCGTGGCAGATCACCCAGAAGTCGCGGCCGTTGCAGTGGCGCACCGCCGTCTGATGCTCGGAGACATCGGCAAGAAGCTCCTCTCCGGCGACCGCCACATCGCCGAGGCCGCCGTCCAGGCGCATGTCGACGATCGCGTAGTGGTAGCCGTTCGGCGGCGCCGGTGCCTCGGTGGCGTCGTTGGTGAAGATGTAGTAGCGATCCGGATCGGCCGGCATCGGCACGATCAGCGCCGCCTGCACCGACGAGGTATTGCCGAGGAGGACGCCGTTGCCGTTGAACATCTTCTGGTTCCGGCGGTTCCAGACCGAGATGCCGTCGGTATAGAACAGGAGCTGGCCGGTGGCCGGATCGCAGATCGAGGCGCATCCCTCCAGCGCCGGAATGGCGCTGCCGTTCGGGACGGTCACCCCGGACGGCGTGAAGCGGATGCTCATGCCGTAGCCGAAGTGCCATTCGTCGTATCGGTGCTGCGCCGCGGCCGGGCGCGCGAGCATCGCCGGCAGAAGCAGGATGATCGCCGTGGCCAGCGGATGCCGCCACGGGTGAGGGGTGCGTGATCGATGGATGCGCGAGCGTTTCATGGTCTCTTCTCCCGACGGCGTTCGGCGATCGGTCACCGGAGGGTGGATGCCGGTGAGGAAGATGCCGACGTGGGCATTCCTTCCCCCGTGGACATCCTCCCGGATCGCGTCATGCGCTTCCGGCGCCGCGTGGTCATCGACGGTCCGGAAACGGGCGGAGGCCGACCCGTGGGCCGGCCTCCTCTGTAGAACCCGTGCGCGAGGCGGAACATCACGCCGGAGCGCCGATCTCCGGAGCGATCATTTCGCCAGCATCATCGTCTCGGTCGCGCTCCATTGGCCGGAGCTGATCCGACAGTAATAGAGTCCCGACGGAAAGGTTCCCGCGTCCCACGAGAGCTCGTATTCCCCCGGCTGGAGGTAATCATCCACGAGCGTCTCCAGCCGGATCCCCGCCGCGTCGAACACCTCCACGCGGGTCGGGCCGTCCAGGCCGAGCGAGAAGCGGATCCGCGTCGATGGGTTGAACGGGTTCGGGCTGTTGCCGAGCAGCGCGTACTTCGACGTGGTCATCTCCATCATCCGATAGGAGAGCCCGCAGACGCTCAGGTCGACGGTGGTGCCGGTCGAGGCGATCACCGCGCAGGAGCCGTCCAGCGGCGCGAGCGAGAAGTCGAGGGGGGCGATCGGCTTGTCGGCCGAGGCGCGCGTCATCGCGATGAAGGTGGCGAAGCGGAGGTCGAGCAGCGTGCCGGCCCCGCTCAGATGCTTCCCCGCCGGCGCGCTCAGCAGCACGCTGAAGCGTCCCGGTTTGTCGACCACCTCAGTCATGCTCCATCCCTCCAGGATCGTCCCCTGCGTCAGCTGCGCCGCTGCCGTGGCGCCGCCGCTCCGCAGCCGCATCAGCGTGCTGTCGTAGGCGAGCGAGAAGCGGAGCCGCGTGATGCCGAGCGAGTCCATCGCGTCGTCGAGCCGGACCGGGAGCGAGAGGAGCGCTCCCGGCAGCGCGCTCGGAGTCGGGACGAACGAGGCGCGCGCGATCGGGGGCGCATGGACCTCCACGCGCACCGTGTCGTAGGCCGGGCAGTCGGTCCCGACCTGCGCGCGGACGATATAGGTCGTGGTCCGCGCCGGATGCGCGACCGGCGAGGAGCAGTCGGTGCAGCTGAGTCCGTCGGCCGGCGACCAGGTGTAGGTGACCGGGCCGCGCGGATCGACCATGCGCGCCGTCAGCGTGACGGACGAGTCGAGGCAGATGCTCCGGTCCTCCGTGGCGACGACGCGCGGCGCGGCGAGCACGGTGATATCCACCGAGGAGCTGCTGCTGTCGGTCCCACGCTTCACGGTGAGGGTGATCGTGTAGATGCCGGCGCGCGGGTAGCAGACGGTGCCCGGCGCGGGAGTGACCGCGGAGCCGATGTTCGATCCGGGCATCCGCCAGCTCCACTGCTCCGGGTTGCCGCTGCTCCTGTCGGTGAGCTCGATGCAGGTACCCTCGCAGATCGCGCGGCTGCTGATGTCGAACGCCGCGCGCGGCAGGTTGCAGGCATTGTCGGGATCGGGGATGCGAGCGTCGATATTGTTCGGCAGGCCGATCATCGAGCTGTTGGTTCCGAGCGAAACGGCGTTGTCGACGAAACCGCAGGCGGGAGCCGCCTGGTTCGGACGCGGGATCGAGCTGAGGTGCGTGACGCCGAGCTGCGCGATGTAGAGCACGCCGTCCGGCCCGATCTGCATGGCGCCGAAGGCGTTGAAGTCGATGGCGGCCACCCGCGTCCGTGACGCGATGATCGTCGCCGGATCGTCGCTCGACAGATCGAACTGGTAAATGCCTCCGGTCGAGGGATCGCCATCGCGTCCGGCGATCATGTAGAGCTTGGAATTATCCGGGGAGAAGCTCGTGCCGTAGCATTGCAGCGTGCTCCTTAAGAGATCGACGACGCTGAGGACCTTGCCGGTGGCCTTGTCGAAATCGAAGAGCTCGGATACTTCCGTCAGGGCGGCGCAGAGCGCGAGCCTGGTGCCGTCCGGAGAAGCCTTGAGATAGCCCGGCCCCCAGGTCCCGGTGCGGGGCTCGGCCACCGAGGAGCCGAGGCTGCTGGTGACCGGCGTGGGGGAGATGCCGGAGCGGGTGATCTGCCAGGCGTAGAAGGTGTTGCCGGAGAGGCTGTGAGCCAGCACCCAGTAATCGCTGCCGTTGGCGTGCGCCACGGCCACGCATTTCTCCGAGGCGGTCGCCAGCAGCTCCACGTTCTTCACCGTCACGTCGCCGAGCCCCCCCTGCTTCGTCATATCGACGATCGAGTAGTGAAAGCCGCGGTTGGCCGTGCCGGAGTATCCTTCCTGATCGGTCGTGAACACGTAGTAGCGGTCCGGGTCGCACGGGACCGGCACGATCAATGCTGCCTGAGTGCTCGACGGATCGCTGATCAGGTCGGAGGCGTTCGGCATCGGCTGGTGACGGCGATTCCAAATGGTGCTGCCGTCGGTGTAGAACAGGAGCGCGCCGGTCTTCCGGTCGCAGATGGAGGCGCTTCCCTCGATGGTGCTGGTCATTCCTCCGAAGACCGCGCGTGGCGTGCCGGAGCTGAAATCGAGTCCGGCGTTCTGTCCGAAGAACCAGATGTCGTATTCCTTCTGAGCGCTCGCGGCGCTCGTCAGAAGAAGAAGCGAAAGCAGGGAGAAGAGGAGAGTGCGACGTATGCGCGGAGCCCTTCCCGTCGGATGAGTGACGGTCGACATAGTGAGATTCCTTCCCGCGTGGGTGCGGAAGAAGTGTTCACGGCAGTTCGTATCATTGCCGCACATCGGGGCCCCTGAGTGCGAGCGCGGCCGTACATCGTCTACATCGGCCGCACACGAAACAGACACGCCCGCGCCGGGTCGCCTGACAGAGCTGTCGCGACGGAGTCGTCCCGACGGCGCCGTCGGAGCGAGTCGGTCGCGGCACACGTTCATCAATCAGAGGAGCAATGCCCATGAATCCGAGTGCCGTCCGTACCGCCGCCGATGCGCGCGCCCTCGTCGAGGAGCGCGGCCTGAGCCACATCAAGGTCGGCGTGTTCGATCTCGATGGCGTGCTGCGCGGCAAGTACATGTCGAAGGAGAAATTCTTCTCGGCGCTCGACGGCGGCTTCGGCTTCTGCGACGTGGTGCTCGGGTGGGACGTGGACGATCGCCCCTACGACAACGTGACCTTCACCGGCTGGCACACGGCGTTTCCGGACGCGCCGGTGCGGCTGATACCGGAGAGCTGTCGCGAGCTGCCGTTCGAGAACGGGATGCTCTTCTTTCTCTGCGAGTTCGCGCCGCCGGCCGAGGAGCTCTGCCCGCGCGCGGCGCTCCGCCGCATGGTGGAGCGCGCCGCCGCGCTCGGCCTCGTTCCGTACGGCTCGGCCGAGTATGAATTCTTCGTCTTCGAGGAGACGCCGTTCACCGTGCGGGAGAAAGGCTACCGGAATCTCCGTCCGATCACGCCGGGGAGCTTCGGCTACTCGGTGCTCCGCGGCTCGGTATGGCACGAGCTCTACCACGATCTGCTGAGCACGATGGAGGCGATGGCGATTCCGATCGAGGGACTGCACACCGAGACCGGGCCCGGCGTGCTGGAGGCGGCGATCGGCGTGGACCGGCTCCCCTGGGCGGCCGATCGCGCCGCGCTCTTCAAGACCTTCACCAAGGTGATCGCGCAGCGGCGCGGTCTGATGGCGACCTTCATGGCCAAGTGGTCGAACGACTACGCGGGGCAGAGCGGGCACATCCACCTGTCGCTGAAGCGAGAGGATGGAAGCTCCGCGTTCCACGATCCGGCGGGGCCGGCCGGGATGAGCACGATGATGCGGCAGTTCGTGGCCGGACAGCAGGCGCTGATGCCGGAGCTGCTGGCGATGGTGGCGCCGACGGTCAACTCCTACACCCGCCTGATCCCGGGATTCTGGGCGCCGACCACGCCGACCTGGGGGGTCGAGAACCGGACCTGCGCGCTCCGCGTGATCCCCGGCTCGGCAAAGTCGCAGCGGGTGGAATACCGGATCGCCGCGGCCGACGCCAATCCCTATCTGGCGATGGCGGTCGCGCTCGGCTCCGGCATCTGGGGAATCGAGCAGGGGCTCGAGCTCGGAGCGCCGGTGACCGGCAACGCCTACGCGCTCGAGTCCGGCAACCTTCCGGAGCTCCCTCACACGTTGTGGGACGCGGCCCAGCGGCTGCGCGCCTCGCACGCGGCGCGCGAGCTCTTCGGCGATCACTTCGTGGAGCATTACGCCGCCAGCCGCGAGTGGGAGGAGCGCGAGTTCCGCAAGCACATCACCGACTGGGAGCTGGCCCGCTACTTCGAGATCATCTGACGAGCAGTCGACGGCGGCGTGGGACCGAGTGGCCGATCGCGGCCGGCATCCGATCTCCGGTTCGCATGTAACCTCCGCGCGCGTCGATGCACCTCCGTTGCATGGTAATCCGGCGGCGCCGTGCCGCCGGCCCACGTCCCGCACGCTCAACGACCACGATCATGAATCTTCCCGCGCTTCTTGCCAAGCACCTCCGCGACGTTCACTTCGGAGGAAACTGGACGACCTCGAACCTGAAAGAGATCCTGTCGGACGTGACATGGCGCGAGGCCACGACGCGGGTGCATGACTTCAACACCATCGCGGTGCTTCTCTTTCATGTGAATTACTTCGTGGTCGCCGTCACGAAGGTGCTGCGGGGTGGAGCGCTGGACGCCAACGACAAGTACAGCTTCGACCATCCGCCGATCGCGTCGGAGGAGGATTGGGAGAGGATGAAGAGCGGGGCGTGGGAGGATGCCGAGGCATTCGCGGCACTGATCGAGCAGGTGCCGGAGAGCCGGCTCGACGAGGATTTCGTCGACGCGAAATATGGAAGCTATTACCGGAATCTGCAGGGGATCATCGAGCACACGCACTACCATCTCGGACAGATCTCCCTGATCAAGAAGCTCGTGCGGGAGGAAATGGCGTCGCATGTCGCGGAGTGATGCGAGCCCGGCGACACGCGATTCAACCTATGCCGCCGGAGGGGCGGCCACGGGGGGCCGCCCGTACGAAGAGAGCATCTGGTAGGCGCGTCTTTAGCGTGCGCGCTTGCGATCGAAGGTGTGGCCACGCGCGCGCGCGAAGAAAGGGTTTGGTAGGCGCACGTCTTCAGCGTGCGCGGGCCGTAGCGGACGGAGCGCATATCCGGTGACCAAGGGATGGCCAGCTTCACCATCGGCCATCGTATTCCTACACCTTTCCCGCGTGTAGAAACTCGGCGAAGCATTGCCATTGCGAAGCGTCGATCGCGGCGCCGATATCCGGGCGTATCCGGAAGTGATAGAGGCCGAGCGCGTCGCCATCCGGCGTGTACCAGAGCTGAAGCCCATCGCGCTCTCCCTGACGCTCGAAGCCGGTCTCATCGAAGGTGAATGGTGCTCGCATGGATCGTCGACCTCCCGTTACGTGATCGGCGCGGCGGGGAAGTCCCGTCCGTCGTCGGATGTTCTGATATGTCGGGCGCGCAACTACGGAATCGGCGCCGGGGCGTGCGAGCCCTCTCGCGGATCAACCCGCTTCCCGCTATCTTCCCGCATCCGATTCAGCCCGCCCCCGGCTTGCCCGAGCCATCGGTTCACACATGAACATGTCGACCAAACCGTTCGGAAGATCGATGAACCTTCGCTTCCTCTGTACCCTTCTCCTCATCGTCATCGCGGGGACCGTCTCCGCCGTGGCGCAGACCGAATCCTACGACGACGTCCTGCTGATCGTCAACGACCGGAGCTGGGCCTCCCGCGAGATCGGGAAGTTCTTCGCCGAGCGGCGCGGCATCCCGGAGCGGCACATCTGCCATATCGACGTCGACTCGTCGGAGACGATGGACTCGGCGGTGTTCGTTCCGCTCAAGTGGACGCTGCAGAGCTGGATGGCCGATCGCGGCCTCGTCGACTCGGTCAACTACATCGTCACCACGAAAGGGTGTCCGCTGCGGGTGCGCACCAGCGTCTGGGACCATTTCGACACGGTCAAGAGCTGGCTCGGCGGCCAGGCCTCCTTCGAAGACTGTCTGGCGCTGATGAACGGCGCGGACTCCACGCTGATGCTTTCGGTGAAGACGGAGTCCTTCCCGGTCTCCCGTTACTTCGGCTCGAAGGAGCACTTCCGGCGCGATCCGGTCGATCTGCCGATGTACCTGGTGACCCGGCTCGATGCCTACACGGTCGATCAGGTGAAGAGCTACCTGACGCGCGCCGAGCATCCGGCGGTGATCGGCGACGGACTCTGGGTGATGGATATCGATCCGACCAAGGATGGGAACAAGAGCTACAAGCCGGGGAACGACTGGCTTCGCGGAGCGCAGACGGCCATCCAGGGGCGTGGGCTCAATTACCTGTTCAACAACGACACGCTCTATATCAAGAACCAGCAGAGCGTGCTCGGGTACGCCTCCTGGGGGAGCAACGACGCGCATTCCGGCGGGGGAGAGCAGTCCAAGCCGGGGAATACCTGGCTCGACGGCTCGATCGCCGAGACCTATGTCTCCACCAGCGGACGCTCCTTCATACCGGGCGCCGGCTACGGTCAGTCGCTCATCGCCGACTGGATCCGCGAGGGAGCCTGCGGCGTGAAGGGCTACACCGACGAGCCCTACCTCACCGCGATCGCGCATCCCGACATTCTCTTCGACCGCTATCTCTCCGGGTTCAATCTGGCCGAGAGTTTCTTCGCGGCGTCGCAGTACTGCGCGTGGCGGCAGGTGGTGATCGGCGATCCGAAGATGAAGCTCGGCACCATGATCGTCACCTCCTCCCCCGCGATCGACTTCGGCCAGGTGCCCCGCTACCGGGCCAACGTCGACACGCTCTGGATCAGAAACCGGATGGACGTTCCGGTGCTGCTGACCAGCGCGAGCCTCTCCGGCGCCAACGCCGGTGAGTTCCACATCTCCCAGCCCGGCGCCTTTCCGGTCACGCTCGCCCCGTTCGACTCGATCCGGATCATCGTCGGCTTCGTCGCCACGACCTACACGGCGCGCTCGGCGAAGCTCTCGCTCGGCTACCGGCGCCCCGCCGACACGAGCAATCTGGCGATGGATGTCTCCCTGGCCGGCACCGGCGTCCGTCCGACGCTCGAGGCGCCGGAGGTGATCGACTTCGGCGCGGTGGCCCCGGGTGACAAGGCGGACCGGACGATCACGGTGCGGAACATCACCTTCAGCGACACCGTCACGGTCGGCAGCGTGGCGCTGACCGGCACCGGCGCGAGCCGCTTCTCCGTCCTTCCGGCCGGCACGGTGAGCCGCGATCTCCCTGGCGACAGCACGATGACGCTCACGGTGACCTACCAGCCCACATCGCAGAACGCCGACTCGGCGATCCTGAAGATCACCGGCGGCTTCAAAGGCTCGCCGGTGATGATCCGCCTGATCGGCAACGCGGCGACGAGCAGCGGCGTGATTGCGCTGGGCGACGCCGAGGCCGGCATGGCGCTCGACGCCCAGCCGAATCCCTTCACCACGGCCACCGAGCTCACCTACGTCGTGCCGGCCGGCGGCGCGGAAGTGACCATCGAGGTGGTCGATCCGCTCGGACGGGTCGCCGCCACGCTCGCCGAGGGAGGGCGCGCGGCCGGGACCTACCGGACGTCGATCGACGGCGCCCCGCTGCCGGCCGGGCTCTACCTCTGCCGCATGACGATGGCCTCCGGTGGTGGCGTCATCTCCCGCGTGGTGCCGCTCGTCCGGCGGTGAGTCGGCGCGATGATTGCGAGATATTGGCCTGCCCGATCCCAGCCAATGGTTGGGGTCGGGCGGTGATTCCATGGTTCCGGATCCCTCATCTCAACTCTCCTCACATGCTTTTGCGAACCATTTCTCCGGTCGACGGCAGCGTGTACGTCGAGCAGCCGTACGCGACGGCCGCCGAGATCGACGCGGCACTCGCGGCGGCCAGGCGCGCGGCCACGAGCTGGCGCGCAACCTCGATCGCCGAGCGCGCGGCGGTCTGCACCGCGTTCGTCGAGGCGATGACCTCGCGCACCGCCGAGATCGCCTCGGAGCTGACGTGGCAGATGGGGCGTCCGATCGCGCATACGCCGGGTGAGATGCGCGGCTTCGCCGAGCGGGCGCGTTACATGATCTCGGTGGCCGAGAGCGCGCTGGCCGATGTGGTGCCGGAGCCTATCGACGGATTCCATCGGTTCATCCGCCGTGAGCCGCTTGGTGTGGTGCTGGCCGTGGCGCCGTGGAATTATCCCTATCTCACATCGGTGAACACCGTGGTGCCGGCGATCATGGCCGGCAACGCCGTGATCCTGAAGCCCTCGGCGCAGACGCCGCTGGCCGGCGATCGCTTCGCCGAGGCGTTCCGCGAGGCCGGGCTCCCGGAGGGAGTGTTCCAGGTGCTTCACACCACCGACGAGGATACCTCGGCGATCATCGGACGGCAGGAGATAGATTTCGTCGCGTTCACCGGATCGGTGCGGGTCGGGCGGATCGTCGAGCACGCGGCGGCCGGCACCTTCTCCGGCGTCGGGCTCGAGCTCGGGGGCAAGGATCCCGCCTACGTCCGATCCGACGCGCGCTTCGAGCACGCGGTCGAGAATCTCGTCGACGGCGTCCTCTTCAACGCGGGGCAGTCCTGCTGCGGCATCGAGCGGATCTACGTGCACGAGGATATCCACGATCGCTTCGTGGAGGCGTTCGCCGAAATGGCCTCCGGCTACACGCTCGGCAATCCGCTCGATCCGGCCACGAACCTCGGGCCGCTGGTGAAGACCTCCGCGGCCGACGCGGTGCGCCTTCAGGTGGCCGAGGCGATCGCCGCCGGTGCCCGCGCGTTGGTCGATGAGACCCGCTTCTCGGCCTCCCGTCCCGGCACTCCCTACATGGCGCCGCAGGTGCTCGTGAATGTCGATCACTCGATGCGGCTGATGCGGGAGGAGAACTTCGGTCCGGTCGTCGGTATCATGAAGGTCCGTTCCGACGATGAGGCGCTCGCGTTGATGAACGACAGTCCCTACGGCCTCACCGCGTCGATCTGGACGACCGACGAGGAGCGGGCGCTCGATCTCGGGGCGCGGCTGGAGACCGGAACGGTGTTCATGAACCGCTGCGATTATCTCGATCCGGCGCTCGCATGGACCGGGGTGAAGGAATCGGGGCGCGGGGTAACCTTGAGCCGGATCGGCTACGAGCACCTGACGCGCCCGAAGTCGTATCATCTGCGAACCGTCGTTTCCTGATCGTCCGGAGCCGGTCGTCTCCCCGGGACCGGCTCCGGTGCTTCCACCATCCCGCGCCCACCGCCGGCCGGGCCATCTGCCACGCGCCCTTGCGCGCACTGCCTCGCGACACCATGAAGACCACGCGGATCGTTTCGCTCTGCCTGCCGCTTCTCCTCTGCTTCGCCACGGCCATCGCCCAGTACTGGGAGCCGGTGCCCGGCGCCATCGATCGCTCCAGCGGGCTCGACAGCGTCTTCGCGCACACCGACGGAACCCTGTTCGCCTGGTCGGCCAGGAGCCGGTACCGATCGACCGACCGCGGCGCGTCCTGGCAACGGATGGCCGATGCCAACGGCTACGGCATCCTCCGGAGCGGGCCGGACGGCGCGCTCTACTCGCTCACCTCGCGTGAGCTGCGGCGGAGCACCGACCGCGGTGCGTCATGGACGCGTGTGAGCACCCTGGTCGCGGGGGCCGAGCTGACGTTCGCCGGCGCGGATACGATGTGGGTGCTGCAGGATGGACGGCCGCACCGCTCCACCGATCGCGGCGCGACGTGGCGGCGCATCGAGATGCCGCTGTCGGCGCAGAACGTGATGCTCAGGATGGCGATCGGCGGCGGAGGGCGAATCGCGGCGCGCAGCGAGCTTGGCCTGTATACGTCGAGCGATGACGGCGTCACGTGGGACACGGTCGCCAATCGAAGCCTCGGCGCGATCCTCGGACTGGCCTACGATCCGGCGAACAATCTCTACGTCAGCTTTGGGGAGCGCTTTCAGCGCTCGACCGACAACGGCGCCACCTGGACCTTTCTGGACTCGACGAATTTCATCTCGATGACGGTCGGACGCGCCGGCGAGCTCTACGCGAACGTCCTCTCCTACAACAACCGCGCGGATCTCGACGGGATCATCCGTTCGACCGATGGCGGCGCCACCTGGACCACGATCTATCGCGGGCTGGTGACCGGGCCGGCCATCGGGCCGGATGGGGCGCTCGTGGCCACCACCGGGATGCGTGTCAGGATCTCGACCGATGGCGGCATCACCTGGCCGACGCGCAATGCCGGCATCTCCGATCCGAGCGTGATATCGACGGTCGCGGGACCCGACGGCGCGCTTTACGCGTTCGCCCGCTCCGAGACGATGCACGTCCCCTATTATCCGCCGACCGGATTCGCGCTCCACCGGAGCACCGACGCCGGCGCCACCTGGACCTTCCTGCGCGACAGCGTGACCTCCGACCTCCGGATACTTCCGAACGGTACGCTCATCGCAACCCAGGTGAGCAGCGAGCGCGCTCCAGATCAGAACCGCACCCGCTCCACGCTCATCCGGAGCGATGACGGTGGCGCCACCTGGAGCCGTGGCCCGACCGTGGGCGGGGAAATCGAGGCGATCGTCGGCGATGGACAGGGGAACGTCATCGCCGTCAATCTCGAGGAGCTCGGCAAACGAACCGGTACCACCGGCATTCTCCGCTCGACCGATGACGGACGCACCTGGGCTCCCTCGGGACATCGGCCCTCGTTCACGGCCGCCGCGGTCGCGCCGGACGGAACATTCTTCGCCATCTACAACTATTACCAGAACAGCCCCGTGATCACCGAGCGGTTCCTCTATCGCTCCACCGATCACGGCGCCACCTGGACATCCGTGCTGCGGGACACCGCGGTCGCCGATCTCCTCATCGCTTCCGACGGGACGGTCTACGCGAACATGGCCACGGCGCAGACGAACTACCTGCTCCGGTCGAGCGACAACGGCACCACGTGGACGCGGCTGCGGAGCCTGATCTACGCGGACACGTTCGCGCGCGACAGTCTCGACCGCCTCTACCTCTCGCTCTACGACGTGCTGTCCGGCCCCAAGTCGCTCGTCCGCTCCTCCGATCGCGGCGAAAGCTGGCGGGAGTTGCTCGACTCGGTCAGGATCTGGCAGGTGGTTCCCGGCGCCGGGCGCGCGATCTATCTGCAGACGGAGAAGGGGCTGCTCCGCTCGACCGACGACGGCGAGAGCTGGACCTCCTTCGCCCTCGGCCTTCCGGCCGATGACGGCAACAGCCACCTCACGCGCGGGTCGGATGGACGATTGTACTGTTCCGGCGCGTTCGGAGTGTATCGCTCCACGAGGGGCGCGGATGTGGCCGCGGAGCCTCCGAGCATGGCCGGCGGAGATGCGCCGCCGAGGCTTGCCGTTCTACCGAATCCGGTGGTCGGCGGCTCCGCCACGATGCTGCTGACGCTCCCACGCGCGGGAGCCGCGCGCGTGGAGCTGGTGGACCGGCTGGGACACGTGCTGGCCACGATCGGTGACGGCCGGTTCGAGGCGGGGCGACGGTCGATCGCGATCGACGGCGGGCTGCTGGCATCGCTTCCCGGCGGCATCTACTGGTGCCGCGTGACGACCGAGGAGGGGGCCGCGACGGCGCCGGTGATCGTGGCGCGCTGAGAGGAGGGGAGCTCCGGACGTTCGGCACGCGGTTTCTATCTTTGCGGCCTGACGGTGGTGGTGGCGCGATGACGCCTCCATCTCGCGTCGATCATTGATCTTCCGACATGTAGCAGGAGAGCGGCAGATGAGCTTCGACCCGGCGACCTTTCGCGCGAACTGGAATTATCCCACGTCGGTCCGCTTCGGGCCGGGGCGTCTTGCCGAGCTCGGCGAGGCATGCCGCGCGCTCGGCATCGAGCGGCCGCTCCTTGTCACCGATCCGGGACTGGCGGCGCTGCCGATCGTCGATCGCGCGCTCGGTTATGTCCGCGACGCGGGACTGTCGGTGGCATCCTACCACGATGTGAAGCCGAATCCGGTCGGCAGGAACGTCGACGACGGCGTGCGGGTTTTCCGGGAAGGAGGGCATGACGGCGTGATCGCGATCGGTGGAGGAAGCGCGCTCGATGCCGGAAAGGCGATCGCCTTCATGTCCGGACAGCGCCGGCCGATCTGGGACTTCGAGGATATCGGCGACAATTTCAAGCGCGCGGATGTCGACGGGATCGCGCCGGTGGTGGCCGTGCCGACCACGGCGGGAACCGGATCGGAGGTGGGACGCGCCTCGGTGATTACCGACGAGGAGACGCACGCCAAGAAGATCATCTTCCATCCGAAAATGCTCCCCGGCATCGCCATCGACGATCCCGAACTGACGCTCGGACTGCCCGCGAGGACGACCGCGGCGACCGGCATGGACGCGCTGGCGCATGCGCTGGAGGCGTTCTCCGGCCCCTTCTTCCATCCGATGGCCGACGGCATCGCAGTCGAGGCGGTCAGGATGATTCGCGAGGCGCTGCCGGTCGCGGTGCGCGACGGCTCGGATCTGGAGGCGCGCTCGAAGATGCTGGCCGCGGCGAGCATGGGAGCGGCCGCCTTCCAGAAGGCGCTCGGCGCCATCCACTCGCTCAGCCATCCGCTCGGCGCGTTCTATGATCTTCACCATGGCCTGCTGAACGGCGTGGTGATGCCGTACGTGCTCCGCTTCAACCGCCCGGCGATCGAGGAGCGGATGGGACGCCTCGCCGGATATCTCGGATTCCCCGAGCCGACGTTCGACGCGCTCTACGACTGGATCATGGAGCTGCGCGCCGAGATCGGCATCCCGAACACGCTCGGCGAGCTCGGCGTGGACACCGCCCGCCTGGACGAGCTGGTGCCGATGGCGCTGGCCGATCCGAGCACCTCCGGCAATCCCGTTCCCCTCGACGAAGCGACAATGCGCCAGCTCTTCGTCGAGTCGATCGCCGGGAGCTGAGATGCGGCGCGCATCGGGGCCGGAGGGTACACCGAAATCATCATGAACGGCAACGACGACACATCGCCGGCAACGGAGGCCGCTTCGAGCGGCCTCCGGCACGTCCTGATCCTCTCCGGGACGGCGGTGCTGCTGGCCGCGCTGTTCGGCGCGCTCCACAACCAGCTCAGCTACACGGTCGCGCCCGAATACTTCACGAAGTTCAAGTTCCCGCAGTTCGGCATCGCGGCGCCGTCGCCGAGGCTCGGGGCCTCGCTCGTGGGGGTGCTGGCCTCCTGGTGGATGGGGATTCCGATCGGGCTGGCGCTCGGCGTAACGAGCCTGAAGCTGACGCGGCCGGCGGAGCGGCTGCGCGAGGCGCTCCGCGCGTGCGGCGTGGTGCTGGCCGTCACGGTCCTCGTGGGGCTGGGCGGACTGTTCATCGCAACGCGTCAGGTGAGCGCGAGGGGAGCATCCGCTGCCGAGGGAATGATCATGCCGGAGAGCGTCGTCGACAGAGCGGCATTCTATCGAGCCGGCGTGATGCACGGTTCGAGTTATCTGGGGGGAATCTCGGGCGTGGTGATCGGCATGGGATATCTCGCCATGCGCTCGCGGAAGCAGAGAAGAGAATCTCTCTGAAATGCGGATTCACGTCATGTTGACGCATTTCCGAAAAAGCGGATGCACGGTGTGCCGATTCTTTCTTTATAGAGCGTTCAATTGAACGCCGCTACGAGCCGCCGCTGCCATTTTCCATCCCGCGGCGTTTGCCGCGCCGGCGATAATTTCATACTTCCGCATTCTCAATTCTCAATTCTCAATTCTCTTCAAACACCCGTGGGCAGCCCCGTTTTCGGTGTGATGGTGAAACGGAGCCGCCCCGGGAATCGTGCGATGCGGGGGAATATGTAATCCCGCTTATTTCTTGTTCGTCAGGCCGAGAATCGACGCGCGCCAGCCGACGGTGGCGATGGTGCGGTCGAGTTTTTCGGCGATCTGACGACGCGTCATGGTGCCGTAATTCTCACGGATGAACTGATCCTCCTCCTCGCTCCAGGCGCGGCAGTTCGGGCGCGCGCGGTAACCGTGATGCGCGGCCAGTCGCATGAGCTTCTTGGCATTGACGCCGAGCTTGGCGGCCATTTTCGCGAAGGATATCTTTCCCAGGTTTTCGAGAACCCAGTTGGTGTCCTTCGCCGACAGCTTCGTGATCTTGCGGGAAAGGCCCATGCGGCCGGCCTTGATCTCGACCGCGTCGGCCGAGCGACCAAGCTCCTCGGCCAGCTCCGCCACGCGGACCTTGCCGTAGTGAGCGCGCAGATACGCCATCTCTCCCTCGTTCCAGGGCACCGGAGGCTCCGAGCCGATCCCGAGCTGATTGATCTTGCCGCGCACGCTCTGCTCGCTCCGCTGCAGCGTGCGGCAGATCTGCGCCACGCTCAGACGCGGATACCGGGTCTTGAGATAGCGGACCTCCATCTCGGTCCAGGGACGGACCCCGTTGCCCGGAATGCCGAGCCGGAGCGCGCGATGCTGCACCGACGTGATGGTGCGGCCGAGCAGATCGGCCGTGTAGCGCGAGCCTCGCTTTGTATAGTTGTGACGGAGGATGCGATCCTCTTCCTTTGTCCAGTTCTTCCTGATGCGCGACTTCCCGACGCCGATCTTCGGCGCGGCCTTGTCGGGCCAGTGGATCTGACGGATCAAGGATGCTTCGCTCGGACGGGGATTCAATCTGCGGTAGGCTTCCATTGCTCTGTGCCTGTTGATTCTAGTGGTGTTGGCAGTGGTTATGGACGATCAATCGTGACGATGGTCGACCGACCATGCGCTGGTACGCTGGTCGCCGGTCTATGATTGTGGCGCCTTCTGCCTGGTCGGCAGATTCTCCGTCGCGTGGACCTCGACGGAGCGTGCGCTGGTGTGGGCGCGCAGAAACGTGCCGCGCCCGATGTTCGGTAATTGATAGTGATCTACGTCGCGGGACTCATGCCCGCCGATGCCTGTGGTAATCGCGCTTGCCGCGTCCTCCGCTCCTCTTCGCCATGCGTTGCTCACGCGCGGCGAAGAACGGTGGAAAGCTCGAGTCGTCCGGACCAATGCCGGGGATTCAGTCGAAGTCGTGCAGGAACGGTAACGTCACGATCGAGATCGATCGGTCACCGATGGACCTGAGCACGAGTGTGGACACGCACATCCCATGCGTGCCGTCACCTCACTGTTCGAATTTCCCGGCTGTGGAACGTGTAGAGGACGCGGCTGATGAACGGGTCCAATATACACATCGTGACTGGCCGCCGCCAGCGTCTTCACGCCGTGATCGAACTTTTTTTTCAATGCACCACTCATGCTTCGACAGCGTGTCCGTTATGCTCGGAGAGATGGGCGCTTCTTGCGTTGACGATCAATTCGGTTCTCATCTTGAAGACTCCTCAATATGTCATTTGTGACCACCGAATCGCGCGGAATAATTATGGCATCGGCGACCATCGCGCTGACAGGAATGTCATGAATGCGAATGCGGTGACGCGTGTATTCGAATCCGCGCAAAGCATGCGCCATTGCGCGTCATTCGCGGTGACGGCGCATGCACGCTCGCGTCGCGAACATCGATGCTCCCGACACGCGCTTCCGAGGTTCGGTCTCGTGGTTGATCAGGGGAATGAAATGCCGATCGGATGCGACGGCGCGGTGCATTCCGGCGCGCTTCCGCCCCTGCTTGCGCGCCGTCGCCGCGATGCCCCGGTTACGACGCGGGGAGAGACGCATCCCGCGATGCCCCTCTCCCCGTGGGGTTCGATCCGTGCGGCGCGATCAGCGGCGCGCATGATGAAATGCGCCGATCGATTGTGCGATGGCGGATATATACGCGCTTACTCCGCCGCGTGCTCGCCGTCGGCGCCGTGAGCGGCACCGTGAGTGGCGCCATGATGCGTGTCGCACCAGTCGCAGTTGAGGCAGTCCGGCTCGTCGTGAAAGCCGAAGTACTCCGAGATATGAACGCGTCGGCAGCGCTCGCCGCGCACGTAGTTGACCATCGAGAGGAGGCGCATGTTGTCCTTCATCAGCTTCTCCTTCAACAGCTCGTCGTCCTGCAGATCGTCGGGAAGCGGTCCGGCCACGCGGAGCGTCCGCTCATCGAGCGATCCCTCGATCACGCCGTAGCGCTCCAGGATGCCGAGCGCGGTCTCGACGCGGAAATCGCGACGGTTGCGGAAGTTGAGCTGCTCGCGCAGGTGCTCGATGCCGAGCTGGTTGATCTCTCCCTCGTCACCGTTGAGCATGCCGTAGAGCCGCGCGTAGAATCCCGCGTTCGGATTCGACCACTTGATGAAGTCCATCTGGATGGGAAGATCCTCCTGATTGTACAGGAGGAGACAGAGGGAGTCCCGCCCGTCGCGGCCGGCGCGGCCGATCTCCTGGTAATAGGATTCGACCGATGACGGTACCTCTGCGTGCACGATCAGACGGATATCCGCCTTGTCGATCCCCATGCCGAAGGCGTTGGTCGCCAGGAAGAGCCGCTGCTCTCCCTGCATGAATCGTCGCTGCATCCGCTTCCGCTCGCGGGCGTCCAGACGCCCGTGGTAGATGCCGTGGTGGACCTTCCGGTCGCGCAGCATCTGCGAGAACTTCTCCAGCGTTCCGATCAGCGCGAAGTAGATGATCGCCGGGCCGGGATATCCGGCGAGCGCCTCGATGATCCTGTCGCGCTTCCCCTCGTCGTCGAATACCTCGTCGACCACGAGGCGGAGGTTCGGACGGCGGATCCCCTCGTGGAAGATCGTGATCTCCTCGGGCGCCAGTCCGAGGCGGAGCACGATGTCGCGCTGCACCTCCTCGGTGGCCGTGGCCGTCAGCGCCAGCGTCAGCGGGTTACCGAGCATGGCACGGAACTCGCCGATGCGGGAATAGTCGGGGCGGAAGTCGTGTCCCCACTCGGAGACGCAGTGCGCCTCGTCGACGGCCAGGAGCGAGACGTCGGCGCGCAGGATTCCCTCGGCGAACTCCGGGACGCGGAAGCGCTCCGGGGTGACGTACAGAAGCTTGTACTGGCCGGAGATGAACCCTTCCAGACGGGCGGTGCGATCCTCGCGGCCGACGGTGGAATTGATGAAGGTGGCGGCCACGCCGCGGCGCCGGAGCGCGTCCACCTGGTCCTGCATCAGCGCGATCAGCGGGCTGATCACGATGGTGCCGCCGGAGAGGCAGAGCGCCGGAATCTGATAGCAGAGCGATTTGCCGCCGCCGGTCGGCATCAGCACCAGCGAGTGCCCGCGCCCCTCCGGCGTGTGGAGGAGCCGCTCGATCACCTCGGCCTGCGTGCCGCGGAAATTCTCGTAGCCGAAGACGCGGCGGAGCGCCGCGATCGGTTCGTCGATGATATGCATGTCGATTCGTTCGTGAACTGAAATGTCCGGAAGCTCCGCGTTCGCCCATCGGAGGCCGGAGGTCGCGAGGCGCCGGGACATGACGCCAGAGGCCGCGCACGGGCGCGGCCTCTGGCGTCGAAGCGATGTCGTATCCGCGCGCCGGTCATCGCGACAGATACTTCCGTCGGATGGTCACCAGCTCGAGCGCGCCGGTGAGAAAATCTCCTCCCTTCACCTTCGATCCGCGGACGTCGCGCCATTCCAGCAGCGGCATCTCGTAGATCGTCCCCTCGGCCGAGGGGAGCCGGTGGTCCCGCCGGTGGCGGATCAGCCGGGCGATGATCTCGATGTCGAAGATCCAGTGTGTCTGGAACGGCTCGGCGAACAGCCCGGCCACCTCCGACGTGGCGCGGAACATCTTGGCGCCGCACTGCGTGTCGTAGACGCTGATGCCGAGCGTGAGGCTGGCGAGGGTGGCCGCGATCCTCCCGAGATAATGCCGGATCGGCTGGCGGTCGATGGCGCGGCCGAGAAGCTTCACGCGCGAGCCGATCACCATCGAGATCTCCGGACGCGAATCAAGCAGATCCCGGAAGGGGAGGATCGTTTCCAGCGGCGTGGCAAGGTCGGCGTCCCAGAAGGCCACGTAGTCCGGGCTCTCCCGGAGCGCGGCCACGATGCCGCTCCTGACCGCCTCGGCCTTGCCGCTGTTGCTGGCCAGCGACATGGCGCGCAGCGCCTCCGGATGCCGGCGCTCAAGCCCGGCCAGCAGCTCCGGCGTCCCGTCGGTGCTTCCGTCGTTGACGAAGAGGAAGCGGATGTCGGGATGCGCCTCGGCGAACGAGACGAACGCCTCGGCATCGAGACGGCGCGCCTCGTTGTAGCAGGGGACGACGACGATGGTACGGGACATGGACGTTCGGGAGCGGGGCGGCCGCCGTCACGGCGCCGGGGATTGAGGGTTGTCGGGATCGCCACGCGCCGAACGGGAGCTCCCGGCCGGCGCGTCACGCGGCGAAAGCGCCAATATAACCAGGTGGATGCCTCCGGACACGGCACTTCGCCGGTGAAGTCCGGGTATCGCTTCGTATATCGACCCCCTGAAACGGCGAGGCCGGACCGGGAGATGATCCCGGTCCGGCTTCGCCACGTCGTTTGCCGCCGAGCGTTGCGCGCTTCCTCGGCGATTACCGTCGGCTGTTCACCATCGGTAGGTTGCCATCAGCGGTTCACCTTTCCGTCGACCGGGCGGGAGGCGGCGTCGGCGCTCGGGTCCGAGGTGATCCAGAAGTCACGCGGGTAGAGGCGGTAGAGCTTCGTGTCGGCTCCCTCGGTCGACTTCAGGTAATCCTCGTAGAGGGCCATCTGCTTCTCCGGTCCGATCACCATGAAGAGCGATCCCTCCACGTTGCGCGCGTGGCCGTTGTAGCCGGGGAGCACGCGGCTGTAGACATCGTCCTTCCGCTTGAGAAGCTCGGCGCCGAGGCTCGGCTCCTTGCGCAGATCGAGGAGCGCGCGGCGGAAGGTCTTCACCACCTCCGGCGTCTGGCCATCGGCCAGGTCGGCGGCGATCGCCTCTCCACGGCTTTCGTAGGTGGAGGCGGAGCGGAACTCACCGAAGGCCTGCGCGATCGTGTACTCGCCCAGGATCTTCTCATCCGGCTGCGAGGTCTTCACCAGATCGGTGACGAAGCGGAGCGTCTGCGGCAGCTCGGGGCAGCGCTCGGCGTAGTAGCTCATCCGGCCGGAGCCGGCGCCGCTGCCGATGCCGTTGCTGTAGGCAAGGCCCGCACCCCAGGTCTTCATGAACACCGAGTGGTTGCCGCTGCCGCCGAAGATCTTCGCGGCCAGGAAGCGGAGAAGCGATTCGCGATCGGTCTGCTGATAGCTCGTCAGCGACGCGGAGTTCAGGAACACGCCGCTGCCGGTGTTCGGGTTGACCAGCCCGACGAAGACCGGCGCGGAGGCGTCGGCCACGCGATCGTGCAGGCGGGAGACGATCTGCCGCTCGGCCGAGTGCGGCGCCGGCTGGACCGGCTTGGCGTCGAGCGCGCCGATCAGCGCCCGGACGTCGCCGGCCACCTGCTGCTGCGTGGCCTTCGAGGCGATCTGGAACATCCGGGCGTTGCCGGTGTGGAGGATCGTGGCGCGCACCTGGTTCAGCTCCTCGAGCGCGCGGGTCGGCGGAACGCGGAGATCATCGCGGATCTGTCCGCAGAGATAATTCAGATCCTGCGCCAGCGATCCGTCCGGGATGTCGGCCAGCGTCAGGTCGATATCCTTGATCGCCTCGATCGCGTTCTCCTTGGCCGTCGGCCTGAGCCGCTGGAACGTTTCGGTGATCGGACGGAACTTCTCGTCGACGGCCGCGGCGTTGAACGGCTCGGCCTGGAGGGCGGCCAGCAGCGCCTTCATCTCATCGCGTCCGGCGGCCATCTTCGGCAGATCGGAGAGCGCTCCGATGAAGTTGCCGAAGGAGATCATGTCCTCCTCCGTTCCCGGCTCGCGCAGGAGCCAGCGGAGGCGATGCACGTTGTGCACGCGGGTGAGGAACGAGGCGGTCGACAGATAGATGCGGCTGTCCTGGCGGAAGTAGGCCTGCGACGGGTTGTTCACCCACGACTCCTCGCGCCCCTGCATCGTGTTTCTGAGGTTGGCCAGATCGGCGTCGACCACGTCGCGGATGCGCGAAAGGTTCTCCGGGCGCCAGTCGGGGCTGGTCAGCGCGGTCCGCATCCAGTCGACGGCGCGCTCGGTCTCCTTGGCGTTGTTGCCGGCGCCACGCATCACCAGCTCGGCGCGGCCGGTGAAGGTGTTGGTGCTGAAGTAGGAGGTGAGCGACAGGATCTCGTTCCTGATCTGCTCGGTCATCTGCTCGTAGGAGACCGGCTTGCCGTTTCTGATCACGCCGACATCGGTCAGAAGGTCGGGGAGGATCGACAGGTAGACCATGCTCCGGTCGGGGACGCCGTCGAGACGGAGCGCCAGGCCGACGGTGCCGCTGGTCATGTTGTCGAAGGTCGAGGAGACCATCTTCACGTTCCCCTGGAGGGTCGAGACGTTGTACTCGAGCTGATCATCGAGCGTCAGCGGCGGGGAGTCGATGAAGCGGGGATTCTCCGCCTGCGCGAGCGCCTCGAGCGCGGCGCTGGTGGAGTCGTACTGTGCCTTGTAGTGACGGATCGCCTCCTGGGCATCGGCGATCTTGTAGACCTCCTGGAGCCGCTTCACCTCGGCCGCGTTCCTGGCCAGGCGATCGGCCTCCTCCTGCTTGAGAAGCTCCGGATCGGCCTTGGCGGCCACGGCGTACGGAAGGGTGGTGCCGAGCTTGGCCTTGGCCACCAGATCGCGCCAGATGTTCTTGCCGCCGGCGACCTCCGCCGAAAGGGCGTCCAGATCGCTCTTCATCGTCACCGACTTGCGGAAGCCGTCGCCGCGGGCCAGGCGGTCCAGGTGGGACATCCAGGCCGAGCCGGTGTTCCGGAAGCCGAAGCCGGGGGGAGAGTTGACGAACTTGTCGTAATCGCGCCCCATCTCGACGATGCGGCTCCTGATCCGGCTGTTGAACTCCACGATCTCCGGCGAGCCGTCCGGGAGCGTGGCCAGTCGGGAGATCTCCTCCATGATCTTTCCGCGCACCTGCTTGAGCTTCTCCTCGGTGAGGTTGGCCGCCGGGATGTCGGTGAAGGCGATCGAGACCGGGTGCCCCTGGTCATCGCTCACGTCGCCGTAGATCTCCTTGGCGCCGATATCCATGCTACGGCTCTTCGAGTCGATGAAGACCTTGTAGAGATTGGTCCCCGGTTCGCTGGCGATGTTCTGCATGAAGAGCTCCATCCGGAGCTGCTCCTTCGGCGTGAGCTCGAGCGTGGCCGGCCAGGCGAAGACCACCGGGCCTGGCTGTCCGGCATTCTTGTGCGGGTAGGAGACGAAGTTGATGGTCCCGACCGGCGCCATCGCCGGCTTCGGCAGGTCCGCCTCGGTCATCATCGTCCGCCCGGCCACCGCGACGTCCGGCTGCACGCGGTCCAGGATCTGTCCGGTCCGCTCCAGGATCTGCGCCAGCGGCATCTCCTTCGGGAAGGAGCCGACCATGCCCATGTTGGCCAGGTGATAGTGATCGCGGTGGAACTTCCGGATATCCTCCGGTTGCATCTTCCGGATCGCCGCCGGAAGGCCGCCGGAGATGTAGGAGAGGGGATGATGATCGCCGTAGAGATCGACGTCGAGCTGCTGGAAGAGCCTGCGCCAGGAGCGCTCGAAGGCCGAGACCATTTCGTTGTAGACCGAGCCCTTCTCCTCCAGGCGGAGCGTGCCGTCGGCCGGATTTTCGGTGACGCCGAAGTTCCTGACCTCGCGGCGGATCTCCTCGTCGGTGTAGTCCGGGTGGAGCAGCGCGTCCAGGCGGGCGTCGAGCTGCTGGTAGAACACGTCGGCGCCGGCGCCGGTGTTGAAGTGATAGCAGGTGCGCCACTGCTGGGTGAAGGCGTTCGATCCGGCCAGCGACATCGTCTCCATCGCGGCCACGCGACGTCCGCGATTTCCCTTGCCGAGCAGCAGATGCTCCTGCGTGTGCGGCTCTCCCATGTCGGAGGTCGGGAAGCTGTTGACCCAGATGAAGGCCTGCGGCACCGACTGGATCTGCAGCAGATCGAAGGTGAAGCCGGAGCGCTCGTGGACGAACCGGGCGCCGATCGGCCGGTCGGCCGCGTCGACGTAGAGGGAGACGGAGCGGAATCCGTTGACGACCTTACCGGGGGAGAGGTCGTTGAGCGTGATCCCCTTCTGCTGTGCCCATGCCGGGCCCGTCGCCGAGATCAGGAGTGAGCCAAGCGCCGCAGCGAGGAACGGTCGTGCTGCTTTCATAGGGTCTCGATCCAGTACTGAATGAACGGTAAGTGTAGAGTCTTCCGGGAGCGGACTGTGTCGCGGGGAGCGGGGTGCGAGCGCGGGTTCCGCCACGGACCAGTGGGGGAGGTCGCGTGATCCGACCGGCAGAATCGAGAAAGTACATAAATCCGCCAGCCGTCGCGCCGGAAATTCCTTCTCCCCTCCGGACGCCGGCATGAAACCTCCCTTCCACGGCGGGAAATCAGGAGCGGACCGGATGGTTCGCGCCGGGCGGCTCTCCGGTGCCGGCTCGGTGCCGGCTCGGTGCCGCGCCGGAGCCGCGTCCGGAGGTCGGGAGCCGCGATGGAGCAGCCGGAATGAGGGAAGATCCGGAGGAGAATCGGTGGGGAACGGGGATGCTCCGGAGGGGGCGTGGAAGCGGGGATGAAGCTCGCGCACTCCATCCCCGCGGTCGCCGCCGGCCGTCGGGGCCAGCCGTCGTGGCCGGCCGGCTGGGCCGGACGTCAGGTCTCGAGCGAGAAGGGGGTGAAGTCGGTGTTCCGATCGAAATAATCCTCGTGCTCGACCCGCTTGAGGAAGTTGACGATGCGGTAGGTGACCGGTGTGGCCACCGCCTCCCAGAGCACCTTCACCGCGTAGTTGGTGAGCATCACCTTGAGGAGCAGACTCGGCTCCCAGAGTCCCATGAACGCCAGCGGATAGAAGACGAGCGTGTCGACCCCCTCGCCGGCGATGGTCGAGCCGATGGTCCGCACCCAGAGAAGCCGTCCCTCGGAGAAGACCTTCAGCTTGGCCAGCACGTAGGAGTTGACGAACTCGCCGGCCCAGAACGCCAGCAGCGACGCGGCCACGATCCGCGGGGTCTGGCCGAGCACGGTCTCGTAGGCGGCCTGATCGTTCCATCCCGAGGCCGGTGGCAGCGTGAGCACCACCCAGGTCATCAGCGAGGCGAACGCCAGCGCCGCGAAGCCGGCCCAGACCACCTTCCGGGCGCGCTTGTAGCCGTAGACCTCGGTGAGAATGTCGCCGAACAGATAGGAGATCGGGAAGAAGAGGATGCCGGCGCCGAAGGTGAGGTCCGGGATGTGGATGCCGAGAACGGTCCCTCCGATGGTGCAGACCTTGGCCGGGCCGATCAGGTTGGAGCAGAGGATCACGGTGACGAAGGCGGCCATCACCAGATCGTAGTATTTGAGACGTGGCCGGGAGGGAGCTCCCTGCGTCTCCGCCGTGGAGGGCGCCGCGGCCCGCGCCTCGGGTGTGTCGATTGCCATGGGAAGAGAATTGGTAGAGAGTTGAGAGTAGGGGCCGCGCCGTCGGCGGAGTCGGGCCGCTCCGCGGGCGCGCCATCGCAAGGGTACGCCATTGCACGGGCCGGCCGGCGTATCGCTCGGGAACGCGCCGCCCGGATGGCGAAGATAGAAGAGAGAGAAGGGGATCGCGATGCGCGTCAGCGCAGCCGCTTCATCCTTCGCGCCGCCTCCTCGAGCGTTTCCCACTTCTTGCAGAAGCAGAAGCGGATCAGCCCCGCGCCATGCTCCGGCTCGAGGTAGAACGTGTCGAGCGGGATGGTCGCCACGCCGACGTCGGTCACCAGGCGACGGCTGAAATCGAGGGCGCTTCCGTGACGCTCGCGATCATATCGCGCCACGATGAAATAGCTCCCCTCCGGCTCGATCGGATCGAGGCCGGCCTCGGCCAGGGCCTCCATCAGAAAGTCGCGGCGGGCGCGGTAGTCGGAGGCCAGGCTGGCGAAGTAGTCGTCCGGGAGCGCGAGCGCCGCGGCGATGCCGTGCTGCACCGGCGTGGTGCTGGCGAAGACGGTGAACTGATGCACCCGCCGGAGCGCCGCCTGCAGCGGCTCCGGACCGATGCCCCACCCGACCTTCCATCCGGTGAAGGAGAAGCTCTTGCCGCCGCTGGAGATCGTCAGCGTCCGCTCCCACATCCCCGGAAGCGCCGCCAGACGGCGATGCGCGGCGGGGGCGAAGACGATGTGCTCGTAGACCTCGTCGACGATCGCCAGCAGATCGTGCTCCCGGCAGAGTCCGGCGATCATCTCCAGATCGTTCTGGCCGAGGACGGCGCCGCTCGGGTTGTGCGGCGTGTTGACGAAGATCGCGCGCGTGCGGGGGGTAATCGCCGCGCGGAGCTCCTCGGGATCGAAGCGGAAGCCGGGAGCGTGCAGCGTTACCGGCACGGCCACGGCGCCGGCCATCGTGATGCTCGGCACGTACGAATCGTACGTCGGCTCGAAGACGATCGCCTCGTCACCCGGCTCCAGGAACGCCATGGCGGCGCAGAAGATCGTCTCGGTGGCCCCGGCGGTAACGGTCACCTCGCGGTCGGGATCGATGCTCATGCCGTAGAACCGGAGCGCATGCGCGGCGATCGCCTCGCGCAGGCGGGGCTCGCCGTGGGAGATCGCGTACTGGTTCCGCCCCTCGGCGATGGCCGCGGCAACGATCCTCCCGATCTCGGGCGGTCCGTCGAAGTCCGGGAATCCCTGCCCCAGGTTCACCGCGCCGTGCGCGCGCGCCAGCGCGCTCATCTCGGCGAAGATCGTGGTGCCGAAGCGTTGGAGACGGCCGGCCATCGGGCGCGCCGTCATCGAGCGCCGTGGCCGGGCGGCGCCGTCGTGAGGATGAGGCGCCCGGTCGGCGGCGACGGCCGCCTCGGCGAGCGTGGCCGGGTTGGTGGGATCGTTGGTCATCTTAGAATCGTGATGCTGCTGACGAGAAGTGTCCGGTCGAACCGGAGCGAGCAGATATAGACGCCGGGGGGAAGCGAGGTCACGCGCCACCGGCTCTCGTGCTCTCCGGCATCCTCCTGCGTGTCGACCGGCGTGGCCACCAGGCGGCCGAGCTGGTCGTGAAGCGTTACGGTCACGCGGCCGGGGAGCGGGAGGCGATAGCGGATCGAGATCATCTCCGTGGCCGGGTTCGGCGCCACCGACATCGTGGCGGCCGCGGCGCGCTCGGCGGCGGTCTCCTCGACGGCGGCCGGCTCGGTGGCGCCGAAGAACGCGCCGATGCCGTGCAGGATCGCCGAGGCCGTCGAATCGTACATCCCGGCCGAGGAGCAGTTCATGTCCTCATAGGTGAGCGCCAGCACCCCCTCGTGGAAATTGAACCACCACCAGCTCTCCGGAAAATGCGTCGGCGTGGAATCGCCCCAGCTCCGGTAGAAATCCCACGGCTCGATGCCGACCGGGAACCAGGCCCTGACCTGGCTGATGAAGCGCTGCTGCAGCTCGGCGAATCCCGCGGAGGTGCCGGAGGCTTCGTGGTAGACGAAGTAGCGCTTGCAGAGTCCGGCCGAGTGAAGGTTCAGCGCCAGGTCGATCGGCCGCGCGCCGGACATCAGCTCGGTGAACCGGCGCTTGAGCGTGGCCACCTCCGGCTCCATCGGATCCTTGTCCCACCCCCGCTCGAGGTCGATGTCGTGCGCGTTTTCGCGCGGCTTCTCCAGCTCCACGCCGTCCGGGTTGTACATCGGCACGATGTCGAACACGAAGCGCTCGCGAAGGCGCGCGGCGAAGGGATCGTCGGAGAGTAGGAGGGAGATGATCTCGTTGACCACCCGCGTTCCCTGCACCTCGTTCGGATGGGTGCGCGCGTGCATGAACACGCGGCGCTTCGTTGCCAGCGACGTGGAGCGATCGGTGATCTCCAGCTGCCAGAGCGCGCGGTTCTCCACGCTGGCGCCGATCGAGTCGATGGTGACCCACCGGCTCCGTCCCCAGCGGACCAGGTCGCCGAGGAGGTCGGCGTAGCCGTAGCCCCACTGGGGCACGCTGAGCATCAGCCAGCTTCGGTAGGAAGCCGGGGGCGCGGCGCACTTCTGGCAGATGCCGCGGATGCCATCATCGTACTCCTCGGGGTAGGGGGTTCCTTCCTGCGCGCGGAGCGCGGCCGTGCCGAAGGCGGCCGTGCCGAGTGTGGCCGTGCCGAGCACGGCCGCGAGGGCCAGCGTGGCCAGGGGGGAGCTTCGGAGAAACCGTCTCGTTCGATCCATGCGTCATCACCTCTCCATATCGTGAGCTCATCATGCGGGCCGGGGAAGATAACCGAAGCGGGGATGCGGTGGAAACGGCGAGACGATGGCGAGAAGCCAGGGAGAGGATTATTCGGAATCGAGGGCGAAGCCGATCATCAGCGCGGCGAATGGATGGACGGTATTGATGTTCCCGATGAGGGCGGCGCTGATGCCCACCGCCTGCGGCCGCCTGCTGAAGAGAATGTTGGCGCGGGTCTCGACGGCCATGCCGATCGTCCGGCGCGCCTCGGACATCCCCGGCAACGATTCCACGTAAGCCAGACCGACCGAGGCGGTGACCATCGGATCGGCGCCGAGCGTGCCGGTGCCGCAGAGGAGCGCGAGCTCCAGCGCGGCAAGCGCCGGCCAGTCCTCGCTCTTCAATCCGACGCCCACGCAGACCGCGCGCGCCGACCAGATCAGCGTGCCCCGGGCGTAGTTGGCGCCGGCCAGGGCCGTCAGCCCCTTCCCGTTCGTGCCGATGCCGGCGTTGACATAGATCCAGAACCGATGTTCGTTCGCGCTGTCGGCCGCCTGCGCGCGAGCGGTCGCGGCGGGAGCCGCGAGGATCGCGAGCATCAGCGGGAGTACGAGTAGTGTCGGCTTCATGACCGGGAGACATCGAACGGGCGCGAGTGTAACCTCGGGAGAAGGAGAGTCGATGCGCGCCACGGGGGAGCGGCTGGCCATCAATGCCGACGGGCCGCGGAGGGAATCCGCGGCCCGTCGGAGGTCATCGAGATATGTCGCTTCGGAGGATCAGGAGATCTCCGGACCGTTCGTGGGAGCCGTGGGGGGAGCGCCGGCCGGAGCCGTGCCGGTACCGGTGAGCATCTGCTGCTGGAGCGCGGCGGTTCCCATCAGACCGCCCATTCCCATCGACTCGACCGCGGAGCTCGGCACCAGCATCAGCGCCCCCTTCTCCTTCAATCCCTCGTAGAGCATGTTCATCGCGCGCAGGTGGAGCGCCGTCGGGTTGTTGTGATACGAGGCGGCGGCCCGCTCGAACATGTGCGCTATCTCCACCTCGGCCTCGCCGAGGATGATGCGCGCCTGCTTCTCGCGCGCCGCCTGCGCCTCGCGCGACATCGCGTCCTGCAGCGAGGTGGGGATCACCACGTCCCGCATCTCCACGGAGTGGACCGTGACGCCCCACGGGGTGGAGCGCTGGTCGATCAGCTCCTGCAGCTCGGTCTCGATCCGCTCGCGGCCGCGGAGCAGCTCGGTGAGCGACGTGCGGCCGATGATATCCCGGAGCGCGGTCTGTGCGGCCCAGCTCACCGCCTGCGCGTAGTCCTGCACCTCGAGCGCCGCCTTCTCCGCGTCGAATACCATCCAGAAGAGGACGGCGTCCACGTTGACCGGGACGGTGTCCGAGGTAAGGGTCTCCTCGGCGGCGAAGCTCGTGGTGATCGTCCGCTGATCGACCCAGGAGGAGACGGTCTCGAAGAAGGGGATCACCCAGAAGAGGCCGGGGCCACGCAGGCCGACGTAGCGGCCGAGCCGGAGCACGACGGCGCGCTCCCATTGCCGCGCGACCTTCGGCGACTGCATGGCCGCGAGTCCGGCCAGCGCGCCGACGAGGATGCCGGCGGGATTCCGGTCGGCGACGGTCCACGCGGCGCCGGCGCCGATGCCGATCAGAAGAAAGAGAATCGCGACGACGTTGACGCGGGGCATGTCCGCCTTGCGGGCAAGGCGTGCTTCCCGGTTGGCGATGATATTGGCGGCGATCGTTCCCTTGAGTGCCATTGTCTTACTCTCCAGTGCGTCTCTGTTGCAGATGTTCGATGATCTGTTCGAGTGAGAACCCGAGCGCGGCGGCCTCGGCGATGAACCGGTCGGCGGCCTGGCGAAGCGCGGGCGCGCTATCGCGGCGCGAAGGCACCGCCGCGGGCTCCAGCACGAATGTCCCCACTCCACGTCGCGTCTCGACCACGCCGCCACGCTCCAGCTCCGCGTACACCTTCGCGACGGTGTTGGCGTTGATGCGGAGATCGACGGCGAGCTGGCGGACGGTGGGGAGCTTCTCTCCCGGCTTCAGCCGTCCGGTCGCGATCGCCGCGCGGATGCCCCGCTCGAGCTGAACGTAGATCGGTGTGCCGTCTCCGGCGTCGATGTGAAGGAAGGATGTCATTTCACTATTGTACTACAACAATAGTACAAGGAAAGTTTCAGGAAAAAAAGCGGCATAACCTCCCGCGTCGGCGTTCGCCCCACCGGGGGTGGCACGTGAAGGATGTGATGGCGCGGGATGCGGTGATGTGACGAGCTGCCGCGGAGACGCGGATGGGAAGAGCGTGGGGTGAAGGTATCCCACCGATGCGTGAGGATCGACGGGGTCGACCGTCGCGCGCTTTCCGTGTGGGCCGCCACGGTGGCGGCCCACACGATTCGAACGCCGTCGCGGAGCGGTTATCGGCCGCGGCGACCATCCCGCGTGCAAGGTTCTGGAGCAGCGGGAGCCGGGTCCGGCAGTGATTTCATCATTCCGCGTTCATCATTCTCAATTCTCTTCACATTCCCCAGAAGAAATTCTCGAGGGAGACGATCTCGCCGCACTGGCGCTTGAGGTCGTTGATCTCGGTGCGCCAGTAGTTGGGCGTTCCCCATCCGGGGGCCAGACGCCGTGCGGATCCGTCGCCGGCCTGCGCGGCGCACCACGCGGTGAAGTGGATGAAGCGCATCGCGCGCAGCGGCTCGATCAGCTTCAGCCAGCGGCGGTCGAACGGGCGGAACGTCTGGTAGCCCTCCAGGAACAGATCGATCTCCAGCAGCGTTCCCTGGCTGTAGCCGGGGAGGAGCATCCAGAAATCCTGCACCACCGGTCCGGTGGCCATGTCGTCGAAATCGATCAGATAGAATCCCTCGTCGGGACGGAAGATGATATTGGCCCAGTGGCAGTCGCCGTGGATCCTCTGTATCTCCACCCCCTCGAACATCGGCGTCACCAGCTCGATCATCTCCTGCGCGGCCGCCTCGTATTCCCGCCGCAGCTCCGGCGGCACCACACCGCTCCGGAGGATGAACTCCACGTTGTCGCGCGTCGAGAGTGACGGCGAGAGGGTGATGCGATCTTTCGGGGGATGAAGCGCGCCGACGGCGTGGACGCGCGCGATCAGCCTGCCGAGCTGCTCCCACTGCTCATCGCTCGGCTCGTCGCAGCGGCGTCCGGATTTCTTCGGAAAGAGGGCGAAGTACATCCCGCGATGCTCGCCCAGCGTGGTGCCGTCGGCCAGGCGGAGCGGGGCGATCACCGGGATCTCCCGCTCGTCGAGCTCGGTGAGGAACTCGTGCTCGTCCAGCAGCGCCTGGCGGCTCCAGCGCCCCGGGCGGTAGAACTTGGCGATCACCGCCGGCCCCTCCTCGATCTCCAGCTCGAAGACGCGATTGATATAGCTGTTGAGCGGACGGCTCAGGCTGGTCAGCCGACGATCGAGCGCCTTCTCGGCGATATCGATCACGGTGTCGGGGGAGAGCATGTTGAAACTGGTCAGAATCGAGTCGTCGCGTTCCATCGTTGTCGTGTTGAGTGATGCGTTTCATCCGGGCTCGGCCGTCGAGCCGCGCGTGGGGCCATTCCCCGCCGTGGCGGGGCGGAAGGTACGCAACCCGACCGGGAGATCGGTCACCTCCGCGCGGATCTCCGCGGCACCGTCGGCCGGATATCCCGATGCGGATGGTGCACAGCGGATCGCGATCCGATGCTGGCACGGTCTTAGTGGCTTCATGTTGTACATCTGGTGCCGCCGATTCGACACAGTCTTGACACGGGAGTCTGACATGGTTGGCTGATCCGCTGCCGGGCACCGACCGGCAATCACCTTCATTTCTTTTCGCGATGCCGTTGCATCGTGAACGATTCAAGGAGTGGGCACGTGGGTAACGAGGGAATTCCAAAGCACATACAGGACTTTATCGCGCGGAATATCGGCGCGGTGGAGCAACTGGAGGTGCTACTGCTGCTGCACCGGCACAAGGAGCGGGAGTGGAGCGCCGAGGCGGTGGCCAAGGAGCTCTACGTCGATCCCGGCGCGGCCGCGAAGCGCCTCGAGGAGTTCACCTCCAACGGCTTCCTTTCCCGTCGTGGCGAAGGGAGTCCGAACTACCGGTTCAGCGCGAGCGGAACCGTTGATCGCACTATCGCAGACGTGGCGCAGTGTTACCGTGAGCGCCGCGTGAGCATGATCAACCTGATATTCTCGAATCCGCTCGACCATATCCGGAGCTTCTCCGACGCGTTCAAATTCCGGAAGGATGAGGAGTAAGAATGGATCTGATCGTCTATATCCTCTGTGCCGTCACCAGCGCCGCGTGCGCCGTTCTGCTGCTCAGGACGTACGCTCGCAACGGCGTGAGGCTGCTGCTCTGGAGCGGACTCTGCTTCATCGGCTTCGCGCTCAACAATCTTCTGCTGCTGCTCGATCTGCGGGTCTTCCCCGAGGTGGATCTGTCGATCATCCGCACGCTGCCGGCGTTCTGCGGAATCCTTCTGCTGCTCTACGGCCTGATCTGGGATACGAAGTAGAATCTCGCCCGAGCTTCTCGGTCGGGCTTCTCCGAGCCCGTGTACGTGGCAAGCGCGAATCACATCCGGAATCAACGACATGCTGGAGAAAGTCGACATCAACCAACTCATATCCGGGGCGCTCATGCTCGGATACGCCATGGCGGGGACGTTCTTCCTCCGCTTCTGGCGCGACACGCGCGACCGGCTCTTCGCGATGTTCGCCGGCGCGTTCTATGTTCTCTGTCTGCAGCGGCTCCTGCTGGCGCTGACCACCGAGACCATGGAGAACCAGATCTACCTCTACGTGCTCCGCTTTCTGGCCTTCCTCCTGATCCTCTGGGCGATCATCGACAAGAACCGCGCGCCGAGCACGAAGAAGGGATGATCCGGCCCCGGCCGCTCCGGACACGCGCGGTCGAGTTCCGATTCCCCGACGCCCACCGGCCCTGGGACCGGCCCCCCCTCGCCTCCGCGTGAGGCTCCGGCATCCTCTCCACGAACGATCATCCGCGAACGAAGAAGCTTCTCCGCGCCCCGCGCTCCGGCCGGGGCCAGAGTCCGGGCGAGCCGGAGGAGGTCCGATCCTCCCAGAACGCGTCCGGCACCATCGTCCACTCGGCAAGCGCCGTCACCACTCCCTCGTAGTTCGTTCTCCAGTCGATGAAATCCTTCCAGGCCGCGTCGCGATCCTCGCGCAGCGGAACCCCGGCGCCGGCCATGGCGTCGAAGGCGCGGTCGAACTGCTCGCGCGGAAGCAGCGGCGGACGATCGGGATCCGGGTCGGCGTCGAACGGAATGCGGAGGTGAACCGCGATGCGGCGGAGCGCGGAGCTGCCGGTGCGGAGCATCAGCTCGGCCGACGAGGTGGCCTCGATCGCCAGCGTGCTGGAGACGAGCGCGGCGGCGTCGAGCACCGCGCCGGCGGCCGCCACCCAGGAGCGCGCCGGGTGATGCGACCGGAAGAAGATCAACGCGCCGAGCGAGGTGTGGCTCTCCTCGATCTCCACGAACCAGAGCTCCCAGGAGCGCCACAGCTCCTCCAGGTGATCGAGCCGGCCGAGCAGGTGAAGACGCTCGATCATCTCCACGGCGCTCGGCGGGGAGCCGGCGCGCGTCTCCAGCAGCGTCACCATCGCCTCGCGCTTGGAGAAGGCGGCATACATCGACGGCAGGTAGGCGATCTGCACGGCCACCATCACCAGGCCGATCACCGCCTCGGAGAAGACCACGATCGCCATGGCGATCCCCTCGGGACGCTCGCTGCCGAGCGTGAGGAGGGAGGAGCCGCTCATCGCCAGCGCGTGCACCACCGGACGGAGCCCCATCGCCCAGTAGATGCCGCCGTAGCCGACCAGGATCAGCGCCAGGAAGAAGATCGGGAGGATCAGGAGGGTGGCCGGAGCGTAGATCGCCATGATCCGATCCCGCGTTCCGTAGCCGTCGACGCCGGCAAGGCGAAGGCGGAACAGGACGCGGGTGATCGCGAAGACGAGCCGGGTGAGGAGCACCCGCTCACCCCGCGGGAGCACGAACGTTCGCAACGAGGCACCGACCGTTGCCAGAACCAGCAGAAACCCGAGCGCGCCGACGGCGACGTGGAGCATGAGCGCATCTCTCCCGCGAACATGATGTGCATGAACGATCGCGGCGGCACGCGCCCGCGTTGGCCGTCGCGGGGCACAACCTACGACGCGACGACGAAACCGCCGGCGATGGCGGCGCGGAAGGCGATCCGGAAGGCGATCCGGAAGGCGATCCGGAAGGCGATCCGGAAGGCGGTCCGGGAGGAGACGTGGGAAGAACGATAATCGGGGGAGCGCCTGGGAGAAACGGCGACGGGCGGGGCGCTGATCGCGCCCCGCCCGTCGTGCATCGGAGAGTGTCGTCGGCCGCCGGAGCGACCGTCGATCAGAAGAACTTCGGATACTTCGTCGGATTGGTCTCGTGCATCATCAGGTAGATCGTCTCGAAGATCTCCTCGGCATTCGGCTTCGAGAAGTAGTTGCCATCGGTGCCGTACGGCGGGCGATGCTCCTTGGCCGCGAGCGTGCGCGGGGCGGAGTCGAGCCAACGATAGCCTCCCTGACGCTCGAGCACCTCCTGCATCATGTAGGCGGTGGTTCCACCCGGCACGTCCTCGTCGAGGAAGAGGATCCGGTTGGTCTTCCGGAGCGACTCGACGATCATGCCGGGGCGGTCGAAGGGGAGGAGCGACTGGACGTCGACGATCTCGATCTCGATGCCGGTGCGGGCCAGCAGGTCGGCCGCCTCCATCGCGATCCGGCAGGTGGCGCCGTAGGTGACCACGGTCACGTCGGAGCCCTGGCGGAGGATCTCCGGCACGCCGAGCGGCAGCGTGAACTCGCCGACGTTCTCCGGCATCTTCTCGCGAAGGCGATAGCCGTTGAGCACCTCGACGATGATCCCCGGCTCCTCGGCGCGCAGCAGCGTGTTGTAGAAGCCGGCGGCCTGCGTCATGTTCCTCGGCACCAGCACGTGCATGCCGCGCACGAGGTTGATGATGCCGGCCATCGGGGAGCCGGAGTGCCAGATGCCGACCAGGCGGTGTCCGCGGGTGCGGATGATCACCGGCGCCTTCTGTCCACCCTTGGTGCGGTACTGCACGGTGGCCAGATCATCGGACATGATCTGCAGCGCGTAGAGAATGTAGTCCAGGTACTGGATCTCGACGATCGGCCGGAGGCCGCGCATCGCCATGCCGATGGCCTGGCCGATGATCGTGCACTCGCGGATGCCGGTATCGGCCACGCGGAGCTCGCCGAATTTTCCCTGCAGGCCGGCGAAGCCCTGGTTGACGTCGCCGATCTTGCCGACATCCTCGCCGAAGGCGATCACGCGGGGATCGCGCGCCAGCGCGGCGTCGAAGCAGGCGTTGAGCAGCTCGAATCCGGTCGGGGTCGGGGAGTTGTCGGCGAAGACGGCCGGCACCTCCGGCACCTTCAGCGCCGATCCCTCGGTCTCGTCGTACAGATAGGAGCTGTAGCGCTCGAAGTTCTCATCCAGCGCCTTCTTCCGGAGCTCGACGAGCTTCGCGGCCGAGGCCAGCTTCTCGTCGCGCACGGCCAGGAGGGCGCGGTTGACGGCAATCAGGATATCCTTGCGGAACGGCTCGCGGAGCGCGGCCAGCTCCGCGCCGATCGCCTCCACTTCCTCGCGGTGAGCGGTGCTCTCGGCGGCGACGGCGGCGATCATCCCGGCGGCCTCGGCGATCTCATCGGTGATCGGCGAGAGATAGGCCTGCCAGGCGCTCTCCTTCATCTCCTGCACGATCCGGGTATCCTCCTGCTCGAAGGCGTCGAGCTCCTCGGCGGAGACCATTCCCTGCTCGATCATCCACTCGCGCATCCGGCGGATGCCGTCGAACTCGATCTCCCAGGCCAGGCGCTCGCGCGACTTGTAGCGCTCGTGGCTGCCGGAGGTGGAGTGCCCCTGCGGCTGCGTCACCTCGGTGACGTGGATGATCGCCGGCACGTGCTCGCGGCGCGTGGTCTCGGCCGCCTTCAGATAGGTATCGACGAGGGCGGGATAATCCCAGCCGCGGACCACGTAGATATCGTAGCCGTCGGTGGTTCCCGGCTCGCGCTGGAATCCGGCGAGGATCTCGGAGATGTTCCCCTTGGTCACCTGGAACTCGTTCGGGACGGAGATGCCGTAGCCGTCGTCCCAGACCGAGATGATCATCGGGGCCTTGAGCACGCCGACGGCGTTGATCGACTCCCAGAACATCCCCTCGGCGCAGCTGGCGTTGCCGATGGTGCCCCAGGCGATCTCGTCGCCGTTGCGGGAGAACTGGGTGAAGGACTTCAGCTCCTCGATCTGGCGATAGAGCTTCGAGGCGTAGGCCAGGCCGACCAGGCGGGGCATCTGGGAGCCGGTCGGGGAGACATCGGCCGAGGAGTTGTACAGCTCGGTGAGGTTCTTCCAGCTTCCGTCCGGGTTGAGGGTCCGGGTACCGAAGTGGCCGTTCATCGAGCGGCCGGCCGAGGCCGGCTCGGCCTCCACGTCGGTGTTGGCGTAGAGCTGCGCGAAGAACTTCTCGATGTCCGACAGGCCGAGGGCGAACATGAGGGTCTGATCGCGGTAGTAGCCGGAGCGGAAATCACCCGGTTTGAACGCCTTGGCCATGGCGATCTGCGCCACTTCCTTGCCGTCGCCGAAGATGCCGAAGACCGCCTTTCCCATGAGCACCTCGCGGCGTCCGAGGAGGCTCGCCTGACGGCTGCGGAAGGCAAGGCGGTAATCGCGGAGGATCTCCTCTGCGGTGATCGTCTGCCGCACTGCGGATTCTTGAAGATCTATCATCGTTCTCTGTTCGTTCACAGCGGGATGCTCGGTATCGCGAAGCGTGGATTGCGTGCGACGCGGGGAATGATTCTGGTCGCCGGAATGAAGGAATCGTAAATCTAGGAGTTCTCGGCCTAACCTCCCAGGGGGGAAGCCGTGACGGTAGTTACAATCGGTTGCTCCGGGAGGAGCCCGGATCCCCCATCGGCGCGCCCCGGATGCCGCTCCCGCGGAGCATTGCCGGACCTCCCGCGGAAGCCTCGCCGGACGTTCCGCCGGACGTTCCGCCGAAGGCTCGCGGCCGGCCGGAAACGACGACGGCCGCCGGGGTGGGGCGGCCGTCGCGGGGCGTCGTCGGGAAAGCGACGCGCGGGACGCGCATCGTACGGCCGGTTCGGCCGGGACGAGAGCCGCGTGGGAGCGGACCCGTCGGGAGATCACTTGCGCCACCTGTCCAGCGGCGCGGGAGCCTTCGATCCGTGCGTGCCGGGCATTCAGGCGACGGTCGGGACCGCGGCGCGGGCGCTCCGGTCGGAGGCCAGGACCCGATCGATCGAGTATGCGCCGCTCCCCTTGATCATCACCACCGCGGCCATCGCCACGGCCAGGATGTGGTACTCGAAGCCTTCGCCGGCACCCTGGCCGGTCCAGTTCATGAAGAAGCCGTTCCCGAGATGGGAGGTGAGCACCGCCACCACCATCGTCGCGGCGATGCCGAAGGCCGAGACGCGTCCCAGGAAGCCGAGCACGAGCGCGATCGAGCCGAAGAACTCGGCGATGATCGCCAGCATCCCGAAGACGGCCGGAATGCCGTGCGCGCTCGAGAAGTAGCCGAGCGTTCCCTCCACGCCGTAGCCGCCGAACCAGCCGAGGAGCTTCTGCGCCCCATGCGGGAAGATCACGATGCCGAGCGCCACGCGGATCAGGGTGGCGCCGAGGTCGTCATTGGTCTGAATGAGCTTCTTGAACGGATTCATGGACGTACTCCCGATTGAAATTGTCTGAATGATGTGATTCGATGATTGATTATCTATCGTTGCAACAGATATTTGGGCAAAAAAAGATCACGGCTCGTGTCCTCCCCTGACCTTGGCCAGCAGGTCGATCAGCATCCGCTGCTCCCCGGCGTCGAGCATTGCCAGCGAGCGCTCGTCGGCGTCGTTCATCGCCGGGTCCAGTCCGGCCAGCAGCTCGAGTCCGGCATCGGTGATCTCGCAGAAGACCTGCCGCCGGTCCTCCTTGCAGCGCCGGCGCGCCACCAGCCCCTTCGTCTCCAGCCGGTCGATCAGCCGGGTGAGCCCCGGCGTCTGCTCGATCATCCGCTCGCCGATCGACATCGTCGGCAGCCCTCCCTTGCCGGCGCCGCGCAGGATCCGGAGGACGTTGTACTGCTGCATCGTGATGCCTCGCGGCTCCACGATCCGGCCGAAGAACCGGTTGATCACATCTCCGGTCTTCATCAGTGCTATCACCCCCTCCTCGGAGAGGGAGGTGAACGGTCTGCTCTGCTGGAGCTCCCGCTGGAGAGGAGAATGCTGTTCGCTCATGGATTGCAATTTACATGTAAATAGTTGACGTGTCAAGTATCTCGCTAGTGCGATTCATGTTCCGATCTGGCGCGGTCGGTCATGACGTGCTAACCTCCATCGGGCGCGGGACGTTGAGTCGGGACGGGTATCGTCCGAAGCCGGGAGATCCGCGCGCGTGGCACGCTCCCTGCTCTGGCGATTCCATCGTAGATTCCGCGCTCCCGATCCGGTGTGTCCAAGGCCGGCTCGGCATGCTCCATTCCTTCAATTCCAGCACCGACGGATACGATGATGATGAAAACGACGACGCTCTGCGCTCTACTCTTCCTGGCGGCCCCGCTTCTCCGGGCGCAGGAGCCGGTCCGGATAGATTTCCGGATCTCCCCGACCCTCGACACGGCCCGGATCAGCCCCTACATCTACGGGAGCAACGGCCAGTCGGATGACCGGGAGGAGAACATCACCGCGCGCCGCGCCGGCGGGAACCGGTGGACCGGCTACAACTGGGAGAACAACGCCTCCAACGCCGGAAGCGATTACCAGCAGCACAGCGACGACTACCTCTCACAGGATCTCCCCGCGGCCGTGCAGGATGTGCCGGGGATCGTCGCCACGTCGTTCCACGACTCCTCGCTGGCGATCGGCGCCTATTCGCTGATCACGCTGCCGGCGGCCGGCTACGTGGCGCGCGACAAGAACGGAACGGTGAGCGAGGGGGAGACCGCTCCCTCGGCGCGCTGGTCGAAGGTGGTTTTCGCCAAGGGAAGCCCCTTCACCACGACCCCCGACCTCTCCGATGGGAATGTCTACGTCGACGAGGAGGTGAATCTGCTGGTCTCGCGCTACGGCCTCGGCTCGACCCCGACCGGCGTGAAGGGATATTCGATCGACAACGAGCCGGCGCTCTGGCCCGAGACGCATCCGCGGATCCATCCCGGCAAGACCACGGTGGCCGAGGTGATCGAGCGGGGGATCGCGCTCTCGCGGGGAGTGAAGGGGGTGGACCCGACGGCGGAGATGTTCGGCCCGGCCTCCTACGGCTTCACCGAGTTCTACAACATGCAGGACGCTCCGGACTGGAACAGCTACAAGAGCTACGGCACCTTCATCAACGCCTATCTGGACGGCATGAAGAAAGGGGAGCAGGCCGCCGGGATGCGCCTGCTCGACGTGCTGGATATCCACTGGTATCCGGAGGCGCGTGGCCGGGACGCCTCGGGGAACATGGAGCGGATCGCCCTCAGCGAGAAAGGGGATTCCGGCGTGGCCGCGGCGCGGATGCAGGCGCCTCGCTCGCTCTGGGATTCCAGCTACACCGAGGATAGCTGGATCGGCCAGTGGTTCAGCCCGATCGCGCTTCTGCCGGCGATGAACGCCTCGATCGCCATGTACTATCCGGGCACGAAGCTGGCGCTCACCGAGTTCAATTACGGCGGCACCATGCACATCTCCGGCGGCATCGCCCTGGCCGACGTGCTCGGGATCTTCGGCCGCTACGGCGTCTACCTGGCCACCCACTGGGGTCCGCTCGACGGCTACATCTCCTCGGCCTACAAGCTCTTCCGCAACTACGACGGCGCCAGGGGAGCCTTCGGCGACCTGAGCGTCCGCGCCACTACCGGCGACGTGGCCACGAGCTCGATCTACGCCTCGCGCGACACGAAGCGGGAGGGGATGCTCCACGTGGTGATCCTGAACAAGAGCTTTTCCCGGCCGATCGCGGGGCAGATCGTGATCGACGGGAACGATCGGTACGACGTGGTCGATGCCTGGGGCTTCGACGCCTCCTCGCAGGCGCTGCGCCGGATGAGCCCGATCGCCTCGGCCTCCGGGAGCACGCTTCCGTACACCATCCAGCCGCTGACGGCGGTGCACCTGGTGCTCCGCAGAAGCGGCTCCAGCGGCGTGGCCGATGCCGAGGATGCATCCGCTCCGACGCTGGCCCTGGCGGTGAGGCCGAACCCGATGTCGGGGAGCTCGGTCGTCAGTTTCACCCTTCCGACGGCCGCGCATGTCGAGCTCGAGCTGGTGGACATGCGGGGGAGTCGCGCCCTGACGCTGGCCGGCGGCGAGTACGCCGGGGGCGAGCACTCGGTCGCGATCGGATCCGGCGAGCTGGCGGCGGGCGTCTACCGTCTGCTGCTGACGGCCGGCGAGCGCCGCGTCTCGATTCCGGTGACGATCCTTCGTTGATGGCGGGGGAATGAAAACGGGCATCCACCGCTTCGAGGGAAGTGGGGATGCCCGTGTACGATCGTATCGCCATGTCCGGCCACGTAGCCGTTAAGGAGCGTCCCGCCGCCGCTCGGGAAGCCGAGGCGCCGCGGTGGTACTTGCCGCTTGCGGCATGTGCGTCGCATGGCGTATGTTTGCACGCGCACGTAAAGGTTCCTCCCCAATGACAAGAGATCTGAGATCTCTCCCGAAAGGGTAGTTGGGGAGGTCGCTTTTTTATCCCGGCGGGTAGCTAGTAGCAGTAGTGGGTGCCGTCTCTAAAGATGTCGAACTCGCTCGACAGGTTGCCGCCGATGAGATCGTACGATCTGGTATCGCCACTCTCCCATTTCCGAAACACGGCCCAGTTGTAGTAGTCCGCGACCTGTAGACCGTACAGGGATTTCGAGGCGAAATGAAGCACGCGGAAGTTCCGATGCGCGGGCGGCGGCTCGTGGCGTAACGTGGTCTTGATCGCCTTCATCACCGGGCTTTTCCCCGTGCTGGTGTTCGGGAGGTTGTCGGTGATGACGATGACCTCGGAAACCGAGGAGTCCCAGCAGTGCCGGAGAGCATGGCGAACCAGATATCCCATCATTCGCGGATGGAGCTCTTACGATTGCCGAAGCGACGGCTCCGTCTTGGCCTTCTCGATAACCAGACAGTCGACCCGGCAATGCTCCACGATCTGCGTCAGCACCTCGAAGACGCGATCGCGCACCGCCTGCTCGTCGGTCGTGCAGTGGAAATATTCCAGGTCGATTCCGTGTTCGAGGATGTCGAATTTCAGGCTGTCCAGGCGCGGCCCGATCACGAACGGACGGCGCTTGGAGACGGCCGTCATCGTGTAGTATCGACTCCCTCTCGGGGAGAAATCCAGATTCCCCCTTTCGTCCGGGAACAGGTAGAGCGGACGTGCCGCGGCTGTACTATCGTCCATTCGCTTTGCGTGATTGAGTATTCAATAAGATACTCAATCGCAATGGATGGACGCGCGGGATTCTCCCGCCATGGGCCGACCGGTCAGATGATGATCCGAATCGCTGGGATCAGAGCAGATGCTGTTTGGTGACCGTGATGATCACGTAGACCACGCCGCAGAGGGTGACGAACGCGCCGATCGTCTTGGAGACCGCCGCCACCACTTCGATCCGCTGCGTCGGGTTCGGGGTGTCGTAGATCCAAGCGGTCACCTTCTTGTCGAGCCGGAGAAGGCTATGCACCGGCATCAGAACATAGAGCAGTCCCATCACGATGAGACTGAAACCGATGGTCATCGGGAGGTAATTCTCGAGCAGGAAGTTGTTCATTGCGCGATAACTGGTTATCGGTGTCTGTGCGGGGCCGGGACGCAACGGAACATGTCCGCGCGCACGGGAGCACAATGTTTTGGAGGAGACGCTTCGGGCGTCGGAGGTATCGGTGCTGGGCGGATCGACACGGCCATGGGGAGCCAATCCGCAGGGACACATAATTTGCGGCGCGCCCACCGTCGGGTCAAGTCCTTTTCTTTCCGGCGCGGATCGTTCGCGCCATCGTTGGCTCCCGAGCCGTGCACGCGGACGCCGGACGCAAATGCGGCGGTTTCTTCCCCGAATCACTGATATCATGCTTCGATCAATCCCGAATGCCATCGGCCCGGTAACCGATAGATACGTTTCGAGACGATCCTCCGACCGGTCGGTTCCTCCGAGCGCGCGTCCGCTGCTCTGCGCGTGGTGGTCGTGGCCCTTCATTTCGTTGGTGGTGCTCTTGCTGGCCGCCGCCGCTCCTCCCCTGGCCGCCCTGCCGCCGATGCCGGTCGGGGCCGACACCACGCACGCGGACACCACCCATTCGGCCGCCGCGCCCCCCGGTGCCTACGACGTGTCGGTGGCCAGGCTGATCGGGGAGATGACCGATGTGTCCCGCTTTCTCACGCCTCCCTCGCCGTCGTACCGGGCACGCCTGGCCTCCAGCCGCGATCGGAGCTCCGACGCCAACTACACGTTCTACAACAACGACTACGGCTACTTCCTGCGCGTCGAGAGCCAGGGGGAGCGCCGGGAATGGGTGATGATGGAGAGCTACCATCCGGGAGCGATCCTCAAGATCTGGACGCCGAATCCGATCGGCACGCTCCGGATCTATCTCGACGATTCCCTCGCCCCGGCTATCGAGGCGCCGATGGTCGATCTGATGAGCGGCCGCGTTCCCCCGTTCGATTCCTCGATCGCCTACCAGATCAACGGCGGCTACAACTTCTATTTCCCCCTCTCCTATGCGCGCTTCTGTCGGGTCACCGTGGATGACGGGTGCGATCTCTTCTACCAGATCAACTACCGCGAGTATCCGGATTCGGCGCGCGTCGAGCCGTTCATGGCGGCCGACCCGATCACGATCGCCGGGGCGCTGCTGGCGACGCGCCGCCGGTTCGACGATCCGTCGACTCTCTACGGGCACCAGCGCGGGGAGGTGATACAGGAGGCGGTCTCGGTCGGTCCCGGTGCTCCGGCCAGGATCGTGGCGCGCGCGCCGGCCGGGGGCGGCCTCGTCTGCTGGACCCGCGTCGCCCCGATGATACCGGGCGCGGCGACCGAGAACGTGCGGATCAGGATCGTGGCCGACACCACGCAGACGGTGGAGGGGCCGCTGCGCGCCTTCTTCGGCGGCAGCGACGCCTCGGTCCCCTTCCGGACCCTCGTCGGCGAGATGGACTCGGCCGGCGCCCTGACCAGCCGCTGGCCGATGCCGTTTCGCGACAGCCTGGTGGTCGAGCTGAGCGCCGCCGCCGGTACGTTCGACGCGAGCGTGGGGCTCGAGATACAGCCGCATCTCTTCGAGCCGGGGCGCACGCGCTACCTTCACGCCACCTGGCACTCCGAGGAGAACATGATCACCCGGCCGTTCCGGCTCTGGACCATGACCGATCTCATCGGAGAGGGGGCCTATGTCGGGACGGTGCTCACCGTGGCCAACCCGATCAATGACTGGTGGGGCGAAGGGGATGATCGGATGATCGTGGACGGACGCGCTCCCACCGACTACTGGGGAACAGGGACGGAGGATCTCTTCGGCGGCGGATGGGCGCTCTTCGACCGCTTCAGTCGACCATATCATGCCTTCACCGAGACCGGCCCCCGCCGTCAGAACTTCGGCATCTGGTACGGCTTCTGGTCGATGTGCCGCTGGTACCTGCTCGAGCCGATTCCGTTCGACGAGCGCCTGATCTTCGACCTTGAGGTCTACCACATGACCGGCCGCGCCGAGGTCTCGTATGGCGCGATGAACTTCTGGTACGCCCCGGCCTCAACCTGGGAGCGGACGGAGATGGCCTCCAGGAACAACGTCGTGCGCCTGCCGGCGATCCATGAAAGCGATTCGATTCCGGGAGCTATCGAGGGGGAGTGGATGGCGGTCCGCTATTTCGCCGGCACCTGGTTCGATATCCTCCCGCGAGCCCCGGAGGTCGGAGCCGACTGGAGCCGCGCGCAGTGCTTTCTCTGGAAGTCCGCTCCCGGGCCGGTCGGCAACCGCGTCGGTCTCGGATTCCGCGTCGCGACCTCCGGCACCTACCGGGTCACCGGCTACTTCGCGCGAGGGCCGGGCTACGGCACGTTCAACATCGACATCAATGGACGTGGCGCTCCGGCGGGGATCGATCTGGCCGCCGACACGCTCGGCGCCACCGGACCGGTCGATCTCGGCACCTTCCCCCTGATCGCGGGGGAGAACCTGATGACGGTCCATGTGCCGGACTCCGCCGTCTTCACCGATCCGAGGCTCTTCGGTCTGGACGCGATCGTGCTTACCCCGCTCTCCGCCGTCCGGCCCGATGATGCCGGCGACGATGCCGACGGTCCGTTCGCGGCGCTCGTCGACGGAGGTCGCGTCGCGATCCGTCTCGACCGTCGGGAGCGCGTCGCGGTCGATGTCGTCGACCTGCTCGGCAACGTCACGCCGATGCTGGCACCCTCGGTGTTCGAGGCGGGACGGTGGACCGTGGATCTCGATCCGGAGCGGCTTCCGCGCTCGATCGGGTTTCTGCGCGTCAGGGCGGGGGATCGCGTGGCGACCATGCCGATCGCGCGGCCGTAGCGCGCGCCCGTAGCGCTCGCCGTGGTCCGCTTCTGGCGTGACGATTGCGCCTCGTGTCGGAAAACGGGATGGATACGCCATGGCCAGTGTTCGACGGCTCCACAACTGGAGCGTTTCCCCGCGCGAGGCGGTGGAGATGCAGCGACGGATGAAGGATCTGGTGGAGGTAACGCCGCTTGCCACGCCGGTGCGGACCGTTGCCGGCGCCGATATCTCGTTCGATCGCGACTCCACGGTGATCTACGCCGGTATAGTCGTGATCGACCTGGAATCGATGGAGACGGTGGAGGAAGTGGGGGTGGTGACCGAGACCACGTTTCCGTACGTGCCGGGGCTCCTCTCCTTCCGGGAGGCGCCGGCGGTGCTGGAGGCGTGGGAGCGTCTGACGCGGGAGCCCGACGCGCTGATGATCGATGGTCACGGCCTTGCGCATCCTCGCCGCTTCGGGATCGCCTCCCACATCGGCGTGCTCATCGAGCGTCCCTCGCTCGGCTGCGGCAAGTCGGTGCTCACCGGACGCTTCGAGATGCCGGACATCGAGCGCGGATCCTGGAGTCCGATGATCGACCGGGGAGAGATCATCGGCGCGGCGCTCCGCACCAAGCGGAAGGTGCAGCCGATCTACGTCAGCGTCGGCAACCGGATCGATCTGCCGGGGGCGATCGACGTGGCGCTCCGGTCCGATGGCGGCTATCGCCAGCCGGAGCCGACCCGGCGCGCGCATCACCTGGTCAACGCGCTCCGGCGCGGCGAGCGGGCCCCGGGCTGATGCCCGAAGCCACGCCCGCGCGGCGGTGGCACATCCCGATCGTCATGCTTCCCAGGCCTGGCGGAGCGCCCCACGGAAGACGAGGTTGAGCGTCTCGTTCTCCACCTTCAGGGCCGGCCGTGCCTGGATGCCGGCCTCGAGCCGCTCCAGCTCCCGTTCGATGTACTCGTTCAGCTCCTCGACGCGAGGCCCGGTGCCGAGCTCGCCGCCGCTTCGCTTCCGTTCCAGCAGTTGATCGATCCGCGCGCGCAGCACGCTCCCCGGCTCCACGAGCATGTCGACCAGCGTGGCGAACTCCACCGGCACCGGTCCCAGATCCCGCTCGATCCAGTCGATCGCCAGGAGCGGCCGAAGCACGTAGAGATATTTCTTGGTCGAGACCACCGCTCCCCGCAGATAGCTCCGATAGTTCCCCTGCGCCATGTGGAGGTAATGATGCGCGCAGGCCAGCGGCGAGTAGGCGTCGGGAAGGAGCGCGCGGATGCTCTCCACGATCTCCGGACGCTGCCGGTAGATGATCGGCGAGGTGAGCCATTCCAGCAGCGGCGGATTCGAGCGGCGGAGCAGGCGGAGCGCCTTCCGCAGATCCCATCCGTTGATATCCAGATCCCCCTCGATCGGCAGCTCAACCACGTCCCGCTTCTCCTCCAGATCCACGGAGAGGTACCACTCCGGCCGGCGCACGTAGATGAAGCGCGCGTCGTAGTCGCTATCCTCCGAGGCGAAGCCCCATGCGCGGCTTCCCGATTCGCAGGCGTGGATGATGCGGATATCTTCCTCACGTTCCAGTGAGGCAAGGCGGGTGAGAATGAGATCGGTCATGGCGATGGGCACGTTCCGGCCCGAGCGCCGTTACCGGCGGCGACCTTCCAGCGCGGCGATGCACTCCTCGCGCACCCGCCAGAGACGCGCGCCGTCGAGCCCGCGCTCGGCCCCCCATCGGTCGAGGAACGCGCGGTGCAGCGCCGGCTTGGCCTCCACCACATCCTCGGGCGTAATGACCTCCTCCCACAACAGCGCGTCGAACGGGCTCGCCGTGGCCGCGCCGGCCAGTCCGGTGATGTCCACGCGGGTGTCGCCGATCCGCGCGTAGCAGTGTGCCTCAGGCACCGCGTCCAGACCGTGGCGCGCCAGCACGCCGGCGATGCCCGGAGTGTTGGCGCCGGACATGGCGTAGATGCCGAGCATGAGCGTCAGGTCGCATCCGGCCTCGCGCGCGGCCAGCGCCAGCAGCGCGTGCTTCGAGCTGCAGCTGCCGCGTCCCTCCAGGAGGGGCGCCGAAAGATTGCGTCGGTCCGCGGGCCGGCCGTAGGGGAGCGCCAGCAGATGGAGGGCGAGCGCGCGCAGATCGGGGAGCCCGGCGGCGATCGCGAGCGCTCCGATGGCGCCGCCGGCATTCAGGGGAGTCGGAGGTATCGGATCGACCGGGTGCGCGACCGGGGCGGAAGCTGGTTCTGAGATCATCTCGAAGCGCGTCGACTGTCGATGAAGCGGATCGTGCCCGGCGGCGGAGCGGCCGACGGATGGGACAAACATAGAACGGGGATCGCGATCGTTCGCGATCCCCGTTCCTGCGTTTCGGGAGTGTCATTCATCAACGGTCTAGGTGCATCGATCCTCCGGTTGAGACCAACTGCGCATGGAGCATGGAGAAAAAGGCGCCGGCGACTCTCGCACGAGCATGACGACGCGACCCGCCGTGCCCCGTTCGCGGGCGCGCCATCGCACGACGTCGAGATGATCTCGCCGGCTGCTGTCCGCGATCGACGGTCGAGGCGTGCCCGTTGTCGAAACCGCGGACGATACGTGCCGCCGCGCCGGGCCGCCCCGCTCCACGGGAGGTGCCCGGCGCGCTCCCCGGCGGCCGGGTGGCCCGGACTCGGAGAGACGGCCGACAAGAACGGAGAATCACTTAACGAAATCTCGACGCCCGCGCGAGCGCGCCGGCCGGTGATCTGAGTGAGGGTGCGAAGGGTGGTGTCGGTGGAGAATGCTCGCGTGGCCGGATGCTCAGCCATCGGACTCCGCGACCGCGCGGAGACGGTCCGGCGGATCGACGCCGAGCTCCGAGCGGAAGAGGGCGGCGCACTCGGCATAGACCTTCCGGGCCTCGCCGCCGCGGCCCCGCTCGCGCAGCGCCAGCAGCAGCAGCTCGTAGGCTCGTTCGTTGGTCCGGTCGTGCTGCAGGATGCGACGCGCGGTCTCGATCGTCTCCTCGCTTCGTCCGCTCCGGAGCATGTCGGCGGCCAGGAACTCCATCCCCTCGAGGAAGGCATCCTTCAGCAGCTCCCGCTCCGGCGTGGCCCACTCCTCGTAGAGATCCTCCCGCAGGAAGTCGCCATGGTAGAGGGCGACGGCCCGCTCGTACTGGTCGCGGCGCTCCTCGGCGCTCGCCCCGCGCCGGGCCGCGACGATGAGTGCCTTGAACTCCAGGAAGTCGATCGATGCCCCCTCGCCGAGGTCGAGCATGTACGCCCCGTCGCCGCCGGAGAGGATGGCGGAGGCCTTGTGCGCGCCACGCTCCGGCTCGATGGCGCGGCGGATATGGGAGACGGCGTTCATCACCAGCGAGATGCTTCCGCGGCCGGCCGCGCCCTTCCAGAGCATCTCCAGGATCTCGTCGGAGGTGAGCGCGCGGCGATGGTGGATCAGCAGGAGCTTGAACAGATCGCGGGCCCGCTTCCGTCTCCAGTCCGCGGTGGCCAGCTCCCGCCCGTCGATGATGACCCGGAACTTTCCGAGCGTCCGCACCACGATGCCGGGAGCTTCCCGCGTCCCGGCCGCGACGACCGTGGCCGCGGAGGGGCGGCCCGACATTCCCGGCGCCGACATTCCCGGCGCCGACATTCCCGGCGCCACGCTCTCGGCGCGCGCCTCGCGGCGCGTGGCGCGCGCCCGGCGCATCGCCGCGTTGATCTCCTCGATATCCTCCTGCTGGAGCCCGAGGATCTGTCCCTGCCGGCGCGCGCGGTTTCCCTGGAAACTGATCATCATCTCCCGCACGCGTCGGGTCGATTCGCTGTCGAAGATCTCCCGCGTGCAGTCGGCGTGCAGCTTCCGAAACTCGGCGGCGCGCGCGTGGTCCCCGGCGCGCTCGCAGGTCTCGGCCAGCGCCCCGGCCGCCAGCCGGAGTCCGTCCCGCGCGCCGCTGGCTCGGGCGGTCTCCGAGGCGCGCAGATAGATGGCGATGCTCCGCTCGTGGTCGCCACGCGCGTCGTGGAGCTGGCCGAGCGCCATCAGCGTCTCGATCTTGCCGAGCACGTTGCTGGTGTCCGGCGTCAGATCCAGGCTTCGCAGAAGATATTCCTCCCCCTTCGCCTCGTCTCCCAGCGTCACATAGACCTCGCCGATGCTTCTGAGCAGCTCGCGCTCTCCGTGAAGGTCTCCGATCTCTTCCAGAATCCTGAGGCTTCGGAAGTAGTGGAGGAGCGCCATTGCGTCGTCGCCGAGGTGATGGTAGAAGCGGCCGATGTGCAACAGGGAGTAGGCTTCTCCCTGACGATGTCCGGTGGTCTGGGAGATTCGGAGGCTGCGGAGGTAGTAGTCGAGCACCAGGGTCCGATCTCCCAGCATCTCATGGGTCTCGCCGATGTTGTTGAGCGCCACCGCCTCTCCCGGCCGGTCGCCGATCCGTTCGGAGATGTCGAGGCTGCCGAGCATCGCCTCCAGCGCGCTGGCGTAATCGCCGAGGTTGCGGTAGATCAGGCCGAGATTGTTGAGCGAGACGCCGATCCCCCAGGAGTCGTTTTCCCGCTCCTTGGCGCGGAGGCTTTTCAGCTCGTGCACCAGTGCCGTCGAGTTGTCGCCGAGGAGCTGGAACACGTTGGCGATGTTGCCGTCGGCGTAGGCGGCAAGGCGATGATCGCCGATCTCCTCGGAGATGCGGAGGCATGCGCGGAAGCTCTCGAGCGCCTCGGCGTAGCGCGCCAGGGCCTCGTTGCCGCTGCCGATGCCGAGCAGGGCGTTGGCTTCGTCGGCGCGCGCGCCGATCTCGGTGGCGATGGCGAGGCTTTCGCGGTGAAGCTCCAGTGCGCGCTCCACGCGGCCACGGTGGCGGAACAGATTGCCGAGCCCCTGCAGCGCGATCGCGACCAGACGGCGATCGTCCGTGGCGCGCGCCAGCTCGAGCCCCCGCAGACCGGTGGTTTCGGAATCCTCCAGCCGGCCGATGCGCCGGTGGATGGCGCTCAGGACCGTCAGCAGCGCCGCCTCGGTGTGCCGGTCGGCAATGCGCGCGGCAATGGCCAGCCCCGCCTCGCCAAGCTCGAGCGCGTCATCGTGCCGGGAGCGGAGGAGGGCGGAGTGGGCGGAGATCTCGAGGGCCGATGCCTCGGCGTGCTCGTCTCCCGCGAGGCGAGCCGCCGCCAGCATTTCGGTGGCGAGCCGTCCGGCCTCGACCGGATCGATGGTCAGCAGACTCCGCGCCCGCGCGCTCGTGGCGGCGATATAATCGCGTGTCGCGGCGGTTCGGTCCGCGGGGCTCCGATGTGCGGGGCGTTTCGAGGGCATGTCGTTGGAAGTCATCGCTGCATGGGCTGGTGCTGGTAGAGCATGCTCCGGCTCCATTGCGCCGTGCGCGGCTTGCGCGGCAACGCTCCGGAAGATACGACGGCGCCGCGGTCGGCATCGGGCCGTCCGGTGAGAGAGAGAGAGAGAAAGCGATGGAGCGGAAACGTCGAGAGGGTGATGGTGCCGTGGCGCTCCGGCGGGAGCCCCGCGAAAAGCTCCCGCCGTGCAGTTCACTCTTATTGTTACTTAGGTGAGCGCCGTGATGCTCACCCGACGAAACGCCCGATGGGGTGGGGACGGGCGCCGGATGCTGCGTGCTGTCGGATCGTAGATCCGAGGGGTCCGCCTTCGTCGGTATTCCGGCACGTGGAACACTCCGGTAATGATCGTGCCAGCCGACGGTGGGGGCGAATTTTTCCCTTGATCAATGTTCCCGATCGCGGTGATGGCGCGCGTGCCTCACGGAGCGTGACGCGCCGTCACGAATCGGCCTCGGAAATCCGCCTCGGGAATCGGCGCGCGGCGAACGGACGTCTCGGCGCGACCGTCTCAGAAAGCGGCGCGCACCGGCGCGGAGACCTCCAGGACCGACTCCTGACGGAACGTACGCTTGTAGCCTTCGATGATCGCTTCGATCGCGGCCTCGACCGTGGGACCTCCGGCGTGGAAGACCACCACCAGCTTCGTCCGTTCCCGATCGATCCTCCCCGCGGCGCCGCGGTACTGGCCGATCGCGTCGATCACGGTCAGCCCGGCCGGGAAGCGTGGCGTGATGGCCGTGTCGAGGAACGCGCGCCACGTCTCCTCGGCGATCTCGGTCCCTTCCGGCTGGCGCGTGCCGAAGTAGAGCTCGGTGCGGATCATCGCCTCCCCACGCCCGACAAGGGGGGCGGAGGCGCAGCCGCCCACGCCACCGGCGGCGAGCAGCAACAGCAGGATCATGGCGCGCGCTCCAGTGCGCTCTCGGCGTGCGGGATGGATCATCATGGACTCCTTCATATCTGAGCCGCGCAACTTACGGTGCCGTTGCCGATCGGCGCCATCGCCGATCTGCAACAGCACTTTGGCCGGAAGCCGCGTCGTGGCTAT
>JBEHWX010000002.1:0-119119 GCA_048498995.1 Bacteroidota bacterium
AGGAAAAAGGAAAACCGCCCCGCCGGCGTGCCGGCGGGGCGGTTCCATATCGGGATATCTCGCGCGCTCGTGATCCTCAGGCTCGGGAGCGCCGGAGGATCGGCCTCAATACTCGTCCTCGTCGAACCGGGGATTCCGGTTGTTGAAGATCGAGCCGACCATGTCGCGATAGCTGACGCTGCTGGAGAGCTCCTCCTTGGCGATCTTCGAGTTCTGATGCAGTCCGTCGAGCACGAACTCCATGGCGGTGGCCAGCTCGTAGGGATTCTGCGCATCGACCTTCAGATGCTTCAGCGTGATCTCCCTCAGCCCCGGGACCTTCTGCAGCTCATCGAAATAGCGCTGGAAGGGGGCGGAGTCCTCGATCTCGATCGTGTTGCCGGCGCCGAAGAACTTCAGGATCGCCGAGTAGGGATCGGCCGGCTGCTGCTGCCCCTTCTCGCCGGAGCGGCGCGGCTTCTCCAGCGGGTTCGGGAAGTAGAGGGCGAACACTTCGCGTATCGCCTTGCCGACGAGGGCGCGGGCCACCTTGGCCGGCCCCTCCTGCTCCCCCTCGAACACCAGCTCCACCTTGCCGGTGATGCCCGGCAGCGCGTGCTGCAGGTCGACGATTCTCGGCACGATCGCCGCGTCCCCGTTGATCACCGCGCGACGCTCGGCGTTGCTGACGAGCGCCTCCATGGTGGAGATCGTCATGCGCGCCGACACGCCGGACTGCTGATCGACGAACTCCGACTTGCGCGCCTGCTGGGCAACCATCTCGACGATCTGCTCGATATACTCCGGCATGATCAGCGTGCCGTCGGTCTCGCGCGCGGTCCACGCCTCCTGGCGGGTGATCGCCATGCCGTGCTCGATCGTCCGGGGGTAGTGCGTGAGGATCTGCGAGTCGATGCGGTCCTTGAGCGGCGTGATGATCGAGCCGCGGTTGGTGTAGTCCTCGGGGTTCGCGGTGAAGATGATCATCAGATCGAGCGGAATCCTGACGGAGAATCCGCGGATCTGAATATCCTTCTCCTGCATTATGTTGAACAGTCCCACCTGGATGCGGGGCTGAAGATCGGGGAGCTCGTTGATCACGAAGATTCCCCGGTTGGTGCGCGGCACGATGCCGAAGTGGATCGCCCCCTCGTGCGAGTAGGTCAGGCGCTGATTGGCCGCCTTGATCGGATCGATGTCGCCGATCAGGTCGGCGATCGTCACGTCCGGGGTGGCCAGCTTCTCGCCGTAGCGCTGGGAGGAGTGAACCCATTCGATCGGCGTGTCGTCCCCCTGTTCCCGGATCAGCTCGACGGCATAGCGGCTGACCGGGGCGAACGGGTTATCGTTGATCTCCGATCCGTGCACGATCGGCACGTACTCGTCGAGCAGGTGAGGGAGCATCCGGGCCAGGCGGGTCTTGGCCTGGCCGCGGAGGCCGAGCAGGAGGATGTCGTGCTTGGCGAGGATGGCGTTGACCAGTTGCGGGATCACGGTCTCGTCGAATCCGACGATGCCCGGAAAGAGCTCCTCGCCTGTGCGGAGCTTCCGGATCAGGTTTCTCCGCATCTCCTCCTTGACCGGCAGCACGGTGTATCCGGCGGCTTTGAGCTGGCCGAGCGTCGCCGGCCTGTTGGCTGTCATATTCATCTGTCGGGTTTCTCCAGAACGTCTTCGTCAGAACGTCTTCGTCGCATGAAGATATTAGTCATCCGGTTCAGTTCCGCGGGAGATATCATCCTTACCTCCCCCTTCATCAGGGCATTGAGGCGACGGTATCCCGGCGGAGAGATCCACTATCTGACCAAGCGGGCGTTCGCGCCGCTGGTGGAGCATTCTCCGCATCTGAACCGGGTCATCGCGATGGAGCCGGGCACGGGGCTCGGCGGGCTGGCGAGGTTGAAATCATCCCTCATCCGGGACAACGGCGGGGATTACGATATCGTCTTCGATCTGCACGACTCCCTGCGAAGCCGCTACGTCCGCTTCGGACTCGGTCGGAGCGTGGCGACGATCGTCAAGCCGACCCTGGCCAAATGGCTGCTGGTGCGCCGGAAGGTGAACCGGCTCCGGCCGATCGTTCCGATTCCGCTCCGCTACCTGGCCGTCGGCGCCCCCTTCGGGCTGGAGGATGACGGCCTGGGACTGGAGCTGCATCTGGGCCCGACGCTGGCGCCGATTCTCCCCGATGGCCGCCCGACGATCGCGATGGCGCCGGGGGCCAGGCACATGACGAAGCAATGGCCTCCGGAGTATTTCGTCGAGCTCGGCCGCCGACTGGCCTCCGGGCATGGGGCGAGGATCGTCCTGCTCGGCTCCCCGGACGAGCGGGAGCTGGCCGGGGAAATCGCCACGGCCATCGGCCACGACGCCACCAATCTGGCCGGGCGCACCACGTTTCTGGAGGCCGCCGCCGCGCTCGATGCCGCCGACGTGGCGGTGACGAACGATTCGGCCATGGCGCATATCGCGGCCGCTCGGGGGCGTCCGGTCGTGGCGCTCTTCGGCTCCACCGTCCAGGAATTCGGCTTCGCCCCGTTCAGAACGCCGTCGACCGTGGTGGAAGTGGAGGGCCTCCCCTGCCGCCCCTGCACCACGATCGGGCGCGAGGCCTGCCCGCTGGGGCATTTCCGCTGCATGCGTGAAATTCTGCCGGAACGGGTGCTGGAGGAGGTGCGGAGGATGGCGGCCCGATGACGCGGAACGGAGACGACGTGCTGGTTCGGCGCGTGGGACTGACGGGTATGGGGACGGCCCACGAAGGGGGGCGGTGGGTTTCGATCGGGCCGGTTGCACATCCGCCATGCGACGGCCTCTGTGGTGGTTCGGCCGGGCATGGCGGATGCGGAAAGACGCCGCGAGACTTGCCCTATCTCGCGACGCCGACCGTCCACGAGCGCTCGCGGCCTATCGGCCGGCGCCCGCATCAATTGTTCAACGGATGTTGATGCTCTCGACGTTACAAGCTCACATCATGAATCGCACCACCATCGAGGAGATCCCGAGATCAGAGAAAGACTTCAGACACCGGCGGATGCTCTTCTCCAGGCACCTTTCGGCCGTCTCGAGATGCGAACATACGCCATTCGGGGTGGCTGTATGCAATATCCGACACACAGGGTTACTACAGTAGTACATGGATATGTATATCTCTATCGGCGTAACCGCGTGTTTTCCGTGCCGGATGGCTCGTTCAAAGGACGTTGATCGTCGATTTAGTGACGTTTTTTTACGCTGAAAGGGGGATTTCCGAGCTCCGCCCGAACATGGCGAACGGCCGCCACTCGTTCGAGAGAAGCCCTCGACACGAATCCGGAACGTGGCCGATGCTCAATTGCCGATCACGATCATGCGGCCGATCGGCTCGCGCATCCCGGATTCCAGTTGCACCGCGTATGTCCCGCTCGGAAGATCACCCCATGTCAACGCACTATCTCCTCTACCGGATGACTCCCCAGCCCACAGAACCCTAACGAGACGCCCCGTAACATCGTACAACACGATCCGAACCGGCTCTCACGCGCCGGCCTCCGCGGTCATCGCCGTCAGGTTCGTGTCCGCCGAGGCATCGCCAGCGTGGGCCGACTCGTTCACGGACCTCTCCGGCTCGACATTTTCCGGGTGCCGCGCATGGGAGCCGCGCGTCGTGGGCTTGCGATGTTGATGCGCGAGAAGCCCCTGATCGTCATCGGCGAGAGAGCGGAGCATCAGCCGCTGAGCAATGGTTCAGCCGCTCCCGCCATGAGCTCCCCGGCCCGCTCCACATCACGCTCCCGGGCATTCGCGATGACATCGAAGAGCCAGGAGGAGTAAACATCACCGTCGTGAAGAGAGGCTAAGAGATGAAAGCGACTCCCGTCGCTCGTCGAGCCAATCGGATGAACGAGGTCATCGATCGTCGGGATCGGGAAAACGGGAGGCTGCTGTTGCCGGGGAATCGCCGCGGCCACGCGGGACCGCCTGAGAGGCCAACCGGGCGATCGGACGACGCGGCGCCAAAGCGGGGCGCACCACGGATAGTTCGGACATCGATATTTTCCTCTCTCCGATCGAATTCCCGAACGAAGGTGGAAGATGCTACGTTCCCTGCTCTACTTTCTCCTGGCCGGCCTCTGCGAGATCGGCGGTGGCTACCTCGTCTGGCTCTGGCTCCGCGAGGGACGCCCGGCCTTGTACGGTCTGGCCGGCGCCCTGGTACTTGCGCTCTACGGCGTGATCCCCACGCTCCAGCCGAGCGGCTTCGGCCGCGTCTACGCCGCCTACGGCGGTATCTTCGTGGCCCTGTCGATGCTCTGGGGGTGGCTGGTAGACGGCACCCGCCCGGACGGCGCGGACCTGGCCGGCGGCGCCATCTGCCTGCTCGGGGTGGCGGTGATCATGTACTGGCCCCGCTCGTAGCGCCGCGTCGTCCCGCCCGGCGCCACGCGTCTCGCTACGCTTGCCCGGCGATCGTGCCTTCCCTAGGTTGCGCCACATATCCGGAGAACCAGCCGTGCCTTCAACGAACGAACAGCCGATAGCCTGCGATCTTACCCGCCTCGACGAAACGGGCCGCCGCCGCGAGAGGGAGCTGCTCCGCCGCTTTCGCGGCATCTTCAGCGACGCGACCTGGACCGGGGCGGGATACCGGTTCGCCATCCCCTCCGATCCGGCCACGCTTGCCGAGCTCGGCGAGCTGCTGGCGCTGGAGCGGCTCTGCTGTCCCTTCCTCCGCTGGGAGCTGAGCGTCAGCGCCGAGGAGCGCGCGCATCTGCACGTGAGCGGACCCGGCGACGCGCGGGAGTTTCTGGAAAAGACCTTCATCGCCGCCTGAGGCGCGCGATCGCGCTACCGACCGAGCGACGAACGCACCACATGCGAACGCCCACGATCGGAACTGATTTCGTGGTTCTTCATTCTCAATTCTCAATTCCCTCCCATGGCTGAGGCAAAGACAAAACCGACCACGTCGAGCGTCGCGGAATTTCTCGACGGCATCGAGAACGAACAGCGCCGGCGCGACGCACGCGAGGTGATGGAGCTGATGACGGAGCTCACCGGCAACAGCGCGGAAATGTGGGGACCGAGCATCGTCGGTTTCGGCCGCCGCAACTACGAGTACGAGAGCGGCCGCGCCGGCGAGTGGTTCATCGTCGGATTCTCACCGCGCAAGGAGCACCTGGTGCTCTACGGCATTGCCGGCGTCTCCACCGGCGACGAGGCACTCTCCAGGCTCGGCAAGCACAAGACCGGCAAGGGGTGTCTCTACATCAAGAAGATGGAGGACGTGGACCGCGCCGTGCTTCGTGAGCTGGTGAAGACATCGATCGACAGGAAGGAGAGCTCCCGCATCTCGTGACACGGCGCGGAGCGCATGCTGAAGCATTTCGTACGGGAGGCCCCCCGTGGCCGCCCCCCACGCGGAAGAGCGCACGCTGATGAGCGCACGCTGAAGACGTGCGCCTACCGGCATGCGTTAACGGCCTGCGATTTCGGCAGGTGATGATCTACGCGCGTATATCGTGGCACGAACGGGCATTCACATCCAACGACACGCATCATGGCTTTCAATGACGATCTGGCGATCCGCATCGCCGACGTGCTTTCCGATAGAACCGACATCGAGGAGAAGAGGATGTTCGGCGGCATCGCCTTCATGGTGGGTGGGCATATGTGCTGCGGCGTGGCCGGCGATCGGCTGATGCTCCGCGTCGGCCCGGAGCGCCACGCCGAAGCGCTCGAGCAGCCGCATGTTCTGCCGATGGATTTCACCGGCAGGCCGATGAAGGGATATATCTACGTGGAGCCCGAGGGCGTTGCCACGAAGGCAGCGCTCGAACGCTGGGTGGGGCTCGGCGTGGAGTTCGTCGGGACGCTCCCGCCGCGGGCGCCGGGACGCAAGAAATAATCACCTGGAACGTCGTGCGCGCGCGACCTGGGTCACATTCGCGGCCTGGGTGGTGTCTCCCGTCCGACCGGCGCGCCAGGATGCCGGCGCTCCGGAACGGCTCCCTCGCGAACCCCGCCCCCGGGCCTTCGATGCATGCTCTCCATGCGCGCCATGGGCCCGGGGAGTGGAGCCCGCCGACCGAGCATCCCCTTCCACACACATCGACATCGCCATGCGTCGCGCGCGCCTCCCCCTGCTCTGTCTTCTCATCCTCTCCTGTTCCATGATCGGCTGCGCGTCGCGGCGGGCGCTGCTGCGCGGTATCGAGAAGGAACGATTGGGGCTCGACGAGATCGCGCTCCGCGGATCGATCTCCCGGATCACGATCCTCGATGAGCGCGACAGCGTCACCACGACGCCGATCGATCTTCCCCTCTTCTCCCTTCCGGGCATGGACCACCAGGTGCGGCCGGCGCTGGCCGATAGCCTCAGGACGATGATCGACGCCGAAGTGCGGAACAGGATCGGACAGGGGAACGATTCGCTCGCGGTGGAGGTGAGGCTGATCGAGGGAGCGCAGAAATTCCAGGCGACCTGGAACGAGGAGATCGAAACGGTGTTCTGGGTGACGGAGGTGCGGGTAACCGGGCCGGGGGGCGAGGCGCGGGGGCGGAGCACCGCGCAATATTCGCACGGGTCGATGGACGCCTCACGCCGCTTCATCAACGAGCTGTTCGGCGCCGTGCTCCGCTACAGCGTGGCCTCCGCGCTCGACAAGGCGGGCAAGCGGCTGGCCGGCTCGGAAACGCCCGAGCCGGAGAGCGCCGAGGTATCGAGCCCTCGATAGCGCGCGGACACGAACGCGCGAGCCCCGAAAACGTGAGCGCCGGCGACGATGACCTCGGTCACCATCGCCGGCGCTCGGTTGTTTCCGCCTCGGACGATCAACCCACCTCGACGCCGGCCACGTTGGCCGTCTGCGACGCGGCGATCCGCTCGCGCAGCTCGAGGATGACGTAGTGGAAGATGATCGTGTGGATGCTCTCGGCCGTGCACATGTCGTTCAGGGGAACGTGCACGTTCTCGGCCCCGATCTCCTTCAGCTTGCCGCCGCCGAAGCCGGTGACGCCGATCGTCTTGATGCCGTTCTCGTTGGCGTATTCGATGGCGCGGAGCACATTCGGGCTGTTGCCGGAGCCGGAGATCGCGATCAGCAGATCGCCCGGGCTGCAGAAGGTGCGCAGCTGCTGCACGAAGACCTGATCGTACCCCTCGTCGTTGCCGAGCGCGCTCATGAACGGAAGGTTGTCGGTCAGCGACAGGGCGCGCACGCGCTTCTCCTGCGCCATCGAGCTGCAGGTCCCCTTGGCAAGGTCCTGCGCCAGGTGGCTGGCGCTGGCGGCCGATCCGCCGTTGCCGATCACGAATACCATCGCCCCACGCTCGTACGCGTCGTAGATCGAATCGATGAAGCGCTCCACCTCGGCCGGATCGACCGACTCGAGGGCATTCATCGTATAAGTCTTGTACTCGGAGTAGTTCATCATATCGGGAATTACCAGCTATATCGTTCTTGGTTGAAGATCACGCGGCTGCCGTGCGGTTCCAGCATGAACGGCATTTCGCGGTACTGAGCCAGGTGCTCGCGAAGATTATCCTGTTCGGGGCGACGACAATATACCATCAGAAATCCCCCTCCCCCGGCGCCGGCGATCTTGCCGCCGACGGCGCCCCCGCTCAGTGCCGCATCGTACATCGCGTCGATCGCCGGATTGCTCACGCCGTTGGCCAGCTGCTTCTTCAGCTCCCAGTTCCGGTGGAGTATCTCCCCGATCGCGTCGTAATTGTTCTGCCGCAGCGCCTCATAGGTCTGCCGCGCCAGATCCTTGATCTCGTCGTGATAGGCGATCGTGTCGTTGATCTTCTCCTTCTGATCGGAGAGGATGGTCGATGCCTGACGGACGATCTGCGTGAAGAACAGGAGCAGGTTGCTTCCGAGGCGGCGCTTGGCCGCGGCCGGAATATCGATCCGCTCCACCGTCACCGTGTCGTCCTGATTGAAGCTGAAGGAGCAGAGCCCGCCGTAGGCGGCGATATACTGATCCTGCTTGCCGATCGGCTTGCCGAGGATGTCGATCTCGATGCGGCAGGCCTCGTCGGCCAGCTGCTCGGCGCCGACCTGGCGGCCGCGGAACTGGTGGAAGGCGTTGAGCAGCCCCACCGTGAGGCTCGATGAGGAGCCGAGGCCGGATCCCTCCGACGGGATATCGGCCATCATCGCCACCTCGAAGCCGTTGGTCATCCCCGCCATGCGCGCCGATTCGCGCACCAGATCGTGCTGGATCTCGTCGACGGTATCGACGATCTCCTTGCGGGCATAATCGACGTAGATCTTGTCGTCGTAGCGCGCCTTGACGATGACGTAGACGCATTTGTCGATGGCGGTGGAGACGACGTAGCCGCCCCGCTGACGGTAGTAGCCGGACAAATCAGTCCCGCCGCCGGCGATGCTGATGCGCAGCGGCGTCTGAGTGATGATCATACTGAGCCTAATCTGCTGTGTACTGGGTTCGCCATTCGCGCTCGGCGCGCGCGAGATTCTCGTAGGTACCGCAATCGCGAAGATAGCCGTCGACGAGGACGCCGTTCATCCGCCCGATCATGGCGGGCATTACGTGGGTACCGAGGTCGTAGGGGAAGTCGAGCGGGGCAACATATTCAAAAAGCTCCTGACGGGCAACGAACATCCCCGCGGAAGCCAGATCCCCCCTCGGATGGCTCGGCTTCTCGACGAAGGCGACGATGGTCCCCTCCGGATCGGTCTCGGCGATGCCGCAGGCGCTCGGGTTCTCGGCGTGGAACAGCCCAACCGTCAGCGGCGCCGGGTGCGCGCCGTTGAACTCCCGGATCGCCGTCAGATTCACGTTCGTCAGGTTGTCGGCGTAGAGGATGAAGAACTGCTCCTGGCCGGCCACGAACTCCCGGTTGGCGTGGAGCGTGCCGGCGCTCCCCAGCAGCGTATCCTCCATCACCAGCTCGAAGCGGACCGGCCCGCGATACTCATCCACGAACCGGCGCACCGGATCGGGAAGATGATGCAGGTTCAGCAGTACGTCGGTGATGCCGTGGCGGTCGAACTGGTCGATCCAGTAGGACAGCAGCGGACGACCGTCGATCGGCACCAGGCACTTCGGCACGGTCTCGGTCAGCGGACGCAGTCGGGTGCCGAGTCCGGCGGCGAGCAGATATGCTTTCATCTCCCCTTCCCCCCTTCGATTACGATGGTTCGCCGGATGCGGCCACGAACGAGCGACGGACCACGCTCTGCTCCTTCAGCACGCGCGATGCGTACTCCAGGATATCGTCCAGATCGCTCTGCTGATGGAGGTAGTCGGCGTATTCACGCACCGACTCCTCCGTGGAGCGGCTCGGGCTCCAGCCGAGGGAGCGGAGCTTCGAGATGTCCGAGCAGGCGTGGCGCGTGTCCCCGAAGCGGAACTCCCCGGGGATGCTCGGCTCCAGCCCTTCCTTGCCGAAGACCTTCGCCACCGTGTCGGCGAACTCCCGGATGGTCCAGGCGCGGCCGCCGCCGACATTGAACACTTCGTAGTCGGCGCGCGGATCGTCCATCACCAGCACGTTGGCGTCCACCACGTCGTGGATGTTGACGAAGTCCCGAAGCTGGCGGCCATCCTCGTAGAGCGTGGGGGCCTTGTCGAAGAAGTAATGGAGGGAGAAGATCCGGCAGGCGCCGGAGTAGGTGTTGTAGAACGACTGGCGCGAGCCCTGCACGATCGAGTAGCGGAGCGCCACCGACGGGATATCGTAGCGACGGCCGAAGCGGATCGCCTGGATCTCCTGCGAATGCTTGCTCATCGCGTAGGCGTTCGGCGGATTGACATGCGTCTCCGGCGTCCACTGCCACTGCATCGGGCGCCCCTGGGGGTCGAGCCATTCCCAGGCGCCCCGCTCGAGCTGCTCGTTGGTCCGGAGCATCGGCGCCACCAGCTCGCCGTCGACCGTGCGGTAGAGCCCTTCCCCCTGCACGAACTGCGAGGAGGCCACGATCACCTTCCGCACCGGCAGCCGCTCCTCGACGATGATCTCGTAGATCAGCGCGGTGCTCACCGCGTTGGTGTGGAAGAAGGTGGAGAAGTCGGTGAGGTAATCCTGATACGCCGCCAGGTGGTAGACCACGTCGACGCCGCGCAGCGCCTGGCGAAGCGTCTCCTTGTCGCGCACATCCCCCTCGATGAACTCGATCTCCGGCGAGAGATATGCCGGCTTCCCCTTCAGGTGCACCGGCTTCTGGAGGTTGTCGAGCACTCGGACCTCGTGTCCGAGCGCGAGGAGACGGTCGGCCGTGTGCGATCCGATGAACCCCGCTCCACCCGTGATCAAAATCTTCGAACCCATCTATCGAGCCATCCTCATCATGACGTGAAGTTCACTGCGTCGTCGGAAGGCCGGCTTGCCCGACCTCATCATCAAGCCGGTCGCGATCATGAAGCCCATGCGATCATGGAGTCCATGCGATCATGAAGCCCATGACGCGCGGGCTCAGGCCGGAACGCTCTCCGGCTGGAAGGAGACCGCGCCGTCGCGCATCGCGTAGACACCCTCGGCGGTCCGGCAGAGCCCATCGCCGTCGAACTCGAGCCGCTCCCCCTTCACGCCGACCCATCCGATCCGTCGGGAGGGATTGCCGACCACGAGCGCGAACGGAGGGATATCCTTGGTGACCACCGCGCCGGCGCCGATCATGCAGTACTGGCCGAGCGTGTGCCCGGCCACGATCGTGGCGTTGGCGCCGATCGAGGCTCCGCGGCTGATCAGCGTCTTGACCGACTCCTCGTGCATCACGCGGCTGCGCGGGAGCAGATCGTTGGTCATCACGCAGTTCGGGCCGAGGAACACGTCGTCCTCGACCGTCACCCCCTCCCAGATCGCCACGCCGTTCTTGATCGTGACGCGATCGCCGACGGTGACGCCGGACTCGATGAACGCGTGATCGCCGACGTTGCACTGGGAGCCGATGCGCACCCCCTTCATCACGTGCGCGAACGCCCAGACCCTCGTCTCGTCGCCGATATCCTCGGTTTCGCAGAGGGCGCTCGGGTGCACAAAGTATCTCTTTTCCATGCGGATATATCGGATTGGGAGTTGATTACGCGGAGGGAGCGGAGGCGATCCGCGCCAGGCTGTCGGCGACGAGCGCCGCGACCTCGCCGGGCGCGATCGCGGTGATGGGGTCGCGCCGGATCCAACGCGCCTCGGCGTGATACGGACCGATCCTGGCCGGATCGGTCTGGCCGTAGAGCGCCACCACCGGCAGATCGACGGCGGTGGCCAGGTGCATCACCCCGGTATCGTTCGACAGAAGAAGATCCACCACCTCCAACACGGCGGCGGTCGTTGCAAGATCGGTCCGTCCGCTCAGGTCGATCCAGGAGATCCCCGGCGTGTCGCGGACGATACTCCGGCAGATATCGAGCTCGGGTCCGGCGCCGAGCATCACGAAGCGGATCGAGGGGTCGGCGGCAAGCAGCCGGCATGCCTCGGCGAAGCGCTCGGCTCCCCACTGCTTGTGGGCGTAGAGTCCGCCGGGGTGCACCGCAAGCAGGCGCGCACCCTCCGGCCGCTCCAGAAGCCCGCCGGCGGCGCGGCGCGCCTCCTCCGGCACGCGGAGTCGCGGACGGATGCTCCCCTCCGGGATCGCGGCGCCGAGGGCGCGGAGCAGATCCAGATCGAGCTCGACGCGATGGCGCCCCGGCGTGTCGGCCGGGAGCGCGGAGTAGAGGAAGCCGAAGTCGCGCCACTGTTCGCCGGCGTAATCGCGCGCGTTCTTGAGCCGGTACCGGCTTCCGGAGGCGATCGCCAGCAGCGAGTGCTTGAGCGTGTTGAACGGCTGCGCGGCCAGGAAGAGCGCCGGGCGCATCCGCCGGAGCGCGCGCAGGGCGCCGAGAAGTGAGGAGCGATCGGAGAGCTTCACCGGCAGGACGCGGTGGCGCGAGCCATCGATCGGAAGCAGGGGAGCGATATCCGGCCTGACCAGAACGAGGATCCGTGCGTCGGGCCGGGCCTCGGCAACGGCCTGAAGAAGCGGCGTGGCCATCACCGCGTCGCCGATGCCGGAGAGCGCGGCCACGGCGATCGTGTCGGCATCGCGCAGGGCGGCGGCCAGCTCCGCGGCTCCGGCGGGAGAGCGCCCGAACAGCAGCCGCGCGACCGGCCGGAGCAGCGTGGTCACTCCCACCCCGCTCACCGCCCGCCGTCGGCCGGCTGCGCCTCGACGGCATCGCTCACGAGCGCATCGTCGACGAGCGTGTCCGCGCCGAGCATCACCGGACCGGCCTGGGCGATCTCGCGGGAGATCCACTCGAGCAGCTCCACCACGCGCGCCCCCATCTCCCCGTCGTTCGGGAGCCTGGAGCCGGTCGCGATGGCGCGGATGAACTCCTCGCACTCCAGGCGAAGCGGCTCGTGCTGCTCCAGCTGAAGCACCTGGATCTCGCCGGCGGAGTAGCCGAGCTGCACCGCGTCGGTATCCTTGGCGTTGATCCGGTTGTCGATCCCCTTGCCGTAGTGCTTCACCTTCCCGTCGAGCGCCAGCATCTCGTCGTAGACGATCGAGCCGGTCTCTCCGAAGACCTGCATCAGCCGCGTCTTGTTGGCCGACAGCCAGCTGACGTGGATATGCGCGGTGGCGCCGCTCGGGAAGCGCATCTCGACCTGGGCGTTGTCGATCCATCCGGTCCACTGGTAGCTGCCGCCGCGGGCCACCACCTCGGTCGGCATCTCGCCGAGCAGGTGGAGGATGATCGACAGATCGTGCGGCGCCAGGTCCCAGACCACGTCCACGGTGGTCTTGGGGGGGCCGAGGTTGATACGGGTGGAGGTCACATGGAACACCTTGCCGAGGCGGCCGGCCTCGATCTGCTCCTTCATCTTTCTGACGCCCGGGGCGAACTGGAAGATGTGTCCCACGGCGAGCACTTTCCCCTGCTCGCGGGCAACGTTCACCAGCGCCCAGGCATCCTCGGCGGTATGGGTGAGCGGCTTCTCGACGAAGACGTGCTTGCCGGAGCGCATGGCGCGCTCGGCGATCTGGCGATGCGTGGTCACCGGCGTGGCCACCACCACCGCGTCGACCTCCGGATCATCGAGGATACGATCGTAGTCCTCGAGCGTGATCACGTCCGGATGGTGCTCGGCGATGAACTGCAACCTGCCGGGACGCAGATCGCTGACATACTTGACCCGCGCGCCGGGAATGCCGCTGAAGTTGCGGACCAGGTTCGGACCCCAGTATCCGCAGCCGATGATGCCTATCGTCGTCAACGCTATGAGCCTCCACGTCCGAACAGGACGATCGGAATTGTTTTCAGGATGATCTTGAAATCGAGCCACAACGAGAAGTTGTGGATGTAGTAGAGATCGAGGATGATCGAGTCGTTGAAGGTGACGTCGTTCTTGTTGCGGCCGATCACCTGCCAGAGCCCGGTCATGCCCGGCGTGACGCGGAAGCGCTGCTTGTGCCACTCGTCGAACTGCTCGTACTCGTATTTCAGGCAGGGACGCGGGCCGATCAGCGACATTTCGCCGCGGAGCACGTTGATCAGCTGCGGCAGCTCATCGACGCTGTAGCGGCGGAGGAACCGCCCGATCGAGGTGACGCGCGGATCGTTCTGGATCTTGAGCGTCGAGGCGTTCTCCTTGATGATCTTCTTCAGATGCTCGCGGTGCACGTTCTCGTCACGGTTGACGAACATCGTCCGGAACTTGTACCACTTGAAGAGCTCTCCCCGCTTGCCGACCACGTAGCTCTTGTAGAACACCGGCCCCTCGGAGGTGAGCTTGATCGCGATGGCGATCGCCACCAGCGCCGGCGACAGGAGCGTCAGCAGCAGCGTGGAGCCGACGATATCGATCGCCCGCTTGGCAAGCCAGGTCATCGACTCAAGGCCACGCGGACGGATGGTGAGCGAGTCGATGAAGTTGAACTCGCTGGTGCCGATCTTGTTGTGGATGATCCGGAAGTGGTTCGTGGTCACCGTCACCGGCAGCGAGGTGCGGCGGCAGGCGTCGATGATCTCCAGCAGCCGGCTGTATTCCAGGGAGTTGATGCAGACGTAGATCTCCTGGGCGCCGAGCTTCTGCGAGATGTAGCCGACCGAGCCGACCGGACCGAAGATCCGCTTGCCGAGGAGCTGCTTGCCGATCTTCTGCGGGTCGTCGTCGACGAAGCCGACGATCTGGAGGCCGAGCTCGGGATTCTCGTGGAGTCGGGCGGCAAGCTCCTGCCCCACCGAGCCGGCGCCGACGGCCAGCACCCGGCGCTTGACGCCGCGCGTGCCGTAGAGCCTCCGGTGGATCGGTCGGAACAGTCCGACGCGGACCATCGAGACGGCGAGCCAGCCGAGGAAGAGGTAGAGGAGGACGTGGATGCGGCTATAGGCGAACGTGCTCGGGTCCTTCACCAGGAACACCGCCAGCACCTGCAGGATGCCCACCCAGAAGATCCCCTTGCCGATCCTGACGATCTGATCGGATCCGGCAGAGAAGATCTTGTGCTTGTAGAGGTGGACTTCCCGGAACACCACGACCGCGGCGGCCGAGGAGAGGGCGAAAAAGATCAGCTCGTTGACGAGCACCGAGTAGCTGAACAGCTTCGTTCGCGCCACCAGGATCAGCAGTGCCACCGACATGAGCACCACCAGATCAAGCAGCGCCAGCACCAGCTTCGTATATCCCCAGGATCTGATAACCTTCATAACGTTTCCACCTAATCTCGTGAGCGCACGCACCGACCGCACGACCACCAGTGACGAGGACAACTCCCTGCAGGGACACGCGGGCGCGGACGTCGAGGCACGACGCCACGGGCGCGCAGGAGAGCGTCGCCGCTAACGATCCACCGTGATTGGGGAAGGAATGTTTCGAATGCAGTCCCGACATGACACTCGAACGTCGCCGCGTGAGCGCCGCCGCCTGAGGTCCGGAAGGCCGGGAGGGCACATCCATGTCGTACACCGAGACGCCATCGATTACCGCCGTGCCATGCTCCGGCACGCGGGGGAAGGTCACTACACCACTCCGCAACGGGGGGCGGAGCAACCGGAGACTGACGCCGGACTGCCCTTCGGCTCGCGCTCAGCGTCGGTTCGGAAGGACCGCAAAAGTACGGATCATCCGCTCAAGATCATAGAGCAGACGGTGTCCGGCGCCGGCCGCCGCGGAGGCATCCGTTGCCGGTGCCCCGGGCGGGCGATGTTGCCAGGAGATCGCGTCGACGTCGGCCGGATCCTCCAGGAAGCCGAGCAACCCGCGCCGGGCCAGCTCCTCGTCGATCGCGGCGCGCCGGCCGGTGAACATGCTGTGGGCGGGAACGCCGAGCAGCGCCGCCTCCCGGTTCATCGTTCCCCCCCCGCTGATGGCCAGATCGGAGGCATGCAGAAGCTGGAGTCCGGGGAGCGCGCGCTCCGGGATCAGCACGCGCGCCGGGGCGCCGGCGGGGATCGAGGCCTCCACCAGCTCCCGTTCGAGCCGGGTCTTGGGTAGGATTACGAGAAGACGCCCCGATTCGGATGCCGCGACCTCGATCAGCCGTCGGCAGATCGCCTCGCTCCGGGGGTCGTGATAGTTGCCGATGATCCCCGGCGGGCGGATCGTCACCAGCAGATCGTCCGCCGAGACGCCGAGCGAGCTCCGAAATCCGGGATCCGGGCGAAATTCCGGCAGATAGAGATCTTCCTTGAAGCCGTCGTACCACTCCACCTTCTCGAGCGGGATGCCGGCCTCGGCCAGCCGCCGCTCGTCGATCGCCCGGGGACAGACCAGCACCGAGGCGAAGCGTTTAAAGATGGACATCTCGGTCCACTCGTAATCGAACATCACGATCGAGGGGATGCCGAGCATCCGCGCGGCCAGCGTGCCGGTGCGCGATCCGTGGCTGAGGGCGATCTCCGGACGGAAATCGCGAACCGCCGACAGGAGCTGCGCCGTCCGGACCGGCAGGTTGAGCACCTTCTTCACCTTGCTCCGTCCGGCATGCTCCCCCACCGGAACGGCATCCACGCCCAGCTGCTCGACCAGATCGAGCGTCTGCGCGAAATTCCGCGCGGTAACGCGCACGGGCCAGCCGGCCTCGGCCGTCAGGTACCGGATCAACGGAGCGAACAGGGGAACGTGGGGGGAGTTGTCGAGATCGATCCAGAGCCGCGGAGGAGCACCGGCAACGGCATTCCTCCCCGGACCTCGCCGCACGACGATGTCGGGTGCTTCCTGCATGTTGAGCCTCATCTCGCACTGCCGTCGGCATCGGCGTGGGACCGGCCGTGTCGGCCGCGCCGATCAATGTGCAGATCCGGTAGCCCGGTACGTGGCTCGGATCGTGCCGACGACGTCATTGTCGCGGGGTCGCGCCGCCCGGTCAGCCTCGCTCGGAAACCGGGCGGACCAGACGCGCCAGCGCGTAAAACATCCACGCGTTGGACCAGCGAAGATACGGAATACGGTATGTACCGCGTCGATGTATCTGATAGTTGAACCAGCCGGCCCGGGTCTGCATCCTCCCGATCCCCCAGCCGGCAACCCGCATCGCCGTGGCCTCGTCCCCGAAATCGAGCAGCGTCACGATCGACTGCGCCAGCGCGTGGGAGTCGATCGGGTAGAGCCGGTCGTGATAGTACTTCGGGATCTTCCCATCGACGAAGAAATGCTCCCGATAGAAGCGGTATCCCCGGTCGAGCGCCTCCTGGTGGCGCGCGTCGCCGGAATGGCGGATGTAGTCACGAAGGGAGCCGAGCACGTAGCCCGTGTGGAAATTGTCGATGAAGGTCCGGTGGTCGTTGTAGGCATAGCCCCAGGATCCGTCCGGCGCCTGCTGCGCCACCACGAAGTCCACCGCGCGCCGCGCCGTGTCGATCAGCTCCGGTTCGCCGGTCAGCGAGCCGACCCGCGCCAGCAGCGCCGCCCCGAGGATCGAGGCGTTGTAGACTTCCTCCCTGTCGGTGGGCGAGTAGCTGAAGCAGAAGCTCTCCCCATGCTCGGTCCGGTTCAGATCGCGGAGGATGAAGTCGCACGCGCTCCGTGCCCAGTCGAGGCACTCCCGGCGGCCGAGCTTCTCGTAGACATCCACCAGGCCGTCGCCGATGAAGGCGGTCGAGACCACGATCGGCAGATCGGCCGGCTTGAAATCGGTGCGGGTCTGCCAGTCGAAGTAATATCCCCAGCAGGCGCCGCTGTAGCCGGGCACCTGGGTCCGACGGAGCCCGTCGAGCGCCGCGTCGATGCCGCGGAGCGCCTCCGGATCGTCCAGGAGCACGTAGGCCTTGAGCGCCCAGCCGAGGCTGATGGAGTTGACCCGCTTGCCGATGCCGAGCAGCGGCCGGAAGTTCACCGGAAGGCGGCGAAGCCCCTGGAGCGCGGCCAGGCGGAAGAAGCGGCTCCGGCCGAGCGGCGTGCGCCGGATGATCGGGCTGGTGAGCGCGTCGTGCGGCTCGATGCCGGCGAAGCCCTCCCCTTCCAGCCACCGCCGGAGCCGACGGAGCGCGTCCTCCAGCGTGGCCGCCGACGGAACATCGGCGGGCGCGGAGCCGGAGTTGGAACGGGAGACCGACATATCGGGCCGGGAGGCGAGAGGATCAGGAGATGACATCCGCGTTCGAGATCGTGAGCCCCTGCTGGATCGTCAGCCAGGAGGCCAGGGAGAAGAGTCCCCAGAGGCGATGGGCGTGATCCTCCTGTCCGGTGGCGTGCTCGTGCAGCAGCCGGATCGGCAGATCGCGCCGGACCATGGAGGCAAAGGCGGAATCGCTCCGGGTGAAGCTGGAGAGCGCCTGTTCGGCCAGACGCTCCTTCATCCAGGAGCGGATCGGGGTGCCGAAGGCCGCCTTCGGACGGTAGATCACCTCCTCGGGGATATACGCCTCGGCCGCCTTCTTGAGCATGTACTTCTGTACCCGCCCGTTGATCTTGTACTTCCCCGGCAGACGGGAGGCATACTCGATGATCTCGAGATCGATCAGCGGCGGACGTGTCTCGATCGAGGCGGCCATCGCCGCCTTGTCCGAGTAGAGGAGGTTGAGCCCCGGCAGAAAGAGCTTCGTGTCCAGATAGAGCATCTGGTCGATGAAGGGGAGATCCTTCACACGGGCGGCCGCCTCGCGGTAACGACGGACCGGATAGAGATCGTCGAACTCCATCCCGGCCAGGTGATCGCGCAGCAGCTCGTCGAGCTCCCCGGCGTTGAAGTTGCTGAAGCCGAACATGAACGAGTCGAGCGGGGCCAGCGACGCGCTCCTGACGAACTTCTTGGCCCAGCGGACCGAGCGGATGCCACGGCCGCCGACGGCCACCGGGAGCGCGTCGACGAACGGCTCGATCACGCCGCGCCGGATCGCCGCCGGGATGTAGTGATAGCGCCTGAGCAGGAGCGTGGCCAGCTGCTTCCGATAGCCGCCGAACACCTCGTCCCCACCCATGCCGTTCAGGAGCACGGTGGTGCCGAGATCGCGCGCCCCCTTGGCGATCAGGTAGGTGTTGATCGCCGCGCCATCCCCCACCGGATCGTCCAGGTGCCACTGGATGCGGGGCCAGAGCTCCCGGATATCGGGATCGGCCTCGATCTCGTGATGCTCCGTCTCGAAGCGCCGGGCGATCATCGCGGCGAAGCGGGCATCGTCCGGCATCGCCTCCATCTTCTTGTCGATCTTCGAGAAGCCGATGGTGTAGGTGCGGATCGGTCCGGAGGTGACCTTCCGCATCAGCGCCACGACGAGGCTCGAATCGAGTCCGCCGGAGAGGAACGCGCCGACCGGAACGTCGGAGATCATCTGCCGCCGGATCACCCGATCGAGGATCGAACGGAGCTCCTCGACATACTCGACCTCGCTCCGCTCGGCCAGCCCGATGCCGGTGCCGGCCGGAACGTCCCAGTACTCGGTGGTCACCATGCGGCCGTCGCGGAAGGTGGCGTAATGGCCGGGCTCCAGCTTCCAGACGGCGCGGAAGCCGGTCTTCGGCTCCGGAACCCAGAGAAAGAGGAGCGTGCTGACCACCGCGTCGAAATCGACGTCGCGCGAGACGCCGGGGATCTCGAAGAGCGCCTTGGCCTCGGAGGCGAAGGCGAGCATCGGACCGCGATGCGTGTAGTAGAGGGGCTTGATGCCGAGGTGATCGCGCGCCAGGAAGAGCTCGCGCGTGTCGGTATCGTAGATGCCGAAGGCGAACATCCCGTTGAAGCGCCGGACGCACTCCTTCCCCCAGTGATCGTAGGCGGCGAGAATCACCTCCGTGTCGGTCTCCGACCGGAAGTGGAAGCCGTGGCGCTCCAGCTCCGCGCGGAGCTCCAGGAAGTTGTAGATCTCCCCGTTGAAGGTGATCCAGCGATTTCCCCGCTGGTTGACCATCGGCTGATGGCCGGCCGGCGAGAGATCGAGAATCGACAGGCGCCGGTGGCCGAGCCCGCATCCGTGCTCGGCAAACCACTGCACCCCCCAGTCGTCCGGACCGCGATGGGCCTGTACATGCACCATCCTGGTCAGGGTCGACTCGTCACCACCACCGATTATGCCCGCGATTCCACACATGCTGTAACTGGTCTGCTGCGGAGGACCGTCCGGGGGGGGAATCGATCCTCTCGAAAAGTAGGTGTCGCCGCCCGGCATGCTCCCTCTCGGGCGCGCGCCGGACGCCGAATGCGGCGTGGTCGCGGGTGATCGACCGACGTATCGTTCGTTGCTGGCGCGCGCCATCGGGACGTCCGGGAGAACCAACACTCCCGGCGGCGGCGCGGCTTCGCCTCATGCCGTGTCAAAAATCTGGGAGGGGCGTCACCACGCGGGACGCGTCCCCTCGCGGGGCGCCGTCCCGAACCGGGTCGAGCCGCCAGGCAGGCTCGCCCCGACATGGATCATCGCGCGCTTACCGGCCGGCCACCTTCCGCGGCTCCAGGCCGGCGATCGCGTCGGCCAGCAGCCGGTGGGTAACCGGCTCGGCGTAGATCCGCTCCACGCGGGCCCTGCCGTTGCGGCCGAGCTCGCGGCGAAGCTCCGGATCGAACGCCAGGCGGATCACCCGCTCGGCCAGCGCCTCGGCGTCGCCGGAGGGAACCAGATACCCGGTGCTTCCGTCGACGATCACTTCCTTCATCGTTCCCTGCGGCGTGCCGACCACCGGCAGCCCGGCGGACATCGCCTCCAGGATCACCCAGGGGAGCCCTTCCGGCTTGATCGGCGTGAAGACCGAGATATCGCTCTCGGCCAGCAGCCGTTTCTTGGCGCCGTCGTTGACCTCGCCGATAAACTCGACGTGCCGCTCGATCCCCTGTTCCGCGACAATCCGGTGGCAGCGCTCGAGGAACGCGCGGTTCTTCGTGTCGCCGGCGAACCGGACCTTCAGGTTCGGCACCGCCTGCACGATCCTCGGAATCGCGGCGAGCATCACGTGCGCCCCCTTGTCCTCGTAGAGGTTGGCCAGGTAGGAGATCCGCACCTCGCTGGATTGCCGACGCTCGGCCTCCCACTCCTCGCACGTCCAGCCCTCCAGGTTCATGCCGTTGGGAACCACGTAGATCTGCTTGGCCGAGACGCTGGATCCGAAGACGTCGCGGAGGGTTTCGCCGAGCACGATGGCGCGGCTGACCGAGGCCAGGCCGAGCCGGGCGACGGCGCGGCCGAACCAGCCGTGGTCATGGATCAGATCGAACCGCCCGGCGCGCAGATGCACCACGGTGGTGGCGCCGAAGAAGCGGGCCGGGATCAGGAACAGCAGATCCCGGATGAAGCCCCAGAGCCCGCGCGCTATCGGGACGTAGACCACGTCGGGACGGGTTCTGGCCAGCAACGAGAGGAAATCCGAGCCGTGCTTCAGCGCCATTCTGATGTTGCGCGCGCTCAGTTGCCCGATATCCTCGCTCCCTCCGGGATCGCGGGTATCGAGAAACACGATGTCGAACCGGGACCTGAGCACGGGGGAGTTCAACAACCGTTCGGTCGCGATGGCCGGACCGATATAGGGAGGCGGGAGCGGCCCGATGAGCAGGAGCTTCATCGGGCGCCCTCCGGCGCCGGTGGCGCTGGAAGGGGAATCCGCGAGTGTCTGTTCTGCGTTTCTCTCCACGGTCATAGCGTTTGTCGGGCTGACCGAATGGCCGTCCGTCACTGGGTGTCTGCTCGAACTCCGCTTCGAGCGTGCGCTCCGCTCCCTCCGGTCCGATGGCGACCGGCTGACGCGGACCGGCCGGACGGCTGGAAATTTGCGAAGAACGACACCTGCGCCCCCACCGGGATCACACCGCCGGAGGTCCACGCTCCCTCGTGAACCGTCGGAATCATCATTGCCTCGCCGGGTGGCTCACGCGCGAAGCACCGAGTCGATGGCCGCCAGGAATCCCCCCACCATCCTGTCGATGTTGGAGGTCTCGGCGGCCACGCGAAGCGATCCGGCGGCCAGGGTATCCCTGAGCGTCGGATCGGCGACGAGCCGGGCTACCTGATCGGCCAGATCGGCCGGATTGCTCCGCTCGAAATACAGCCCGTTGACGCCGTCGAGCACCGTATCCTCCTCGGTGCCGTCGGCGCGGGTCACCACCACCGGCAGACCATAGGAGATCGCCTGGTTGATCGCCAGCCCCCCGGTGCCGGGGAGCACGAAGACGTCGGATGCCAGGAAGTGCTCGGCGAGCTTCCCCTCCTCGTAGACCGGTCCGGTGAACTCCACCACGTCGGCCAGGCCGCGGGCCGCGGCCAGCTCGACGATCGAGGAAAGGTCCTCACCGCCGCCGACGCAGACGAACCGGAACCGGAGCTCCGGCAGGTTCCGCCGGAGCCGCGCGAGCCCCTCGATCAGATCGGGAACCCGCTTGCTGTGCTCCACCCGGCCGGTATACAGCAGCTGAAAGTCGGCGCCGCGGCGGAGCTCGCTCCGTCGCGCCGGCCAGTTCGGATCATCGAGCAGCGCGGCGCGATGCCGGCGGATCTCGTCGGAGTCGAGCGAGTTGAACGCGATGTGGACGTTCTCCCGGATGCCGAGCATCTCCAGGTGCCGGCGCGCCGAGGTGCCGTAGCAGATGAACCCGTCGCCGCGCGTCAGGAGCGTCCGGCGGAGCACCCGCTTCATGTTGTTGACCCGCTCGCTGGAGCCCTCGTAGCCGCTGAGCCACCAGGCGATACGGAGATCGCCGCGCGGCAGCAGCGCCGTCAGCGCGGTGGTCAGAAAGCCGAGCCGCGCCTCGAGCACCACCACGTCCGGCTTCTCGCGGCGGATGGCCGCGAGCATCTCCGGGTGAAGCGTCACGCGTCCGCCGCCGAGCTGGATGTTCGGCACCTGGCGCACGGAATAGGAGCTCCCCTCCGGCACCTTCACCGGCTTCCGATTCTTCAACCGGGTCGGCGTGCTGTGCAGAATGGTAAGATCCACCGCGCGCCCCACCCGCTCATAGAACGGCAGACGAAACGCCGGAAGCTGCTCCTGCAGTATGAAGACCTTCGACATAATTCACGTGTTCATGGGAGATCGACGCGCTCGGCCACCCCGGCAATGGACGCCTGGGCGACGGACGCCTGGGCGACGGACGCCTGGGCGACGGACGCCTGGGCGACGGACGCCTGGGCGACGGACGCCTGGGCGTCTGTCGGCCGACGGACCCGCCCCGAGCGAAAGCTCCCCGGAGGGAAGATTCCGTGCGAGACGCCGACGGCGACATCCCGGGATCGGCGAGCCTCAGCGCCGCGGCCCGATCGGGCCGGGAAGCTGCGACGGTCCCTGATAGGGGGGACGGGGGGAAACCGGGAGCGCGCCGGGACGACGGACCGGACGAACGCCGGGGCGGATGCCGGGGCGCGCGCCGGGACGGACCGGACCGACCGGATCGACGGCCGGCAGCCCTCCCTCGCCATAGGCCTTGAGCAGCTGCTCGTGCTCCAGCTGCTCCACCGAGCGGGTGTGCAGCGTGCTCACCGTCCAGAACAGGAGCCACACCGGAAGGGTCACGCGGGAGATCTCCAGGTAGTTGTCCAGCGGCGTCAGGCAGAGCAGGTAGATCGTGCCGGCCACCAGCGCCGTTCCGAGCGACATCAGCAGCGGGTCGTTGATCGAGCGGGCGTACTTCAGATAGCGCCGCGACCGGACCAGCATCGTCCCGTAGATCATCGCAATGATCACGAACCCGGGAATGCCGGTTTCGCCGAGCGTGGCCACCACGCTCGAGTTGGTGTTCGACACCTGCGTCGATCCGAAGAGGATGCCGAGGTTGGCCATCGGATCGATGTACTTGTGCTGGACATCGGAATCGTACGTGACGTCGCCGAAGATCGCGCGGATGATCGGGCCGACCCCCTTGTCCTTGTCGACCGACACCTCCTGGGTGAACATGTAGTTGGCGCGGCTGACGAGCGTTCCCGGCCCGGTGCCGAAGAGGATCGAGGCGGGCATGTCCATGTAGATCTGCGCCAGCGCCACGTAGGACTGCGCCTTGCCATACTGGAGCACCACCATCGGATCATCGGCCAGCTGCTCGAAGTCCGAGTACTTCAGGTTGTAGTCGGTGTCGTCGCCGACCTTCTTGAACGTGTAGTAGGCGATGCCGCCGAGCACCCCGATCACCACCCCGAGCCGGAGCACGCGGCGGCCGTAGAGCTGCGTGCCGGCCAGAATATAGGCGATGAAGAACGCCGGCATCGCGGCGCGGAACTGCAGGAGGATGAACGTGCCGATGATGAACGCCTGGATGCCGATCGAATACCAGATCGACTTCAGGTTGTTCAACTGCTTGCCGAGGAAGAAGCCACCCATGATCACCAGGAACACGCTGAACTGGTAGGCATTGTTCCCGAAGGTGCCGGAGACGCGGTCCGGATTGCCGGTGGCCAGGAAGAGCGGCATGCTCACGAACACCACCGCAGCTATCTCCACCATCACCATGAAACCGAAAAAGCCGGCGAGCTGCTCCCCGAACTTCGCCTTGTCGCGAATCAGCAGGTTCAGCGCCAGGAACAGAAACGGGCCTTCCAGGAGGGCGAAGGTGTAGAGCATGGTGGGACCGGCGTAGGTCCGGTCGATGTTGACGACCGCCGAGAGGACCGCCAGCACCATGAACGCGACCGACAGACGGGTCATCCGATCGTGCAGTCCCTTGTCCACCCCCTTCGGCCGACCGTAGGTGAGCGCCACGACGAAGAGGACCGGCACGATCACCAGGTCGAGCAGATCGACCGCCTTCGGGAGCACCTTCAGCGTCTCCGAAAAGAGTCGGCTCGTCAGAATGATCAGAAAGAAGACGATAATGAACCTGTTCATCGCACACTCATCGGTAGATCGCGGTCATCTCGCATCGGGAGGGGAAGACGCATCGGCAGGACGGCTCAGGCACGCGCCCGTTCGATGGCATCGAGAAGCTTGTCGACGTGGGCCGTCGGGGAATGACGGGCGAGCACATACTGGCGGCACCGCTCCCTGGTCTGGTCCAGGCGGCCGGGATCGCCGACCAGATCGAGCACCGTCTCGACCATCCGGTCGAGGTCGGGCGCCAGGGCGCCGAGCCCGTTCCGTTCGATCACCCCGCCGGGGTCGCAATCGAGGCTGAGCACCGGAGTTCCTCCGGCCCAGGCCTGCAGGTAGGCGTTGGGAAATCCCTCGATACCGGGGCGCGACGTGTTGACGAACAGCGACGCCCGGCCATAGAATTCCGCCGTACGCTCGTAGGGAATCGGACCAAGATAGGAGAATCGCGGGTTCGCGCGCAGGGTATTCTCGATCTCGGCGCCGAACCGGGAGTCCATCAGCGTCCCCCCCATCGTGAACCTGACCGGCGTGTCGGCAAGGCGGCGGGCCAGCTCCAGGAAGAGCTCCGGACGCTTCTCCCCCTTGATCCCGGCGATCCAGGTCACCTCCACCTCTTCCCCTTTCTCCGGCATCCGCTCCGGGATCTCCACGGCCGACGGGATCACGATCGGCTCGGAGCCGAACCGGTCGGCGAACTGCCTCACCTGATCCTCGTGCTGCACGATCGTGACGCCGGAGGCGCGCACGCCACGCTCGAACAGGTCGTTCATGATGTAGTTGTAGGAGAATCCGGCCACGAGCCGCTTCGGGAAGCGGAGCTTCGCGGTCTTCATCCTCACGTAACGATCCCCATCGAAATCCCGGTCGCGCGCCGCGTTCCAGATCGCCACCGCGCCGTTGCGCCGCGCCCAGCGTCCGGCAACGTGCGGCAGCGAGGAGCGTCCGCGGGTGTAGATCGCGTCCGGGCGGGCCCGGTCGAGCAGCCGCTCGATGCCGGCGAACGAGGCCGGCTCGCTCCAGCGCATCGGCAGGTTCCGCACCGGCAGGTAGTGCACGGTGATGCCGTCATGCTCGGCGGTCTCCGGGGCGCTTCGCGAGGTCGAAAGGCAGATGTAGGTCACCCGGCCGCCGCGACGGACGATCTCCCGGCCGATCAGGTACATCTGCACCAGCGGTCCGACCACCGCCGGCAGCTTCGGATCGTAGAGGAACCCGGGATTGACGAAACAGAAATGGATCACGCGCGGCACCTGCCAGGTGAGAGAGAGGGAGAGGGATCACCCGGAGAGCTGCTCCTCCCCCGGGCGATACTGGAACATGTCGTCGTCCGACGCGGGAGCGCCGGGGAGGGGACGGACGCGGGCAAGGCCGTCCAGGATACGATCGGCCACGGCGCGGACCGCATGGTTCCGCTCGACGTAGCCTCGCGCCTCCCTGCCGATCCGCTCCAGCCGCGGCCGATCGGCCCAGAGCTCGCGGATATCGGCGGCCATCCGGTCGATGGTCCGGGAGACGCGGCCGAGCTCCAGCGTCCAGATCAGATCGCTCGGATCGCACGCGAGCGTGATCACCGGATTGCCGGCGCTCCAGGCCTGGAGATAGGTGTTCGGGAATCCCTCGCTGACCGAGGTATTCACCAATATCGTCGCGCCGGCGATCCGGCCGGCGGCCTCGGCGTAGGAGAGCGCTCCCAGGTAGCGGAAGCGGGGATTGTTCGCGGCCGTCGCCTCGATCGCCGCCAGGTACCGGTTGTCCAGCACCGGGCCGCACATCGTCAGCTCCACCGGCAGATCGGACAGCCGGCCGGCCAGCTCCAGAAAGAGCTCCGGACGCTTCTCCCCCTTGATCTGCCCCACCCACATCAGCTCGAAGCGCTCCCGCCGCGAGGCCTCGGGCTCCACCGGCTCGGCGGCCGAGGGGAGCAGCGCGACCGGCTGGTCCGGGAACATTCCCCGGGCCATCTCGAGCTGGAACTGGTTCTGCACGAAGATCAGATCGGTCCGGCGCACCCCCCGCTCGAACAGCAGGCTCATCGTCAGATGGTAGGCCGCCGCCGCCAGCGGACGCGCCGGCAGCGGAAGCTGGCGCATCTTCATCTTCACGTAGGCCGCCCCGTTGAAATCCCGGTCGCGCGCGGCGCACCAGATCGAGAGCGCCCCGACGCGGCGCGCCCAGCGGCTGGCCGCCGCCGGCACCGAGCTTCGCCCACGGGTGTAGACCACGTCGGGACGGAGCTCCCCGAGAAGACGCGCCACCTTCGGCGCGGTGACCAGCTCGTCGAGCCGCATCGGAAGAATCCTGATCGGAAGACGGAGAATCTCCATCCCCTCCTCCACCGTCCGGCTCGGGGCCGAATAGCGGGAACTGTAACTGATATAGCTCACCCGGATGCCGCGCCGCAGCAGCTCCCGCGAAAGCAGGTACGTCTGGACCAGCGGGCCGACGATGAGGTCATTGGAGGGGTCGAGCAGATAACCCTCCATCACGAATGTGAAATGCATGCCGATGAACCGGATTGACGTGGATCGTATTCCGACGCCGTCGAACTCTCGGATCCGTCAGCCGGGTGATCCGGGGAAGCGAATGGGGATGGTGACTTCCGCCCGGACGCACCGACGAATCCATCCATCGGGTGCCATGGATGTATGCTCGAGCCGCGGGTGGAGCGGCCGGAGCGAGTCGGGGTAATTCCTCTACACTCAAAGAGCCAGGCAACGCCGCTCCCGCCGGGTGGCGTGGAAGCCGCGTGCTCCGGATCGCCGGGAGAGATCCCCCCGGGTCCGGTCAGCCCGATGCCGTCGCGACCAACAGACGATATCGGGACGTTGTCCGCGCGCGCATCGCCGCCGTCATGGCGGGTCGACGCGCGCTGAAAAGCCTCCGCGCTCAGCGGCGCGGCGTGGCCAGCAGGCGCTCGTAATGCGCCACATATTCCTCGGCGATCCTCCCCCAGTCGTAGTGCTCGGCCACCTTCCGGGCCGCATCCCCCATCCGGCGCACGCGCTCGCGATCCTCGTGCAGGCTGGTGATCGCCCTGACGATCGCGTCGACCGAGGAGCGCTCGATCACCAGCCCGGTCACCCCGTCCTCGATGATCTCGGCGTTGCCGGTCATGTTGGTGACCACGCAGGGGATGCCGATCGCCATCGCGTCCATCGCCGCCAGGGAGAACGCCTCGACATAGGAGGCGACCACGTAGACGTCGGCGACGCGGTAAAGATTGATCAGCTCGGGATAGGGCGTGTCGAACACCTTCGCGGCCGTGTCGCTGGTGAACTTCGGCACCGGCGGCACCGGGATCACCACGTCCTGAAGGTCCCGCTCGGCGACCGCCTCGGCCACCTTGTCGTCGGCGCCGACGATCAGCAGCCGGTGCCGGATGCCGCGCGCCTTCATGATCACCGAGGCGTCCAGCAGGTTCGGAATCCCCTTCACCGGATGCATCCGCCCGACGGTGATCATCACGAACTCGTCCGGACCGATCCCGAGCCGCTGCCGGACGTTGTCGAACGGGATGCGGGAGATCTCGTGGAACTCGGTCCCGTTCCGGATCACGTCGGTCCGCTCCGGAATTCCCCCGCACTCGAGCACCAGGCCGCGGGTCCGCTCGCTGACGCAGCCGACGACGTCGGCCTCCTGGAGCGCGATCCGGAGCTTTTCGTCGACTCCCGGCTTGAGCCGCGCGCCGTAGTTGATCTCCGGCACCACCTGCACGTCACCCCCCTGCACGGTGATCACCACCGGCACGTCCCGGCGGCGCTTGTAGAGCGCGGCCCAGTAGCCGGGCTCGTAGGCCATGTGGGCGTGCAGCACGTCGAACCTGGAGCGGAGGCGCTCCACGGCCAGGTGGAGCAGCTTGCTCCGATGCGCGGCCACGCCGGGAAGATAGCGATAGCGATGGATGTCGTAGGGGAGCTCGACCTCGGGCGCGTTCGGAATCCATGCCGCGTGGACCGTGCTGTCGACCCCGAGCTTGCCGAGATATTTCGACAGATAATGGACGGCGTATTCGGCGCCCCCCTGACGGGGGAGAAAGTTCGTAGCGAGATGACAGATGCGCATGCTTCTACGGCTCGGGCTTCGGCGTCGGGGGACCGATCGCTCCCGGAAGGGGGCGCCGGCCGGCGGCCGGCCTCAGTGAAGAATGTTCGCGTGGAGAATGTCGCTCGCGCTGGAGCGGCGCTGGAACGCGTCGATGGTCTGGCGGATGCCCCATTGCAGCGGGGTCAGATCCCGCCGGAGCAGCCCGCGCATCTTCTCGATATCCGGCCGGCGGCGCGTCATGTCCCCCTCCTCCAGCGGCGCCACGTGGACGATGCGGGACTTCGACTCGGTCACCAGCACGATCTGCTCGGCGAGCTCGCGGATGGTCAGCTCCTGATCCGAGCCGATGTTGACCACGTCGTTGACGAACAGATCGTCGGTCATCGCGCCGGCGGTCGCCTCCACGTTGTCGTCGATGTAGCAGAAAGTGCGGGTCTGGCTGCCGTCGCCGTAGATGGTGATATCCTGTCCGGCCAGGGCGGCGCGGATGAACTTGGACATCACGAAGTCCACGCTCTGGCGCGGCCCGTACGTGTTGAAGAAGCGGAAGATGGTGTAGTTCAGCCCGAACTCCCGCTCGTACGACTTCAGGAAGCACTCGCCGAGGTTCTTGACCACCGCGTAGGGGAGCTTCGAGTTCAGCGGCGTGGTATGCTCGTTCTGCGGATACTCCACCGGCTCGCCGTAGACCTCCGAGGAGGAGGAATAGAAGACCCGCTTGACGCCGGTGTTCTTGGCCAGGTCGAGGACATTCTTGATGCCGGCCACGTCGTTGAGCACCTTGCAGGGATACTGGAGCGTCCGCTGCACGCCGACCACGGCGGCATAGTGAAAGACGTAATCGAAGGCGAACGAGACCATGATGGCCGCGATCTCGTTGTAGTTGTTGACGTCCGCCTTGATGAAACGAAGGTTCCCGTACGCCGGCTCCGGAAGGTTCGCGACGTGTCCGGTAGTCAGGTCATCGACCACGACGACGTGATTGTCGGGATCGGCGACGAGCTTTTCGGCGAGGGAGCCTCCGATGAATCCGGCGCCGCCGGTAATGAGAATCTTCCGCATGGTCTTCCTGTCAGTAGTCATCGATAATGTGATCGTTCATCGAGCATGGACGCCGGATGTCCCGGGACCGGAAATTCCGGTGCCGGACGTTCCGTTGCCGGACGTTCCGTCGCCGGACACTCAGTCCACCATCGGCCGGGCGAGGGTCGCGCGGGCGGCCAGGGCCGCCTCGGTCAGGCCGGTCACGTGCCAGCCGCGGGCGGCCGCGTGCTCCAGCACCGTGGCCAGCGATCCGAGATAGCGCTCCACCTGCTCCTCGTTCTGCGGGTAGGGGCTCAGCCCCGGCACCACTTCCACATTGTGGAACATCATCACCAGCACCACCACGTCGTGGCGCCCCCAGCGCGCGATTGCCTCATCGGCCACGGCGATCATCTCGGCGCCGGAGCTCGACCAGGGGCGGAGCCAGCGGGGAACGGCCGAGGCGCCGAGCAGCCTGCGCGCGCGGCGTCCGAGCAGCGGTGTGGACATCAATCCCGGCCGGAGCGATCTGGGGATCGCCGCCAGCAGCGACGAGACGATCGTGACCGGGATCTCCAAGATCGGCAATTCCCCCGAGATCAGGGGATCGCTTGCCGAGGGGTAATAGTACGGAACGTCCGGACTCCGGCGGAAATCCGCCGTGCCTCCGGTGTCCGACCAACGTTGGAAGGGAGCGATGCTGGAATCCACAACATAGCCCAAACGACTCAATACCGGCAATGTCCGCTCGGATACACCGAAGCGACCGGCCCGGAACGAGGTCGGCCGGTGGCCGAAGGTCCCCTCGAACAGCTCGGTCAGCCGCTCCAGCTTCCCCCGCTCCACCTCGGGGCTGAGCGAATTCTGCATCAGATCGGTCCCGGAGGCATCCGGCATCGGCTCCGGATCGATGAACTCCGCGTGGAGATGGGTGCCGAGCTCGGCGCGGGGGCCGAGGGCCGCGAAGAGCTCCGCGCTCCCCGGATCGGCTATCACCTCCGGACTCAGCAGGTAGGTCGGCACCGCGCCGTACCGGTCGAACAGCGGCTGCAGGCGGTTCCCCACCCCGTCGTGAATTCCCCGGAAGGTGACCGGGCGCCGGATCCGCCAGCGGGAATCCTTGTCGCACTCGGTGTCGATCGTGATCGTGAGATAGACTTCGGGCATCGTCAACGCTCCGGCTTCCTGCAGAGAAACACCATATTCTGGGCGAATGGATTCCGCCCGAACGGGCGCCAGAACGCCTCCACCGCGCGGTAGACCGGCTCGCCGATCTTCGGCATCAGCGACGGCGGAAGCCACACTATCCCATCGTTCATCACCAGCTGCTCCACCACGAATCCGCCGCGGCGGAGCTCCCGCGCCACTTCCCCCCGCGTCAGATAGCACTGCACGCGCGGACGCCGCTTCAGCCTGTGCTTGATGAACAGATAGATCGCCTTCTCCCCACCGTGACGGTTCGGCGTCTGCATCAGGAATCGCCCTCCCGGACGGAGCAGCCGGTACGCCTCCGCCACCAGCGCCGGCGCTGACACGTACTCCATCAGCCCGATCGAGATCACCGCGTCGAACGCGTCGGAGGGAAGGCCGGTCTTCGTGGCGTCCCCCTCCACCAGCTCCACGCCGCGAAGCCTGCCGCGCGCGGCCGCCAGCATCTCCGGCGAGAGGTCCACCCCGACGATCCGCTCGATCTTCCCGTCGATCTCCGTCAGGTAGATGCCGCTGCCGATCCCGAGGTCGCAGACGGTGCGGGCGCCGGCAGTCACCTGGCGGATCATCCTTCGCACCAGCGGCCCGAGATGCGCCGCCTGGTAGCGCTCCAGCGGATTGCGCAGGTGCCGGGAATCGTACTTCGTCGCGATCTCCTCGCCGGCATAGTGGTTGACCAGCCCTCTCGCGCCTTTGGTCGTGCTCCCCGCCGGCCCGCCGCTTTCCGTCGTGCCGGCGCGCTCGCGCGCCACGCGCGCGTAGAAATCGAGATAGGAGGCGACCATCAGCTCGAGGTTGTAGCGGCGCGCGGCCAGCTCGTAGGCCTCGCGCCGCATCCGCTCGCGCAGCTCTGGGTCGCGCGCGGCGCGGACGATCGCCTGGGCGATCGCCTCGGCGCTCCCGGCGTTGAAGACGATCGCGTGCTTCTCGGCCTCGAGCACCGCCAGATGCGCCGGGATGTCGGAGACGATCAGCGGGCACCCCTGCGCCGCGGCCTCCAGCACCGACAGGGGAAGCCCCTCCGGACAGTTCGACGGATGGCAGAAGATATCGACCGCGCGCATCAGCTTTTCGACGCCGGCCGAATCGATCTCGCCGAGGAACGTGTAGTCGAGCGCCGGGGCGCCGGAGCGGAGTATCCGCTCCAGCTTCTCCCGGAGCGCGCCGTCGCAGGCGCCGGCGATCCGGAGCTGCAGCGCGCCGAGCTCCCGCGCGGCGCGCACCGCCCCCTCGGCCATCTCCACCACCCCCTTCTTCTCCAGCAGTCGCCCGGCGTAGGCCATGCTGATCGGCGCCCGCTCCGGTCCGCAGACCGTCCGCTCCGGCAGGCTCTCCGGGATCGGTACGCCATTGTAGATCGGGACGATCCTCGCTTCCGGAACTCCCCAGGCCACCAGCCCCTCGTGGTCCAGCGGCCCGCACGGGATCCAGTAGTCGATCGACTCGACCGACGGAATCCAGTCGCGGCCGAACGGGACGTCGCGATAGGTGCGGCTCCGGTGCACCACCAGGTCGAGGCCGTGCGTGGTGACGACCACGGTGGCGCCGGTCTTCCGCTTGACGCCGGCGGCGAAGCGGAACAGGCCGTTCGGATGAATATGCAGGTGGAGCAGGTCGGGCGAGAGTCGGCGGGCGATCTCCGGAAGGGCGCGCTCGGCGACGATCTTCCGGCGGTAGGCCCTGCCGAACAGTCGCGTGGCGGTCGGGATGCTCCTGGCCATCGGCACCTGCAGCACCTCCAGGCCGTCACGCACCCAGCGCTCTCCGGCCGGCGCGTCGCGCACGAACGCGTCGACGGCCACCCGTACGCGCGCGCCGAGCTCGGCCGCGGCGCGTGAGATCATTACCAGCAGCTTGCCCGCGCCGCCGATCGGATGTGGTGCCGGAGGAAGCGTCTCGGCAACCATGACGATCGAAAGTCGGTCGAGCTCCGGACGGGGATGTTCGGAAGATCTCTCCATCATCTCCTCAACATGTGATAGAGAAAGCGGGCTCGCGATCGGAGCCCGTACCAGTCGGGAGCAAGCTCACGCAGCGTCCGATGCAGCGCACGTCCCTCGGAGGGAGTGCTTCCGGTGAGCCGCACCGCGAGCGAGGCGAGGTGCGAGCCCCAGAGCTGACGTCCGGTCGGCGTGGCCAGTACCCGGTCGAAGAAGGGATGAAGGGTGACAATATCGCCCGGTTGGAGCGCTCCGTCGTCGCGAAGAAGGCGAAGCCGGAGGAACCGGGACATGGGACCACTCCGCTCGGCCGACCAGACGCCGGCGGCGCGGAGAAACTCGTCGGCGAATCCCACCACGCACTCGGCCTGCTCGGTCCGCTTGACGCGGGAGATGCTCTTGGCCGGATCGTGCCGGTGAAGCAGCAGGTTGTCCGGGAGCGCGCGGATCGCGCCGCGCTGCCCCAGCCGGAGCCAGAGCTCGTAATCCTGGGAGTAGCGGACCGCCTCGTTGTAGCCGCCGAGCTCCATCACGGTCGCTCGCGGGAACATCGCCAGGGGATGGCCGATCACGTTCCGGAAGAGGAGCGTGGCCATCAGCTCCTCGGGGTCGGTCGGCACATCCATCGTCGTGGTCTCGCCGGTATCGGTCTCGACGATCGTGAAGGCGCCGCCGAGCACCATCGTCTCCGGATGCCGCCGGAAGAACTCCGTCTGCAGCTCCAGGCGTCGGGGGGTGGCCACGTCGTCGTCGTCCATCCGCGCTATCAGCTCGCCGGATGCCTCGCGCAGGCCGCGGTTGAGCGAGCGGGTAAGGCCGATGTTCGTCGGGTTGGTCAGCACGCGGAGGCGCGGATCGTCGAGCCCGGCCAGAATCGCCGCCGAGCCGTCGGTCGAGCAGTCGTCGATCACCAGCAGCTCGAACTCCCGATAGGTCTGCCGCAGGATGCTGTCGATCGCCTCGGCCAGATACCGCTCGCCGTTGTAGACAGACATGAGGACCGTGACCGTGGGCATGGCTCGGGAAATGGGTTCGGACGATGAGAGATGATGCGTCTTGATCAGCCGGCCACCGCGCGGGCGATGTCGGCGTCGACCTCGATATTCGACCGCCAGCGATCTCCCCAGAGGAGGAGCGTCGAGAGGACCCAGAGGGAAAGCTCGTCCCCATCGCGGCGATCGCCGGCGATGAAGCGCTTGACCTCCGACTCGACGATCGCCAGATCGATCCAGGCGCCGAGCGGATTGGTGCGGTCGGCGACCAGTGAGGCCAGCAGATCGAGCACGTCCGGACCGCGCATCCAGCGGCGGAACGGTCCGCCGAATCCCTGCTTCGGCAGACGACGGTGCGCGTCCGGGAGAAGATCGGCCACGCTCTCCTTGAAGATCGTCTTGCTGCCGCCATTCCGAAGCTTCCACTCCACCGGCAGGGAGAAGGCCAGATCGGCCACCTCCACGTCGAGCAGCGGGGAGCGCCCCTCCAGGCTGTTGGCCATCGTGGCGCGGTCCACCTTCACCAGGATATCCCCCGGCAAGTAATGCTCCAGATCGTGCGCGAAGGCGCCGTCGATCGGCGGAAGCTCATCGGCGCTCCACTCCCCCTCGGTATCGAAGAAGGTGGGATCGAACGGTGCATCGAGCGCGAGGAAGCGGTCGATCCCGTTCGGCAGCGCCATGCTGGCCACGCGCTGGCGAGCCCAGTCGCTCGGGGGCATCTCCCGCTCGATCCGCTCCCCCTTCCCCTGCCAGCGGCGATGTCCGGCGCCGGCGAGCGCGCGCGCGGCCGCCCCCTCCAGTCCGATGCGGCCGGCGAGCGAGCCCCAGCGGGCGGCCAGCTTCCGGCCGAGCGCCGAGCTCCGGAGCTCCGGATGGCGCGCGTAGTAGAGCGGATAATACCACCAGTCGTAGCCGGCGAAGAGCTCGTCGCCGCCGTCGCCGGCCAGCACCACCTTCACCTGCTCGGCGGCGAACTTGGAGATCACGTACTGCGGGATGTGCGACGGGTCGCCGAGCGGCTCGTCGTAGACATCGGCCATGCGGCGCATCATCTCGGCGATGCCGAGCTCCACCTGCAGCTCGTGGTGCTCGGTGCCGTAGCGCTCGGCCACCATGCGGGCGGCCGGCAGCTCGTCGATCTCCGCGCCGAAGCCGACCGTGAAGGTCTTCACCGGCGTCGAGGATGCCCGCGCCATCAGCGCCACCACCGAGCCGGAATCGTAGCCGCCGCTCAGAAACGCCCCCACCGGCACGTCAGCGGCGAACAGGCGCCGACGCACGGCCGCCTCCACGCGACGTCGGATCTCCCGCCTGGCCTCCTCGTAGCCGATCGTCACCTTCGGCGTGAACCTGGGGCGCCACCAGCGGCGCGGCTCCGGCTCGCCGTTCACGATCCGGGCGCAGTGCCCCGGCGGAAGCGTCCGGATGTTCGTGAAGAACGTGTGGCGCGGGGAGAGATAAAGATAGCGGGTGAAGTACCCGAGGGCGCGCGGGTCGACGCGGCCGACGATGCCGGCGGCGAAGAGCGATTTGATCTCGCTGGCGAACAGCAGCCGGTCGCCGTCGATCGCCCAGTAGAGCGGCTTCTTGCCGAACCGGTCGCGCGCCATCAGCGCGCGCGATTCCAGCTCGTCCCAGAAGACGAACGCGAACATCCCGTTGAGCCGCTCGAGCGCGTCCAGCCCCTGGCGGATCAGCAGGTGGAGCAGCACCTCGGTGTCGGAGGTGGTGCGGAAGCGGACGCCGTCCCGCTCCAGCTCGGCGCGCAGCTCGCGGTAGTTGTAGATCTCCCCGTTGAACGTGAGCATGTAGCGCCCGTCGTCGGAGACCATCGGCTGCGTGCCGCCGGCCAGGTCGATGATCGACAGCCGGGCGTGGCCGAACGTGGCGCCCCCCACCGTGGTGATACCGTGGCCGTCCGGACCGCGATGCGCCAGGGCACCGACCATCCGTCCGAGATCGGCTTCACGCTCCGGAGCGGGGACCAGCCGGTTCCGGGAGCGACAGAGTATGCCAGCGATTCCGCACATCGTTCAGCTCAGCCCCATCTGCTCGAAGGAGGATTCGAAGCGCTTGTGCCAGGTATGCTCGCGCAGGCAGCGCTCCAGGCCGGCGCGACGGATCGCCTCGCGCTCCTCGTCGTGCGCCAGGTAATACCGGATCTTCTCGATCAGGTCGTCGGCGTCGCGATAGCAGACGATCTCCTTGCCGACCTCGAAGAACTCCTCCAGCTCCTCCATGTACTCGACCATGTAGAAGCCGCCGCTCATCGGCACCTCGAAATCGCGCAGGCGGATCTGGAGGATCCGCTCGCCGCGCGTCCCGGTGGTGCTCACGCCGGAGAAGCCGAGGTTGATCTTCGAGCGGCTATACATCTGGATCATCTCGACGTCCGAGAGAACGCCGCCGACCACGTTGTCGGGGATGATGATCCGCTCCTGGGAGCCGACCGGGGCGCCACCGGGAACCGCGGCGCCACCGGCATTGCCGGCCGTGGCCGGCGCGGCGCCGACGGCGCGGGAAAGGCGGCGCCCCACCGCGGCGAACGCGTCGCCGGTGAGGATCTTCCGCCCGATCTTCTTCATCCGCTTGCCGAGCGAGGGGGGGGCCGGCTTCGGCGGGTTGGCCAGGAACTTCGGCCATCCCCATCCCCACACCCGCGCGTCGATGCCGGCGTCCAGCAGGCGCTTCACGTAGTACGGGCGCTCGCCGTAGGCCTGCCCGACGAAGGTCACGTCGTACTGATACGGAACATCGTACGGGTGGTAGATCGTCGGGTTGGCCGCCTCCTGGCAGTAGATGGGGCGCGCTCCGAGGGCGCGGTAATCCTCCATCCGGAACTCCTCCGGCACCAGGCACCAGTCGTAGCGCGGGGAGATCTCCTCGACCAGGTGGAGCTGATGCGCGCCGTTGCAGTACCAGTTCACCGTGGTGATCCCCATCCGCTTGATCTCCTCGATCGTCTCCGGCAGCACGCAGGCATCGTAGAAGTAGCTGAAGAAGAGATCGATCGGCTTCTCGGCGTGGGCGCGCTTGAGCTGGCGCAGCAGCTCGGCCGACATGCGCGGCCGGTTGCTCCTGATGAACTCCCGCTGCTTCGGAATGGAGGGATCGAGGTTGGCGAAGGTCTCCCGGAACCGGTCGTACTGGAACTCGACCACGTCGTGCCCGAGATCGACCAGCGGCAGATAGAGGTTGTTGCGCCAGAGCGACGAGCTGAAGACGGCGTTCGGCGTGCTCTCGGAGGCGTAGAATATTCTCATACCGGACGTGTCCTGAAGTATCGGATCGGATAGATGCTCATCGCGATCGGGACCCCCGCGCAAGGTCGGCCTCGGCGCCGGGCGCGGCCGGATCGGCGGCGTTCTCCCAGGCGACCACCGGGGCGATCGCGCCGGGGCGCTTGGCGAGCCAGTAGGGGGAATCGCTCAATCCTCCCTGAATCGTCACGTAGATCGCCGGCGAGCTCACCCCCGGCTCCATCAACCACTGGCGGAAGTGAAGCGAGCCGATGAACTCCACGCGATAGGTTCCCTCGTTGAGCATCCGCTCCGGCAGGCGCGCGCGGAGCACCACGCGCCCCGGCTCCAGCACCGGCCAGCGGGATTCGACGCCGTCGGTATGGAACGACCAGAACATCAGCGCGCCATCCTCGCTGTAGACCGCGAAGCCGACGGTGAGCGCCGGATCGGACTGGCGCACCTCCATCTCCAGGTGGAGCCACGCCTCGGCGTCGTTGCTGATCGGCATCGGGATCTCGTTCCCCTCCCGATCGGCCACGTACATCGCCAGCGGCGTGTAGTACTGGCTGTCGTACTCCGGCGTCTGCCGCTCCCAGCGGTTGGCCGAGTCCTCCCGGTAATCGCCGAAGATATACTCCTTGATCATCGCGCGGACATCGCGGCCGGTGTTCCGGACGGTGCCCCGCTCCAGGTAGATGGCGCAGTTGCAGAGCTGATCGACCGCGTTCATGTTGTGGCTGACGAAGAGGACCGTGCGCCCCCCCTTCCCCACCTCCTGCATCTTGCCGAGGCACTTGCGCTGGAACTCGGCGTCGCCGACGGCCAGCACCTCGTCGATGATCAGGATCTCCGGCTCCAGGTGCGCGGCCACGGCGAACGCCAGGCGCACGCGCATGCCGGAGGAGTAGAACTTCACCGGCGTGTCGATGAACTTCTCGATGCCGGAGAACTCGACGATCTCGTCGAACTTCTTGTCGATCTCCGCGCGGGTCATCCCGAGGATGGTCCCGTTCAGGTAGGTGTTGTCACGTCCGGTGAGCTCCGGGTGGAAGCCGGTCCCGACCTCCAGCAGCGAGCTGACGGTGCCGTGAATCGTGATCCGTCCGGAAGTGGGCGCGGTGATGCGGGAGATGATCTTCAGGAGGGTGGACTTGCCGGCGCCGTTGCGGCCGATGATGCCGACCACGTCGCCGCGCGACACGTCGAAGCTCACGTCCTTGAGCGCCCAGAGGATGTTCTCCTCGTCGCGGTCGAAACGGGTCATCCCGCGAAGGCGACGGAAGTTGGTGACCGGGCGCATCACGGCCCCCTTCACCGCCCCCATCAGCGTATCGGGGCGTTTCTGGCTGGAGCCGAGCCTGTAGCGCTTGCTCAGGCTCTCGACGCGTATGGCGATATCGGACATACCCATGGAGTGCGCGGAATGTAGATCACGACGTCATGACGACACGAGGCACGGACACTGCGAGGAACTCTTGCGAAGAACTCTGCGGAACGGGACGCGCGCCGGGTGCGCGGGCTCAATCGACGCCGAGAAGCGACGGGATCATCATCGCGGAGAGGACGATCTCAGGCCACGTCGGCGAAGCGGGACTCGAGCCGAGTGAAGTACATGCTGCTGACGAGGAAGATGGCCACGGCCACCGCCGCGCCGATGCCGATCAGGTCCCACGGCATCGGCGTGGTCCCGAGAAGCGCCGCCCGGAATCCCTCGATCACCCCGACCATCGGGTTCAGCGCGTAGAGCTCACGGTACTGAGCCGGCACCTTCGTGACCGAGTAGACCACCGGGGAAGCGTACATCATCAACTGGATCAGGAACTGCAGCGCGAACTTCACGTCCCGATACTGCACCGCCAGGGCCGACAGGAACATGCCGAGGCCGCAGGCGGCCACGCACATGATCGCGATCAGCAGCGGCAGCACCAGGATGCCGACCGTCGGCACCCACTTGAAGATCGCCATCACGATCGCCAGCATCACCATCGAGATCGAGAAGTCGAGCAGCTTGGCCAGCGTCGGCGCCAGCGGAATGATCGGCCGGGGGAAGTAGATCTTCGAGAGGATCCCGGCGTTGGTGATCAGGCTGTTGCTCGAATCGACCAGCGCGTTGGAGAAATAGGTCCAGGGCACCAGCGCCGTCAGCGAGAAGAGCGCGTAGGGAACGCCGTTGGAATCGATCTTGGCCACCTTGCCGAAGACGATCGTGAAGATCACCATCGTGAACAGCGGCTGGATGATCGCCCAGCCGACGCCGAGCGCGCTCTGCTGGTAGCGGATCCGGATATCGCGGAACACCAGGAAGTAGAGCAGGTCGCGGTAGTCGCGGAGCTCTCCCCAACGGGGAAATCCCCACCCTTCCCGGGCCTCGATGACGATCGTCTGTTCGTGAAAATCTTTCATGCGTTCTGGGGCGCCGTCGCCCTCCCGGTCAATTCCAACTGTCGCAGATACCAGTCATACGTGTCGCCGATCCCCGACTCCAGCGTGAAGCGGGGACGCCATCCGAGCGCGGAGAGCCGGCCGACATCCACCAGCTTGCGCGGCATGCCGTCCGGATACTCCGTGTTGAAGAAGATCTCTCCCCGGTAGCCGACGATCGAGGCGACGGTCTCGGCAAGCTCCCGGATGCTGGTGTCGACGCCGGTGCCGACGTTGACGATCTCGGAGCCGTCGTATCCCTCCATCAGGAAGAGCGCGGCGTCGGCGCAGTCGTCGACGTGCATCAGCTCGCGGCGCGCGTTGCCGGTTCCCCACACCTCCACCCGGTCGGCCCCCTCGGCCTTCGCCTGGTGGAACTTCCTCAGCAGCCCGGCCATCACGTGCGATCCCTTCGGATCGAAGTTGTCGCCGGGACCGTAGAGGTTTGTCGGCATGATCGAGATATAGTTGGTGCCGTACTGCTGGTTCATCGCCTCGCAGAGCTTCAGCCCTGCGATCTTGGCCACGGCGTACGGCTCGTTGGTCGGCTCGAGCGGGCCGGTGAGCAGGTACTCCTCCTTCATCGGCTGCGGGCAGGCCCGCGGATAGATGCAGGTCGACCCGAAGAAGAGAAGCTTCCGGACGCCGGCGCGGTAGGCCGAGGAGATCACGTTGTTCTGAATCTGGAGATTCAGGAGGATGAAGTCCGCCCGCTGCGTCGAGTTGGCCAGGATTCCTCCCACCTTCGCGGCGGCCAGGAACACGTACTCCGGGCGCTCCTCCTCGAAGAAGCGCTCCACCTGCTCCTGGCGCGTAAGGTCGAGCCCGGCGCGATCACGGAGGGCCAGGTTGTCGAAGCCGCGCGCCTCGAGGGCGCGGACCACGGCCGAGCCCACCATGCCGCGATGCCCGGCCACAAAGATCTTCGAGGTCTTCTCCATCTCGGATTGCTCCAGCGCCGGTTACGAGAAGAACTCCACCAGCCGGTCGGTCACGTAGGCAACGTCCTCGGCGGTCATTCCCTGATGGTTCGGCAGGTAGAGTCCGTTGAAATGGATCTTGTCGGCGTTCGGCAGCTCCATGCAGCGGATCTTGTCGCGATAGAGGTCGAAGTAGGGATGTCGGCTCAGGTTGCCGGCCACCAGCGGACGGCACTCGATGCCGTTGTCGGAGAGGAAGGCGAACAGATCGCGGCGCTTGTAGCCGGGATCGGTGATGTAGAAGCCGAAGGAGAAGTTCGAGTTCCAGGCCAGCTCCGGATCGGCCGGCTCCTGGATCTGGATCTTGTCGAGGATCGGGGCCACGCCGGCGCGATAGAGCTCCAGGTTGGCGCGGCGGCGCTCGATGAAGCCGTCGATCTTCTCCATCTGATGCAGCCCGAAGGCGGCGTTGATCTCCCCGGGACGGACGTTGAAGCCGATATCCCAGAAGAGGAAGCGGTCGTCGTCGGCGCCGTAGGTCTCCATGATCTCGCGGCGCTCCTCCGGCTCGAACTCGCGGACCCAGCCGTGGGCGCGCTGCGACTTGGAGATGCGGTAATCCATGTCGGACTTCGTGCAGACCATTCCCCCCTCGATCGTGGAGATATGATGGGCGAACATGAAGCTGAAGGAGCTGGCGGCGCCGAAGTTGCCGACCCTGGTGCCGTTCCACCGGGCGCCGTGCGACTCGCAGCAGTCCTCGAGCAGGATCAGGTCGTGCTCGCGCGCGAACGCGGTGATCGCGTCCATGTCGCACGGGTTGCCGAGCAGGTGCACCACGAAGATCGCGCGGGTCCGCTCGGTGAGCGCGGCGCGGCAGGATTCCAGATCGATATTGAACGTGCGGGGATCGACGTCGCAGAGCACCGGCTTGAGCCCGAGCTGCATCACCGGGAAGAGCGTGGTCGACCAGGTGACCGCCGGAATCAGCACCTCGTCCCCATCCTCGAGGGCGTAGGGGCCGCGGCGGCTCCGGAGCATGCCGATCATCACCAGGTTGGCGGAGCTGCCGGAGTTGACGAACACGGAGTGTCCGGAGCCCTGCCAGGAGTTCCAGGACGATTCGAAGCGGCGGCACTTCTCCCCCATCACCACCATGGTGCTGTTGAGGGAATCGAGAGCCTCGGCGATCTCATCGGCGCCGAAGGAAGGCTCCTGAAGCTTGACGATCCGGCGTTCGGCTGTGTCGTTCTGCATATCGGTTGATGGATCCTGATTCGCGTGCGTTACGATAGTCTCTTGCTCGACCTCCCGAGGAATGCCTCGCGGAACGGCCTCCGTTACCGGAGAGTCATCCGGCTCGCCGTCATCCGGCTGGCCGATACCCGGCTGGCCGATACCCGGCTCGCCGATACCCGGCTGGCCGTCATCCGGCTCGCGGATATCCTGCTCAGTGCTCCCGCTCGACGGCGACCTTGCCGCTCATCTGATGCTCGAGCGACTCGATGTCCGCCTCGACCATGATCTTGACGAGCTCCTTGAACTTCACCTTCGGCTCCCAGCCGAGGTTGGCCTTGGCCTTGGAGGAGTCGCCGATCAGCAGGTCCACCTCGGCCGGACGGAAATAGCGGGGATCGATCTCGACATACTGCCGCCAGTCGAGCCCGACCAGGGAGAATGCCTCCTCGACGAACTCCCGCACCGAGTGGGTCTCGCCGGTGGCGATCACGTAATCGTCGGCCTCCTGCTGCTGCATCATCATCCACATCGCCTCGACGTAATCGGGGGCGTAGCCCCAGTCGCGCTTGGCCTCGAGGTTGCCGAGGTAGAGCTTCTTCTGGAGCCCGGCCTTGATGCGGGCCACCGCGCGGGTCACCTTCCGGGTCACGAACGTTTCGCCGCGGCGCGGGCTCTCGTGATTGAACAGGATGCCGTTGCAGGCGAACATCCCGTAGCTCTCCCGGTAGTTCTTGGTGATCCAGTAGGCGTAGACCTTCGCGCAGCCGTAGGGGGAGCGCGGGTAGAACGGGGTCTCCTCGTTCTGCGGCACCGCCTGCACCATGCCGTACATCTCGCTGGAGGATGCCTGGTAGATCTTGGTCGGGATGCCGGTCTCCCGGATCGCCTCCAACAGACGGACGGAGCCGACGCCGGTGATCTCGGCGGTATACTCCGGGATATCGAACGAGACCCGGACGTGGCTCTGCGCGCCGAGGTTGTAGATCTCCTCCGGCTGCACCTCGCGAAGCAGGCGGTTGAGCGACGAGGAGTCGTTCAGATCGCCGTACAGGAGCTTCAGGCGGACGCCCCGCTCGTGCGGGTCCTGGAAGATGTGATCGATCCGCCCGGTGTTGAAGGAGCTGGAGCGGCGGATGATGCCGTAGACTTCATACCCCTTGGCCAGCAGAAGCTCGGCCAGATAGGAGCCGTCCTGTCCGGTGATACCGGTGATGAGCGCTTTCTTCATAGAGTGAGTCACAGACTTTCGACCATCTGTCGGCGGAACCATGCGACGAACTTTTCGACGCCGGCCTCGATCGGCGTGGTCGGCGCGTAGCCGAGCCCGCGGGCCTCGGTGATATCGGCGAAGGTGATATTGACATCCCCCTGCTGCATCGGCAGCTGCTCGACGAGCGGCTGGCGGCCGAGCGCGGCGGAGATCAGATCGATCAACTGACGGAGCGTCGTGGTGCGGGACTCGCCGATATTCAGAATCCGGTACCCCTCGAAGTTCCGGGCGATCGCGATGATACCCTGCACCACGTCGCCGACGTAGGTGTAGTCGCGCGCGGTGGAGCCGTCGCCGAACATCGGCACCCGCTCACCGTCGGCGATCATCCGGGCAAACTTGTGAATCGCCATCTCCGGACGCTGCCGCGGGCCGTACGCGGTGAAGAACCGGAGGCAGGCCGCCTCGATCCCGAACAGATGGAAATAGGTATGGCAGAGAAGCTCGCCGGCCTTCTTGGTCGCCGCGTACGGGCTGATCGGCCGGTCCACGTTGTCGGACTCGCGGAACGGCACATCGGGATTGTTCCCGTAGACCGAGCTGGAGCTGGCAAAGAGCAGCCGCTTCACCCCGACCCGCCGCATCGCCTCCAGCAGCACCGTGGTTCCCTCCACGTTCACCGACTGGTAGAGCAGCGGATCCTGGATCGACGGGCGGACCCCGGCGCGGGCGGCAAGATGGACCACGGTATCGACGCCGTCGGAGAGCAGCTCGGTCATCAGCGCCAGATCGCGGATATCCCCCTCGACCAGGCGGAACCGGCCGTTATCGAGCGCCCCCTCGATGTTCCGGCGCTTGACGGCCGGATCGTAGAAGTCGTCGAAGTTGTCGAGGCCGATCACCTCGACGCCGTCGGCCAGAAGCGCGTCGACGAGATTCGACCCGATGAAGCCGGCGGCACCGGTGACCAGATATTTCTTCGGTTCCATGATCGAGCTCAAGCGAGTTCCTTCACACACCAATCGATTCCGACCGGCGAATCACACACACGGCATCGGGCTCCCTGCTCGGGACGGGGCACGGCCCACCCGGGCGTCCGCTGCCCGGGCGTCCGCTCCGCGCGGCGAGCGCCGGAGAAGCGCGGTCGAGGGAGAAAGGACTGTCCGACAGGACGGTCCGCCGGAATCCGGCGGCCGGGGGAAGGGAGTGCGCCCGTGAAGCGCCAACAACGGAATACGGGACCCCGAACTTACGAAATAGCCGCCGAACGGCAGCCCCCTCGATCGGGCGCGTCCGAAAGGAAGGGAAGGCCCCGACGGGCCGCCACGGAAACCTCCGGAGAACGGGACGGAGCGTCCCGGTCGAGCCGAGGCACCTCCCTGGGAAGCGACGGGCCGGGCGCCGGCGTCCCTCAGTTCTTCCGGTAGGCCACCAGACAGCTTCCGCCGAACGGGATGGAGCGGCCGCGGGCCAGCTGCTGGCGCTCCCTGGCGAGCAGGCGATCCAGCACCGCCCCGGCGCTCCCTCCGCCGGCATGCTCCGACTGCGTGTTCTCGGCCGAGACGCGGTAGAGGCGGAGCAGCGACGGGATGGTGCGCAGCAGAAAGATCGGCAGCGGCAGCGGCTGGAAGAAGTAGGTAGAGAACTCGCCGGTGAACCCGGCGGCGCGGAACACGCGATCCAGGCGCTTGAGCGTGTAGCGACGGTAGTGGCCGGCGTAATCGTCCTCGGCCGACCAGAGCAGGTTGTAGGCCGGCACCGCCAGATAGATCCGCCCCCCCGGCATCAGATAGGCGTGAAGGCTCCGGAGGAATCCCTCGTCGTCCTCGATATGCTCCAGTACGTCGAACAGCCCCGCGGCCGGCAGGCTTCCACGGAGGAACCCGGCATCCTCGAGCGTCGAGCAGATCACGGTCTCGATGCCACGGACGCGGGCGTTGCGCGCCCCCTCCATCCCCGGCTCGAGCAGCGCCACGTCGAACCCTCCGCGGCGCAGCGCGTTGGCCACCACGCCGTTGCCCCCGCCGATGTCGAAGATCGTCCCGGAGGGAGGAAAGCGCCGGACCACCTCGGTGATGCAGGCATTGCGATGCGTGAACCAGAAGGAGGCATCCTCGATCGCGAAGCAGTCCTCATTCCCCTCGGAGGGATAGGAGATCGTCGAGGAATCGATCGAACACCAGATCCCCTCCTCATTCAACCGCAGATTCGGCGCGATGCCCGCTAAATCGACCATGATACTCCAGTCCCGTTGCTGCATGTCTGAATACGATCATCCGCCTCCCGGCGATCTTCCACTCCCCCGCGCACGTCCGCATCGCGGCGCACTTCCGCGCTCCGTGGCTCTTCCGGGCTCAGGCGTGCACGGCGGCGAACGCCTGCGCGGTCTCCACCACGCGCGCCTGCTCCTGGTCTGAGAGGCTGTTGTAGAACGGGAGGCGCACCAGCCGGTCGCTGACCGACTCGGTCACCGGGCAGTCGTAGCCCATGTGGCTCCAGCGCTCCGCGTACTCCGAGCGGTGCAGCGGCAGGTAATGGAACACCGAGATCACGTCGTGCGCCTTCAGATGGGCGATGAACGCCTGGCGCGTCTCCAGATCCGGCATCAGCAGATAGAACATGTGATAGGCCTGATCGCACTCCGGCGGGACGATCGGCATGCGGACGCCGTTGGTCTGCGCCCAGTCGGCGAGGCTCGCGTTGTACTGCTCCCAGATCTGGCGGCGGCGCGTCTGCACACGCTCCCGCTCCTCGAGCTGCGCGTAGAGGAACGCGGCCAGCAGATCGGAGATGAGGTAGCTGGAGCCGACATCGACCCAGGAATACTTGTCCACCTGGCCGCGGAAGAAGCGGCTCCGGTTGGTCCCCTTCTCCCGGATGATCTCCGCCCGCTCCACGTAGGCCGGGTCGTTGATCAGGAGCGCCCCCCCCCTCGCCGCAGGAGAAGTTCTTGGTTTCGTGGAAGCTCTGGGTGGCCATCGCGCCGAAGGTGCCGAGATACTTCCCCTTGTAGCGGCCGAACAGGCCGTGGGCGTTGTCCTCCACCACGGGGATGCCGTGGCGCCGCGAGATCTCCATGATGCCGTCCATCTCGCAGCCGACGCCGGCGTAATGCACCGGGACGATCGCCTTGGTGCGGGGGGTCACCAGCTCCTCCAGCCGCGACTCGTCCATGTTGAGCGTGTCCGGACGGATGTCGGCGAAGACCGGCACGGCGCCGCGGAGCACGAACGCGTTGATGGTCGAGACGAAGGTGAACGACGGGACGATCACCTCGTCCCCAGGCTGGATGTCGAGCAGGAGCGCGGCCATTTCGAGCGCGTGCGTGCAGGAGGTGGTCATCAGCGCCTTGGCCACGCCGAGCTCCTGCTCGAAGAGCCCGTGGCACTTCTTGGTGAACGTTCCGTCGCCGGAGATATGGCCGAGCGCAATGGCATCGGCCATGTACCGCGTCTCGCTGCCGAGGAAGCTCGGCTTGTTGAAGGGGATTCTGCTCGTTTCCATAGTTGACACCGCTTCCAGCAAGTATGAGTTACGGCCGGTCGCAACGACCGCCAGGCGCTCCATCATCATGATATCGATCGCACGCCGACCGACGCGTCCGTCCCCGCCGACCGCCAGACCTCCGTCAGTCGGGGAAGGAGCGCTCGATGGCCGGGGCGGTGGGAAGCTCACCGTAGTAGGCATCCCGCACCCAGATGCGCCCCGCCTCGTCCCGCTCGACTCTCCCCTCGGCAAACCACGCGATCACCTGCAGGAACATCTGCCGGAGGGGGCCGAACAGTCGCGCGCCGAGCCGCTCGGCCGTGTCGTCCCGCCTGACGCCGACGAGCGTCTGCGCGATGATCATCCCGGAATCGGCCCCGTCGTTGACCTCGTGGATCGTGACGCCGGCGTACTTGACGTTGGCCGCCAGGGCCTGCTCGAAGGCATGGAACCCGGCGAAGGCCGGCAGCAGGGACATATGCGCGTTGATGATCCGGCCGGCGTAGTGCCTCACCAGCTCGGGCGGGATCAGTCGATCGAACGTCAGGCAGAGAAGATCCAGCTCCGCGCCGACGCACAGGTCGGTGATCTTCCGGTTGAACTCGTCGCGCGATGATTTTTCCAGACGGACCGTTGGAACTCCCCGCGCCAGACAGAACTCCTCGAGCTCGACCGAGGCCTTCGCCTCCAGGACGACGAGCGCCGGCAGGATGCCGAGCTGGTCGCGGTGCAGCAGCGCCGCGCGCACGAGCCGCCCGTTTCCGGAGGCGCAGAATCCCACCCTGAACGTATTCATCCGGTTGTCACTCATGCTTCTCGATCGCTTCGCGTGCTGGGGGCCGGCTCACGGACGCGGTTTGCGCACGAGCATCGTGAACTCGTACAGCGGATAATCGTGCAGCAGCGCCACGTACTTGGAATACGTCCGCTTGCAATGATCGAAGAGCACGAGCGGATCGGCGTAGTAGAGATTCTCCCGCATCCGGTCGGCGTCGGAATATTTCGTCAGCAGGTTGAAGGAGAAGCCGCGGCTACCGACGGCATCGAGCTCGGCGATCGTCCGGCGCACGTACTCCTCCCAGGTCTCCAGCTCGAACTCCAGCTTGACGTTCATCACGCCGCTGGCCACCGCGTAATCGGCCGGCTCCAGCTCGTCGAAGCGGCCCACGAAACGGCACCGGGGATCGTTGCCATGGCGCTCCCTGGCGCGGTGGAGCATCTCCTCCGAGATATCGTATCCCGTATAGGTGAAGTCCAGATCCCGGTCCTTCAGATACGCGAACAGCGAGCCGAAGCCGCACCCGTAATCTACAATGGAAAACGGAACGGATGCGTCGCAGACCTTCAGAAGCTGCTAGAAGTTGAGAGACTGCGATTCCTCCGGGTTCCGTTCGACGCCGCGCGGCGTCTCGCCATGCGTGACGACCTTGTCGGTGTAATACTGGCTGACGCGGTCGTGCACGTCGGCTCCGGAGTCGGAATTAGTCGGCCCGTTCATATACCTTCCGAACGATTGAGTATGGTCGCTGCTTGACCTCGATGAACACTTTCGACAGATAGATGCCGACGATCCCGATGCAGAAGATCGTCAACCCGCCGAGCAGCCAGATCGAGACGATCAGCGACGGCCACCCCATGCTGAAGATGCCGAAGAAAATGCGTCGGATCACGAGATACGCGGCCCCCACCGAGGAGAGCATCACGATCAGGCAGCCGAGATAGAACACGTACAGCAGCGGCTTGTTGCTGAAGGAGGTGATCCCCTGCACCAGCAGCGCCGCGCGCTTGCCGATGGTGTACGTTGTCGTTTCCCGGCTCTTCTTGACGATCGGGGCCGCGATCTGCCGGAAGCCGGTGATCACCCAGACGCCGGCCAGCACGAGCTCCCGCTCGCGATGCAGCAGCAGCGCCTCCACGTAGCGGCGGGACATGATCCGGGCGGTCACCAGGTTCTCCGGGATCTTGTCGGTGGAGAGGGCGTTGAAGAGTCTGTAGTAGAGGACGCCCCCCAGCCGCTCCAGCGACTTCCCCTTGCGCGAGGTCTGCACGCCGTAGACCACGTCGGCATCCTCGCGGCGCATCATCTCGTCGAACTCCGGGAGAAGCTCGGGCGCTTCCTCCAGATCGCAATCGATCAGGAAGATCTTCTCCCCACGCGCGTGCTGGAGGCCGGTCATGATCGCCCTGTGATGCCCGAAGTTCCGCGACAGGTCCACCACGCGAATGCGGGGATCGCGCTCGAACAGCGAGACGGCGACCTCCAGAGAGTTGTCCGGCGAGCCGTCGTTGACCAGCACGATCTCGAAGCTGTCGGTTAGCTCCGAGGCCGCGGCCGCCGCGCGCGCGCAGAACTCCTCGAGATACCGCGCCGAATGGTACATCGTCGAGACGATCGACAGGTCCATCAGAAGCTCTTCATGTAGCGTTGCGCGGCCGGGCCGCAGTTGAAGATCAGGTCGATCACGCTGACGTAGTGATCGAAGGGCTCGAACATCTGCGGATACTCCGGATACCCGGAATAGTCCATCCAGCTCAACCCGATCCCCGCCTCCCGGAACAGATCCTCCACGATATAATCCTTGGCGGCCGGGCCGGAGATATACTCGGTTGCCCCCGCCTGCCGGCAGAGATCGACCAGGCGCTCGGTCTTGCCGTCGACGATCGCGTAGTCCATGGACCAGGTGATCGGCGTGGAGATTCCCAAGGCGCCGCAGATCGCGGTGATGAACCGGTGGTTCACGTCGCTCAGCAGCGGCTCGGAGGCAGCCGCTCCCAGGTAGAGCTCCTCGAACAGCTCCCGGTACTCGGCGAAGTGGGGAGCCTTGGCGTAGTTGTGCCGGATGGAGGCCCAGTGGGATTTCCCCCAGCCGGGATCGCTCACCTTCGTCTCCTTGATCGCCTGGAAATACTTCCCCTTCACCTCCACCGGGATCGTGAGCCAGGTCGAGCCCTCGCGCGTCCGGATCTTGTTCCGGTTGCGCCAGTCGCGGCGCGTGTACTGCATGTCGTCGTAGAGGATGAACTCGTCGACCATGTTGATCAGGTCGAAGTATCCCTTCCACGGAATGTAGTTGGACTGCAGAATCGCTACCCGTTTGGCCACGCTCACGCTCGTTTCGTTCTCGTTCGCTCGGGCGTCCGCGCCGGACGGCGCCCGCCTCCGATGATCTTCCAGATCGCTTTCTTCAACGTCGATGCTCCCCGGCGGGGCCGTCGTCATCGTCCCGGGCGCCCCTCAGGCGGCGACGGCCACCTCTTCACGGCTCGTCCGGCTCCGGCTCTCCCGGCGCTCGCGCCAGAGCCCGATCAGCCAGAAGATCGCCATCGTCCCGTAGAGGATCATGGCCGGATGCAGCGGCAGGCCGTAGCGCTCCTCGGCATCGAGGATCGACAGCGGGACGATCGTATACAGCAGCGGCAGCGCCAGAGGCAGCGTCCGGAGACCGAAGCGTACGAGGCCGATCAGGCAGAGGAGGCCGAAAAGATTCGCGATTCCGTTCATCAGGAGCGGAAACGGATGGAAGCCGTGGAAGTAGGCCTTCTTCATGTACGGACAGATTTCCACCGAGGATGTCCCGCCCGTGTCGGTCGTCGCCCAGAAGCTCCGGACCCACATCGAGTTGAAGCGGATCAGCGCGGTCTTGACGAAGGGCCCCATGTGCTCGCGGAGGAAGGCGGCGTTGCGGGGCTTGACGATCTCCGGCGATCCGTAGATCGCGTAGCCTCCCATGCTGTCCTCGATCATCTTCTTCTGGGCCGGCGAGATCCATCCCTCCCGTTTCTGGACGTCGAGGATGCTCTGATAGATCATCGTGTTCGGCTCCAGCGGCACGGCGTCGAGACGGAACTGTCCGGTTTTGCTCTGGACGTAGAAGAGATACGGAACCATCAGCAGCGCGTACAGTCCGAGAAACGCGACCAGCGTCACCGACATCCGCGCTATGTTCCTGCGATATCTGAAGATGATCGCCGCCGCGATGATCCACCAGAACGGGGTGAACTGCGGACGGTGCAGGTTGAGCATCGCCGCCACCAGGCCCGCTCCTCCCCAGTACCAGAGGCTTCCCCGCTTCCACGCCCGCACGAAGAGGAGCGTGGCCAGCACCACGTAGAACACCGTCAGCGTCTCGGTCATCGGCGCCACCACGTAGACCGCCATCGGCGCGTAGAGCGCCATGATCGCGCCGGCAACGGTCGCCATCCGCCGGTCCACGTACTCACGGCAGAGCAGATAGAACAGGAGCACCGTCAGCGAGCCGATGAGCGCCTGGATGATCTGTACCCAGAGGATATCGTAGCCGAACACGCCGTAGACGCCGGCCAGGAACGCCGGATACAACGGGGTTCGCTGGAAGAAATCGACGCGGTGTCCCCTGTCGCCGGCCTTCATCCCCTCCCCGTCCCGCAGGCTCTGCGCGAGCATGTCGAACATCACCGCGTCGTGGACCCGCGGCCAGGAGGTTCCCTTGTAGTGGAACTGCTCGGTCGGGTTGCGCGACGGATCCCCGGCATAGGGGAAGGAGATCGGAGAGAACGCCACGAATCCGAGCCGGAACAGCAGCGCGACGAAGACCAGAACGGCCACGACGCGACGCTCATGTCGGGTGATCACCGGGCGGGGCTCGTTGGTGAGGATCATGAGTGCTTCCGAAGAAAATATGTGTGGACCGCCCGGCTCAGACCACCCGCCTCGTCGCGTCGTCCGACGCCGCCGATACGTCGGACCGCGATATATCATCGTGCGTCGCGGCCACGGCCGCGGCGTCGGCCACGGTGTTCGCGCGCGCGCGTCCGAGAAGATCGCGGTACCAGAGCACGGTCTGGCGCAGCCCCTCCTCGAATTCGATCGACGAGCTCCAGCCGAGCTCCCGCTCGATCTTCGTCGGGTCGATCGCGTAGCGATGATCGTGGCCGAGGCGATCGGTCACGAACGTGATCAGCGAGCGATGGCTCCCCTCGGGAGCGCCGCCGACCTCGCGGTCCAGGATATCGCAGATCGCGCCGACCACGTCGATGTTCTTCCGCTCGTTGTGTCCGCCGATCAGGTAGGACCCGCCGCTCGTTCCCTGCTCGAAGATCATCGCCAGCGCGCGGCAGTGATCGGTCACGTGGAGCCAGTCGCGGACGTTGACGCCGCGGCCGTAGACCGGGATCGGGCGATGCGCCAGCGCCGTGGAGATCACCGTCGGGATCAGCTTCTCCATGTGCTGGCGGGGGCCGTAGTTGTTCGAGCAGTTGGTGGTCACCACGTTCATCCCGTAGGTGTGATGATACGCGCGCACCAGCAGGTCGCTTCCGGCCTTGGTCGCCGAGTAGGGGGAGTTCGGCGCGTAGGGAGTATCCTCGGTGAAGTACCCCTGGTCGCCGAGCGCCCCGTAGACCTCATCGGTCGAGACGTGGAGGAACCGTCCGGCCGAGGGATCATTCCCCCAGAGCTGGCGGGCCTCCTCGAGCAGATTGAAGGTGCCGACCACGTTGGTCATCACGAACTGCTCCGGGCCGCGGATCGAGTTGTCGACATGCGACTCGGCGGCCAGATGGAAGATGCCGTCGGGACGGAACCCGGCCAGCAGCTCGGCCACCTGTCGGCGGTCGGTGATGTCGGTCCGGCTGAAGCGGTAGCGGGGATTCCCCTCCGCCTCGGCCAGGTTCTCCAGGTTGCCGGCGTAGGTGAGCGCGTCGACGTTGAGCACTTCCCAGTCGGGGCGCGTCTCCAGCAGATGGAGAATCAGGTTCGAGCCGATGAAGCCGCACCCGCCGGTGACGACGATCCGCTTGGTGTCCGAGGATGAAGACATTGAGGCCTGCTCGATCAATCGGTGACGGGGACTGAGACGTTCTTCTTGGCGAACCACTCGACGGTGCGCCGGATTCCCTCGTGGAAGGAGACTTCCGGCTGGTAGCCGGTGGCCTCCTGGAACTTGTCGATCGAGGCGAACGAGTGCTTGATATCTCCCAGGCGCGGCTCGGCGTAGATCGGCCGCACGTCGGTGCCGAGCGCCTCGTTGAGCGCGGTGACCAGATCGTTCAGGGAGATCCGGTCGTGGCAGGCGGCGTTGAACACCTTGCCGGCCACGCCGTCGCGGGTGGCGGCCAGGAGATTGGCGTGCACCACGTTGGCCACGTAGGTGAAATCGCGCGACTGCGTGCCGTCGCCGTAGATGGTCGGGCGCTCCCCCCGCATCAGGGAGCTGATGAACTTCGGGATCACGGCCGAGTACTGGCTGTTCGGATCCTGTCGCGGTCCGAAGACGTTGAAGTAGCGGAGCACCACGGTCTCCAGCCCGTAGAGGCGATGGAACACCTGGCAGTAGTGCTCGCCGGCGAGCTTCGAAACGGCGTAGGGGGAAAGCGGCGAGGGCATCATCTCCTCATGCTTCGGGAGCGTGGGAGTATCGCCGTAGACCGAGGAGCTGCTGGCGAAGACCACGCGGCGGGCGCCGCACTCGCGCGCGGCCTGAAGGATGTTCAACGTGCCGTTGACGCCGACCTCGTGCGTGGTGATCGGATCCTTGACCGAGCGCGGGACCGATGGAAGGGCCGCCTCGTGGAAGATCACGTCGACGCCGGCCACCGCCTCGCGCACGATGTGATACGAACGGATATCCCCTTCGAGCACCTCGATGCGATCGAGCCTGTCGGCGATGTTGATCCGCCGTCCGGTGGAGAAGTTGTCGAGGAGTCTGACCGAATCACCTCGATCGAGAAGGGCATTCACCAGGTTGGAGCCGATGAAGCCGCCGCCGCCGGTAACCAGACATTTCATAGTGCTTGCGTCAACTGGTTCATGTTGTCGAAAGGCCGCTCCCGCGTGACCGGCCGCAGCCGAAGAGATCAGTCCAGGGGAGTCGGTCCGCCGCGCCGGTCGACGCGACGAAGGAGATGCACCGGGGCACCCGGAGCCAGAGCGGCCGGAGCCGGAGCGCCGGAAGCCGATGCGCCGGAAGCCGATGCGCCGGAAGCCGATGCGAGGGGGAGTATCGCTCCGCCGTAGCGATGCGCCTGGAGGCGCTCCCTCGGGCCGGTGGGCTCGTCGCGCCGAGGGCGTCGAACGGGCCGGGTGGCCGAGATGAACTGCGAGTGCCCCCAGCCGAGAGCCGTCGCGATGCCGAGACCGGCGAGGATCTCGAGCGCGGGGTGGATGGGAAGTCTGAGCCGTGCCCCGCCGATGTTTCCGGCGGTGAGCGCAAAATACCCCGAGTACAACAGCAGGAACAACAGGAACGCCCGCGATTGGGTCAGGAGCGCTCCGAACCGGGTTACCCCCGCGGCGCTCCCGAGATAGAGCGACATGAGGAAGAGCCCGTTGTAGAAGAAGAAGATCAGATCGACATTCGGTCCCCCCTTCCGCTCCGAGGCCAGGAGCTTGCCGAGCCCGCCGCTCTTGTAGAGGCTCCACCGCTCGTCGGTCTGCGGCTTGAGCGTCACGAACTCGCCGCCGACGCGCCTGATCATCATGAAGATTCCCTGCGCGTGCGTGGCGACGGTCGCCACCGGATGCCGGGCCACGATCGTCATTCCCATTCTGGCGTAGTAATCCCCTTCCCGCTGGGTCATCGCGCCGGCCATCGCGAAGTCCCCCCTGCTCCGATAGTATCTACGCATGAACTCCTGGTAGACCTCGATGCCGGGGCGCCCCTCGTCGCGCGCGGTGGCGACCACGGCGGTGCCGAACAGGAGGTTGAACCCGCCGCTGGCCGAGAACCCGGGCTCGCCGAAGACGATCCAGTTCCGCGCGACCCACGGCGCGATCGCGATGCCCCAGCCGAGGAGCACCAGCCCGGCGCGGCGCAGATACCCGATGGCGAGCTCCCCGCGCGTCAGCTTCAGCCCGAGCAGGAAGAGCAACACCGGCACGACCAGCATCAGCCCCACCGGCCGGATGAGCGCGCCGATCCCGAGGGCGAGTCCGAGCCCCAGCTCGATCTTCCGCGACCGCCCCTCATGGCCGAGGATGCGGGCCATCAGGTAGATGGCGATCGACATATCGAGCGTGAAGAGCCAGTCGGACCAGACGATCAGGCTGTACTGGACCATGTAGAGGTCCAGCGCGGCGAGCGCGCCGGCCACCTGCCCGGCCAGCTCCCCGAAGAGGATCTCGCCGCTGCGATAGATGAAGTAGATCGCCGCCAGCCCGATGATCGCCTGCAGCGCCAGCAGGATCCACGGATGCTCGCCGACGGCCGAGAGCACGCCGGCCACGAACAGGGGATATCCGGGAGTCCGGATCGCGTCGGGAAGGTAGGGAGCCGCATCCATGCGGGAGAAGGCGTGGTGCCTGACGAGGTTGCCGGCCAGGAGCCAGTAACCGGCCGCATCATCGGTGACCAGCCGAAACCGCGACATCCAGGAAGAGCTCCACGATTCCTGATACAGGAATACCCAGGCGCGGAGCGCAAGCCCGAGCGCCGCCACCGAAAGCAGGAATCGATTCACCTTCATCGAACTACCGTCACAAGCTCATCAATGAACAGCCTTCATGCGAGCACGCCCCAGGCATGCCCCCGAGGAAGCCTCGCCCCCCCCATCCGCGCATCGCTCGCGGGGAGTGCCGGCGCGAAGCGGCTCGGAACGCGTCGGGTTCCGGAAGGATTCCCGAAGGGATCCCCTCGAGATCCCGAAGGGATGGCCGTCACCGGAGCGGCGGCGGCCATCCATGGGAGGCACGATCTCAGGCGGCGCCGACGGCGATCTCCTCGCGCACGGCGTCGGCCACGTAGCGGACCATCTCCTCGGTCAGCTCGGCGTACATCGGCAGCGACAGGAGCTCTCCCATCTGGCCGTTGGCCACCGGGAAATCCTCCATCTTGTGCCCCAGGTACTGGTAGGCCTCCAGCATCGGCAGCGAGATCGGATAGTGGATGCCGGTGGCGATGCCCCGCGCGTTCAGTCGGCTCTGCAGCGCGTCGCGATCGGCCACGCGGATCACATAGAGATGATAGACCGGCTCGGCGTACTCGGCGACCTTCGGCGTGATCACCCCTTCGACGTCGGCCAGGAGCTCGTCGTAGAGCGCGGCATGACGGCGACGGGCCTCGTTCCAGGAGTCCAGGTGGGGAAGCTTCACCGAGAGGACCGCGGCCTGGATGCCGTCCAGACGGCTGTTGCGTCCCTCGACCAGGTGCTGATACTTGACGCGGCTGCCATGGTTGGCGAAGACGCGCGCGCGATCGGCGACCTGCTCATCCTGGAAGACGATGGCGCCGCCATCGCCGTAGGCGCCGAGGTTCTTGCCGGGGTAGAAGCTGAAGCTGGCGCCGTGGCCGAAGGTTCCCACCTTCCGTCCCTTGTAGAGGGCGCCGTGGGCCTGGGCGATATCCTCGAACACGATCAGGTTGTGCTCGCGGGCCACCTCGAGGATCGGGTCCATGTCGGCCGGCTGGCCGTAGAGGTGAACCACCACGACCGCCTTGGTGCGCGGGGTGATCTTGCGGCGGAAGTCCTCGACGTCGAGCGTGTAGTAGTCGGGATGGTTGTCGGCGAACACCACGCGTGCGCCGGCGCTGGTCACCGCCTCGGACGAGGCGAAGAAGCTGTTGGCCGGAACGATCACCTCATCCCCCTGGCCGACGCCGAGCGCGTACAGGCCGATCTCGATCGCCTCGGTGCCGTTGGCGACCGAGACGCAGTACGGGGCGCCGATGTAGGCGGCGAAGGCGGCCTCGAACTCGGCCACGGCCTTGCCGCCGATGAAGGCGGTGTTCTCGATGATCTTGGCGATCGCCGGATCCATCTCCGGCTTCAGTGCGCGATACTGCGCCTGCAGGTCGACGAAAGGAACGTTCATTGGGTGCGGATTCTATGGTTCTCGGGTATTGTTCAGGCTTCGGGGAAGGGACGTTTCGCGGCACGGAGCTCCCGTTGCTCGCGGAATCGGCGGAGGCCGCCGGCACGGAGATGCCGCTCGCGGCCCACTCACGACGGCGTCATCTTCATTGACGACACCATCGCGGCGACCAGCTCGCGTGGCATGCTCGCGACGAGGTGCCCACGGGATCGGGTTCGGCGCGCCCCGGCGCATCTGAGCCTCGGGCTCCTGGAGCCCGAGGCTCCGCGAGCCAGCAGCTCCGCGATCCGGGAAGCGCCGACGGTCGGCGGACGGCCTGATGTTTCGACGGGGGAGGCTCCGCGGGGTGGAGTCTCCGGAGGAAGGGAGCAGCCCGGACCCGATCTGGTCTCAGGTCGAGGCGGCGTAGAACTCTCGCATCGAGTCGACGACGAAGCGGATCTGCTCGTCGGTCAGCTCGGGATAGACCGGCAGCGCCAGCACCTCGGCGGCGGCGCGCTCGGCCTCGGGGAAATCTCCCTGCTTGTAGCCGAGATCGCCGAAGCACTCCTGCAGGTGAAACGGCACCGGATAGTAGACCTCGTTGCCGATCTCGCGCTCGCTCAGATGAGCGCGCAGCGCGTCGCGCCGGGTGGCGCGGATCACGTACTGGTTGAAAATATGGGAATTCGGGACGTCCGAGGATTCATATGATCGTAACGGAAGCGCGATCGGGAAATCCCTTTTCTCGTCCCCCGCCGTCTCCTCCCCCGCCGGAGCGGCAAGTCCGGCGGCGCGAAACAGCTCGTCGTAGCGCGCGGCGTTCTCGGCGCGGCGACGGCTCCAGTCGTCCAGATGCGGAAGCTTCACGTTGAGCACGGCGGCCTGGATCTCGTCGAGGCGGAAGTTGCCGCCGATCACCGAGTGGTAATACCGGCGCTCCCCTCCATGAACCCGCATGATCCTGAGCCGCTCGTACAGCTCCGGGTCGTTGGTCGTCACCAGCCCGCCATCGCCGAAGGCGCCGAGGTTCTTGCTCGGGAAGAAGCTGAAGCAGCCGACGGTGCCGATGCTGCCGACCGGGCGCCCATCCTTGTAGCGGACGCCGATCGCCTGCGCGGCATCCTCGACCACCGCCACTCCCCGCTCGGCGGCGATGCTCATGATCCGGTCCATGTCCGCGCTCTGGCCGTACAGATGGACCGGCACGATCGCGCGGGTCCGATCGGTGATCGCCGCGGCGATCCCTTCCGGGTCGATGTTGAACGTGCGGGGATCGATATCGACGAAGACCGGGCGGGCGTTGAGCCGGCTGACGACGCCGGCCGTCGCGAAGAAGCTGAAGGTGGGGACGATCACTTCGTCACCGGGGCCGACGCCGAGGGCCATCAGGGCCAGCAGCAGCGCATCGGTGCCGGAGCTGACGCCGAGGGCGTGGCCGACCTCGTTGTAGCGCTCCATGCTCCGTTCGAGTGTCTCGACTTCCTTGCCGAGAATGAAATGCTGGCTCTCGGCTACCCTGAGAATGGCGGCATCGAGCTCCGGTTTCAACGAACTGTACTGAGAGCGTAGATCGAGAAGGGGAACCTTCATTGACAGACCAGCGAAGCGCCGCGTCCTTGCTCGTCCGCAACGGCTTCAACGAGGATGCTGCGGTGATCCGGAGGGCTTGTACGGTTGGAAGCGCGCGGCGCCCGCCACGCGCGGCCGGATTTCCGGCGACCGCAAGTATACGGATTTTCCGGCCGACCGATCGAAAACATCCGTACATTTGCCCGGCTCGCGGCATTCCTGTACCACCGAAGCGCATCGCCAGGCTCCTCCTCCCCTGTTTGATTCCGGCCACGGCGTGTCATCCGGTGGCATACGCCTCGTCGACACTGCGCGCGGCGTCGAGGCTTCGCGTCGGGGGCATGGCCATTCGGCCCGAAAGCCATCGCCGCTTCCTCCGAAGCTCGGGCGATCGGGGCCGGGAACGGTGAGGTCGCGATGCGAGGGCGTGGGATGGAACGTAGGGTTCGGCGCGGCGAGGTCGACGGGTGTAATGAGGCGATGAGGAGGTGGAACGAAGGGAACGGCAAGATTTGTTACGGAGTGCGGCGAGCGAATGTGCGGGGGCGGAAGGGGAGCGCATTTCGTATATTGGAATCCTTTTACTCGCGGATGTGGCGGAACTGGCAGACGCGCCAGACTTAGGATCTGGTGCCGCAAGGCGTGTGGGTTCGAGTCCCTCCATCCGCACTGATTCACCGCCAGGAGGCCGGGGCCGTCCCCGCCCCTGAGCCCGGCCGCCGTGCACGCGGGCGGCCGGCACTCCCGAGGGACCACTACCATCGCCAGATCCCAGTCTGGGCCGCGACGGGCCCGTCGGTCGTTCGGAGCTCTCCCTGAAGCGCGTGTGCAATCGCGGGCAAGGCAGCGGCATGGCGCCGCAACTGGCGTGGCGCCAGCGCCTGCATCGTGCGTCCGGAGATCCGTGCATGATTCTTGTTTCAGGAAGCACGCCGGCGCCGGGGTATTCGACACACATTGACTCTTTGCTGCAATGGAATCTACTATTCACGAAGCATCCGGAACCACGCGCGAGCTCGAGGTGACCCTCGGCAAGGCCGAGATCGAGCCGTACATCAACAAGGTCCTGCGCGAGACCCAGAAGAACTATCAGCGCCCCGGCTTCCGTAAAGGACACGTTCCCCTGTCGGTGATCCGGCAGCTCCATGGCCCCGCCCTGGAAGGCGAGGCGATCGAGTCGGCCATTCAGCAGGAGTTCGCACGCCTCGTCGGCGAGCAGAACCTCCGCCCGATCGGAACCCCGTCGATCACCCGGATCGATCGCACCGATGATGGCGGCATCTCCTTCACCGTCGTCTATGAGGTCCTCCCCGAGTTCGAGCTCGGCGAGTACAAGAGCCTCCAGGCCACCAAGCTCTATCATATTGTCTCCGAGGAGGAGCTCAACCACGAGCTCGATCACCTCCGCGAGCGCTACGTGACCGAGGAGCCGGCCGAGTCGGTCGAGGACGAGAACCACATGGTCACCATCGATCTCCACAAGGTCGACGACGGCGTCCCCTCCCCCGAGCCGGGAGCGCAGGACATGAAGCTGCTGCTGCGCCGTCCGGACATCAACCCGGAGCTGGTGACGGTGCTGCGCAACACGAAGGTCGGCGACGCGGTGCAGGTGGACCTGCCGACCGGCGAGAACCAGTCGCCGATCCGCTACGAAGTCCGCGTCAAGGAAGTGGCCAAGGCCGTGCTTCCGGAGCTCGACGATGCCTTCGCCCAGAAGGTGACCGGCGAGGAGGACGCCACGGTGCAGGATCTGATCGACCTGATCAAGCAGGAGATCGAGCGCCACTTCGAGACCCGTTACTCCGGCATGATGCGTGACGAGCTGGTGGGCCGTCTGATCGAGGGACACGACGTGGCGGTGCCGCAGGTGCTGGTCAACGACGTGCTCAACGCGATGGTCGACGAGAACCGCCGTGGACAGAAGCGCGAGCTGCCGGCCGGATTCGACCGCGCGAAGTTCGAGCAGGAGATGCGTCCGGTGGCCGAGCGCACCGCCCGCTGGATGCTCGTGCGCGACAAGATCATCGAGAAGGAAGGGCTCGCCGTCGACGACGTCGACTACGAGGGGCTCGCGCAGGTCGAGTCGGCTCGCACCGGCATCGATCCGGCGACCCTCATGAAATATTTCAAGAGCCAGCCGTCGACCGCCGAGCGGATCCTGGCAGAGAAGGTGCTTCAGTTCCTCGAGGACTACGCCGTGCTGCAGGAGATCGAGGACACCGAGGCCGAGGCGCAGAATGCCTCCTCGGACGAGGCCGGCCAGAACGCGGAGGCAAACGCCGAAGCGGGAACCGAGGCCGGAGCCGAGGTGGCTGCTGAGAGCGGCGTCGGCGAGAATGCCGGCGAGGGCTCGGCCGAAGGGAAAGAATAAGATCGAGACCAGCGCGTCATAGATCCCGGGTCGTCCCGGCCGTCGACAATCGCGGCCGGGACGTTAGGACTACTCCAGTAACCAAGATTGAGAGAGTTCACGACATGATCATTCCACGTATCGTCGAAAGGACTTCGCGCGGCGAAGAGGTTTGGGATCCGTTCAGCCGACTGCTGAAGGAGCGGATCATCCTTCTCGATTCGCCGGTCACCGACGAAGTCGCCAGCATCATCATCGCAGAGCTGATCTTCCTCGAGTCCGAGGATCCGAGCAAGGATATCATCATGTATATCAACTCGCCGGGCGGCTCGGTCAGCGCCGGATTGGCCATCTACGATACGATGCAGTATATCCGCCCGGACGTCTCGACGATCTGTGTCGGCATGGCTGCCTCGATGGCGCAGGTTCTGCTCTGCGCCGGTGCCGAGGGGAAGCGCCTGGCTCTTCCGAACAGCCGCATCATGATGCACCAGCCTTCCGGTGGATCGCAGGGGCAGACCTCCGAGATCGAGATCTATCTGAAAGAGATGATCCGCACGCGCGAGCAGCTGTATCAGATCATCGCCGCTCACTCCGGCCAGGATGTCGAGAAGATCCGCCGCGACGCCGACCGCGACTACTGGATGTCGCCGCAGGACGCCGCCGACTACGGTCTGATCGATCGCGTGCTCGCCAGCCGCAAGCAGGTCAGCAAGGACCTTCCGGAGATCCCGTCGACCACGCAGGACCAGCGCGTGATCATCGAGACCTCCACGGCTCCGCGCGAGGGCGAGGGCGCCCCGAAGCCTGACGGAGGCTCGGCCAACAAGTAATTCGGCTACGTTTTTTTCTGTCGCTCATTCGTTTCCAAGCTCACTCAACATGTCTGACGATATTCGCCCGATGACATCCGACGTGGTACGCTGCTCCTTCTGCGGCCGCACGGCCGACGAGGTGATGTCGATCATCGCGGGGCCGAGTGCCTACATCTGCGATATCTGCATCCAGAACTCGGTGGAGATTCTGCGCGCCAACGCCAACCTGTTCCGCGCGCCGGAGTTTCAGCCGAGGCTGACCCCGACGGCGATCAGCGCCGCGCTCGACGAGTATGTCATCGGCCAGGACTACGCCAAGCGGGCGCTTGCCGTGGCGGTCTACAATCACTACAAGCGGATCGAGGCGCAGAGCACCCTGGCCGGATTCGATGATGTGGAGATCGAGAAATCGAATATCCTCATGATCGGCCCGACCGGCGTGGGCAAGACGCTGCTGGCGCAGACGCTTGCCCGGCTGCTCGACGTCCCCTTCGCCATCGCCGATGCCACGACCCTTACCGAGGCCGGCTACGTCGGCGACGACGTCGAAACGATCCTGGTCAGCCTGTTGCAGAACGCCGACTACAACGTCGAGCGTGCCGAGCGGGGGATCATCTACATCGACGAGATCGACAAGATCTCGCGCAAGTCGGATTCGCCGTCGATCACCCGTGACGTCTCCGGCGAGGGCGTTCAGCAGGGACTGCTGAAGATCCTCGAGGGAACCCGGGCGAACGTCCCTCCGAAGGGGGGCCGCAAGCACCCGGAGCAGCCGCTGATCCAGATCAACACGCGAAACATCCTCTTCATCGTCGGCGGCGCGTTCGACGGCCTGGAGCGGATCATCGCGCAGCGGATGCGGAAGTCGACGATGGGCTTCGGCGCGGAGATCCAGGACAAGATCGAGGAGGATAAGGAGCTGTTCCGGCATGTCGAGCCGGAGGATCTTCTCCGCTTCGGTCTGATTCCGGAGCTGATCGGCCGACTCCCGGTGATCGCGCCGCTGGAGCCACTTTCCGACGACGCGATGCGCCAGATCCTGACCACGCCGAAGAACGCGCTGGTGAAGCAGTACAAGAAGCTTCTGGCCATGGAGGGCGCCGAACTGGAGTTCCGGGACGACGCGATCGACGTGCTGATCCAGAAGGCGAAGCTTCGCAAGACCGGCGCCCGCGCGCTCCGCGGCGTGATGGAGGAAGCGATGCTCGACGTGATGTATACGCTGCCGGACCGGCAGCATCTGCGGAAGGTGGTGATCACGGGGGACGTCGTCAACCGTGTGGGCCCGCCGCTGTATGTCTACGGCGAAGAGCGACAGAAGAAGACGAGTGTCGGCTGAGGCTTCAACCTCCGCCGCTCGACGACGCAATGAAAAGCCCGGGGTCTCGAATGAGATCCCGGGCTTTTTTCTTCACCACGTCCGACGGCCGGCACCGGCTCCACGCCGTGGCGGCAGTCGTACAGATTCCGCACCGCGGTATGATGACGGCACCGACGTTGTCGGCATGGCACCGGCTCCACGCCACCTCGATATGGTCTACGATGTGATACCAGATCCGCCGCCACGGCGTCTCCAGGCGCCACGGTGTCTCTCGGCACCACGGCGTCTCCAGGCACCACGGTGTCTCTCGGCACCACGGTGTCTCTCGGCACCAGGTGTCTCTCGGCACCAGGTGTCTCTCGGCACCAGGTGTCTCTCGGCACCAGGTGTCTCTCGGCACCAGGTGTCTCTCGGCACCAGGTGTCTCTCGGCGCCGCTCCACGAAACGGCGCCAGGTCCATGGCCATGCCCCGGATGTCCCTACCCTTCGCGATCGTCCACGGTTGGTCGATGAACCGATAAGCGGGGATGCATCGGGAGCGTATACGCCGTACAGGCGATATGCGGTGCCGCGGGCAGCGAGCCGGGCATCGGGCAGGTCACGTGGCATCGCGTACATCGATGCTCCGCGCCCGACGTGGGCACTCTACACGGCAATCATGCGTTGGCCTTCAAGATCCGGAGCGCACATGACCGACGTGACAACGAACCACGGCCATGACGCCCCGGACCAATGAGCACCTTCGTCGGCGTGAGCCTTCGTCGGCGTGAGCCTTCGTCGGCGTGAGCCCTCGTCGGCGTGAGCCTTCGTCGGCGTGAGCCTTCGTCGGCGTGAGCCTTCGTCTCCCGGCACGGGCACCACGACGATGCCCGGGGCGGGGGCGGAGCGATCGGTGATCGACCCCACCCCCTCCTCTCTCTCCCCGGGCATTCAGTCGCTTCCACCGTGTCGAGGTGTGTGCATCAAGGCTGTTCGACCACGATCCGGATCGCGCGGCTCTTCTGACCGAAGGTCATCTTCACCACATACACGCCCGGAGCCCATCCATCCGTGCCGATCGGCAGACGGTGCGTCCCGGCATCCATCGACGTGGAGATCCGACGCAGCACCTTCCCTTCCAGATCGCTCACGACGATCTCGGCCGGCGACGAGACATTCAGCGACGACTCGACGAAGAGCGTCGATCCCGCCGCGACCGGGTTCGGATACGTATACACCGAGCCGATCGCGTCGAAGGTCACCACGCCGGCGCTCTTGGCCGCGAGGCTTCCCCCCTTCTCCGACTCGCCACGTCCGGAGGCATCGCCGCCGGAGAGGAGCTCGCGCTGCGTCAGACGCGTGCGCGCGCCCACCGAGAAGGTGTCGAGCGTCGTGGAGAGCATCGGCGGGATCAGCTGATGCTCCGGTGCCCTGAACGGCGCGGCCTGCGTGCATTCCGGGAACGCGTTGGAGTCCACGGATCTGGTGGCGCTTGCGCTGCACTGCACGCGGATACCGGAGTTGGCGAGCGTCATCGGTATCGAGTCCACGGCGTCGTGGAGCGAGTCGATATCGGGAATCGCATTGCACTCGCTTGAGCTGGCCGCCGGCGTGGTCCGGATCAGATATCCCTGATCGCCGTTGCCGAAGCTCTGGGTCTCACCGGAGACGATGATGCTGGCGGTGCCGGAAGCCACGTTGATGCCGTTCCCCCAGTCGAGTCCGGTGCCGCCGTAGACGCGATTCCAGACCAGATTGAGCGTCGAGGTATACTCGCCGACGTAGACGTCGTAGTCGCCGAAGCCGTTCGGAACGTTGAAGAAGAGCCCGGTGACGATGAAGTCGCCCGTGGAGAGCTCCCTCACATCGGAGAACTCGTCCCAGCCGCCGGAGGATTGCCCGCCGACGATCATGGTATTGAGGGTCGCGCCATTGGAGTTCGTCCGGATCATCCACGCCTCCGAGTTCCCCCCGAAGCTCCGCGTATTTCCGACGGCAATCAGATCGCCATTGGAGCAGGTGCGGACGGTGCGGAACCAGTCCTGCGTGTCGACCACTCCGTAGTGATTCGTCCAGATCGGAACGCCGGTGGACGCGTTGATCCGCATCAGGAGGGCATCGAGATCACCGGACGAGCCGGAATAGCTGGCCGTGACGCCGCAGGCGACGATGTCCGAGGAGGACGTGGTGGACATGGTGAAGTAGTCCATCGCAGTGCCGCCGTAGACTCGTCCCCACAGGAGCGTCCCGGAGGAGTTCGTGCGCAGGAGGATCGCGTCGAGATCTCCCTGGCCGAAGCTGTTGGTACGTCCGGCGACGACGTAGTCGCCGTTGGTGAGCACCTGCACGTGCCATCCCTCCTCTTCTCCCAGGCCGCCGTAGGTCTGCACCCACTGCACCGCGCCGGTCTTGTTGAGGCGCATCAGGAAGATGTCGTTGCGCGTGCAGCAATTGCTCGTGTTGGCGGTATAACCGGTGACGATGAACCCGGAATCGGAGAGCTGCTGAATGCCGCGTCCATGATCATCGCCTCCGATATTGTACTTGAAGGCCCAGGAGATCGCGCCGGTCGATGTGGTCTTCACCACATAGACATCGTAGTCGGCGCGGCCGCTGTTGGATTCACCGGTCGAGATGAATCCTCCATCGAACGTCTGAAGCACCGTCCATTTGAAGTTCTCCGTTCCCGTACCGCCGTAATGGTACTGGAACTGCGCGTGCGCCGGAACGCTCGCAAGCGTCGCGAGGGCGAGCGCTCCGAACAGCAGCAACATGCAGAGGCGAATCTGACCCATTGTCAGTGTCATGCGGATACCTCTTTGATGAAAGGTTGAGTGAATCGATCGCCGAGGGCCACTGGACCTAGTAGTGACCTCGGCATTAACGCCACCGAGCGCACCGATGCTCGATGTACGGGGCTGGGGTGCTGCCCCGTATCACATCGCGTGTCGGTCGGTGTACGTCATGTTCGCATCGCGTCATGTTCGCATCGCGTCATTCTCGCATCGCGTCATTCTCGCATCGCGTCATGTTCGCATCGCGTCATGTTCGCATCGCGTCATTCTCGCATCGCGTCATTCTCGCATCGCGTCATTCTCGCATCGCGTCATGTTCGCATCACATCGTATCGCATTCGGACATGATGCCGACGCGGGAGTCGCGGAAGCCGGTATTGCCGCGCCATGTGCCGCCGCGACAATCGCTTCCGATACCGCGGATGGCTGACACAGCGGCTGTCATCGTGAGCGTACTCAGATCGCCCCTTCCACTGCCGACGTCACTCGAGGAGAAGATCCTCGCGCGTACGAGATCGGCCGAGGCGACAGGCAGCTCCGGAGCCATGGCACCATGGCTGCGCGCGCGACGGTATGCGGCTCAATCGAGCAACGTGCATCACCGCATGGATATCCATGCACGATCCGCATCGAAGCGGCGCCATCGAAGCGGCGCCATCGAAGCGGCGCCATCGAAGCGGCGCCATCGAAGCGGCGCCATCGAAGCGGCGCCATCGAAGCGGCGCCATCGCGCGCGGACGCAACGATGCCTGAGCACGCTTGCTCACGAAAAAAACAGGGAGAACGGACGGGGTATTGTGTCGAGGAAGGAAGGGTGTGTTCAGGCTCGTGGCACGTCGGCTCACGGCGCTCCGACGTACGGCACTCCGACTCATGGTGTTCACGCCACGAGGTTCGGACGCCGAGCAATCGGACGGGCGCCGCGCCGGCGAAGGCACGGCCACGTGGGGGGCAGGGTGCTGCGGTGGTAGACAGGCCTGCACCCCACGCTGATGCCGCGATTGACCGAAGAAGCCGGGTGAGCGAGGCCTCGATGATGGTGGCTCGAGGCAAACGGATTCATCAGTGAATCCGTGGGCACGCTCTATCTACGGTCATGACAAGGATATTCCCAGCCTCCTGTTGGAGGATCGTACGGCACCGACGGTGAATGGTCGATGACGAAGGGAATCTGATCGAGAGTTCCGCATCACATGCGGAGTGGACATAGGAAACCTGAAGGTGTCGTCGTGAATTGAGGACCTTCGTTGCCGCCGATCATCTGGACTGATCAATCGGTGATCGGCGAATCAACGTGCGCAATCTAGCACGTCGAGCCCTCCACCGGCAATTACAGGTTTCTGGAATTCCTCCCAATCTGCCTGACCGCCGCCGGCACGCCGTCACCTTTCGATGACCGGCGAGAAGACCGGCGGAACCGAGCTTGTTGTGTGCAATCACGTCATGCTATTGTTCCTTCCTGACACATTTCTCTCACCCGATGCCATGTACCTTCCCCACATCGACACGGGCCAAGCCCCGCTGCCGGGCCCGTGTCGCGGCCAACCTCCTCCACCAACACCGATTCCTCCATCGAGGTACCACGTTCAACGCTCGTGGCGAACACCATCGAACCCGGGGAGCTCACGCCCGTGGAGACAGTCACGACAAACATCACCGTCATTATCCCGTCTCCCCGATCGGTTCGCCAGGCGATCCGGATCCCGCTTTCTCAATCAGCCTCTCCGGTGATCCGGAATGAGCGCCATCTCCGTATCGTGGATCCAGCCATCGCGACTTCGACATCCCGCACCGCGCCATGCTCTCCGCGAGCACCACAGGCGCATATATCATTCGTCATCCATGCCGATTAGGGCCGGGAGATACTCGTCCCACGCTGGGATCCTTCCGCTCCTGGCATCCACGGACGTGCTCGAGCGGCCGAACCATCGCATCCCGATCACCAATCCGGCTCCTGTGCCCACACCTGCCATTCATCACACGCATGGGTATCCGTCGACAACGGCTCGCATCGCTCGTGGCACCGGCCGACAACCGCGCGCTCCAATAGCGGCTCGACGCCAACAACGACTCGCGCCTGCGACAATTCGCACCCGCGACGCCACGCGCCGGCAACGACCGGACATCCCGTATCTCCTCGCTTCGAGGATAGGCATGGCCATTCCGAGGCGACACGTGAGCATCGCAACCGCTGATCTGCTGCAGCGAACGCATGCCGCGGGCACGCCCATGGTCCGCCTGGAACCATGATGTCCGACGGATGGGATTCCAGGAGATCGATCATGAGCCGATCCATCGCGCGCGGTTCAGCAGGATGCTACGGCATCTTGCGGCCACTGACGCCTACCAGGCTCAGTTGAGCTCCAACTATCGTGTTGATTCTTGACGGGGAGGTTTGGCAATCACTCGACGATCGTGCCGTACGGCGACATCCCGTACGACATATCCAGTGCTTTCCGGACTCTGGTATCCGGAGTGCGCCGACACGACGGAGGGAACCGCGCATCGGCACGATATCGACATCCGGCGAGACGGCCCCATACGCGCGGGCAATTCTATCCGCCGGCCTTCCTCTTCGCATACTCACGAGCCGCGATGATCGTGCTCAAGGCTCGTTGACCGCAACGTCGGCTGTACGATCCGACATCGCGCAACCCGCCTCCATCGGGAGCGGGAATCGATTCGGAATCGGCCCCCATCACTACAACCGACGGCGCCGTGGACCTCGCCGCCGATCGCGTATCTACGAAGACCGAATTCCTCATGACCAGGACTCTCCACCGAGCCGCCGCGATCGTTGTCTATGCGGCCACATGGTCTCGATGCGAGTCACGTACAAAAGTACGCGATGCCGCGAGCGATGGGAAGTCCCTCTTTGTGTACCCCCCACCCGCGCATCCACGATTGCCTTCCCACCTTTCACCGTTCCGGGGACAGCATGCTCCGGCGCACCACCGACGCTGGCTCGCATGCAGTCATCGAAGAGCCGGGGATGGTACTGGCAAGCGCGGGCTCGCCTCGCTCAGCCCCTTCTCACGATGGCTCGCAAGCCTTCCGTCGAGATTGAGCACGTCCGCCTTCTCCATTGCCGAGCTCGGGTCGGTGATGCGGGGATCACGGAACAGGGAGTGCCCCCCATCGTCAGAACGACGCGAGCCGAGGAGTATGTATGGATCGTATCCGGGCTGGAGCCGGCCGTCGCCGTATGATGCGGCCGGGATTCTTCGTGCGATGCCGGCAACCTCACGAGGGAGCGAGCATGAGCACGGGATGATGAAGATGGGGTATGATGGATGTCTGAAAGCCTCTGGAGGTGAACGTCAGGATCAACGGCATCGATCGCCATGGTCGGGTCTCGGTGCATTCGGCGAGCATCAGGCCGGACACGTACCCAGGAACCTCGCATGTCGGCCATGCCGTTCCGGATTTGGTCGCGCGGAGGCAGCCGGATATCTATCCGGGGTCGTGACCCTCTCCCCCTGCTTCGTGATCAGATTCACGACGGCCAGGATGGCTCCGAATGGATGGTGCGGGCGCCCTCGCATTCAGGTTGCACGCCCTCGATGAGCGGGTCCAGGAGACCGCCATGGTGTGTGACAAACCACGCGGCCCAGCCTCGGGGAACGACAGCCGCGCGGCCGGGATCTTAACCGCGACGCGCCCCGCCGAGGATGCGCATGGCAACGTCGGAGCATGAAGCTCCCGTCATGGAGCTGGAGCGAGATGGTTCCCACATGGGAACGAAGAGCCGATGATACTGTGGATGACGAGGTGACCGGTAACGATTCTAGGGTGGAAAAAGGAGATGTGGCAGCGCACTCTCACGAGTGTGTGGTGGTGCTGCCACATTCTCTATCAATTACCGATTGATCGTGAACAAACTTACGTCCCATCGTGACCGGGCACCAGTCCACCTTTGTGTACCCCCCTCCCCCCTTGCTTTTTTCAGAAACACACATATGGGATAGGCGAACCCGAAATTTTCGCAAATATCGACGATTTCGCCCCAGGAGCAGGAAAACGCGCCGGAGGCCGAAATCGGCCGATGAAAAGGTTCTTCAAAAAATCTGACGGGGGGGACGAGGCGGAATCGAGTGGGACGAGGGAATGGAGGGGCTTGCCGGAGGCGCTACCAGGAGGTACCCGACCTTCCGGAGCGGATGTTACACCGGGCTGGAGCCCGCGTCGTTGAATCGACAGCGAGACCGACATCGCCGCGGAGGGATCCCCGAAGGTCCTTCCGATCGCTGACGGCTCCAATGCATCAGCCTGACTGGGGCGACATTGGAGAAAAAAAGAAGTGATGTCGGCATGCTCCGAGGGCATGTGGTGGACCGACATCACTTCGCTGTTCAAGCACGATCATGTGATCACTGACAAAGTTATGGCGCGGGAAAACCGCGCAACAGTCCACCTTTGTGTACCGGTACGAAGGCACGGTCCGTCGTGCCCGAAGTTTCTCTCACCTCCACGGAACCGCCCAAAATCTTCAAAATTCGCGTCATTTACCCCGCTTCGATTCCTCCCACGCGCTTTTTGGGTGCCCTGGCGTCGTTCGCTCCCAGAAACCATGGCGGACTCCACTTCGATGGGATCCCCGATACCGGGCGGACCTCCTCCGCGCCTCCTCCAGCACACCCGGCGTCCCGATACCTCTCTTCTCCATCCGTGCTTTCCGCTCCCAGTCGGTGCCGGCATGACGGGACTTCTCATCGCCCAGGCGAATGAACTCACGATCGGTCCAGCCATGCGCCGATCGGGTGACGGCAGTACGGCCGGTAGCGGGTGCGTCGCCGGGAGCGTCGCCGGAGCCGACAAGGCGCCGTGCCCTGAACTCAGCTCCACACGGCCGCCTCATGTACGCCCAATGTCCCCCGCACGCCGGACTCTGGCCTTGGAGGGGGAGGATATCTTCATGGAGAGCATGGTGGGACTCTTCGGGGGCGTCGCCAGGTCCGAATGCGCGCCGCGCCTCCCGGGCCGCGTTGTTTCTGCCACGGAGGGAAGCGTTGTGCGATTGCCGATTCGAAGGAGGAAGGGGACGGAAGAAGTAGGGCGGGCACGTCGCCGATCAGGAGAAGAAGCGCGCAGGGAGATCGGATCGAGGATGGAGTGGGGAGCCGCGCCGCCGGAGTGACCCGAGAGCCGTTCCGCGCCGTTGTCGCGAAGCGCCAGTGCGATCGTGGACGCGGAGGGAGATCTTCCCCCGGTTCGCGAGCCCTTACGGCGGCGCCCCCATATCGATAACCGTGTCGGTTGCGTCGATAGTTGTATCGAATGATCCGAGTCGGGCGCGCCGGAGCATGACTCCCGAAGGACTACCCCGTCAAGATCCATCGGGGGCCTTCTCCGGCGCACCACTTCCCGGAATGTTCTTCCCGGAATGATTCGTGTGCGGTTCATCTTGCGCGATGCCGTTCCGAGGTCACCCCCGGCGTCGCCATCGTGACATTCACGGGCCGCTTCGACCGGTTCCGTGACGATTCCGTTGCTTCACATCGGCACCTTCTCCTCCCTCATCCTCCCGGCTCGCGCCGGAGCTCCACGTCCGGTCCCCTCGCCCCCGCTCCTCCCGCCATCGGCGCCGACGAGCACCAGACGACCTGAGCCGTCATCGTCGATGTCATGATCTGAGCCTCCGGAAACCGGGAGGGCGTGCCGCTCTCCGACCGGCCGATCGTGGCCAGGGGCATGACCGGCATCGAGACGACAGCGCATCCCCCCGTGACTCTCACCATCACACGGAGCTTCCTCGCGGGGAGGCTTCGGAGGACGCACCCGGCCTCCAACGTCCGGATGCGCCCCCACGGAAGCCGTTGTATGAACAGCCGGTTTCCCATCGAGAGTCCCGGCGGCAAAGAAGAACCTCACGTACTCGAACAGCGTGGCCTTCGAGACATCTGAGGCCCGTGTGGTGTGATCGATCCCGAATCTCACCGATTCCGATCCGCCATGCCCCATTCCCTTCCAGGGAGGAGATCGGCGCCGTTCCACCGGCATCGGATACAGCCTCCACGCTCTCCGATACCTGGCGGGCACGCCGCTTCAGCTCGAGCCGGGAGCAGTGAAAACAATGTCTGAGTGCGATGGCAGGGAACATTCGCTGCCGTCTGGTGCCACGGAGCATGGGACCTCCACAAATTCTGCTGTGTCATTGAACGCTCGCGCCCGGACAATGCCCGAGTCATCGCCCATCCGGCACGCGGCATCATGCCGTGAAGCCCGAGCGAAGGAATCGCGAACTTGCCATTGCCGCGGTTGCCGTCATTTCCGCTCGTCGCGGGGACACCGGAGACTCCGGCAACCTTCGACGGCACCACTGGCATTTCAACTATGTATCGACGGGGATTAATTCGGATTTGTCGACGGCGGCCGACGGGACCTTGACGGGGATCGCCGTGGTGCAAACGTAGGAAATTCGGCACGCGATGGACAGTCCCACTTTGTGTACCCCATTCCCGCGCCCGACACCCGCGCGATGAAAAAAAATCCGTGTCGGGGCTTCTATCGAAGTGCTCCCGCGCGTACGGTCGGCACAATGCGCGCGGCACATTCATCGAGCTTTCCAATCGGCATCACACGCATCGCGGTGATCGCCCCGCAGTGTCCACGGGGACAATCAATATTCCCGGGACACGCCACCGACATCCCCGAAACGACGGTGGCGAAGCCCCCTGCGCGGGACCTCGCCACCCGAGAAAACGCGATACGCCGGATGCGGGCACCCCAGTCGTGCCGCGCCCCTTCGTGGCCATCAAGGCGTTGTCATGCTGCAGCCGGTCATCCCATTACTGTCGCAGGTACCAGGCTGCGTCGAAAGCAGCGAAACCGACGGCGTTCCGTTCGGACAGCAGATGCCGTACAATCGCGTGGCCGCGCCGCTTCCGTTGCACGACACGAACGAGGTCAGCGTGCCGCTGCCGAATCGTTTGACACAGGAAGGTTGAAAGACCTTCGCCGAATCGGGGGTATCGCAACTGGCGACGCATGATGTGTACCCCTGGATAATGGTCTGCACGGCCGCGGCACGGCTCAGGAGCGTGAACACCGTCGCTGTGGATGTACTGTCCACGGTGGGACCATAGCCGGAAAATCGGATCGATTCGGGGCAGATCGAGTATTCCTTCCTCCCCGACGAGGTGCTGAAGACGATCACGTTCCCGATCACGTCGGTATTGACACCGGAAGTCGAAAGGACGATATGGACGCCGAAGCTATCAACCAGCGAAGCCTGCGAGTCGAAGGGATGGCGATAACAGCTGTATGTCTGCGACCGTGCGGTAACGACGCAGAGAAATAGCAGCAACAACACGAAAAGGGAGCGTTTCATGGGACCTGGTCAAAATGAGGTGGCTATTGACTCGCCATGCTCCGATCCTCGAATGACGCGGTCGTCATCGGGCGACGGAGGGCGGACGCATGCACCGGGAATGTAGCGTCGCAATAGCCTCCCTGCCAGTCCCCTTTTGTGTACCCTGCAATCAGTCCAAGGTATCGTCCGGTTTCTTCAGCCCCATTCTCGCGGTGAAATACATCGCAAAAAGCTCTCCCTGGCTCCGCACTCCGGTCCGCTGGTGAATGCGTTTCACGTGCTTTTTAACCGTGTCGAGCTTGATGCCGAGGTGGTCGGCGGTCTCCTTGTAGGAATATCCGAGCAGGAGATGGGCGATAATCTTCCGGTCCTGCATCGTAAGTCGGGCATCCTCTCCCATGTGCACCAGCGCCTGGTAGTAGACGCGGTCGACCGGCTTGGCGTAGTGGTGGCGCGCCAACGCATCCGAGAGCATGAAGACGAGAAACGGACGGAACGATTCCATCAGCTCAAGCGTCTCGGCGGAAATCGGACGCTGATCTTTTTCCCGGAAGAGAATAATCGATCCCAGATAGGCGGTTCCCTTGTAGAAATATTCGAACCCGTGCGGATCCTGATAGAGATGGAATGGGAAATTGAGCCTCCGGGATTCCTCGATGATTTTTACCGACATCGGCGTATCCAGGTCGAGCTCCGAGGTCACGATATCGGGGCCTTCCACCGGTTTCCCATCGACGACGCGCTGCGTGATCGACCAGCCGGGACGATATCCGCTCGGGTCGTCCATTCTGCACGCGGTATTCGGGACGACGAGGATGCGGTCCACGTCACCAAGGAACTGCTGCAGCACGGTCCGAAACGCAACGATCCAGTCCTCCAGATGGAGCGTTATCGGAAGAGAGTTGAGAAACTCGAACATCTCGGCTGGGATGGCTCGCGTGGTATTCATTGAGCTCCGTATCTCGGGATCCTGTGGGGAGGGAGCGTGCGCGGACATGAAAGGAACAATCTACGCATTGGCCCCATCTCGCGTGTTTACAAATAGCAATGTCGCCGGCTGGGGAGGCCGCGATCACCGGTGGCGAGGCGGCGATGGCGGTGCCGGCGGTGCCGATGTGCCTTCTTCCGACAGACCGCTCCGGAGCGGTCGATCCGGTGAGGCCGGGAGCCGGCGGCAATGCGCGCACGGCGGCCGCGAGGGAGCTCCGGGGGGATGGGGGGCCATATCTCCACGGAGGCCGCGAGCCAGACGTATCCGGCGCCATCCGAGGGGAACCGCGCCACCGGACGGCATCTACCGACACGCCCGCCGAAGCGATCGCTCCGGCGGGCGTGTTCCAGATCATCTTCACCCCGCTCTTGCCGGGTCGTACCGCCGGAGCGATTATCCCTCGACCTTTTCGGCCACGAAGTCCTTCAGCTTCTCGGCCGGGACACGGACCTGCTCCATCGAGTCGCGGTCGCGGACGGTGACCGTCCCGTCCTCGAGGGTCTGTCCGTCCACGGTGGCGCAGAAGGGGGTTCCCACCTCGTCCTGCCGGCGATAGCGTCGGCCGACGGCGCCGGAATCGTCGTAGAAGGTCTTGTAGGAGCGCTGAACGTCGCGATAGAGCTTCGTCGCGAACTCCGGCATCCCCTCCTTGTTGACCAGCGGAAGGATGGCCAGCTTGTAGGGGGCCAGCTTCGGGTGGAACCGGAGGACGGTCCGCTTCTCGCCGTTGACCTCCTCCTCGCTGTAGGCGTCGATCAGGAAGGCCATCGTGGAGCGGGAGGCGCCGACCGAGGTCTCGATCACGAACGGCGTGTAGCGCTCGTTGGCCTGCTGGTCGTAGTACTCGAGCTTCTTGCCGGAGAACTCGGCGTGACGGCCGAGGTCGAAATCGCTCCGGTTGTGGATTCCCTCGATCTCACCCCAGCCGAAGGGGAAATCGTACTCGATATCGACCGCGGCGCGCGCATAGTGGGCGAGCTTGTCGTGCGGCTTCAGCCGGAGGCGGTCCATCGTCATCCCGCAGTCGCGGTACCAGTTCCAGCGCTGCTCGCGCCAGTACTCGTACCAGGTCGTGTCCTCCCCCGGCTTGACGAAGAACTGCATCTCCATCTGCTCGAACTCGCGGGTACGGAAGAGGAAGTTTTTCGTGTTGATCTCGTTGCGGAACGCCTTGCCGATCTGCGCGATGCCGAAGGGGACCTTCTGCCGCGAGGACTGCAGGACGTTGTTGAAGTTGACGAAGATGCCCTGCGCGGTCTCCGGGCGGAGGAACACGGCGGCGGAGGTTTCCTCCAGCGGGCCGATGTAGGTCTTGAACATCAGATTGAACTGCCGCGGCTGGGTGAAGCTCCCCTTGTTGCCGCAGTTCGGGCAGGTGACCTCCGGGCTGGTGAGGGCGCGGGCGGCCACGTCGGTGTTGGTCGCCAGATAGGAGCAGGTCGACTCGATCTCCTGTTCGGACATCGCGTTGACGGCGTGATGCAGGGCATCCTTCCGCTCCTTGATCCCCTCGTGCTCGGCGTGCTCGGCGCCCGCCTTCTCCCCGGCGCCCGCCTTGACGGCGACGTAGGCCTCGTGGAGCGCCTGCGCATCGTCGGAGGCATCGACCAGCGCCTTGACCAGATCCTTCTTCCGCTTGGCCGGCATCTCCTCGATGAAGGTATCGACCCGGTAGCGGGACTTGCAGATACGGCAGTCGACCATCGGATCCGAGAAGTTCTGGACGTGGCCGGAGGCCTCCCAGACGCGCGGATGCATCAGAATCGCCGCGTCGATCCCCTCGACATCGTCACGGTAGGTCATCGCGCGCCACCAGGCCTCCTTGACGTTCCGGAGGAGCTCCACGCCGTAGGGCCCGTAATCCCAGCAGCCGTTCAGGCCGCCGTAGATCTCGGAGGATTGGAAGATGAAGCCGCGACGCTTGGCCAGCGAGACGATGGTTTCCAGGGACACGTTCGACTTGGGTTCTGCGGTTGCCATAGGTTGATCCGGATTCGATAATACCGTTTGAGCCGGCAAAACTAGAAGAATCGGCCGAAGCAACGAAGCAAAGAATCGCCTCGGTAGGCACGAGAATTATTATACTACGCCAGTTCTGTTCCTTGAGCTGGAGGTTTCCCAAGCGATATGGCGGATTCTTCGACGAACTCTCACGAAACCGGTGGCGCGCAGACGCCCCGGCTCGAGCTGCGTGCCAGAGCCCTGCGCTGGTATGCCGATACGTCCCTTTTCAACTTTCCATCGACGGCGTTCATCGAGCCCCTTCAGGGGATCATCGGCCAGCGGCGCGCGCTCGACGCGCTGACCCTCGGCGCGGAGATCTTCTCCCCGGGCTACAACATCTTCGTCAGCGGCCTGTCCGGCACCGGACGCCTGACGACGATCAAGGATCTGCTGCTCCGGCTCCGGCCCGAGTGCAACGTTCCGCACGATTACGCCTACGTCCACAACTTCGACTCTCCGGACTGTCCCCGGCTGATCCTGTTTCCAAAAGGAAAGGCGCTCGGGTTCTCGACCGCGATGTCCGAGGCGATCACCTACCTGGCCTCCCAGATCCCGAAGCTCTTCGACGACGAGAAGTTCCGGGGTGGGAAGCGGCAGATCGTCGAGGATTACCAGCGGCGCGAGAAGGAGATGCTCGCCGAGTTCGAGGCGCGCATCGAGCCGCGCGGATTCGCGCTGCAGCACGCCAAGACCAATCCGGACATCGTGCAGCCGGAGATCCTCCCGATCATCAAGGGGCAGTCGCATCAGTATTCCGAGCTGGAGCGCCTCGTCACCGAGGGGGAGATAACCCAGGAGCAGGCCGACGAGATCGGCACCAAGTACAAGGAGGTCCGGACCGAGCTCTACGATCTGGCCAAGCTCGGGATGAAGCTCTCCCAGGAGTTTCAGCGCGAGGTGGCCAGCTACGAGCATGAATCGGTCCGCCTGCTGGTTCAGGCCACGCTCGACGAGGTCGGCTCACGCTATCCGTTCGAGCATGTGAAGGATCACCTCGCGGATGTGCGGGACGATATCCTCAAGAATCTCGACCTGTTCCGGCAGCGGAACGAGGAGAAGACCGAGCAGCAGCACAAGGGGAAGGAAACCCCGCAGAAGTCCGATCCCTTCAGGATCTACAGCGTCAACGTGGTGCTCGACAACTCCAAGCTCGACGGGTGCCCGGTGGTGATCGAGACCACCCCGACCTTCGTCAACCTCTTCGGCACCGTCGAGAAGGTCTACGACGACCGGGGCGCCTGGACCACCGATTTCACCCGGATCAAGGGGGGATCGATCCTCCGCGCCGACGGCGGCTACCTGATCATCAACGCCACCGACGCGCTCTCCGAGGCCGGCGTCTGGAAGGCGCTCAAGCGGGTGCTCCTCCATCGGAAGCTCGAGATCCAGTCGATCGAGAGCTTCTTCCAGTCGGCCTCCCTCCCGTCGGCGATGAAGCCGCAGGCGATCGATCTGAACGTGAAGGTGATCATGATCGGCGACTCCCGCCTGTATCAGACACTCTACAACATCGACGAGGATTTCCGGAAGATCTTCAAGATCAACGCCCAGTTCGATTACGAGCTGGAGCGGACCGACGGCGTGCTGCTGGAGTACGCGCGCTTCATCCGGAAGATGTCCGACGAGGAGAACCTGCTCCATTTCGATCCGGAAGGGGTGGCCGCGGTGGTCGAGTACGCCGTGGAGAAGGCCGGACACAGCCGGAAGATCTCCCTTGTCTTCAGCGACATCGCCGACCTGCTCCGCGAGGCGAGCTTCTGGGCCGAGAAATCGAGCGCCGAGGTGGTCAGCCGCTATCACGTGGAGAAGGCGCACCGGATGATGATCGACCGGAACGCGATGTGGAAGGAGAAGACGCTGGAGCGGATTCTGGAAGGGGCGCTGATGATCGACACGACCGGCTCGAAGGTCGGTCAGATCAACGGCCTGGCGGTCTACAGCGTCGGCCAGGCATCGTTCGGCAAGCCCTCCAGGGTCACGGCCACGGTGGCCGTGGGCGGACAGGGGATCGTGAACATCGAGCGGGAGGCGCGCCTGAGCGGGAACATCCACTCCAAGGGGGTGCTGATCCTGACCGGGTTCCTCCGGAACCGCTTCGCGCAGCGGCGTCCACTCTCGCTGTCGGCCTCGATCGTCTTCGAGCAGTCCTACGGCGGCGTCGACGGCGATTCGGCCTCCTCGACGGAGATCTACGCGCTGATGTCGGCGCTGAGCCGCCTGCCGATCCGCCAGGATCTGTCGGTGACCGGGTCGATCAATCAGTGGGGAGAGATTCAGCCGATCGGCGGCGTGAAGGAGAAGATCGAGGGGTTCTTCGAGATCTGCTCGGTGCGCGGCCTCTCCGGCACGCAGGGGGTGCTGATCCCGATCCAGAACGTCCCGGATCTGATGCTCAAGACCGAGGTGGTCGAGGCGGTGGCGGCCGGACAGTTCCACATCTACGCCATCACCACGGTCGACGAGGGGATCGAGCTGCTGACCGGCATTCCGGCCGGCAAGCGGGACTCGGCGGGGAACTACCCTCCGGGATCGGTCAACTTCCTGGTGGAGCGGCGCCTGACGGAGCTTGCCGAGGCGCTCAGGGAGAGCCTCCCCTTCTACGCCAACGGATCGCTTGCCGCGCTCCTGCCGGCCGAACAGGAAGAGCTCGACGGCGACGGCGAGGAGTAGCCGCCGCCCCGACTGACTGCCCCGACTGACCGGGCCGATGGACCGAGCCGGTGATCTGGGCCGCAGTGCGCGCGACACACATCGACATTCCCCGGAGCGCGCCTGCCGGAGGACGATATGGTATTTTGCCGGGAGCCCCGACCGATCGGCCGGGGCTCCCGCTGTTTCAGACAACCCGCATTTCCTGACCGCGATGACCGATTCCCAACCCGCTTCCGGCGCCGCGCGCCGGCTCTACCTGTCCCCCTCCCTCCTGTCGGCCGACTTCACGCGGCTCGGCGAGGACGTGGCGATGCTGACCGAGGGGGGCGCCGATTTCCTCCACGTCGACGTGATGGACGGCCACTTCGTCCCGAACATCACGATCGGGCCGCCGGTCGTGGCCGCGCTCCGGAAGATCACCGAGCTTCCGCTGGACTGCCATCTGATGATCTCCGATCCGGATCGCTATCTGGAGGATTTCGCCAAGGCGGGGGCCACGTATATCACGGTGCACGTCGAGGCGGCGCTCCACCTGCACCGGACGGTGCAGCGGATCAGGCAGCTCGGCTGCCGCGCCGGGGTGACGCTGAACCCGGCGACGCCGCTGTCGGTGCTGGAGGAGATTCTCCCCTACGTCGACATGGTGCTGCTGATGTCGGTCGAGCCGGGCTTCGGCGGACAGTCGTTCATCCCCTCCCTCTTTCGCCGCGCCTCGACGCTTCGGCGGATGCTCGAGGAGACCGGGCGGCCGGAGGTGCTGATCGAGGCCGACGGCGGGATCAAGCTGGAGAATATCCGGGAGGTCTACGAGGCGGGGGTGGACGTGGTGGTCAGCGGCTCCGGGATCTTCGACACGCCGAGCCCGATCGACACGCTGCGGCGGATGAAGAGCATCGTCTGATCGAGGGGGAGGAGATGAGATTCGGAGGGGGGAGGCGATATCGGGCGGACGAAACGGAAGCGGGCCGGGAGCAAGAGCTTCCGGCCCGTTTCACATCATCTTCGTTCGATCGACACGGCGCGAGGCGCGCAATATCAGCGATTGTCCTCGGCGACGAAGGGGAGCAGGGCGAGATGGCGAGCGTACTTCACCGCGCGGGTGATGGCACGCTGCTGCTTGGCCGTGACGCCGGTGATCCTCTTCGGGAGGATCTTCCCCTGGTCGTTGATGAAGCGCTGAAGGAGCTTCGTGTTCGTGTAATCGATGTACTCGATCCCCTTCAGAGGGTTCCGCTTGCGGCGCGGGGGATCATTACGCTTCTGGCGCTGCTGGGCGTTGTCGTTGTCGTGTCGACGGATCATCGAAGTTCGTTGATAATGCGTATATGAATGCTACTGTATCGTACGCGTTCAAGGATCGAGGCGGTGCCTCGATTACTCCGTGGCGCCCTGCTTGGCGGTGCGCATGTCCTGCGACTTCTTGAAGCGCTGATTGAAGCGATCGATACGGCCGGCCGTGTCGATCATCTTCTGGCGACCCGTGAAGAACGGATGGCACTCGGAGCAGATCTCGAGCTTGATGTCGCCGACCGTCGAGCGGGTGATGAAGCTGTTGCCGCAGACACAGGTCACGCGGGCCGGGACATACTTCGGATGGATGGAATCTTTCATGGTTCTATGCTGCGTCGAAAGGTTGCGTATGCGTTCGTATGCTCGCTGCCGGGGAACGATCAGGCCTTGATCGCCTGCTCGACGTCGGCAAGATCCTTCACTTTGATGAAGCGCTCGTTGAACTTGAAGGTCCCCTTCTCGGTCTTGTCGGTCATGATCACCTTGACGGAGATGAAGTCGTCCTTCTTCTTCTTGTTCTTGTCGGAGAAGGTCTGTGTCTTTGCCATGGTCTTCGCTCAGGTAATAAGATTCTCGTTTCGTCTGGCCGTACCCTGTATGACGAATAGCCACCCCGAACTAGTTCATTTTCGAACCGGGTTCATCCTGGAAGTGACCGGGTCAGCGCCTGACCTGACCGAATTCCGCGAGCGTCGTACGCATCTCAACAGCCCCGAAATTTTGGCAGGGCAGCTAAGTTACGGCATCGCCCCTACTCATACAAGCCTCTCGCTGTCGATCCGGTCATTACGGTCTGTTCCAACCGTCCGCCTTCGGTCCGCCGCGGAGCCTCGGCCGGCCCATTCCCAGCCCCCGAACGGCACTTCGCGGAGCGATTGGCAAGCGCTTTGCGCCTTCTGCCAGATGTCATCCGGACCGAACGGTTCGGCGAACATCACTGGAAGGCGTCATGAAACGACAGAATGCGCTGATTTTCGCCTCGCTGGCCACCGCGATCATGGTGGCCTCCTGCTCCTCGGCGTACGCGCCGAAGCCGATGGTCGATGCCGGCAACATCGCCGATCCCTCGGCCTTCGGACACAACCTGTTCCACATCGCGGCCAGCGGAACGGCCAAGGACTGGGGAACGCAACTGACTGCCGAGCGGCGCGCCATGGGGGATGAGTACGTGACCAAGCACTTCGCCGCCTGGCGCCCGATCCTGCTGGAGCTGGCGCAGACATTCGGCGGCACCGCCGACAGCACCGAGTTCCGACTCCACGAGAACGGCCTGGAGTTCCAGTTCGACAAGAAATGGAACCTTCTCTTCCGCGTGAAGAACGAGGATGGCGGCCTGAAGATCAATCAGGACTGATCCGAATCGGGATGATCCCCGCTCCGGCCGGACCCGTTCGGAGAGAACGGCTCGCCGGGTAGGGAGTATCGCGACGAGAGCGGATCTCCCGCGACGAGAGCGCTCCCGGAAAACGGACGCAGGGCTCTCCGGCATGCCGGAGAGCCCTGCTGTGCGTACAGGAGGCGGGGGTCGAACCCGCACGGGTTTTGAAGCCCACTGGATTTTGAGTCCAGCGCGTCTGCCAATTCCGCCACTCCTGCGAGAGCGGGCGCCATCTCCGGATCCGGAGCGCGCCCGCGCGACTGCCCGTCGAGGACAGGGGTGCAATGATAGCCGTTCCGCCGGAGCCGTGCAAGAGGCATCACGCATGCTCGGACCCGGCGCCCGATCCGGTCAATGCAGTATCGGAACGCGTATCGATCGCCGCCCGGATCGAGATGTCTCCAACGTGCAGAGATAGCCCCCGCTCGGCAGCTCGGCATCATCCAGAATCGCTGCGTGGCTCCCGCTACTCAGACTTCCCTCCTCGAGCACGCGCACCATGCGGCCGGTCGGATCGTACAGGACGAGTCTGACGTAGCCGGGCCGCGTGAGCCGGTAGCCGATCACCCGTCTCCCCGATCCGAACGACGCTCTCTCCATCCATATCGAGTCGGTGGCCTCCTCCGCGATTCCGCCGGGCACGGCCGCGACGGGCTCAGCCATGGGGGATGATGGCGGCGTGTCGATGAATCCGCCGACGATCTCGATCAGAAAGTCCACGTCGCCGTGAGCCAGCGTATCGGGATTGGTGATGCCGACCGTATCCTCGAATTGAAGCACGAGCGAATCCGTCCCCGACACGGGAATCGAGCTCCCGTCCAGCTCGGCCAGCAATGAGGTAACGGGACCGATCGCGGTATGCACCGCCGCCGCAAGCGGGAGCGGTCGACGCTCGTAGGCCCGCGTAGTATCCAGACTGTCGTCACCGTTGACCGACGAATGATGGTAGATGCCGAATCCGCAGCGCGCGGTTCCATCGAGTCTCCCGCCCACGGGGTGATCGACAGCGTATAGCTTGACGGCATCGAGGTCCATCATCCCCGACGGAAGCCCCACGAGCCGGACCACATACCGTCCGTCGCTGAGGGTCGGTCGGACCCGAAGCGGATAGACCGCCGGCATCTTCTGGCCGGGGAAAGCGAGCATCTCCACCCCGGCGCGGACGGTCCTGTCCGGAACGAATGCTCCCGCGGAGAGCACCTGCACGATCGCCGACGTGCTATCCAGAGGAGCATACTGCGGATACCACGCATCGCTGGTATCGGAGACGCCGTCGACATCGGTCACCACGCAGCGGATGGAGAAGCGCTGACCGACCGGAACGGGCATGCCGTCCTGGTAGGTATTCAACAGCCCCAGGCTGCCGGTCGACTGGCCGCTCGCGAGGATGAACGCGGGCTGATGATCCAGAAGCCAGTGAACGGATCCGATTTCGATCTGGGTATCGACATGCAGGTGGAGCGGCTCGGCGGGGGTGAGGAAAGCGCCGGCATCGCACCGATCCGGATGGTCGCTCCTGATGGTGATGTTCCGTTCGGCGACGAACTCGGCTTCGGCCTTCGGGATTGCGAGTCCCGAGGGGTTGGATGCATCTCCCCGGTTGTATGCCACGACAACGTAGCTGTAGCGCTTGTCCCGCTGGAACGGCCCCGGATCGGTATAGGTGGTGACGTTGGTACCGACGACCGCGATCATCCGGTACGCGGGATCGAGGCGGCCGTCGCGACCATCCCAGTACCATCCGCTGGGAATCTCCTTGCGATAGATAACGAATCCCGATTCCTGGTTCTCCTGGAGATTGAACGTGTAGACATTGCTGTTCCCGTCTTGACCGCGGTCGATCGAGGATGGCTCGGTGTTGTTGTCCCAGACCAGGACCGGACGCTTCGCGGCGTTCGTTCCGATCCTGAGGTTCGTTGCCGTGGCGGGGGTTTCCGGCCCACCGATCCCCATGAGATAGTCGTGGACCATGTTGATCGACCATCGATGGTAGAGATAGGTGATCGCGTATGACGGGGTGAGGCTCAGGGCATTGAGGACCGCATCGCGATAGGCCTCGAGCTGCGTGGAGCCGCGAAGCGCGCCGTTGGAGAGATACCGGTTTTGAATCAGCCTGAACAGCGTGCCGTTGTCATATCCGAGATCCTCGTTGTCGCCGGTATATCCCGGTCCTCGATTCGGGGTATCGTCGAAGAGACTGTAGAGGAAGCAGGCGGCCACCCCCTCCACCTTCGACCGATCGCGATCGAGGTGGAACGCGCTCTGCGAATAGTCCAGGAACTGATAGAGAGGGCTGTGTCCTTCCGAGTAGGTATTGAACAGCTCGGCGTGCTCCGGCTGTTCGATCGCGTACCAGTAGTCGTGCGTCAGCGCGCAGATGAACTCCGCCCACCCCTCGTTCCATGCGAGCCCCGCGCTTGTCTCCTTGGTGAACCAATGCTGATCGTGATAGCCGGAATAGGGAATCCCTCGCTCGTAATTGAATTCCAGGAAGTGCCCATACTCGTGATAGACGACCTCCGAGAACGGGGTCAGATTGAAGACGATCCGGGGCACCCCGATATCATATCCGTGACCATCCGAGCCCGGTCCGTGAAAATAGGAGACGGTGATATCGGGATCGTTGATCTTGAAGTAATACCGGATCTGGTTTGGCGTGAAGCGAAGGCGGGTTTTGGCGAACTGCATCGCCCGATAGAGGTACCGGAGCGCGGGCCCATGGTTGGCGTCGTAGATAATGTCCACCCCATTCGAGTCGATCCAGCTGTTCCGGTCGATCATGTCGTGGATTGGTACTTTACCTCTCGTCGGGAATGTAACAGCGTACCCCAGATCCCCGGAGAAGGCGGCATCGTTCACTGTTCCTACCTTGATCCGAACTTCGTCACCCCACTGCCCGGTCGGCTGATTCTCACGGAACTCGTAGTCGAAGGAGTAGTAGCCATCGATGTCGGTCACATGTGTTTCGCCCGGGCAGTGCGGTGGCCGTACCTCGGCGGATGGCTGGAGCGAATCGTACCAATAGAGCTGCACGGAGAGGCCCGGCACACCGCGGATTGAATCACCATAGAAATCCTGATAGGACACCCTACCTCTGACATGCACATGAAACTTCCAGCTTGTATCGACGGGTGGAACGTTGAGCAGGTGAGCCTCTCGCTCCTTGGCAGGCCCCATGGGAGGTAGCTCGCTCCACCTGCTCAGCCTCGCGGGATCGAGATCGAGACCCGCGTGAAGCACCGATGCTTTCACGACCTCCGCGTAGATGCTATGGGCCTGGCGGGCCGGACTTCCCGCGCGATCCACCCTACGCTCCCACAGCTCGAGGGAAACGTCGCCGATTCTCTGATAGTCGGAGGTTTCCCAAGGCGCTTCCCACTCGAACGTGACCACGGCGCCGCAATCCACAAGCACGGTACGCGTATCGCCGGGGGCCTCCTCGCCGCTCGACGCCGGACGGAACGTTACACGCAACTTTCCGGCGCCACGGGCACGGGCGGAATACGTGACGCGCAATCGGTGGCGGACCGAGTCGACGACCGTGACACGAACGCTCTCCCCCTGGACCGCCGGCCCCGGCAGCGAGCATCGGGTTTGGGCGCTGACGGGGAGGAATGAGCAGATCATCCCCAGGAGCAATGCGAACGACCATTTCACTGAGCGATGCATGGCGAGCTCCCTCCTTGATGTAGCTGGTGTTGTTTCAGTGGATTTAGGCGGACGGTTCGAGGCCCCTGGAACCGGGAGGAATGCATGGTGGAGATCCCCCGGCCTTCCGCGAACTGCGACCAAGGCAGAATGGAATATCATCGTCGGGTGATATACCCTCTGGGTCCGGTCGCCTGGCTCGCAATCTCATATTCATTGAAATGCGCCTTCACCTCCCTGGAATACGCTCCGTAGAACGCCCCCTTCTCGGGAAGAAAGACCGAGTCGATGACAACATGCGTATCGAACAGGTAGGTAACACTCCCCCAGGTCAGCAGCCGAACCTTCCACTCTTGAACAGTAGCTTCTCCCTCGCCGAACTCCTTCGGGAAGGAGACGGATCTCCACGTATCCTTCGGTCGGATTAGCGTATCGACAACCGGCGAATCCATGCACCATTTCGACGGCACTAGATCTCCCGCTCCAAGTAACTCAACATGCCCCTTGGAGCGTAGAATCGGCTTATAGGTACAGGTGATGGTGACCTGCTCGTCGCCAAGTACCGTGTCCTTGCCGACATGCAATGTGATATCCGTCTGCCTGATCAACTGAACAGGGCCTGGTATCCCTCCGTCCTGCACCGGAGTATCCTTGCACCCGGCCAGCAGCAGTGCCACGGCCAACCCCAGACCTATTGCTCGCGCACTGTTTTTCATGAGAAGCTCCGTTGTGAGGTATTCACTTGTACCACTCGATGACAAATATTCCCGCTGTCCGTGCCACGCGTATCATGGGCATCGCGAACCACTATCAGCGTTGTGTGATATATCCCGTGGGCCCCGTCGCCTGACTTGCAATCTCATATTCGTTGAAATGCGCCTTCACTTCCCTGGAGTAAGCCCCGTAGAATGCCCCCTTCTCAGGAAGAATGACCGAGTCGATGACCACATGCGTATCGAAGGAATACGTTGTCCGCGAAAGCAGCCGGACCTTCCATTCCTGGACTGTCGTCTCTCCCATCTCGAACTCCTTGGGGAAGGAGACAGATCGCCACGTATCCTTCGGACGTACGAGTGTATCGACGACCGGCGAATCGATACACCATTTTGATGGCACCAGATATCCTGCTCCAAGTAACTCCACATGCCCCTTTGAGCGTAGAATCGGCTTATAGGTGCAGGTGATGGTGACCTGCTCGTCTCCAAGTACCGTGTCCTTGCCGACATGGAGCGTGATATCCGTCTGCCTGATCAACTGAACCGGGCCTGGAATCTCTCCGTCCTGAACCGGAGTATCCTTGCACCCGGCCACGAGCAGCGCCATCGTCAGCCCCGTTCCCAATGCTCGCGCACTCTTCATCCGATTAGGCTCCGTGTTGAGTATCTCCTTGTACCTTTTTCAGCAGACAGTTGGTGAGCGGCAATGTAACGGAACTCATCTCCTCGGACAACGGCGCGCGCATATCTCCTAGGAAAAAAAAAGCGCCCGGAGAGGCATCCTGCCTCTCCGGGCGCTCGTCGTGTCTCGGCCGCCGGAGCTCGTCCGGCGGCATGTCTCATCGCTCGGCGGCCTTACTCGGCGCCGTCGGTGCCAGGCTCGGAAAGTCCGTCGGCCAGGCCATCGACCGCTCCGTCAACGGCGCCATCGACCGCTCCTTCACCATCCGACTCACCGGTGCTCGGCACGATCGCCACGCCGATGATCTTGTCGCCATCGTTCAGGCGGATCAGGCGGACTCCCTGCGTGTTCCGTCCGAGGACCCGGATCTCCGCCACGTGCTGGCGGATCACCCTCCCCCGCTCGGTCATCACCACGATGTCGTCGCCATCGGCAACTTCCTTCAGCGCGATCACGTTGCCGGTCTTCTCGGTGACGTTCATCGAGATGACCCCCTTGCCGCCGCGATGCACCAGGCGGAAGTCGCCGACCAGGCTCCGCTTGCCGTAGCCGTCCTCGCTCACCACCAGGATGTTCGAGTCCGAGCGCTTCACCGCGACCATGCTGATCACGCGATCCTCCTTGCCGAGGGTGACGCCGCGGACACCGGCCGCGGTGCGTCCCATGTCGCGGACGTCGGACTCGCGGAAGTGGACGGCCATCCCCTTGTAGGTGCCGATCACGATGTCGTGCTGGCCGTCGGTCAGACGGGTCTCGACCAGGCGATCCCCCTTGCTCAGGTTGATCGCGATGATCCCGTTGGAGCGGATGTTGGCGAACTCGCTCAGCGGGGTCTTCTTCACCACGCCCTGCTCGGTGACCATGAAGATCGACTCGGCCGCGGTGAAGTCCTTCACCGCCAGGATCGCCGTGATGTTCTCGTCCTTGTCCTTCGGCAGAAGGTTGGCCAGCGAGCGTCCCTTGGCGGCGCGTCCGGCCTCCGGGATCTCGTAGACCTTCAGACGGAAGCAGCGTCCGCGATCGGTGAAGAACACCATGTAATGGTGCGTGGAGCCGACGAAGATGTGCTCGATGAAGTCATCCTCGCGCGTCTGCATGCCGGTGACTCCCTTGCCACCGCGACCCTGACGACGGTAACCGGAGACCGGGAAGCGCTTGATGAAGCCATCGTGCGAGATCGTGACGACAACATCCTCCTGCGCGATCAGCTCCTCGATCGTGAAGTCCTTGTAGTCGTAGATGATCTCGGTGCGGCGCTCATCGGCGTACTTGTTCCGGATCTCGATGAGCTCCTCGCGGATGAGCTGAAGCTGAAGGTCCTTCGAGCCGAGAATGGCGCGCAGGCGCTCGATCAGCTTCAGGGTCTCGCGGTATTCGTCCTGAATCTTCTGGCGCTCCAGGCCGGTGAGGCGCTGCAGGCGCATGTCGAGGATCGCCTTGGCCTGAATCTCCGACAGTCCGAAGCGCTTCATCAGGTTGACTCGGGCGCTCTCGGCGTCGCGCGACTTCTTGATCACCTCGATCACCTCGTCGATGTTGTCGAGGGCGATCAGGTACCCTTCCAGGATATGGGCGCGGCGCTCGGCGGCCTCCAGATCGTACTGGGTGCGGCGGACCACCACTTCGTTCCGGTGCTCGAGGAAATGCTCCATCATCTCCTTGAGCGTCAGCACGCGCGGCTTCCCTTCCACCAGCGCCAGCATGATGACGCCGAAGGTCTGCTGCAGCTGCGTGTGCTTGTAGAGGTTGTTCATCACAACCTCCGGCGTGGCGTCCCGCTTGAGCTCGATCACCACGCGGACGCCGTCACGGTCTGACTCGTCGCGGATGTTGGAGATATCCTCGAGCTTCTTGTCGCGCACCAGCTCGGCGACCTTCTCGATGAGGGAGGCCTTGTTGACCTGGTAGGGGAACTCGTTGATGACCAGCTGTTCCTTGCCGCTCTTGAGGGTCTCGGTGCTGACGCGGGCGCGCATCACCACGCGGCCACGGCCGGTGCGGTAGGCCTCGGCCACGCCGTCGTAGCCGTAGATGATGCCGCCGGTCGGGAAGTCCGGAGCCTTGACGAACTTCATCAGCTGATCGACCGTCAGGTCCGGCTTCTTGGTCAGCGCGATCAGGCCGTCGACCACCTCGCCGAGGTTGTGCGGCGGGATGTTCGTGGCCATGCCGACGGCGATGCCGGCCGAGCCGTTGACCAGAAGCTGCGGGAAGGCCGACGGGAGCACCGACGGCTGCTGGAGGGAGTCGTCGAAGTTCGGGACGAAGTCGACGGTGTTCTTCTCGATATCCCGGAGCATCTCCATCGCCAGCGGGGTCAGGCGCGCCTCGGTGTAGCGCATCGCCGCGGGGGGATCGCCGTCCATCGACCCGAAGTTCCCCTGGCCGTCGACCAGCGGATGACGCATCGAGAAATCCTGCGCCAGGCGGACCAGCGTGTCGTAGATAGCCGAGTCGCCGTGCGGATGGTATTTACCCATCGTTTCGCCGACGATACGGGCGGACTTCTTGTAGGGCCGGTTCGGCGCCAGGCCCAGCTCCGACATGGAGTAGAGCACGCGGCGATGCACCGGCTTCAACCCGTCACGCACGTCCGGCAGCGCTCGCGACACGATGACCGACATCGAGTAGTCCAGATACGACGAGCGCATCTCCTCCTCGAGCGTCACCGGCACGAGTCGTTCGGATGTTGTTGCCATGTATGATCTATCCTTCGCTTGTGATGTTCAGTCGGAGCCCGCCCCCGCCTTCGCGGCGCGACCTCCGATCGAGCATACAATAGACGATCTGGAGGCGCCGGTCAGGCAGCAGCCGCGGTAACGAAACGTACGGCCGGAAGGCCGCTCCGGCGACTGAATCGGCGATTCCGGGCCGGATTACGGCTCCATCCCCGCCCGCGCCGGCCCGGGCGGCCGGGCGCGCTCCATGGGCTCGCCAGGCGGCGGACTCATGGAAGCCCGGAAGATAACGGATTTCCCGCCCCCCTCAAATTATACCCCCATGAATGGGGTAAAACCAACATTTCGAAATATAACTCCAGACCGTCACTTTTCAAATTGAGCGCATTTAGGCTTGACACATCCGATTACAACTCCAAATTCGGCTCAAAATGAAAAGATCGCTCGATTGGCACGGTCCGTGATATATCTCATACAGAGTCCAATGATGACCGGTCCCAGCGGCCGGATCCAGAACAGAAGAACAGGTCCAGATACAGAATGCACAGCGGTGCACAGACGAGTGAAGGTGGAATCATGAAGGGAAGGAATGTGTACGGAAGGATGATGGCGATCTGCCTCACGCTTGCTCTCTCGCTCACGGCCCCGATGTCGGCCAACGGCCTGCACGACGCGGTCAACAGCGGTGATATGATGGAGGTCCGCGCGGCGCTCATGAGCGATGCCGCGCTGGCCAACAGCAAGGACGATAACGGGCTTGCCCCGCTTCACTACGCGGCGATCAACGACCAGGTGGAAGTTGCACGCCTTTTGCTCGCTAATAATGCGACCGTCAACGCCGGCGACATGTACGGTCAGACGCCGCTGCACAAGGCGGCCAGCTTCGGCAGCCGCGAGGTTGCCGAGCTCCTGCTCGGCAACGGCGCCAGCGTCGACCAGGTCGATGAAAGCGGCATGACCCCGCTCCATGTCGCCGCCCTGAAGGGACATGCCGACGTGGCGCTCCTGCTCCTGCACGACGGCGCCAAGGTCAACGCCCGCGACGAGGGTGGTCAGACTCCGCTCCACAAGGCGGCCAGCTTCGGCAACGTCGAGCTGGTGAAGATGCTGATCGCCGCCGGAGCCAACATCAACGCCCAGGATGGCGTCGAGGTCACTCCGCTCGATCTGGCGCTCAACAACGGCAACGCGGAGATCGCGACCCTGCTCCAGCAGGCCGGCGCGCTCCAGTAAGATCGATCTCCACGGGCATCCGATGCGCCCCCGGAGCGTCGGATGCCGATCCCGGAATCGCGCGAGATCCGGACAAGCTCCGGAGTCGCGTGGCGATCGAGCCTCCCCCAAGCAACAGTTGCATCCCCGGACCGCCCGGCAGAAGCGGAACGAGGATCCCGCGCCGAAGCCGACCGACAATGCTCCCCGCGGCACGAGCCGCCCCGGAGATTACCGATCGGCCTCACGCCGAACCGATGAAACAGAACTGAACTTTCGACTAGAGGGAAACGGGCAATGAATTCAACGAACATTCTACGCCGCGGCGGACTCGGAGCCTCGCTCCTCGCCCTGCTGCTTGTCGTGACGGCCGTCGGCAAGGCCGACGTGATCCACGACGCGATCAACAACGGTGACGTGGCCGCCGTCAAGGAGCTGGTCAAGAAGGATAAGCAGCTCGTCAAGTCGCGCGACAAGGACGGGCTGACGCCTCTGCACTACGCCGCGCTCAACGGCGACAACGAGATGGCCCGGCTGCTGCTGGCCAACAAGGCTTCGATGTACGATGCCGACAACAGCGGCCAGACGGCGCTCCACAAGGCGGCCGCCTTCGGCAGCTACGACGTAGCGCTGACGCTGCTGGCCCGCCGCGCCAAGGTGGATGTCAAGGACAAGACCGGCGAGACGCCGCTCCACCTTGCCGCCCGGAACGGCTTCGAGGAGATCTGCACGGCCCTGCTGAAGAAGAAGGCCAACATCAACATGCGGGACGACGGCGGTCAGACCCCGCTGCACAAGGCGGCCGCCTACGGCCAGATCGGCGCCGTCGAGGTGCTGCTCCGGAACCACGCGAACGTGAATATCAAGGACGATACCGGCGCAACGCCGCTCGAGCTGGCCCGGCTGAACAACCAGGAGCAGATCGTCGAGCTGCTGAAGAAGTTCGGCGCCAAGGAGTGAGCTTCCCCGATCGGGAGCTCGGACAAGATGCGATGGAGCGTGAACGGGGGATATCCGCGAGGGTGTCCCCCGTCGCTCGTTCGGGGCCGATCACAACGCATCGAAGGCATCGGGCACGCCCGAGGGAGAAATCCGGGAGGCGCGGCGGGAGGATCCGGGGGAGGATTCGGGGGGAGGACGATTGCGAATCTTCCGGCGCGGGGGCATATTGCGCTCCCCTGGTCGCCGGCGGGCCCGCGCCGGAGCCGCGCATCATCGCGTGCTCCCCGCGCGTGACTCGGACGTAGTTGGGATGGTATCTCACCGGAGCCGCGCGATGTACCGATCGCGCCATCCGGCCACGCTCCCCTTCCTTCCGTTCAGCTCCGGATGCCCTTCTTCCCCGATCCGAACCCGATCGCGGAAGGCTTTTGGGCGCATCCGACAGCGGCGTTTCCACCGGCGCCTTCGACCCCGATCCACCGCGCGACACGCCCGATGTGCCACGCGGGACCTTACCCAACTACCCTTGGAGTTCTTCCATGCGCACACGTTCACTCACGCTGCTGGCAATCGCCACGCTGGCCATCGCCGGTTGCAGCAAGGATGAGCCGACCTCCCCGACCACCGACAATTCCAGCACCGCCACCGGCGGACAGCCCACGCCGAGCTTCGCCGGCAACGGCAACTGGGGCGGGACGCTGGCCACCATCGCCTTCGACTTCACCGATCCGAACATTCCCCTGCCGATCCCGATCTCGATGAAGATGGGCTACGCGCAGTTCGGCACGCTCAGCGGCGGCACGACCACCGGCATCGACGCCGGCACCGTCAAGGTGGAGGGACACGAGCTGTCCAAGCAGACCACCGGCGGCGTGATCGCCTACACGTCCTACTCCGGGTCGAGCATGGCCACCCTGAACGATCTGACCTTCGACGGCGAGACCGAGCATTCCTGGACCGTCAGCGGCTCCGGCAGCGTGCCCCAGTTCGACATCTCCGTGCAGGCCCCGTCGGCCTTCTCCCTCGTGGCCCCGGCCTCCGGCGCCACGGTCTCCAAGTCGAGCGGCCTCGCCCTCTCCTGGACCAGCGACAACGACATGCGCGACAGCATGATCGTGACTCTTTCGCCGACCAACGGGCAGCGCTACGCCTTCACGCAGCAGTCGATCGCCAATACCGGCTCGTTCACCATTCCGGCCAGCGCCCTGGCCAGCATCTCCGGACAGACGGTGCTCCACGTGGTCAAGTACCGCTATGCCGGCAAATCGGTCGGCGGCAAGGATTACTACGCCGTCGGCGAGGTGGTCAAGCAGCTGACGATCACGATTCAGTGACGCACGGCCGCGGCATCGTCGAGATCTCCATCGATCTTCGATAAATCCGCGGCATTGAGACGGTGCATCGAACGGCGGGGTGAACTATCTTCGGTTCGCCCCGCCGTTCGTCGTATTCACGATCTCTCCGTCCGGGCGGGCGCGGAGGGGTCACTGCCGGTCCGCGTCATGCGACACGCACTCCTTCTCCTCCCGCTCTCCCTCCTGCTCCTGCCATCGGCCTCCTCCAGCGCGCAGATGCACGCCGCCGCGCGGCACAACGACCGGATCACGCTCGAGCGCCTGATCGAGTCCGATCGCGCCCTCATCGATCAGGCCGATTCGGCCGAGGGGAACCGCACCCCGCTGCACGACGCGGCCGAGGCGGGGAACGCCGACATGGCGCTCCTGCTGATGCGCGCCGGCGCGGCGGTCGATCCGGTCACCGCCGCCGGGGAAACACCCCTGCTGCTGGCGCTCCGCGCCGGCAAGAGCGACATGGCCAAGGTGCTCCTCCGCTACGACGCCTCCACGACCATTGCCGATACCGCCGGCATCACCCCGCTCCACATCGCCGCCGCCAGCGGCTCGATGGAGATGGTCGGGCTGCTCCTCGCGCGCGGCGCGCGGGCCGACGTCCGCGATCATCGCGGCGCGACACCGCTCCACTGGGCGGCCGGAGCCGGCGCCGAGGAGACCATCATGCTCCTGATAGCGCGGGGCGCCGACGTGAACGCCAGGATGACCGACGGCACCACTCCCCTCCATCTGGCGATCCGCCGGAACCTGGTCGGCACCGTCCGGCTCCTTCTTGCCAAGGGGGCCGACCGCACGCTGCGCGATCAGATGGGCGTCACGCCGCAGCAGCTTGCGCGCGCCAGCGGAGCCGACGAGATGACCCGCCTGCTGAGCGGCACGCACGCCGCGCGGCGCTGAGCCCCGCACATTCACGACATCGCTCGATAGCGCGCTCGGCCGAGCGCCGGTTTCTTCGACGTCATGGCGCCGCCACGCCGGACGCCTCGCCACGCCACGTTCATCGCGCCCCCTCGCACACACGGTCAGGAATGCTCTACCGGCGGACTCTCCCTCGTTGACGTCCGGACGCATGGTGCCGCGCACCTTCTGCCACGCGACGTCTCACTCCTCCCGACACCACCCGGAATTGGTGACCCGCGCCGAGGTATACGAACCGACAACCACCGCCCGCCACGGCCGCCGCCGATGAGCGAGATGCCCCCGCGCGTCCGCTCCGATCGAAGGGCGCATTGCGCGGGTTGCACGGCACGGCGCGATACCGGATATTGCGCCCGCTCTTTCCCAAACGCTCGCTGGGGGTGCCCGATATCCGGGCTGAGATCATACCCTTCGAACCTGATCCGGTTAGGACCGGCGCAGGGAAGCGGCACAGACGCGCACGCGGCCATCATGGCTTCACCGGCGCGCACCGCCCTCTCCCGTTCCCTTCTCCGACCTCGATCTCGCTCCCTGATCTCGTCACCCTCGAGCTCCGCCGTTCTCCACGCCGGAGAGCATTCCCGAAGGCGCCTTCGCACAGGAAGGACGCGTTCGTGAAAGCGCATTCGCACAGGCGCATTCGTAACGCGACAGCTCGCAATCAGACATAGACAACCGAGGAACGCACTATGAGCAGCTCAACTCCCGCCAACGGAGCGACCGCCGATCGTCAGGAGGTGAACATCTCCTCCTACCCAAGCTCGCGCAAGATCCACGTCCAGGGGAGCCGCCCTGACATCCGCGTGCCGATGCGGGAAATATCGCTCAGCGATACTCCCGGCGGCTTCGGCGGCGAGAAGAACCCGCCGGTGACCGTGTACGACACCTCCGGCGCCTACACCGATCCGAATGTGGCGATCGATCTCCGGAAGGGGCTTCCCGAGGTTCGCACCCCCTGGATCGAGGAGCGTGGCGATACCGAGCTGCTGACCGATCTCTCCTCGGAGTACGGCCGCCGCCGCGCCGCCGACGTCTCGCTCGATCACCTCCGCTTCGAGCATATCCGGAAGCCGCGCCGCGCGCGTCCGGGGATGAACGTCACGCAGATGCACTACGCCAAGCGTGGCATCATCACGCCGGAGATGGAGTACGTGGCCATCCGCGAGAACATCAGGCTCGACGAGGCGCGCCGCCAGGGGCTGCTCAACCAGCATCCCGGCCGCTCCTTCGGCGCGGCGATCCCGGAGGAGATCACCCCGGAGTTCGTCCGGAGCGAGGTGGCCCGCGGACGCGCCATCATCCCGGCCAACATCAACCACCCGGAGCTCGAGCCGATGATCATCGGCCGGAATTTCCTGGTGAAGATCAACTGCAACCTCGGCAACTCCGCCGTCACCTCGTCGATCGACGAAGAGGTGGAGAAGATGACCTGGGGGATCCGCTGGGGCGGGGACACGGTGATGGATCTGTCAACGGGAAAGAACATTCACGAGACCCGCGAGTGGATCATCCGGAACTCCCCGGTGCCGATCGGCACGGTGCCGATCTATCAGGCGCTGGAGAAGGTCGGCGGCAAGGCCGAGGAGCTCACCTGGGAGATCTTCCGCGACACGCTCGTCGAGCAGGCCGAACAGGGCGTCGATTACTTCACGATCCACGCCGGCGTGCTGCTGCGCTACGTGCCGCTGACGGCGCGCCGCACCACCGGCATCGTCTCCCGCGGCGGGTCGATCATGGCCAAGTGGTGCCTGGCGCATCACCAGGAGAGCTTCCTCTACACGCACTTCGAGGAGATCTGCGAGATCATGAAGGCGTACGACGTCTCCTTCTCGCTCGGTGACGGACTGCGCCCCGGATCGATCGCCGACGCCAACGACGCCGCGCAGTTCGGCGAGCTCGAGACGCTCGGCGAGCTGACCAAGGTGGCCTGGGAGCACGACTGCCAGGTGATGATCGAGGGGCCGGGGCACGTGCCGATGCACATGATCAAGGAGAACATGGAGCGCCAGCTCGAGGTCTGCCACGAGGCGCCGTTCTACACGCTCGGCCCCCTCACGACCGACATCGCCCCCGGCTACGACCACATCACCTCGGCGATCGGCGCGGCGATGATCGGCTGGTTCGGCACCGCGATGCTCTGCTACGTCACGCCGAAGGAGCACCTGGGACTGCCGAACAAGAACGACGTGCGCGAGGGAATCATCGCCTACAAGATCGCCGCGCACGCGGCCGACCTTGCCAAGGGACACCCGGCCGCGCAGATCCGGGACAACGCCCTGTCGAAGGCGCGCTTCGAATTCCGCTGGGAGGATCAGTTCAACCTCGGGCTCGACCCGGAGCGCGCGCGCGAGTATCACGACGAGACGCTGCCGAAGGAGTCCTCGAAGGTGGCGCACTTCTGCTCGATGTGCGGCCCCCATTTCTGCTCGATGAAGATCACGCAGGACGTGCGCGACTACGCCGAGAAGAACGGGATCGTGGAGATCGACACCGCGATCGGCGTCGGGATGCGGGAGAAGGCGCGGGAGTTCGCCGAGAAGGGAGGCGAGATCTATCAGGAGATCTGATCGCGCCGCGGCGATCGCGACGCGACGATCGCGCAACAAGCTTCGGGCCGGCGCGATGAATGACGATGGCTCAGCCGATGTTCGTCGGGGGAATTCCACTTCAGGAATTCCCCCGATCCATTTATGAAAAGAAATTCGCCTCGGGATACATTCAATTCCGTAAATGTGAACAATTAATTCACGCGTTCACGCCAAACGCTTGCCTCCGCCCCGTCTGTAGGGTAACTTCAACGCCGGTCCCAGTCCCGGTCGCCGCCGATGCAGTCCAGAATGCATCGTCATGCAAGGCGAGGATATCCCGATCGTGCGCGCGTTTGCCGCGTCGCAGGCCATCCGTCCAGAGGTCTGCTCCGCGCCGCTTCCGTATCCATGCGCCGTCCGATCGAGCGTGCACGATATATCGGTCCTGACACGTCACGCACTATCCTCACTCTTCCCGTCGAGCGGGACACAACCTGACGACATTTCCGACATGTTCCCTTCGCGGCCTCGATTCCGCGATCGCTCACCCGCGATCGGGAGATCGTATTGCCCGTACGAATCGTTCCGCGCGACGCTGCCCAGGCGCCACGCGGCTCGAAGCCGCGGGAGAGAATGCGGCGTGCCGTTATCGGAGCTCCGTCGTCGGAGATCCGTCATCGGAGATCATCGTCAGTGCATCGTCCGACTCAAAGCGATGATCCGGGACCACCATGCGGCAATGCGTCAGGGATACGGGCGGCGGCTCACGCGCGCCCGGACTTTTCCCGCACTCGCGTCGCACATCCCCGATGCCGCCGGATGTCGGCCGGCATTCCCATTCATCCAGGAGAGCATCATGGCACTACCACTTCCAGGCGCGGACACGCTCGGCTACGGCTTCAACATCTTCGGCCAGTACGACAGCTCGTCGAAGATCTCTCCGCTGTTCGACATGCAGTTCGACGCCAGCCGGGAATGGCGGAGCGGCAACGTCACCTACCTCCTTCCGCAGAACGCGTCGTTCGATCCCTCCCCCTCCCACAACGGGGACACCTACGTCTTCTCCTCCCGGCAGAAGGTGCAGGAGCATTTCGCGGCGAAGGCGAGCGTGAGCGCCAGCTACGGTCCGTTCAGCGGCGAGTTCGAGGCCGCCTATTCACAGACCAAGGTCTCCGACGATCAGTACGATTACGCCCTGGTGGAGGCCAACTCGATCTTCTGGAGCCTGACGCTCAAGGACCAGTCGGCCAACGCCCTGGCCTCCTGGGTGACGAGCGATCCGGATTACATCAATATCCCGGACACCTACAACGAGGGAAACCGGGATCTGTTCTTCCGCTTCTTCGATAAATACGGCACGCACTACGTGGTCGGCGTCACGGTCGGCTCGCGGCTCTATTACAGCAGCCTGATCCTCAAGAGCTACAATTATTCGTCGCAGGATATCAGCGTGAAGATGAAGGCCGAATACGACGGCGTCTTCGTCAAGGCCGGGGCCGAGGCGCAGGCGGCGTGGCAGAAGGCGGGGGAGGACTGGTCGAGCCAGCGGAGCGTGACCGTGGGGGCGCTCGGCGGCAACAACGTGATCCTGAACGCCCTGGCGCCGGGATATCCTGACAATTTCAACGACGAGTACAAGATGTGGCTGGAGAGCGCCGCCGCGCTGCCGGCCGTGATCGATTTCCAGCTCGCGGAGGTCGCCAATCTCTTCTCGTCCGGAAAGGCGCAGGCGGTGAAGCAGGCTATCACCGCGTATACCCGCACGCGCCTCTACGTGGAGGCGAAAACCGGAAGCTGCGTTGTGCTCTACAACGCCGAGCCGGTGCTCCCGGCCGGCGGCGGCGACGGCGTGCTCGGATTCCAGCTCGTGGCGATCGACCGGAAGAGCCTCCGCGTGGCCTTCGCCAAGTCGTACGCGATCACGGCGTTCTACAGCGGCTACGAGGAGCGCTACACCACGGCTCTCTCCGATATCCGCCCCTACCGCAACGGACGCTATCTCATCGCCTTCACCACCTGGTCGATGTTCGGCACCCAGTATCCGATCAAGGACTTCTCGGATTTCCTGAACGAGATCGGCGCCGGCATCGGACTGCAGGGATGGTTCAACGTGCACGACCTGAAGAACCAGAACCCGGCGTGGTACTGCTGCGACGTCACGCACGTCAACTACTGCCTGCTCGGCTACACCGGCATCGGCCAGGGGAACGGCTTCGAGGTGTTCCAGCGCGCCGGAAGCTGCGATACCGGCAAGGGGCACTGGTACGATCAGAACGGCTGGTACGATCTCCCCGCGCCGCTGGCCAGCATCGAGGTTGATCTGTTCAAGCTCGCCGAGGCGGACGCGCTCCACACTGTGGGGCTCTCCTATCGCGCGAAGCGCTCGAAGATCAAGGTGATCTCGAACAACCCGATGGTCCGCGCGCATCACGCGACCGCCGACGCCGCGAAGAAATGATCGCCCGCCGGTCCCCGCGGAACAGGACGCTTCGCGGGGACCGGTTCTATTCACCCTCGGTTCACCCTTGGTTCACCCACGGTTCGCCGCGCATGCGGCGAGCCCCGGAAGCAGGCTCGACATACGAGCCCGGTTGAAGTATCACCAGGAGAACGGAGCATGGAGTATCAGGAGATCATCGAGCCCGCGATCGGCGAGCATATGTGCGTGGAGCGAACGATCGTCGAGCGTGTCATCGATGAAACGATCATCGACGCCGCGCGCTATCTGGCGATCTGGCGCGATCAGGAGGCCACGTCGCGGCCGGAGCGGCCGCGCGATCCCACCTTCCGCACCTACGTCACGACCGTCGCCGACCTCATGTCGGCGCCGCTCTATCCGGTCTGGTGGACCCGCCCCGATCGCGCGGGACTTCTGCCGCATACCGACCGCGAGGCCACGCCGATCACCTTTCAGGAGCTGCTGAGCTATCCGGCGCTCTGCGAGGAGATCCTGAGCGGCCGCGCCGCGCGCTCCCGGGGCCGGCTCCGTCCGCGTCCGCACCTGATCGTCGAGCGCTGCGCCAGCTCCGGCGTGCTCGTCGTCAAGGATGGCTGCAAGGAGCTTCTGGCGCTGCTGCTGGCCGGCTCCGACTCCCGGATCGACGTTGCCGAGGTCGCCGGCCACGACTGGTCCGGATCGATGCTCGACATGCGCCGCATCCTCGATCATCATGCGCGCGTCAGCGGCTCCGGCCGGCACGGCTGATCATCCGCCGATGACCGCGCCGCCAATGGTGATCGGACGTCCCGGCCGACGCCTCACATACGCTTCACATACGCTTCACGTGAACAGACGCTTCTCTCCAACACGCCCGACAGCATGACCCGCACAACCTCGATCCGCCTACTCGCCGTGGGACACGGACACTCCGCCACCGGATTCTCCCGCGTTCTTCACGGCATCCTCGAGCATCTTCCCTCCCATTACGACCTTCATCACTTCGCCGTCAATCACCGGAGCGACCGGATCGAGGCGGGGATTCCGACCTACGGCAACCCGATCGACGGCGACATGCACGGGCTGGAGCGCCTGAGCGAGCTCTGCGACACGCTCCGTCCCGACGTGCTTCTGATCCTTGGCGATCTCTGGTTCGCCTCGATCCACGCGGTGCGCCTGCGTCGGCTTTCCCGACGGCCGCTGATGGCGCTCTACGCGCCGGTCGATGGACGGGTCGACGGCATTCCGTATGGACGGGAGCTGGTGGAGTTCGACCGGGTTGTGGCCTACACGGAGTTCGGACGTGGAGAGCTGGCGAGGAACATCCTCGAGCATGGCGGCGCGCGCGCGTCCGACGCGCTCGAACGGCTCGACGTGATCCCGCACGGCATCGACACGGAGCGGTTCTTCCCGCACGCGCTCGATGCCGACGGCCTTCCCTCGGACGACCGGCGCATCGCCAAGCAGCTCTTCTTCGGCGCCGGCTCGCCGCTGGTCGACTCCTTCATCGTGCTGAACGCGAGCAAGCATCAGCCGCGCAAGCGGATAGACCTGACGATCGAGGGATTCGCGCGCTTCGCCGAAGGGAAGCCGGAGAACGTGAAGCTCTACCTGCACGCCGGCGTGGACATGCAGGGCCCGGATCTGCGGCAGATCGCGCGCCGCTTCGGCGTGGCCGATCGCCTGATCCTTTCCGACGGCGCCGAGGAAGGGCACCCCGCCGTCGGCGACGCCACGCTGAACCTGCTCTACAACGCCTGCGATGTCGGGATCAACACATCGGGAGGAGAGGGATGGGGGCTGGTGAGCTTCGAGCACGCGGCCACGGGAGCGCCGCAGATCGTGCCGCGCCACAGCGCGTGCGAGGAGCTCTGGCGCGGAGGGGCGATCATGCTGGAGCCGGCGACCACGTTCCGGCAGCGCGCGCTCGGCATCGAATGGGGATTCGTCGATCCGGAGGAGGTGGCGCGGGGACTTGAGCGGCTATATGGCGACCGGCAGCTCCGCCGGATGCTTGCGGTGGCCGCCTACCGCCGCGCAACGCGGAGCGCCTATTCCTGGAGCACGGTCGCGGGCCGGTGGGATCGGCTGCTGACCGGCATGATGGAGCGCCGGCACGGCACCTTCGCGATGGCAACCTCGCTGGCAACCGACGCGGGACGGATGATCGTCGATCCGTGATCGGCGAGAAGATCACCCCGAGGCTCATCTGCACGGCCGTCGAATCAGCCGGCCGGCTCCGCGAGGATACGATCCCCCTGCGCCGGTGGTTGAGAGATGACGAGGAACGCGACATCGGCATCCGAGTCGTTGAGCGCCTGATGCGGAACCCCCGGCGGCACTTCAACGCCGTCACCGGGAGCGAGCCGCGTTGCCACACCGGCAACTTCCATCGTCAGCGTGCCCGAGAGCACGTAGAAGAATTGTCGCGCGCGCCCGTGAGCGTGGCGGACCTCCTTCGTGCCTGGTGGCATCCGCTCCTGAATCACGCTCAGCCCCTCGGCCCGCACCAGATGCCAGCCATCACAGCCATCTCCCCATAGGTAGTGTTCGGCGGTCGTCGTGTTGATCATCCGGAAGCTCCGTGAATGTGGGGTCGTTTTGATGATGACATCCGGTGCACGCACCATTCCGCGCAACAACGGCGGCGATTGCATGCGCTGATGCCGATCGGGGTGGCGGCGCTCGAGAAGAGCCGCGTCACTGCTTCAGCTCGATCAGAACGATATAGCGGTAATTATCGACGTCGGGCGATTCCCAGAAATTCGAATAGCGGAAGATGCGCCCTCCCATGGCATCGACGAAGAGGAGCCGCGGACGAACCCACCGGAACGGGAGATCGTTGACATGATCGACGGTCAGCACGATGGGCTCCTCCTTATCGACCGTTTTCCCCCTGGGCATGATATACAGGTGATATGCGCTCACCGACGTTGCGCCACCACCGGCAACGATCAGCACCGCGTCCACGGTGGAATCGGGGGAGACAAGACGCCGCACTTCCCTGGGCTCGCTGGACAAGAACCCCACGTGATCGAAATAGAGGACGATCCCACAGAAGGCTGCCACGAGAAGCCCGACCAGGGTGCCGAGCACGCGGAGGGTCCATCTGAGGGGACCGGCCTTCGGCTTCCTGGGCTTTTGCGCCGTGCGGTCGAGGAGATACGATCCTTTCGGGAACGCGGACACGTTGAGTCGCTCCCCTACCCACCGCAGTCCCATGCAATACCCATCGTAGCGGGCGGACTCGGCTATGGTTCCACTCTTCGGGTCGCAGATCACGACCCGGAAGCCCGGCATGTCGTCCACGACCTCCCAGTACGCCAGTGCGTGCAGCTCGGGAGCTTCGAGAGCCGCGTGAATATTCTGCCATGGGCGTGACGGAAGCGTCAACGCATCGGCATCCTCGACGATCAGCGAACAGATCGCGAAGGGTGAGCCCGGACGGATCTCGACGGGATCGGTGAAGCGAACATTCATGAGAGCGGCTCGATCATGTCTCCGGTTGCGGCTCGGCGCCATCGCCGCCGGCGCTCGTGGACCATTCCTCCCAATACTCCCTACAGACGCTCCCCAGCTCCTCCACTCCGATCCGCTCCCGTCCCTCGATATACACCTCGATACCGGCCGCGCGGAACGAGAGATTCCCTCCGGAATGATCCGCGATGGTCGGACCGACATGAAGCGCCACCTTGATCAGGTCACCATCACGCCTGGCGTCCAGCACATCGGGCTCGAACGCAAAGATGTCGTCGGGATCGGTGAGGATGCGTCGCGGAGCATGTTCCTGGCGCGGCCAGGTCTCGAACCGCGGATCCGACACGTCGAATATTCTGAACCGCAGAAACTCCGGCGCGCCCGGGAGCCGCTCGGTGAGATATTCGATCTCGATATCGAGCGTCAATGTGCCCGGCTCGAATTGATGGCGGACGATCGCGCCATCGTGGCAGATATTGAGGAACTCGACGATCTCATCCATGATCTCCTCCCCGTGATCGATGCGGCGCGGCGTCGGACGCGACACGCGCCATCGCTTCCGATTTCGTATCCTTCGGCCTTCTCGATTACGCAGTACCCATGAACCGTTACCTCGCACATACCCGTGGCGCGCGATCAACGCGCGTGCGCATCCGGCCGGCCATCGCGCGCGCATGGCCCGTTCTCCTGGCAATCCTCGTGGCTCCGCTTGGCGGCTGCGCCGGCGGCATCGATCCCGGCATGGCGCAGATGATGATTCTCTTCGGCGGCATCCTCGTGATCCCCTTCGTCTGGAAGGCGCTCCGCGGATCGCGCGAGGATCTCACCAGCGGCGAGCTCTTCCCGACGAAGGGCGCCACGAAGCGAACGGAGACGAACGCACCCGATGCGCCTGCGGATACGGATGACGAGGGTGGGTGATGCGTGCCGCCGCGTGCGAGGCCCTCACGACATTTCGCGTGAGACGCCCCCCATCCGATCCGTATCGTGGCATCAGGGAATGGACCGCATTGCCGCTGGCCGTACCGCATCGCCACAGGCTGGGCGGGCACGGGGGCCCCGCCCCTACCATCGCAGGGCGAGGCGCACCGAAAACAGGGATGACAACTCCGGCAGCGGAAGAACACACGCGCACCTGATGCGTCGGCCGCTCGGGATGATGAAGTCGAATGATATGTGTCGCATCCCTGGCCCCACAACATTTGCCACGGAGGCACCTCCCGTGGCCGCCCTTCCGATCCGGATCACACTTCCAGAAACCCCGGATCGCGTTGCCGCGGGGTGAATCGCATTGCCGCTGGCCGTATCGCAGCGCCACCGGCTGGGCGGGCACGGGGGCCCGCCCCTAGGATCGGCGGATGAGGCGCTTGGGGAAATGACGTCATGCACTACACACGTCCGATTGTTCCAGATCTCAGCGTCGCCTGGCGAGCCCCTCGGGGAGCGGGAATGCCAGCTCCAGCGCGGCGCCGGGAGAGCAGCGGCTCCAGCGGTCGAGCAGCTCGCGCAGCTCCTCCCGAATCGCTCGTAACTCCCCGTCGGTGATCCGCCTCGGCGGCTCCTTCCCGTTCTCCCGCGCCATCTCCGCAAGCGCGATCTCCATCTCGGTTTCATTCAGCTTCGCTCCCGAGATCGATTCCTGCTGAAGCAGCCCCACCACGTGCTCGATCCAGATCCCCTCGTATGGCAGCTCGCGCGATGCTCCCGGCTCGGCGAACGCGCTGATATCCCACCCCTGCGCCACCAGTCCAAAGAACCCGTTGCGCGCGCCGAGCACACGCTCCACCGCGAAATGGTAGAGATCGTGCGCCGTCAGCCCCGGATGGAGACGATGCCAGGTCGAGCTACCGTCGGGACGGATAATCGAGAGGGTCACGCGGCCGTCATCGCCGCGGGCAAGCCGGATCTTCAGCTCGGCCATGGATGCGCGTCCTTGGTGGCGTACGCGCGGAGGCTCAGGCCACCGCTTCGGCCGCGGCCACCGGAAGTATGTCGAGGAAATGGAAGCCGCGGTAATCGACCGACACGCCATCGGTGAACCGCACCGGATGGCTGAACATCGGGCCGTCATAGGCAAAGGAGTGATACTCGCCGCGCTCGCCGCACGGATCGATCGCCGGCGAGAGCGCGCCGACGAACCCCTCGTCGAAGTCGCGGCCGATGAAGGACGTGTCGAGTCGCGAGGGATCCACGCAGACGATGCGCGCCTTCAGGCCGGCGCGGCACATCTCCGCGGCAAGCTCGGCGGTGGAGCCGCCCCAGAGCGGGAAGATCGGATCCAGGCCGGTGCCGAGCATCCGCGACTCGCGGTAGGCGCGGACATCCTCCAGAAACAGATCACCGTAGGCGATGCAGTCGACGCCGCGATCGAGCGCCGAGTCGATGAAGGCGGCCATCGCCGAGTCGTACTCCTCCTCGGCGCACCGGTCGGGAATCGCCACGAACTCGATCGGCAGGCCGACCGCCGCCGCCTGCATCTCCACCAGTTCCCGGCGCACGCCGTGCATCGACACGCGGTCGTAGGCACTGTTCAGCGTGGTCATCAGTCCCACCACCTCGATCCCCTCCATCCCCCGCAGGCGATGGAGCGTCCATGCGCTGTCCTTGCCACTGCTCCAGCAGAGAATGGTCTTGCGCGGTCCTTTCTTCCCCATCGATTCAGCTTGCTCCCGTGTTGATGTTCGAAGGGGCGGAAGTTACGCGAACTCGCACGATTCGATACCGGGGCCGCGGATCGACGGAGCACTGATTCCTCAAAAAAAATGCCGCGACCCGGTTGTCCCGGAATCGCGGCCCCCATCACATGTCGTGCACCCGTTGACTGAAGCACCGTCGCGGACATCGGGCGGATGTCGCCCGGCGACCCACCGGCCCGCGGATCCGATCATCTCTCGGGCCCGCCAGCCGGTGAGGTCCTGCCGCCGGCGCTCTCTCGTTGCCGGGCGTCATGCCCGGCATGAAATCTTTCACGGTCGGGGGTCAGTCCCCCGGTGACGCCGGGCGGGCGGCGGGGGGAATGCCGAAGCCGGCAAGCCCCGCCCCTCCCGGTTGCTCCGGGCCGGCCTCCCTCCAGAGGCCGGCCGGCGCGGTCATGCGTCGCCGCGGCCTCCACCACGGCGACGAACGCTTTCCACAGGTGCGTTCGACATATGCGTTCAGTGAACGATCCGGTCCCTTCCGCCGCTCCTGCTCTCGACGACATCCGCCGAGGAGGGGCGACCTTCGATGCAGGCATCGCGGGCATCCGGAGCATCGGCCCGAAGAATCTCCGGCAGTGGCCGGCCTCCCTCCAGAGGCCGGCCTAGCCGTCATGCGCCGTCGCGGCCTCCACCACGACGGCGAACGTCATCAACGAACGCCGTCAGCGGACGATCTTGATCTGCCCCTCGACCAGCTTGCCGCCGACGTCGAGACGGTAGAAGTAGGTGCCGGCCGAAACCTGCTCGCCGCTCTGGTCGAGCCCGTTCCACTCCGCCTCGTGCGCTCCCTGCTTCTGATCGGCGGCACCGATCAGCGTCCGGACCAGCGTCCCCTTGGTGTCGTAGATCGCCAGCTTCACGCTCGCCGGAGCCGGCAGCGTGTAGCCGATCACGGCCGAGCCGCTGGTCGGGTTCGGACGCGCGGCCAGGGAGAACGGAACGTTCTCGGCATCCGGGCCGACGCCGATCGCGCGCTTGCCGCTCTGGCGGCTCGGCATGATGTAGGTGAACGTCTCGCCGCCGAACGGATCGGTCGCGTCGTGGATCGACTGCGCCACGTGCCAGTCGAAGGCCTGTCCGGCCAGCTCCGCGTTGTAATCGGCGCTGAGGTTGAACTTCACGCCGTAGCTGCTGTTGGCCGGGAAGGTGATGTTCCGGAGCGTGGCGTTGTTCGAGGTGATCACGATGCTCGTGTTGCTCGGATCGTTGCTGGCCACCTGCATGCCGATCCCCTCGGAGCCGGAGTTCTGCCAGACCTGGAAGAGCGAGCCGAGGTCCACCGTGATCGTGCCGTGATCGAGGAAGGAGTTGTCGCCGCCGGCGACGAAGAACGACAGGTCCATCGCCTGGGCAGCCTCGAACGGATTGTTCACCTCGATGATCGGAGGCGCCATGGCCGGGCCGTCGGCGTCGATCGTCACGATGTTCCGCCACGCGATGTTGTTGTTGTTCATCGTGTTCTGGAAGATGTCGAACGTCTCCGGCGTCGTGATCGGATCATCGGCCGCGATGAAGCGGGCCAGCAGGCAGAAGTGGTCGTCCCCCGGACCGCCGCCGAAGTCGGATGGATCCGGCACGTTCCCCCACGGAATGGCCACGGTGGTGGTGGAGCCGCTGCCAAGGGAGCCGACGGTGGTCTGGCCGATCAGCTCGCCGTACTGGAGCACCGCGGAGTTGTTCACCCAGCTCTGCTGCCATATCAGGCCGGTGGAGGCCTTGGCGAAGAAGACCTGCACGGTTCCTCCCGGATGGGTCCCCGAGCCGATGTTCTTCACCTGCACGTGGACGTAGGTGGCGGTGCTGCACGGCGGATCGATGTGCGTGGTGCCGCTGGACGACGGGTTGCACCAGATGTCCGGACTGGCCCACATCACGGCGCTCGAGCCGGAGCCGCAGGCGGAGCTGTTCGGCTCGGAGCCGACGTCGCCGGAGCAGTCGCGGATGAGCATGTCGTACGTGAGCGAGGGGAGCGTCACGCTGGTGGTGCAGGCGAACGCCGAGCCGGTCCACGCGCCGTCGATCGTCTGCACGCAGATGTCGTAGGTGTGCCCCGGCGTCAGATGTGTGATGGTGCGGCTGGTCAGATGTCCGGCGTTGCCGAGCGCGGGGATCTGGCGGAACCCGCTGCCGGTGTTGGCCATCGGCGGCGCCACGATCACGCTTCCGGCGGTGACGTCGACCACCGACAGATTGTAGTGGAGGTTCGCCGTCGGCGTCTGGGCGTCGGATGCGCCGGACCAGCTCAGCGTGAACGACTTGGCCGTGGTCGACAGCGAGAGGCTCGACGGGGCGTTCGGCGCGGTGTTGGACGATGCCGAGCCGGTGTAGCGATACACTTCCGACAGCGGCGCGGTGGCGGCCGGGTCGAAGCCGGTCAGCGCGATATCCAGGCGTCCGTCGTTGTCGTAATCGCCGAAGGCACCCTGCGCGTCCTTCACGCCGGTAACGCCCGAGGCGAGCGAGAAGCTGCCGGTGGAGGTGCCCGGACCGTTCCAGACCTGCGCGATCGAGGTGCTGGTGGTAAGCCCCACCACGAGCAGATCGAGCGTGCCGTTGTTGTCGTGATCGCCCCAGCCGAGCGAGCCGTAGGCGACCGCCGTCGGAAGCGTGACGGTGGGACCGACCGGCACGAGCGAGCCGGAGGTGTTCCGATAGAGCCGGATGCGGGTGCTTCCCCCCGGGTCGATGCCGCTGATCACCAGGTCGACATCGCCGTCGTTGTCGTAATCTCCCCAGGCCAGCGAGCCGTGGTGCGCGCCCATGAGCGTGGTCGCGACCGGCTGGAAGACGCCGAGATTGTTCTTGTAGAGGACGGTCTGCGCCGTGGCGCCGGCCGAGCCGTCGTAGCCGGAGTAGACGATGTCGAGATCGCCGTCGGAGTCGTAATCGCCCCAGGCGCCGCATCCCCAGCCGAGCTGCGGCAGGCCGTTGATCAGCACGCGGGTGAAGACCCATCCGCCGCCGGAGGAGCCGTCGTTCCGGTAGATCGCCGAGAAGGCTTTCGGGGTGGTCGTGTTGACGGCAGTGCCGCTCAGGAACAGGTCGAGATCGCCATCATTGTCGTAATCGCCCCAGGAGATCGAGCCGTTGCCGAGCCCGGTGAAGGGGGTTGCCAGCACGGCCGGCGTGAACGATCCGCCGCTGTTCTGGTAGAGTGTCGTCGTGAAGTTGCCTCCCGCGTCGGCGCCGAGCGCCAGCAGATCCAGATCGCCGTCGCCGTCATAATCGGCCCAGGAGACCCGGCTGCCGTTGTCGAGCCCGGGCGTGAGCGTGCTCGGCGGATTGAAGCCGGACCCGTTGTTGTGGTAGATCTCGAGGATCGGCGCGCTGCCGTCGTTGCCGGTGAGCGCCAGATCGAGCTGGCCGTCGGAGTCGTAGTCGCCCCAGGCGACCGCTCCGTTGGTGGCGTTGGTGAGTCCGGCGGTGATGCCGGTGAACTGGGCGCTGGCCGCGACCGTGGTGACGGCGCCGGCGGCCAGGAGGATCGCCAGGTGGCGGATCGAACGGGTGATGGGGTGTGGACGAGTCCCTGCGGTGGATCTCCGACCACCGCTGGTACGATGGATGAACCTCATTGGTGGACCCCTGTGAAGGTAGACGATGCCGGCTCAGGACCGGAGCCGGGCGCCCTCGAACGAGGGCACGGCGTCGAAGGTAGGAGGAGGGGGCCCACAAAACGGGAGGATCGCGCCCACACTTTTCGAGGCGAATTTCTCGGCGATTTCGAAAAGATTTCGGCGAATTTCGGCGCGGCTCCGACAATCACGATCGCGACGGATCGGCATATCGCGCATTGCCGCGCGCCGCGACGGCCGCGGTCGCACGGGATGCTTTGGTGTGTTCTCCCGGGGCGATAACTTGTCCGCGCCGGATTCCACGTGGCCCACCGCAGGCCGAGGGACGCCGGCGATGGTCCCCCGCCGGATAGCACACGGTAGTTCAACGCCACGGTACCACCAGCCGGACGACGCGCGTCGGCGTGGCGGCCATGGTGGTGGCCCGTCGTCGTTGTCCATGTCGAAGGATGCCGATTGCATTCGCCGAGGTCCCTGCATGGAACGGCTCATCGATTCGCTCAATCAGTCCCATCTCCCCTTCGTCGGTCGCCAGGCCGAGCTGGAGCGTCTGTTCCGGTTCTGGCGGGGAACCTGCGACGCGCAGGAGCTGCGCGCGGCGCTGCTGGTCGGCGAGGCGGGCATCGGCAAGAGCCGCCTGATCGATGAGGTCGTGGCCGAGATCGCCGGCGCCGGCGGCACCATCATCCGGATCAGACTCTTCCCGGAATCCGCCACCTCGATCGTTCCCCTCGTCGTGCAGGGACTCCTCTTCGCCGAGGCCACCCGCGGCCTGCTCAGAAGCGAGCCGGAGGCGACGCTCCCGTCGGTCGTGGCCGCGCTCCGGCGGATCGCGCGGCTCCGCCCCACCATCGTGATCCTCGAGGATATCCATCTTCTTGCCGGCGACGCCGTGCGCGATCTGGCCGCGCTGCTGGAGGCGCTCGCCGAGGAGTCCCTTTCCCTGCTGGCCAGCGCCCGCCCGATGGAGCTGCCGGCGCGCGCGCCGCTTGAGCGGTTCCTGGTCGAGCGGATCGACCTGGACGGACTCGACCGGGAGGGGGTGGAGCAGCTCTGGGAGCGGATCTTCGAGCAGGCCCCGACCTCCGAGCTGATCGAGGAGCTCTCCTCGGCCACCGCCGGCAATCCCCTGGCAATCCGCTCGGCGCTCCGGAGCGCCACCCGCGCCGGCGGCATCAGCTACGATCCGGCCGCCGCGGCCTGGCGCATCGATGCGGATCCGGCCGAGCTCGGCGGGATCTTCCGCGAGAACGTGGAGCTGCTGGCCGAGGGGATGGCCACGCACATGAGCGAGGAGGAGCGCACCGTGGCCGCCGCGCTCGCCATGCTCGGCGAGGTCTTCTCGATGGAGGCGGCCGAGCTGCTGCTGCCGGGCGCCACCGGCTTTCTTCCGGCGCTGATCTACAAGGGGACGCTCATGCGGCCGGCCACGACCCCGGCGGCGCTCCGCGGCCCCTCCTCCCGCGCCTCCCTCGCCTTCACCCACACGCTCCTTCATCAGCACCTGGCCGCGACCGCCCAGGCGCCGGTGGCGAGCCTGGTGGAGGTGATCGCCGCCGGAGCCCCCCTCTATTCCATCGCCCCGTTCCGCATCATCGCCGACTCGACCATTCCGGAGGATATCCCCGCCGCGCGCATCGAACGGGCGATCGAACAGGCGGTGGAGATCGCCTTCCGGCTCGACGTCGGCACCGACTGGATGCTGACGCGGGACGTGCTCGCGGCCGGATGGCGGCTGCACCGCGCCCTGCCGGCCGCGCGCGAGGATGTCCGCCACCGCGAGCTGACGCTGGCGATGCTCAACCGCGAGCTCTCCTGGCTCCGACGCGATGTCCGCGGCGAGGAGTTCGGACGCCGGCTCGAGGAGATGCTCCGCCTGACCGAGGAGCCGCTCCCGGACACGCTCCTCCCTTATCGACTGAAGGCGCTCTACCATCGCTACGACCGGGTGGCCGAGACCGATTACGCGCGCTGCATCGACGTGTGGAACGAGGTGGAGCGGCTCCGCGCGGAGCATCCCGACATCTCGCGCGACGCCGGCTATCTCCATTATCTGGAGGAGGTGGCGCGCTTCGCCCTTCGCGCCGCCGATGCCGACACGCTCCGCTATGTGGAGGCGCGTCTGCGCGGACTGCTGGCCGATCCGGAGCTGCCGGAGCCGATCCGCCGCGCCGCGCGAATCAGGGTTGCATCCTCCTTCCTCCTCCTGTTCGATACGGCCGAGGAGCTCGCCGACCGGATGGCGCAACTGGCCGAGCTGCCGTCGGAGTTCGACGGCGTGAACGCCTCGATCGTGATGAACAGGATCATGCTGCTGGAGACGACCGGCCGGATGATCGAGGCGCAGGAGGAAGCGCGCGCCGCGATAGGGCGCCTGCGCGCCATCGGGATGCAGCGGAACGTGGCCACCTGCGCGCTGATCTCACTCTGCGCCCGCGCCGCGCTCGGCCTGGAGCTCGAGGAGGTGGAGCGGGAGATCGCCCGCCTGCTCGCCGGCGGCGCCCACGCCTCCTCCCCCGCGTTCCGCCGGAACGTCGGCATCTATCTCTCCGAGATCGGCTTTCTCCGCGGCGAGCTCGACTGGACCCGCCGCATGATCGCCGAGCTTCAGCCGGATGAGCCCCCCTATTGGCCCGAGGGGGATCTGCTCCTCGGCCTGGCCGACGGCCGCCTCGTCGAAAGCCTCGACCGCCTCGACACCTCCGACGAGATGCAGCGCCTGCTCGACCGGCTCGGGCGCTCGACCATCGACGCCGACAGGGGCACCGACAAGGGCGCCGACACCGCTTCCGACGCCGAGGAGGCGACACTGGCGCTGCTGGCGCGTCCGCTCCTGCGGGTCGAGGATCTGCTCACCCTCCAGGCCACGCTCGCGATGCTCGGCTCGACCGGACGCCGCGGCGCCGTGAAAGCCGCCTCGACCAGGGTGCGACAGGCGGCGCGCGCGGCCCTCATCTCGGCGCTCGCGTGGGCGGCCGAGCGACGCCTCTTCCCCGCCATGGTCCCCCTGCTCGACCGGCATGGGAGCTACCTCCCCCGCAAGGAGCGGGAGGCATGGAGCGCGCGGATGGCCGAGATCGAACAGGCGCGCAAGGAAGAGGAGCGGCGACGGTGGAGGAGAAAGATGCAGGTGAGGATGTTCGGGACGATCGCCATCGGCACCAACGGCGAGGAGCCCACGCCGCTGCGGGGCGCGCGCCTGCAGACGATGCTGGCGCTCCTGGTGGCCTCGCGCCTGGTGCCAAAGCCGCTCACCCACCGTGATTTCGGCCGGATCGCCGCCGGCGGCGAGACCGATCCCGATCTGGCGCGCAAGACCGCGAACATGGCGGTGATACGCCTGCGCGAGGCGATCGGCGCCGAGATGGTCCTGACCGGCGAGGAGACCTATCTGCTCAACCTCGAGCGCGCCGACGTGGACCTGCTGGACGCGTCGCGGCTGCTGGAGGAGGCTCGCGCGGCGCTCCGCCGCGGCGCGCTGGTCAAGGCGATCCAGGGGGTGAAGGAGACGCTGGCCATCGCGCGCGGCGACGTGCCGTTTCCCGGACTCTACGACGACTTCTTCGAGGCGCTCAGGAACGACTTCGAGTTCCGCCTCCGCTCGACCGCGATCGACACGGCGCGCGCGCTGATGCGGGAGTCCGACATGGCCAGCGCGGCCGATCTTCTGCGGCACGCGCAGGAGTGCGCGCCGGACGACGAGGAGATCGGCGGGCTGCTCCACGAGGCGCTCCGCGCCTGCGGATTCCACGCCGAGGCCGAGCGCGTCAGAATGCAGGTGGCAATGAGCTCCGATCTTTGACCGGAGACCGAACACCGATCGAGCCTTCCCGCGCGCGGGGCCTCCGAGGGCCGCCACGCGCCGGTTTCGATGAGCGACGGAGCCACGCGACGGCCAGCTCCCGAGGCCATCGATCCGCCGCCGCGGCACGCTTCCGCGCCGGCTCGCACGTAAGTATTCCCTGTTCAAGTACGACAACCGCGTCGCGCGCTCCCATTCCGATGTCCGGGGGGCGTGGCGCGGCCGATCACGTTTCCACTACCGCAAGGAGGACCCGGATGCAACGCATCAGCATCTTACTTTGTACGGCATCGATGCTCTTCTTCTCGATCGTCCACGCCGCCCGCGCTCAATCGTTCACCCCGGCCGACGACGCCTCTCCCTGGAACAAGATGCGCGGCTCGCGCGTCTGGCACACCTACACCTCGATCATCGGCGCTGACGGAACCACCCGTATCCCCGGCAGCGACACCGCGTCATCGCTCGGCTCCAATTTCCTGCTCACGCTGCCGTTTCAGATGAAGCTCTTCGGCGCGAGCTATGCCGCCGGCACCACCGTGGCCGTCGGCGTCGGAGGCTACATCTGCTTCAACTCCTCGGCCACCACTTCGGCCGGACACTACAACCTCCATCCCGATCCGAGCTACACGCAGGTGGTGATGCCCTACTGGAGCGATCTGCAGACCACCGGCAAGAGCGGCCAGGGGATCTATCACTCCTTCACCATCGACGCGGCCACCGGCGACAGCATCTGGACCATCGAGTGGAAGGTGGAGACGATCCTCTCGCCGTCCGACAGCGGACGCTTCCAGGCGCAGTTCGTCAAGCATCCGGCCGCCACCTCGCTGAGCCTCCCCTGGACCGAGGTCTTCTTCCACTACGACGGGAACACCTCCCTGGCGCGGACCGTCCCTCCCGGATGGGGCGCCGCGATCGGCCTGAAGAACTCCGGACAGCCGACCGGCGTCCCCCCGACCGTCTCGGCCGGCTCCGACGACGCCTACTACCTGCTGATGACGCCGGAGTCCACGTACCCCGGATCTCCCACGATCACCCGCCTGCCGACCCGCTACACCGGCACCTACGGCGCCAACACGCCGGACTGGGAGGCGACCGCGGTCTCTCCCTACTCCTCCTACTTCCACTACGACATGCCGGACAGCTCCTGCAAGCTGAAGCCGGTGGATATCGACGCCAACGTCGCCTTCTGCCCGCCGCCCGGCCGCTACTTCGATTATGTCCGACGCGCCGGCGTCTCGGTTCCGATCGACGTGACGCTGATCAACGAGGGATACGAGCCGATGTTCGATGTCCCGGTCACCCTCCGCGTCTATCGTGGATCGGTGGAGGTGACCAACGCGGTCACGATGGTCGACACGCTCAGCCCGGACGACGCCGTCGTGGCGCGCTGCGTCGTCGGCGAGCTGACCGCCGGCATCTACAGGATCGTGGCGACCGTCAACGCGGCCAATGACGCCAACCCGGCCAACGACACCGCGTCCCGCCGGCTCATCGTCAGACCGTCGACCGACATCATGGCCGCGGCGCTGGAGACGCCCCTCCTCGGCCAGAACGCGACGCCGCGGGCGCAGGCCGGCACGCCGCTGACGATCACCGGCACGGTGGCCGGCGTCGGAACCACATCCCCCTCCAAGGTCTTCTATTCCTATTCGGTGAAGAACGCCGAGGGGAGCGTGGTGGCCATGGGACAGGATTCCACCGGGCTCGTGCCGGACACGAGCGCCACGCTGAGCATCCCCTTCGGCTCCTGGACTCCGACCTCCCCCGGACGCTACACGATCTCCATCGCCGCCTCCGCCCCCGGCGATCAGCTCGCCGCCGATGACGCGCTGACCGGGATGCAGGATATCAACCTCTACTCGCGACACGGCATCGGGACGCCCCTCGTCTTCGCGCCGGTGCCGTTCGAGGTCTTCGACGCGAGCGATCTGGCCGCCGGCATCCCGGGGCCGCACGCCTTCCTGCCGCACCCCGGCGACTCCGTGGCCGATTCCACCTGGATGATCGCGACGTTCATGAACAACGGCGCCGAGAGCGTGCCGAGCGTCGGCGCGCACCTGAGGATCACCGACCCGGCGGCCAACCTGGTCTACGACGAGATGACGATGATCCAGGGACTCGACGGCGGCGGCGGACTGGCCACCGTCACCTTCCCGAAGTTCCATCCGACGTCGGCCGGCACCTACCGCGCCACGGCGTGGGTGGATCACGCGCAGGCCGACGCCAACACGGCCAACGATTCGGTCAGCTGGCCCTTCGAGGTCACGGTGGATACCTCCGACACGCCGAAGCGGATCGCGCCGGGCGAGGGGCATCTCTCCTGCCGCGTCGCGCCGAACCCGGCCGCCGATCTGGCCACGGTGACCCTCGGCGACGAGCCCTCGGGATACCGTCGCGCGATCGTCACCGATCTGCTCGGGCGGCGGGTACGCCTGTATACCTGGGAGCAGGCTCCCGCGGTGATCGAGATCGACATGCGCGAGCTGCCGGCGGGCGCCTACGCCATCCGCATCGACCACGGAGACGGCGGCCGGACGCTCCTGCCGCTGGTGAAGCGGAAGTGACGCGAAAGGATGGCGGAAACAGAACGGCGGCGGCCCCCTTGGGAGGGCCGCCGCCGTAAGTGCGCGCCGACGGTAGAGGTCCCGTAACACCGGCGGCGCGGCGCATAGCCGCGGGTCCGCCACGCCTGGGGTCGGCCCGCGACTACGTCAGAGGCTCCCCGCGCCGAGCGCCGGGAGGATGATCGGTCGGAGAAGTCGGGGATCCATATCGCCCCCGGCTCCGGTCGATCGACAATGTTCATCACGTTCGCGCCCGCGTCCATGCCGGCGCGGCGCTCTCTCTCGAATCGATCGGCGCCTGAATCCTTCGGCGCCTGAATAACGAGCCGCGGCCCATTCCGGGCCGCGGCTCATTTGCGTCGGATCACATGATCGCTCGTCGGCTTACCGCATCACCTTGAGTGCGCGGGTGTAGATGCGGCCGTCGACTTCCAGGACCACCATGTAGGTGCCCTGCGCCAGGTCCTCGGTCTTCACCGAGACCAGGTGGTTGCCACCCTCGATCTGGCGGGCATCGATCTGGCGAGCGATCTCGCGGCCGTTCAGATCACGGATGCTCAGCGACACCTTCGACTCCCTCGGAATCTCGAAGGAGACGGTCGCGGACTTGCCGCTCGGGTTCGGGTAGATCGGGTTCAACATGTTGGCCTGATCGGCCTCCAGGTCGCTGCCGACGCCCGCGGTGCGGAGCGGCGAGCCGAGGCTGACCTCGCCCGTGGTGATCGGCGTGCCGTTGTCGTTGAGCGTCTCGTAGGAGATCGTCGCGCCATCGGCGGCGTTGGAGAACGTCAGGTAGATCGGCGAGAGCGACGTGCCGGAGGCGATCTTGTTCACCTCCCACGTGCTCGGATCGATCTGAACGACGCTGTTGCCATCCTTGTCCTCGCCCGGCAGGAGCACCGCGCTGGTGCCGTCGCCGACCGGACCGACCGCGATCAGACGGGTCCGGTCGCCGGTGACGGTGACCTTCACGCCGTTGACGTCGTTGCCCATGGCATTGCCGGCCTCGACGTGCAGGACATAGGTCCGCACGCTCTGCACCGGCGGCTCCGATTCCTCGGCCACGCGATCGCCGCCGCTGTAGTCCGGCGTGTAGCCTTCCACCAGAATGTCGTCAGTCTCGTGCTCCTCCTGCTCCTCGTCGTCGACGAAGACATAGCGGAAGCGGACGTAGTTGCCGATCACGCGCTCGCCGTCGGAGTTCGAGTAGCTGACGCTGTAGACGACCGACTGACCGCCGGAGAGGCTCAGGTCGCCGCTGGCGACGTTGCCGGAGATCGACAGGCCGTTGCCGCGCTCATCGCTCATGCTCGTGAGCGCGACGCCGAGCGGGCTGTAGCTGATGCCGGTGATGCGGATCGCCGGCTGATCGTCGGTGAACTCCGGCAGCGTGATCGAGAGGCTGCCGTCGTCGTCGGAGCTCATGCTCAGGTTCATCAGCGCGCCGTTGGCCTTGTCGATCGGCGTGCCGTCGACCGGATCGGCCTTGTCCGGATCACCGAGCCACGGCAGCAGCGCCTTCTTGCGCACGACGTTGTAGCAGATCACCGTGTCGCAGGTGACGCAGTTGCAGTCGGTGAAGCTGTACCGGATGCAGAACTTCAGCGTGTCGCGGCAGAGGAAGCTCGACGGCGGGTTCGGGAAGGTCATCGCGAGCTTGAACGGCACGCACGGGTTGAAGCTGACGCACTGGTAGTGGTTCGGGCCGCCCCAGACCGCCTCGCGTCCGAACGGAGCGTTGGTGACGAAGTACGGACCGGGGAGCACCGAGCCGGCGAGGGCCGCGTTGGTGATGTCGCCGAAGGCGCGGGTCCAGGGACCGGTGATGCCGTGGCACCAGCTGCGGGTCTGCGCGCTGACGATCGTCGCCGAGAAGCGCTTGATCAGGCCGGGGCCCGCCTGCGCGCAACCGGAGAGGTTGACCACGCCGTTGCTGTAGGAGATCTTCGTGTTCTGGATCAGCTTGGTGAAGTTGTCGCAGCACGAGACCGGGCACTTCGGAATGTCGATGCAGAACGTATCGCGGCAGACGGTCTTGTCGCTGCCGTTGGAGGCGATATGGTACTCCGCGATGATGCAGGCGACGTTGTTGACCGGCGGGGTATCGGTGAAGGTGAACGGATTGATGAACGTGTTGGTTCCGCTCAGGTTCCACCGGTTGCCCGGGAACAGGCCGCCGCTGATGGTTCCCTGCGGCGAGGTCAGCAGCACGTACGATCCGGCCGGGAACACCGGTCCGGTCGAGGTGGCGTTGATGCTCATCTGGTAGGTCTGCTGGCCGGCGACGATCGGTCCGCACTTGATCGTTCCGTGGTTCAGATCAAGGCAGGGGACCGGTTCGGTCGGCTTGCAGTCGGTCACGATCTGGTACCGGCACATCACCCGTCCCGACTTGTCCAGGAACTCTATCAGGTGGGTCTGCGGGAAGACGCCGTTGGCGTTGATGCAGTAGCTGCCGGCAAGGATCGACGTGCCGGTCGACAGCGGCGTCGATCCGTACGGCGCGCGCGACCAGGTGACCTGCGTCGGGAAGTTCGGCACCGAGGCGTAGCCGGCCGCGTTCGTGTTGCTGACGATCTGCACCGGAAGGGTGACCGTCGTGCGCACGTAATACGGGCTCGGCAGCACCGACGGCGTGGTGTTGGTGTAATACAGGTCGAAGCAGCACTTGCCGGAGGCATCCTGCCACATCTTGAGCGAGGCGCCCAGGTAGTCGCAGGGGTTGACGCGGCAGATGTTCACCGAGTCGACGAAGCAGTAGGCGCCCCAGTTGTTCGGCAGCGAGTCGACGGCGTCGATCACCAGGAAATCGTACGTCGGCGTGGCCGGCAGATTGATCATCTGCGAGAAGAGCTGCCAGTTGGCCGCGTCGTTCACCAGTCGGTAGCCGACCACGTAGCGGTTGCCGGTGGTGCTGTTGACCAGCTGCATCCGCATGAACGAGGGCTGATTGCGGCGGGCTCCCATCGAGAAGCGCGCGCGCACCTCGTACGGGGCGCCGGTCGGGGAGGCCGACAGCCGGTTGGAGAGGATCTCCGTCCCGAACACGCCGTAGAACCGTCCGGTCGACAGGCCGGCGTAGTTGTTACCGTCGAACGCCGTGCGCGGCTGCGCCGGGGTGGTCATGAAGTTGTTCGGCACGTACAGCGGCGGCCAGAAGACGTCCGGCGACACGCCGTTGCCGGTGATCGGGTCGCCGACGAACCAGCCGGGAACGCCCGGCATGGCGACCATGGTGGCCGGCGCCGCGCTGTAGCCCGGAACCGGAGGCGTGGTGATGGTCTCGAAGCTCGGGTTCTGCACCACGCACTGGGAGCGCGCCGGCGTGATCGATCCGATCAGCGCCGCGATCAGCGCAACCAGAAGCGCCAGCCGGGGAAACCTGCCGTGGGAGGCGCGAGGTCGTTCGTGGGATGATGGGGATGGTGTTGGTCGATGCATGTCTGCTCCACCTGTTGGTGTTAGATGACTGGTGACGGCCCCTGGACCAGGGCCGATGCCTTCGTCGCGAAGACATGCTCTTCAAGGTAGAGCCGGCCTACCACAGATTGGGAGATTTCCCACCACACTTTCCAACCCATCGAGATTCATGCTGTAAAACGGGAAAAAGAGAGAGGGCCGCCTCCCGGAATGGTCGGCGGCCCTCCCCTGTCGTGGCCATTGCTGTCGTGGCCATTGCTGTCGTGGCCATTGCTGGCCGGTGCGCGGCCAGGCGCGCGGCCGGGCGCGCGTCGCTTACCGCACCACCTGGAGGGTGCGGCTGTAGATCCGTCCGTCGATCTCGAGCACCACCATGTAGGCGCCCTGCGCCAGATCGGCGGTTTTCAGCGCCAGAACGTGCGTTCCGCCGTCGAGCCGCTGCGCGTCGATCCTGCGCGCCACCTCACGCCCGTTCATGTCGCGGATGCTCAGGGAGACTCTCGCCTGATCGGCCATCTGGAACGAGACGGTCGCGGAGCTGCCGCTCGGGTTCGGGTAGATCGGGTAGAGCGCCTCGGACCGGTCGGCCGCCACGTCGCTGCCGGTGCCGGCCGCGCGCAGCGGCGAGCCGAGCGTCACGCTGCCGCTGGTCAGCACCGTGCCGTTGTCGTTGAGGGTCTCGTAGGTCACCTCCACGCCGCTTGCCGCCTCGCTGAAGGTCAGATACACCGGGGCCAGCGTTCCCCCGGCGTTCACCCGCTCGATCTGCCAGGTATCCGGCGACACCTGCACCACGCTGTTGCCGTCGCCATCCTCCCCCGGCACGAGCACGGCGCTCGTGCCGTTGCCGACCGGACCGACCGCGATCAGACGCGACAGATCGCTGTTGACCGTCACGCGGATGCCGCGCACGTCGTTGCCGAGCGCGTTGTCGGCGTCGACGTGGAGCGCGTAGGTGCGGACGTTCCGGACCGGCGGCTCCGACTCCTCGCTCACGTTGTCGCCACCGGCGAAGCGGGGGTTGACTCCCTGGACCAGGATGTCGTCGGTCTCGTACTCGGTGCCGTCCGGATCGCCGATGATCACGTAGCGGAACCGGACGTAGTTGTCGAGCGTCTCCAGATTCTCGGAGTTCGCGTAGGAGACGGCGAACGCGTCGGTACCACCGCCATTCAGGCTCAGGCGGATCGACGCGGTGTTGCCGGTGATCGTCGCCGAGGTGCCGCTCCCCTGCTCGGTCAGGCCGGTGATCGGCACCGTGAGCGGACGGACGCTCATGCCGGTGACGCGGATCGCCGGCTCGTCATCGGCCGCCGTCGGCAGCGTGACGCTCAGCGTTCCGGTGTTCGCGTTGCGCATGCTCATGCTCAGGAGCGATCCATCCGGCTTCAACACCGGCGTGGCGTCGACCGGATCGAACGACACCGGATCGGAGAGCCACGGCAGGAACGTGTACTTCCGCTTCACCTTGAGGCAGATCACCGTGTCGCAGGTGACGCAGTTGCAGTCGGTGAAGCTGAACCGGATGCAGAACATCAGCGAATCGTAGCAGTGACCGTTGGCCGGCGGATTCGGGAACTGCATCCGGAGGGTGAACGGCCGGCAGGGATTGAAGCTGTAGCAGTATGGATAGTCCGGCCCGCCGAACACCGCCTCGCGCCCGTACGGCGCCGGCACGTAGGAGACCGGCAGAATGCCGCCGCCGATCGTCGCGCTCGTGATATCGCCGAAGGCCCGGTTCCAGCCGCTTGCCACCGGACAGAAGCTCCGTGTCTGCGCGCTGATGACCGACGCCGAGAAGCGCTTGATCTGTCCCGGACCGGCCAGCGCGCAGCCGTTGAAATAGACAGTCCCGTTGAGCACCAGCATGCTGTAGCTGATGTTCTTCAGGAAATCCTTGCAGCATGGCTTGACGCAGTGCGGCAGCTCGAAGCAGAACTTGCCGTCGCAGATCATCGTGTCGTAGTTGACCGTCTTGACCCTGTACTGCCAGTAGATGCAGGCGATCGAATCGACCGCCCCGGTATCGATGAGGGTGACGTTCACCGTCAGCGGGCCGGCCCCCGGGAACGCGTAGCTCGGCGTGACCGAGCCCTGCGCGGAGCTGAAGAGGAAGTACGCGCCGGCCGGCCACGGGCCCACCGGAACGAAGGTGAACGAGACGTGATACGCCTGCCCCGTGGAGGTCATCGAATCGCAGGTCACGGTGACGTGGCCGAGCTCCGGACATGGCGGCAGATGGATGATCTCCTCGCACGAGAAGTAGAAGACCTTCTTGCAGAGCACCTTCCCCTGCTTGTCCAGGAACTCCACGATCTGCTGATGCGGGTTGACGCCGTTGTTGTTGATGCAGTAGCTGCCGACGTACTGGCCGCCGCCGA
>JBEHWX010000003.1:0-117410 GCA_048498995.1 Bacteroidota bacterium
CAGCCGCGTCATCCGAAGGCCATCGCGGATATACAGCAGTATCAGGGTCGAATCGCGGCCATCCTGGAGCAGATACGGATCCTGGATCGACGTCGGGACCTCCAGCGTGATCGCGTCCAGCGGCGCGGCGCTCAGGTCGAAGCGCTCCAGACGGAGCTGCTCCCGCGGCTGGAACATTCCCATTCGCAGGAAGGAGGGGCCGAGGAGACGCTGATAGGAAAGGATCGCGCTCGACGGAATGTCCGGCAGCGCGACGGTCTCCGATGTGCGCGTGGTGCCGTTGTAGCCCGTGGCTCCCTCGTCGCTGATCATCATGTAGGTGCCGACGCCGACCGGCACCACCGGCAGCATCGGCAGCCGATCGGCCGTCGACGGGACGATCCAGGACTCGTTGCCGTCGGGACCATAGGCGCTCATCCGGGAATCCTGTCCCGGGTCGATGCCGGAGACGATCGAGAACTCCCGGCGGTTCGGATTCCATCCCAGCGCACGCATCCAGGAGTTCGGATCGTTCGGCTGCGGGCCGCCGGCCTGCTGATTGAAGATCCTCTTCCATCCTGTGCCGGTCCCCATCAGCAGGTAGTTGCGCGATTGCACGACCGTATACTCGCGGTATGCGCCGGGACTGGAGAGATAGGAGATGTTGTCCACGCGCAGCACCGATCCGGCCAGCAGCGGGAAGGATCCCGGCGTCGGGACCTCGAGCACGGAGCTCATGTAGCCGTCGAAGATGGAGTCGGAGCGGGAATGATCGAGCGGCAGCGGGGCGATGGTGTCGGCCATGACGCGATCGATCACGACCGCCGGCGCCTCCCGGCCTCCCCATCGCGCGAGCTCATGGGATCCGTCGGCCAGTTTCCACTCGGCCAGCAGCTCACCGTCGACGAGCCAGATGGAAGGCTCGGCGCGGTTCAGATTCCGTTTGATCCGCGCGGTGGGAACCGCGATCAGGAGCGTGTCGGGAGCGGACAGGCCGATGATGACGCGCGCGAGCGCGGCGGTATCGCTCGGAACCGGCTCGGCGCGCGTCGGATCTCTCGGGATATCGGGATCGAGAAATCCCGCCGGCTCGTTATCGACCGTCGTCATGCCGGGACCGTACGCATGCGCCAGCCGGACCTGTCCGAGCGTGTCGACGCGATAGTCGAGCACGCCGTTGCGCGTCCACGCCGAATCGGTGCCGGCATACAGCGTGACCGGGAAGGTGAACCGCATCTGATAGGTGTTCCGGCTCCCCATGCGGAGATCGGGCACGCCGGGATCGCCGGCGGACGCTCCTCCCCCCCACGAGTAGCTCGTGATCGCCTCCGGCGCGGAGACGATGCCATCCTCCGTGACGCGGACACGATAGATGCCGAGCCGCTTCGGAAGCGCGACGTCGCGCGCCATGGCCGCGAAGATCACCTGATACGATCCGTCGGAAGGGCGACTGATCGTGGCGGCATAGCTCACCAGGCTGTCGAACGCATGAATCGGAACGCGCAGGTACGGAGCCGTATCGAACATCGAGTGAAACAGGCGAAGGCCACCCACGTCCAGCGTGGCGAGCGCCGAATCGGGGGAGATGTGAAACGCCATCCGCGACGAGTCGAGCGGGATCGTTCGGGGATCGATCGTGCCGTCACTGTGCACGATGCGCCCCGGTTCCTCGGGGTTCGGGCGTATCACGTGGTAGCCGGGCGCGCGGCCTTGCGCGAGCACCTGCCAGATGGTCCCCATGATCTGCGTGGTCGAGCCGATGAACCGGCCATCGGGATCGATCCGCCGCATGAATATTCCCCCACCCCCGGTGTCGTATCGCTGGAAGATGATCGCCTGCCCCACCGAGCTGTCGCCGATGGCCCATTTCCGGTGAGCGAGCATGAAGTAGTCGCTCATCTTCCGCTCCACGTCGATCGGCGCGCCGTTGGCGTCGAGCCTGCGGGAGTACATGGCGGTGGCGCCGCCGCGGTAATCGTTCCAGTACACGAGGAATCCGGTGGCGCTGCGGACGATGCTCACCGCGCGAAACGGACGCGCCTCCGGGCTGGTGAGCGTGTACTGCGAGCCGGCGGGCGCGCCGTTGCGAATGATCTGCACCGTGAGCAGAGGAATTACCGAGTCCTGATCGCCCAGAAGGCTGGCCCCCATCACCGCGACCGTGGTACCGTGGAGCGTGGCAGCGTCGGCGATCGCTCCCCCCAGCGGGAGCACGCCCGTCGGAGGATCATCCGGCGGAACTCGCACCTCGATGGCCTGCTGCGCCGAGAGAGCGGCCACGTTAAGAATGAGGGCGAGGATGGAGAGATGAAGTATCGATTGCCGCATGTTGCTACCTCCGCACGATCGAACGAGGTTGGATTGTCTGATGGGTTAACACCTTTCGACGAGCGATTGTTAGTGCGGGACATTGCGCTTCCGCCGCCACGATCACCGATGGACTCCGTGCCATGTGACGATGTCGCCACGACAGCCGGCGAGGAGTCGTCCGGAAACTACGACGGGGAGAGCCCGTGCAGGACTCTCCCCGTCGATCGCGGTTCATGTTCGGTCGGATGCGCCGTGTCGTGCGCCGCGTCGTGCGTCGCGTGGAATGAGCACATCGTGGAATGAGCACATTTGCGAAGAGCGCACGCTGAAGACGTGCGCCTACCGCCGTGCGATTGCGGTCGCGCTATCGCAGGAACGGACGCTCATCATGTTCGTTAGAAATGAACGAAGCGGCCGACCACGGTTGACGGTCCCGAGCTCAGCCGCAGAGTATATGCGCCGGGATACAGGTCATCGACCACGATCTCGACTGTCCCCGGTCCAGGGCGCGTCACCGCCATCCGCTCCCGCTTCACCAGCCTGCCGATATCATCGAACACCTCGATGATGACTTCCTCGGAGAGACGGGCGTCGATCCGCAGCAGATCCCGCGCGGGGTTGGGACGGATGAGACCTTCCACGATCATCGAATTCCCTCGGCTCGTCGTATCGATCTGATGTTCGACCGTATCGGGTGGATCGACCGGATGCTCCTCGATGACGGTGTCGCGCGGCTCAACCAGACGGGCAAGCGATAGACGGTTGCCGTAGATATCGGGCTGCCGATTGCGCGCGTCCTGCCACACCACGAAGAGCGTGTCGTGGCGGACCACGCCGGACGGCAACGATACGCGCGCCTCGGCGGCGCTCACGCGCCTGGTACTGTCGCGGCGCGCTAGCATGGCGCTGAAGTGCGCGGCGCGCACGCCATGGTCGACGAAGAGGATAATGATCGAGGAGTCCGCGGGGTTCTCGACGATCCTGGGAACGCCAGTGAGAGAATCGATCGCGATCGCGCCTCGGCCGATTGGCCCGCCGTCGAGATCCCACTCTTCCAGAACGATCGAATCGGCCGAGGAAGCGCAGCGGAGAAAGCGGCGACCAAGAAGGCGCTGGTAGGTGGCGCTCGGATCGCCCGGAGAGAGCGGGAACATTCCGACGACCGAATCACCGAGCATGCTCCAAGCCGTCGCGCTGTCGATTCTGAGATAGGTCGCGGAGTCGACCGGCACGATCGCGCCGCGGAGGGTACGTGCCGTCACCCCCCATGCGCGCCGTCCGTCGGGCATGATCGAAACCAGCGAATCACGGTTCGTGAAAATATCCTGGACACGACAGAGCACCTGGTGTCGGTTGGGTTCGTACCCGATCAGATAGGACGGATATCCCGCATAGGCTCCCGTGTAGGAATGCGTCCAATCGCCATCCTTCCGCGTGAGCATGTTCGTGACCATCGTCCAGGATCCATGACGCGCCAGATACGTGCTCATGCCGAAGCTGGTGACAGGGTGATAGTTGTTTGGGCTGATCGGACTGTACCACCAAGTGATGTCATCGTATCGCTCGCGATGCACCACGATGGCCGCAATGTCCTGGAATACCTCCAACGAGTCGTCAACGGAATTGACGCCGGTATACAGATCGGTCATGCGCTCCCCGAAGGAGGGCTCGGCGCGCGAGACCGTATCGGGCACGAGCCAGTCGGTCACCACCGGAGTATCGAGGATGCTGGTCCACCGGGCGAGCGCCGAGGCGCGAGGGGAATGATGCCAGGCGACCCGGAGAGTATCCCCATCGAGCATGATGCCCGGGCGGGATTGCGCCAGATCGACGCCGACATGGCCGGTGGGAGCCGACAAGCTCACGTCTCCCGTTATGCTGCGCTCACGCACGGTACTCGTCCGCTCGTAGGAGGTCCGCACCACAGTCTGGAGCGGGTTGGCCAGGCAAGTGGCAATGTAGCCGCTCGCGCCTCCTTTGTCGAGCCGCACGATTCCACGGCCGTTCAGACTGAAGAACAGATCGGCTCTCCCCTGGGGAGTAACCGCCTGTCCATGGTAGAATGTCGTGACCGTGAACCAGACATCGAGGCGGGCCGAGTTGGAACATCCGATCGAAACGGAAGCTCCTCCATCTTCAAAGACCGGCTCGGTCGGCACCGCGCTGTTGATGGCACTATCGGCAAGAATGAGGTCGGGTCCGATCACCGCTCCCAGCGCATCCACCCGCATTCGATAGATCATCGTTCGTCGCATCTCATCCGGCCAGACGATCCCTGTTAGACCACCGGTGATGCGCACCACGGGGAACTGGATAGTATATCCTTCACCGGTATCCCGAGCCACCAGTGCCAGGCCATGATACGCGCTGTCGATTGCAGGCACCGGGACCATTCTGACCGGAACGGCTTCATGAATGTTCGCGTAGCAAACCATGTCATGACCGGATGTCGTAACAAGAGAGGTGTCCGCTCCCACGTAGAACTGTTGCGACAATCTCCCCTTCGGGATCGGCCTCGGATCGATCCGGCCATCATCGTAGATGATGCGCCCTCCCCCGCTGTCGACGCGCACCAGGACCAGCCCGGGGAGCTCATCATAGGTGAGCATTTGCTCCAGGCGTGCCCCCAACCGCCGCGGAACTCCATCCGGATTTCCGCTCGGATCGATTCTGAGCGCGTAATACGCGGAATTCGCCCCCAACCCGAGCCAGCAGAGCGCAATACCACGGGCCGGTTCTCCAACGACGGTCAGCATCTGGATCGGCGGATACGTCATGGTGGGGTTCGGGGAAAGCAGTCGCTCAATTCCGATGGGCGATCCGTCACGACCGACGCACCGGGCATAGAGCCCCTCGGCTCCGACGCGGCGATCGTTCCAGACGACGAGGAACCGATCGGACATCGGGATCACCCTCACGTAGCCGTAGGGCCGCGCCGCGGGGCTAGTGAGTGTCGCCTGCGCGCCAACCGTCAGGCCATCGCGCAGCAGCTGCATCCGGAGCGTGGTCGCCAGGGAGTCGGGAATCGGGTTGTAGGTGGTGCACCAGACGACCAGATCGAGCGGACCGATCCGCCCGGAGGCCTGAATCCTGACCTCCGGCGGCATCACGTAGTTGTCGGCATCGGGCGGGGAGACGCGGATATCGACCGGCGATTGCGCGCGTGCCGGTGCCACTCCACCGAGCAACAGCAGGCAGGAGAATAGAAGAGAGAACAGGAAATGCTTCACGATGACCACGTGAGTGAGAGGGGCGCCGCCGCTCCCGGATAACACTCCCCCACATCCATTTGTTAGCACGGCTCGTGGCAAGGCCGGGCGCGTTCCCTCCATAACGGAACGGGGAGAGCCCGTGCAGGACTCTCCCCGTCGATCGTGATTCATGTTTGGTCGCCGACATCACCTGCGCGAATGCGCACGCTGAAGACGTGCGCCTACCCTCGTGTGTATATCCTCGCGCGTATATCCTCGTGTGTATATCCTCGCGCGGTGAGCGTGGCGCGAACGATGTCGCGTACTATTATTTCGCGGCGTAGTCGTAGAAGCCGCGGCCGTTCTTGCGGCCGAGATGGCCGGCGGCCACCATCTTCCGGAGCAGCGGGCAGGGACGGTACTTGTCGTCGCCGAGCCCCTTGTGCAGCACCTCCATGATCGCCAGGCAGACATCCAGGCCGATGAAGTCGGCCAGGGTGAGCGGGCCCATCGGGTGCGCCATGCCGAGCTTCATCACCGTGTCGATCGATTCGACCGAGGCCACTCCCTCCATCACGCAGAAGATCGCCTCGTTGATCATCGGCATCAGCACGCGGTTGCTGACGAAGCCGGGATAATCGTGCACCTCGACAGGCGTCTTGCCGAGCTTCCTGCTCAGATCCTCGACGAGGCGATAGGTCTCGTCGCTGGTGGCGTAGCCGCGGATGATCTCCACGAGCTTCATCACCGGCACCGGGTTGAAGAAGTGCATGCCGATCACCTTGTCGGGACGTCCGGTAACGGCGCCGATCTCGGTGATGGAGATCGAGGAGGTATTGGTGGCCAGCAGCGCCTCCGGGCGCGCCAGCTCGTCGATCGCGCGGAAGATCTCCTTCTTGATCGCCGGGTTCTCCGTGGCCGCCTCGATGATCAGGTCGGCCGCCGGGATGTGGGCGCGCATGTCGGTCGCCGAGGTGATCCGCCCCATCGTCTCATCCTTCTGCGCGGCGGTGAGAAGCTCCTTCTTCACCTGGCGGTCGAGGTTGGCGGAGATGGTGGCCAGGCCCCCCTGAACGCGGGCCTCGTCGACGTCCACCAGCGTCACGGCGTAGCCGTTCTGGGCGAAGACGTGGGCGATGCCGTTCCCCATCGTGCCGGCGCCGATAACCATTACCTGTGTGATGTCCATAGAGAAGATGCGTGTAGTGTGTAGAGAGTTGAGATCGATCAGGTCGTCGGGAAGGAGAGGCGCTCTCGGGCTCCGGGAAGCGCCACCGATGGGTGCTCCCGGCGAACGGGCCTCCCGGAACGGGGCGCGGGGCGCCGTGATGGCGCCCCGCGCGGGTCGTTCGGCTCGAGAGCGTCAGTCGATGCGCTCGACGATGAGCGCGGTCGCCTCGCCGCCGCCGATGCAGATGGCGGCCAGCCCTCGCCGGGCGCCGCGCTGCTTCATCGCGTGCAGAAGCGTGGTAAGGATGCGGGCTCCGGAGGCGCCGATCGGGTGTCCGATCGCGACGGCGCCGCCGTTGACGTTCAGCTTCTCGTGCGGGATCTCCAGCGCGTTCTTGGCCGCCAGCGCCACCACGGCGAACGCCTCGTTGACCTCGAACAGATCGATGTCGGCGATCGCGAGTCCCGCCTTGGCAAGCACCTTCTTGATGGCGTCCACCGGCGCGGTCGTGAACTCGCTCGGGGCCTGTGCGTGGGAGGACTGCGCCACGATGCGGGCCATCGGCTTCAGGCCGAGCTCGGCCGCCTTCTCCTCGCTGGCCAGCACCAGCGCGGCGGCGCCGTCGTTGATCTTCGAGGCGTTCGCGGCGGTCACCGTTCCTTCCTTGGTGAAGACCGCCTTGAGCGTCGGGATCTTGTCGAAGTTCGTCTTGGCCGGCTCCTCGTCGGTGTCGACCACGGTCTCCCCCTTGCGATCCTTGATCGTCACCGGGGCGATCTCCTCCTTGAAGGTTCCCGCGGCGATCGCCCCCTGGGCGCGACGATAGCTCTCGATGGAGAACTCATCCTGCGCCTGGCGCGGAACGTTGCAGGAGACGGCACAGGCGTCGGCGGCCACGCCCATCGCGTTGTTGTCGTAGGCATCGGTCAGGCCGTCGTGCATCATCGAGTCGATGATCGAGCCGTTCCCCATGCGGTAGCCGTTGCGCGCCTTGTCGAGCACGTACGGAGCGTTGGTCATCGACTCCTGGCCGCCGGCGACCACGATGTCGGCATCGCCGCAGCGGATCATCTGATCGGCCATCATCACCGACTTCATGCCGGAGCCGCAGACCTTGCCGATCGTGGTGCAGGGGACGGAGTTCGGGATGCCGGCGCCGAGGGCGGCCTGACGGGCCGGAGCCTGTCCGAGTCCGGCGGTGAGAACGTTGCCGAAAACGACCTCGGAGACCTGCTCCGGGGCGACGCCGGCGCGCTCGAGGGCGGCCTTGATCGCGACGGAGCCGAGCTGCGGGGCGCTCAGCGCCGCCAGCGAGCCGTTGAACGAGCCGACCGGCGTGCGCGCGGCCGAGAGGATGACAGTGGCCATGTGTATCTCGTCTCTATCTTGGTTCTACGATTGTACTCTACAGGGATACCGCCGCCGGATGCGGCCAGGGATCGCGCGGGAGCGTGTCCCGATCGAAGGAATGCTTCACCGGTCCGCCGGAATCCGATATCCGGCCGGAATCCGGTTCATCTGGATCCGGTTCATCTGAATCCGGTCCACCTTGATCCGGCCGGAGCGGGATCAGGCGGGCTGCCGCTCGGCCTGCTTTTCCATCAGCTCCACGAACTCGCGGAAGAGATAGTCGGCATCGTGCGGGCCGGGGCCGGCCTCCGGATGGTACTGGACACAGAAGACCGGCAGCTCGCGGTGGCGGAAGCCCTCCACGGTCCGGTCGTTCAGGTTCACGTGCGTGAGCTCCACCGGCAGATCGGCCATCGAGTCGAGATCGACCGCGAAGCCGTGGTTCTGCGAGGTGATCTCGTTCATCCCGGTCTCGAGGTTCTGCACCGGATGGTTGGCGCCGCGGTGGCCGAACTTCAGCTTGTAGGTCTTCGCGCCGAGCGCCAGGGCCAGCAGCTGATGCCCCAGGCAGATGCCGAAGGTCGGCTTCACCTGGATCAGCTTCTGGATCGTCTCGATCGCGTACTTCACCGCGTCCGGATCGCCGGGGCCGTTCGAGAGGAAGATCCCGTCCGGGTTCAGCGCCAGGATCGCCTCGGCGGAGGTATCCGACGGGACCACCGTGAGGCGGCAGCCGTAGGAGGCCAGGCGCTCCAGGATGTTGTGCTTGACGCCGAAGTCGAGAACCACCACGTGGAACTGCTTCTTGGCGTGGAAGCCCTGCCCCGGCTCGAGCAGGTAGCCGCTCTGGTCGAGCGTCTCGAACTCGTGCTGCTCGGTGCAGGTGACGGCTTTGGTCAGGTCCAGCCCGCTCATGCTCGGGATGGCCCTGGCGCGCTCGACAAGCCGCGCGTCATCCAGGTCGATGGCGGAGATGATTCCCCGCATCGCTCCCTGCTCGCGCAGGATCCTGACGAGCATGCGCGTGTCGATTCCCTCGATGCCGATCACGTTGCTCGATCGGAGGTAGCTCTCGAGGTCTTCCTCGCTCCGCCAGTTGGAGCGGACCCTGGAGTACTCCTTCACGACGAGACCGGCGGACTGCACGCAGCGCGATTCCACGTCGAAATGGTTGACGCCGACGTTCCCCTGGTGCGGGTAGGTGAACGTGACGATCTGACCGTGATAGCTGGGATCGGTCAGGATCTCCTGGTAGCCGGTGATGGAGGTATTGAACACGACCTCTCCGGTCGCCTCCATATCGACGGCACCGAAGGCGCGGCCCGTGAAGACCACACCGTTCTCGAGAGCGAGCTTGGCTTTAGGACGAGCGGACATTGAATCCTGAGGAAGGAAAGGAACAGTCAGGGTAAATCGCACAAAGCTACGAAAGGGGAGCCGCCCCGTCAATCGTCGGGCGGAAGGAAGCACGTATCAAGACGTGTATCCTCCCGCCCGACATGCGTTGCGTGCCCCATCATCGGCCATCCCGCGGCGCGGTTTCGGCCCGTTTCCGGACATTCGGGCCCTTCAGGAGGCTCCGCTCCCCGTACTCCGCTCGCGGGAACTCAGCTCGCGGGAACTCCGGTCACGAAGGTCCGCTCGCGGGCTCCGCTCCGGATCACTCTCCCCGCTCGAGCGCCTTGGCCTCATCCCAGAACCGGTCCATCTCCTCGAGGCTCGAGTCGGTGAAGGTTCTTCCGTCGGCCATCAGGCGCGACTCGACGTGCTGGAAGCGCCGGATGAACTTGCTGGTGGCCCGCTGCAGCTCCTCCTCCGGGGCGATGCCGAGAAACCGGGAGTAGTTGACCAGCGCGAAGAGAAGGTCGCCGAACTCCTCGCGCATCTTCTCCGGATTGCCGCCGGAGATCTCGTGGTCCAGCTCGCCGATCTCCTCGCGCACCTTGGCCCAGACCTGCTCCGGATTCTCCCAGTCGAAGCCGACCTTGGAGGCCTTCTCCTGCACCCGCTCGGCGCGCTGAAGCGCCGGCAGCGCGCGCGGCATGTTCTCGAAGAGCGACTTCCTTCCCTCCTTCATCTTCAGCTGCTCCCAGTTCTGGGTCACCTCCTCGGCGCCCGACACCGACGCGGTGCCGAAGACGTGCGGATGGCGGCGGATCAGCTTCTCGGAGATCGTCCTGACCACGTCGTCGAAGTCGAAGGCGCCACGCTCCTCGGCGATCACCGAGTGCATCACCGAGTGGAGCAGGATGTCGCCGAGCTCCTTCTTCAACTCGTCGTCGTTGCCATCCTCGATCGACTCCTTCACCTCGTAGGCCTCCTCGACCAGCAGGGGGGCTATCGACTCGTGGGTCTGTTCGCGATCCCAGGGGCACTCCTTCCGGAGCCTCCTGACGATCGCCATGAAATCCTCGAACGTCTCCGAGGGGGGAAGCATATCTCCTTCGCTCTTCTTCTGATTCGATTCCATGATTGCACTACTCTCCGGATGTTCGATTATCGTATCGATGCGCGGCGTGAACGCGCGGCGTGAACGCGCCAGGCCGGCGTCAGGCCGCGGCGGCGTCCCGCGAGGCATCGGCCAATCCCGCGCCACGCACCCGGATCCCCCTGACGATCGAGATCAGCATCATGTGGAGCACCACCGCCGGCTCGGCTCGGCTGGATTTCAACGTCAGGTCGGTATCCAGCAGCGCCTCGAACGCGTTGCGCAGATCGGCCAGCGGATAGCGCGAGAGCGCGGCCAGATATTCATTCAGGAAAAACGGCGAGATGCCGACCGAGCGCGCCAGCTCCTTCTGGTCGCGCACTTTCACGCGCAGCTCGGAGAGCCTCCAGAGGATCGTGAAATATCGGGTCAGCATCGTGAGAATCAACTGCTCCGGCTCGCCGGCGCGGAGCATCTGCTCGGCGATCTCCACCGACAATTCCAGATTCTTCGCGCCGATCGCGCGCTGCAGCTCGAAGACGTTGTAGGTCTTCGACGCCCCCACCACCGCGCGCACGTCGTCCAGCGAGATACGCTTGCGAGCCTCGACGAAGGTGAAGAGCTTTTCGATCTCGTTGCTCAGAATCCTGAGCGAGCCGCCGCTGTAATTGACGAACAGCTCCAGCGCGTCGGGAGCGATCTCCTTGCCGAGCGATTTGATCCGATCGGAGACCCAGGAGGGAATCTCCCGGTCGTACAGCTTCTTGAACTGAACCGTCGCGGCGCTGTCGACGATCAGATTGTAGGGCGCCTTGGCTCCTCCCTTCCCTTTTCCCATCACGTCGCCGATCGCCGCGGTCATCACCAGGGTCGTGCTCGGGAGGGGATTCTTCATGTAGCGGCCGAAGGGGGAGGAGGCGTCCGGCTTGCCGCGCATGGAGAAGGTCCGGTCGATCTCCTTGACCACCACCACGCGGCGCTCGGCCATCAGCGGATAGGCGGAGGCGCGCTCCACCACATCCTGCAACGTGCTGTCGCTGCCATGGAGCAGATCGAAATTGAACCCGCGCGTCGACTCGTCGACGGCGATCGAGAGGATCGCGTCGAGCGCTTCATCGATCAGGAATTCCTCCTCGCCGAAGAGAAAATAGAGCGGCTCGACGCGGCCGCTCCTCAACGCCGTCTGCAGACTGTCCGGGGCAATGATCGCCATCGGTTCACCGTTCGTTCACGAATGCCAAAGGAGAACAATATAGCGATGCGGAAGCATCCCCCCGGTCGCCGCGGCGGCCATGCCGGATGCCACGGCACCCGCATCGACGAACGCGAGATCACGCGCGCCATCGCGGAGCGCCGGAAAAATTCCGACGCCCGGAAACGGACGAAGGCATCCCGATCCAGGATCGGAATGCCTTCGCGTGACGACTGCCGCATGCCTCGGAGAGCGTCGCTCATCGGGGAGATATACCTTCCCGGGAGCTTCATGCTTCCGCGAGCATCGGAATTATTCGCCGGCCTGTGCTCCCTCGGCGCCCTCGTTCTTGCGGGGACGTCCACGGCGACGCGGAGCGGTTTCAGTAGCCTCGGCGCCGGCGTTCTTGCGGGGACGTCCACGGCGACGCGGAGCGGTTTCAGTAGCCTCGGCGGCCTCGACCTTGCGGGGACGGCCACGGCGGCGCGGAGCCGTCTCGGTTCCCTCGGCCTCGACCTTGCGGGGACGACCACGGCGGCGCGGCGCGGTCTCGGTTCCCTCGGCGGCCTCAGCCTTGCGCGGGCGGCCACGGCGGCGCGGCGCGGCCTCACTCTCGGCGGCCTCCTCCTTGCGAGGACGGCCACGACGGCGCGGCGCCTCTCCAGCCTCGGCGCGGCTCGGACGGCCACGACGGGCGCCGGTACCGGCCGGACGACCACGACGGCGCGGGGCGGCCTCGGCGGCCACGGTGGCGCCATCCTCGCCGGACGGAAGCGCGGCGGTCAGCGGAAGGGCATTCGAGAACAACTCACGAATCAGGCGCTCGAGATGAAGCGCGATCGCCTCGGAGCCGAGCTCGACCAGCCTGTAGGAGGCGACGGCACTGCCGAAATTCTGGATTTCCCTGGCAATGCGTCCCTCATCCCGGCGTCCCATCGAACCGAGCAGCACACCGGCATGCAGCGGAAATCCGCTGGCCGAGTAGAGAACATAGAGGCAATTTTGGGAGTTGGCCGGTGGGAAGGAGGAGACGGGCTGGCTCGGGCTGACGCTGATCCGCTCGAAGAACGAACCGATCTGCGAAATGAGCTGCGATGCGAGCTCGTGCATCAGAGCTGATTCATTCGTCGTGATTGCTGCCATTGATTGGTCCTGCTATGTTGTTGTGAAATACCATCGCTGGTTTTCGTTCGCGCCTAATATAGCGAGTTTGTAAATATTCTCGGGAGTATCGCGCGATGATTTTCTACAAATCCCGTGCGAATTATCCCGCGCGACGCGGCGCGTTACGATCACATATCGGGCGCGAGCGCCACGTGCCGGCGTCGCTTCGTATAGCCCCGGAGCGTCCGTCGCCGCGTGCATGCGTGCTCGCGGACCGCGCAACAACGACGGTCGCCACGCGCCGCAAGCATCATCTCCAGCATCATATGGCGCGCGTCCCGCGCGCATTTCCCGCCGGCCGCATCGCCCACCGATCAACGGTGAAGTCGCGTAGCGTGCGCATCACCACATCATCTTCCGCGTCGCCACGGACGCCACGAGCCGCGTCGACACGGCAGGTCATGCGTCGCGCCACTCGTCGCGCCACTCGTCGCGCCACTCGTCGCGCCGTGTCCATCACGCGCGGCGCCGACCGTCGCATGCATGCAGCCGACTCGGGCCGATCTCACGGTGGAGGGCGCTCCGGATATCGCATCCGATCTTCTCATCCCATCTCATCTCCTCACGTCATCGCATCGGCATTCCTCGTGATGATTACGCCGAGCGCGAGCGCGTATATCATATCCATTGCGCTCTCATCATCCACCACGTTCCGCGCGCGAAGCATCCGGGAACATCGCGACCTCCGCTTCGTCTTTCGGTCGACCACCGATCGGGCACGCGGTTCGAGCGCGCGGACCGAGCACGCGGACCGAGGGCGCCGTCGACCGAGGGGGCACGCGCCGCCGGAGACAGGACATGGACGTGGACGCGACGCGAGCAGGCGGCGAGGAGGAAGGGAGCCACGGGCGGCCCCGAGACGACGTATACCGGCATGAAACGTGCTGACGATGGCGGGTATCGGAGAGGTGAACGCGGGGCGGCACCGAGGCGGGGCGGCATCGAGGCGATCCGGTCGGCACCGGAGCGCGCGAGGGGAACCGAATGCATCCGGAGGCTCACTATATACTTCACCGTCCCTTGGATATTCGGCGGCGGCGGAGTAACATTGGGCCGGTCTGGTGGTTATTGTACTTCAATGGCACAGATACGTACCTGGCCAGGCAAACGAGGCATAACCATGCGCACGCAACGAACGATCTTCATCATCTCCCTCTTCGCCCTGCTGGCGATCCTTACTCCCGTGTCGGCCGGAACCGGAGCGGCCGGGGGCCGTGCCGTGCAGCCGAATCCGTTCACGATCGGCACCACCTTCAAGCTGAATCTGCCGGAGAGCGCGCCGATCCGCATCGTGGTCTTCGATCTTCTCGGCAGACCGGTCCGGGTGCTCTTCGACGGCATGCACCAGGCGGTCCGTGATTTCGATATCCCGTGGGACGGCAACGACGAGACGGGACGTCCGGTCGATCCGGGCATCTACATCTGCACGCTCTTCTCGAACAACGTGTTTGTCACGAGTGTGAAGGTGGTGAAGGTCACGGCCTGAGGCCGTGCCGACGATCGGGGGGAGATCCGGTCCGATCGTTCCGAGAGACTTCCGCCGGCGAATCTTCGTCGAGTACGTTTTCGTGGGGCCGGTGCGCTCGTGTTACGAGACGCCGCGCCCCACATCCATTACCACCGGCGCCGACGGCGCGCTCTCCATCCCCTTTCTCCGCTGCATCCTCCGCAACAGCAGATCGGTCTCCTGCATTACCTCATCCACCGTGATCGCGTTCATGCACGTATCGTGCGGGCGGACGCAGTGGGTCATCTCGCAGGGGCTGCAGGGGAACAGATGGGAGACGGCCGCGGAGTGGCGGCCGACCGGGTGGAAGACATGGTAGGAGCCGGGCCCGAACAGGCCGAGCGTGGGGATGCCGAGCGCGGAGGCAACGTGCATGGCGCCGCCGTCGGAGCCGAGGTAGAGCGCCGCGCGCTCCATCAGCGCCGCGGTCTCCCGCAGGTCGAGCTCGCCGGAGACATCCACCGGATCGAGCTCGGCGATCAGGGCGCCGAGCTGCCGCGAGCGCTCCCGCTCCTCGCGCGAGCCGATCAGCACGATCTGCATGCCGTGACGGTTGTGGATGTTCCAGACCGCCTCGGCGAATCTGTCGATCGGCCACTCCTTCAGGAGCACCGAGGTGCCGACATGCACCGCGGCGAACGGACGTGAGATGCCGTTTCTGACCATCACGGCGTGCGCTCGCTTGCGCTCCTCGGCCGTCACGTAATATTCCAGCTTCTCGACCGGCTCCGGCACGATGCCGAGCGGCCGGAGCACCACCCAGAGCTTGTTCAGCTCATGCATGTGCGGCAGCCCGGTCCGCTTCCGGTGGAGCCACTCCATCACATGCGCCCTTCCCCGCTCGACCCGCCTGACGCCGCTGAAGAGGGCGTTGGAGATGGTGCGCCAGTCGTCGCGCAGGCCGATCTCCAGATCCGGCTTCCAGTCGCCGAGCCGGGCCTTCAGATCGCGAAGCTTGTGGGGAACGTAGGGAGAGCGGGTGAACATCGGGCTGTTGTAGATGACCACGTCATCCACGTTCGGGTTGTGCTCGAGCACGACCCGGCTCCACTCCCCCACGACGATCTTGATCTCGGCATCGGGGAATCTCTTACGAATGGCGCGCAGCGCGGGAGTCGCGATCAGCACGTCGCCGATATGATCCAGCTTGTAGATCAGTATGCGGCGGACATCCCGGATCGGACGCCACGCGTAGAACGCGCCAACCGCGGCCGAATAGGCATAGAGATGGGAAGAGCCACGCATGAGTCTCTAAAGATAACTCTCGAAGCAAGATAATTTATCGTCAAGAGCGGGGCACATACTACGCGAATTCGGGGAAGTTGTAAAACCCAAACGTCATCGGCCGGCGCTTTTCCGAAGATCGCCCCCGGCCGCCGAGCCCTCGCTCCCCCATCTCCGCCTGAGCACGATGCCCGCGCGCCGGCACCGGTCAGCTCCGATCGGAGGCAGCTTCGGCCCGCTCCGGAGCCCGGGCCGGCTCCTCGCGCCGGCGCCGTCCGATGAACGCCGCTCCCCCCATCAGCAGGGCCACCGCGAGCGCCAGCTTCGGCAGCCAGTCACCCCAGCGGGTGTAAAGGGTCAGATCGTCCCGCAGCTCGATCGCGGCGGTGAGAGTGGCCGCCTCCCCCTCCCTCGTCTCGGACATGATGCGGCCGTAGGGATCGATGAAGGCACTGATGCCGGTGTTGGCCGCGCGGGCCACCGAGCGCCGGTTCTCGATTGCCCGGAGCTGCGCGAAGCGCTCGTGCTGCAACGGTCCCGGCGTCCCCAGATACCACCCGTCGTTGGTGATCACCGTCAGGAAGTTGGCGCCGGAATCGACGAACTGCCGGACGATGTTCGGATAGACGCTCTCGAAGCAGATCACCGAGGCGCCATGGGTAACCTCGCCATTCCAGGGAACCGCGAAGGTGGTAATGTGTTGCCCCTTGGCCCAGGTGGAAATCCCGACATCCCAGCTCAGCATGCTCATCAGCCAGGGGACCTGGTCGACGAACGGAATCCGCTCGCCGAACGGGACGAGCTGCATCTTGTGGTAGGCGCCGGTGAGCCCGCGCCCCGGCACGAAGAGGCCGGCGGCGTTGAAATAGTCCCAGCGGAAGGTGTCCAGCTTCCCGTCGGGGAGATAGCGGACGTCCTTCCGGGAGCTTGCCGGGGCGGCCGCGGGATCGTCGTAGACCCGGTAGTCGGGGAAACCGGTCAGCACCGGAACACCCAATGCCCCCACCGCGGAGCTCATCCGGTCCCGCTGCGCTTCCCACCCCGGCTTGGTCACCGGATAGGGGATGGCGTTCTCGGTCCAGAGGAACATTTGGGTGCGCCGAGAGCTGTCGATCGCCCCGCGCGACAGATCGTAGTTGACGGCGATCTGATCGGTCGTGTCGGCCTGGTTCCACTTGTCCCACGGATTGACGTTCGGCTGGACCACGGTGACGACGAGTGACGCGTCCGATTGCCCGAGATAGGAAGGGGGAATGTCCGTGGCGAGAGCGTAGAACCCGTAGAGGAACGGCGGGATGATCGTGAGGGCCAGCACGGCGATCGCCCCGCGAGCCACTCGACGCCGGAAGCGCTCCTCCCACTCCAGCGAGAAGAGCATCGCGGTGATCGCGCTGTTCTGGATCATCAGGAGCAGGCTCAGCCCCCAGACGCCGGTGAACTCGATGAACTGGATATAGAAGAGGTTGTAGGTCTGCGTGTTGCCGAGGGTGAGCCAGGGATAGCTGGCGTCGGTCAAAGCGTGGAGATATTCGCCGCCGCACCAGAGAAACGGCAGGAACGCCAGGGCGTAGAGCCGGGAGCTCCGGAGCCTGACGGCCCGGTAGATCACCAGCGGCAGGACGAAGAAAAGAGGATGGATCAGCACCAGCAGCACGCAACTGATCATCAGGAACGGATCCGCCTTGGCCTGCCAGCTCCCGACCCACCAGGTGGACAACGCCGAGAAGAGGAGGAGCGAGAGATAGCTCCAGACGATGGTCTCGCGCCAGGTGCGCGCCCGCTCGAGCGCGTAGAGCAGCGGCACCAGCCCGACCGAGCCGAACAGGCCGATCGGGTTCGGAGGATAGGCCAGGCCGAGCAGAAGCCCGGTGGCAAGCAGAAGCGCCCAGGTGGGAGGTGTGAGCCGCCGGCGATCCCCGGCGGGAGTCTGGAGTGATGACACGATCGTGCTGATCTCGTTCGTTCAATCGGGCGGCGATGCTCGCAGCCGCCCGCCAAGTTATGAAAGTACCGGAATCGGGGGAGAAGCCGCCGCCTCCCTGGGCAGACGTCCGCCGGAGCCCGCGTAGTCTACCCCCGCTCCCCTCCTCTCCACCGGTCCGCTCCCATCGGCCGGACCGGCGCCGCCCATTCTTCCTTTGACTGCGTTTGGCCCCGGCCATAACTTACCCGGATGAAGCTCAGGTATCTCCTTCCCGCCCTCGCTCTCCTCTTCGTCGCCTCCGTGGCGCGCGCGCAGGACCCCCTCTCGTTTCAGGATTTCGCTACCCGGGTCGATCCCTACTTCGCCCCCGAGCTCGTTCAGGACGTGAAGGAGGCGCTCCCGCAATCCCAGTTCGATATCTGGGGCTATGATGTCGGCGACTATTCCGGAGACGGAAACAACGATCTGGTCCTGACCATCCGCCAGAAGAACGACAACAAGAAGCGGATCAACGTCTACTTCTTCGTCGACGATGAGGGGATGCTCCGGCTGATCAAGCAGACCGCGGCGGATTTCGTCGAGCTGCCGATCGAGGTCGGCGTGTCGATCTCCCAGGGGAACGCCTACATGATGCACAAGCAGAAGGAGTTCAAGTGGGAGGTCTACGGCTACCGCTTCAAGTCCGGCGTGATGATGATGGTGGACCGCTTCACCACCGATCGCCAGGGAGCGCTCACCTACGAGACCTACCGGAATTTCCAGAGCCTGGAAGGCTTCGAGCGCTACCTGAACACGAATACCAACGAGGTCTCCTTCCGGAGCGATTTCCTCACCACGCCGAGCTACGAGCGCGGCCGCGACGTCTCCAGCGGCTATCAGTCGACCACCAGCGCCAACCTCTCCAAATACGTCCAGGGAGGAAGCTATTTCTGGCATGGTGACGCCGATGCCTCCTTCGATGTCCGCTCCGCCTACGACAACGAATTTCTCTACCTCAACATCTTCGTCCGGGACGACAGCGTGGTTTCCCCCGGCGTCAACGACGTCGACTCGACGGCCGACCGGCTGGAGGTCTGGCTGGATATGTATTCGCTCGGCGACCGGTTCCGGAATACCCGCCGCACGCGCGATTTCCGGATGAAGACCGATTCGAACATCTACGCCCTCACGGTAACCCTCGGCGATTTTCTCGACGATCAGCCGCGCGTGAAAATCTCCACCTCGAACGAGCTGGACGACGAGCAGACCGCCGGCGCAAAAAAGATCAAGGCGATCGCCGCGCGCGCCGACAGCGGCTATTCGGTGAAGCTCCGCGTTCCGTTCCGCCTCCTCGGCTTCGAGCGCCCGCCCCTCGAGGAGGAAGGGCTGGCCGAGTTCGGGATGACCGTGGTGCTCCACGACGTGGACAACCCGTATCGTCCCGAGGAGACGACCACGTTGACCACGAGCCAGAATTTCGAGAAGACCAAGCCCGCGACCTTCGGCGCGGTGGTCCTGATCTCCCCCTCACGGTATTACGGCGAGGCGGTGAACATCTTCACCAGCGACCTCAAGGAGCGCATCCAGGAAGTGGGCTTCTGAAACGCCCCGATCGACGCGGCTCCCCGCGATCGCTTCGACCATGCCGTCGCGAAGCCGACCGGCCGCGAAGCCGACCGGCCGCGAAGCCGACCGGCCACGAAGCCGACGGGCCACGAAGCGCGCCGATTTCTTTCCCGGACCGCGCGAAGTTCATGATTCATCTTTCTTCTTTCTCGTCGCATGTCTGAGATGATCGCGCAACGGTACGTGGAGATTCGGGAGCGGGTGGAGCGGGCATGCGCGCGCGTCGGACGCGATCCCCACGATGTGACGATCATCGGCGTGACCAAGACCAAGCCGGCGGCGACCGTGCGAGAGGCGGCCGAGGCGGGCATCGGCGATGTCGGCGAGAACTACGCGCAGGAGCTTGCCGCCAAGCACGAGGAGCTCGGCGATATCGTCCGCTGGCATTATATCGGGAGCCTGCAGCGGAACAAGGTGAAGCTCGTGGCGCCCTATGTGGCGATGATTCACGCGGTCGACTCCGAGCGTCTCGGCGCCGAGATCGACCGGCACGCCGAGCAGCTCGGCCGCCGGATTCCGGTGCTCCTGCAGGTGAACACTTCCGGCGAGGAGAGCAAGCATGGCGTGGCGCCGGAGGAGGCGACGGAGCTTGCGCGCGCTCTCACGGCGCTGCCGGGGCTGGAGCTGCGAGGGCTGATGACGCTGGCCGCGTTCCTCGACGATCCCGAGCAGGTCCGTCCGATGTTCCGGCTGCTGCGCCTGACGCGCGACCGGATCGAGACGGAGCTCGGCATCTCCCTCCCGGAACTGTCGATGGGGATGACGAACGATTTCGAGGTGGCGGTCGAGGAAGGCGCCACGATGGTCCGCGTCGGCACCGCCATTTTCGGCGCCCGATAAGCGCGCGCCATCATTCGGGGACCACGGAACGCCCCCCGCGCGCCATCCACGAATGGCAGCGATTTCATGGTTCAGCATTCTTCATTCTCAATTCTCTTCAGGCGCCCGATAAGCTCGCCGCATCATTCGGGACGGAACGCCCCCCGCGCGCCATCCACGAATGGCAGCGATTTCATGGTTCAGCATTCTTCATTCTCAATTCTCTTCAATGGGTTCGAACGAGAGCACGGGACGGCTTCCGGAGCGCGCCGGCGGCACGGGTGGCGATGGCGTCGGGGATGATGGCGCCGACGGGGGGCGGCCGGAGAACGGCGAGCGCGCGCCGGAGGGGAAGCCCCGCAAGACGTTCGTGCTCAAGCGCAGAAGCGAGGTGGAGAGCACGCCCCGCTTCAAGATCCGCTATTCCGACGAGCTCAATCCGGCGCAGCTGGCCGCCGTGGAGCAGACCGAGGGCCCGGTGCTCGTGATCGCCGGAGCCGGCACCGGGAAAACCCGCACGCTCATCTATCGCCTCTCCCGCATGGTCGAGCTCGGCATCCGCGCCGACTCGATTCTGCTGCTGACCTTCACCCGGAAGGCGTCGCAGGAGATGCTCCGTCGCGCCGCCACGCTCGTGGGCGCCGCCGCCGAGCAGATCCAGGGAGGCACCTTCCACTCCTTCGCCAACCTCACCCTCCGTCGCCACGCCGCGCAGCTCGGCTACAGCAACAGCTTCACCATTCTCGATCAGGGAGATTCCGAGGATGTGATCAACCTGCTCCGCGGCCGGATGGGACTCGAGGCGGGACGGCGGCGCTTTCCGCGGAAGGAGACGATCACCTCGATGATCTCCGCCTCGATCAACCGGATGATCCCGATGAAGGAGATCGTCGAGGAGGAATATCCGCAGTATCGGAAGGAGCTCGAGGAGCTGGAGGGGCTTGCGCGCGCCTACCAGGAGTACAAGCGCCAGCACAACATGATGGATTACGACGATCTGCTGGTGAACCTGATACTCCTGCTGGAGCGCTTCCCGGAGATCCGCGCGCGCCTCGGCGATCAGCACCGCTTCGTGATGGTCGACGAATATCAGGACACCAACAAGATCCAGCACGAGATCGTCAGGATGCTCGGCGAGCGGCATCGGAACGTGATGGTCGTCGGCGACGATTCGCAGTCGATCTACAGCTTCCGAGGCGCCAACTTCCGGAACATCATGGATTTTCCGAAGACGTTCCCCGGCGCCACCATCATCACGCTGGAGGAGAATTATCGCTCCACGCAGCCGATCCTCGATTTCGCCAACGAGATCCTCCGCGGCTCGCTCGAGAAATACGAAAAGAATCTCTTCACCCGCCGCGTCGGCGGCGAGCCGCCGATGATCATCTCCGCGATGAACGAGCAGCTCCAGTCGCAGTTCGTGGTGCAGAAGATCCTCGACCTCCGCGAGGAGGGGGTGGAGCTGAGCGATATCGCCGTGCTCTTCCGCTCCAGTTATCTCTCCTACGATCTGGAGATCGAGCTGAACAAGGCGAATATTCCCTACGTGAAGATGGGCGGTTTCCGCTTCATCGAGACCGCGCACGTCAAGGATCTGATCGCCTACCTGCGCGTGCTCCACAACCCGCGCGACGTGGTCAGCTGGAACCGGATCCTTCTGCTGCTCAGCGGCGTCGGGCCGCGCACCGCGCAGCGGATCATCGACGAGCTCACCACCGGACGCCTGGCGATCACCCGCGAGGGAGCCGAGCAGGCCGCCGCGATCGGCAAGGAATCGGTCGGCGCGCTCTTCCGCATGCTGGTCGATCTGGTGCCGGACGATCTGACGGTCTCCGAGCGGGTGGATCGGATCGTCGAATATTATCAGCCGGTGATGCGCTCCAAGTACGACGACTACACGAAGCGGCTGAAGGATGTGGAGATGTTCGCCGAGATCGCCGGACGCTACCGGTCGCTGAATTCCTTCCTGGCGGATATGGCGCTGGAGCCGCCGACCGAGTCGGTGATCGGGCTGGAGCCGGGTGAGGAGGACGAGAAGCTGGTGCTCTCGACGATCCACTCGGCCAAGGGGCTGGAGTGGAACAGCGTGTTCATCCTCTACGCGCTCGACGGCCGATTCCCCTCGATCCACGCGGCGCGGAGCATGGAGGAGATGGAGGAGGAGCGGCGGCTGATGTACGTGGCCGCCACCCGCGCCAAGGAGCGACTGATCGTCACCTATCCGGTGAATATCTACGACCGCGAAAGCGGCATGGTGCTGTCGAAGCCCTCACGGTTCATCGAGGGGATCCCGGAGGAGATCGCCGAGCGCTGGGTCGTCGCCGACGAGTGATCGCTCCCCGGATCTTATTCCGGCAAGGGAGCCGAAACGTGCCGGAATTCCGCCTCCGGATTTTTTTTCGGGGGCGTTGATCACATTTCACCGTTTCGTGGGTCTTCTCCTGCATGGCGCGCCCGCACCTTCCACGGGGCCTCGACCGGACCTCGACGGGCGCCGACCACCGGAGCTCCCGGACGGCACGCAATGCCGCGGACTTCGGGGACACTGCATGCGATGGAGCCGCGATGAAACGTTTTCTCCCCGTACTTCTCCTCGTTCTGGCGGCCGGCACCGCCTTCGCGCAGAGCTGGCAGTATACCGGCTCGATGGCCACGCCGAGACGCTTTCAGGCAACGCTTCCGCTTCCCGACGGCAACGCGATGGTGATCGGCGGGATGGACAACACCGGCTACGCCACCGCCACCTGCGAGGCATGGAGCCCGCGGACCGGCGCGTGGAGCAGCCTCGAATCGATGCACACCCCCAGATTCCGCCACACCGCCACCCAGCTTCCCGACGGACGGATCGTGGTGATCGGCGGCTCGACCACCAGCTTCAGCTACGTCCTGACCGGCTCGATCGAAATCTACGATCCGGCCACCGGCCACTGGAGCGACGGCGGCACGATGCTCATTCCGCGGATGAATCATACCGCAACCCTCCTCCCCAATGGCACCATCCTGGTCGTGGCCGGATTCAACGGCAACTTTCTGAAGGATTGCGAGATCTACGATCCGACATCGAAGACGAGCCGCAAGGCCGCCCCGCTCAATCTGGAGCGGATGGACCACCAGGCGCAGGCGCTTCCGGACGGACGCCCGCTGATCGCCGGAGGACGCATCGGCGGATCCGACGGAACGTATCTGTCGAACGTCGAGGTGTACGATCCGGCATCCGACCGGTGGACCACGATCGGCCAGATGAATCAGAGCAGGATCTCCGGCTACGCCCTGGCGCTCTTCTCCGACGGCGCGCTGCTGGCCGCCGGCGGTCGCAGCGGCCCGAACGCGGCCGGCGACGTCGCCGAGCTTCTCGACATGGGAACCCTCGACTGGCACCGCGTCGAGCCGATCAAGGTGCCGGTATCCTGGCCCGGATGCGCGATGGCGCCGATCGACCGCTACCTGATGACCGGCGGCATGTACGAAGCCGACTGGGGCTCATCCTCCGGCACCGACGTCGTCCCGACCCATACCTGCGAGTGGTACGACAAGGTCAACGGCGCGTGGTACTTCGCTCCCGAGCTGAACGAGCAGCGCGCCGAGCACGGCGCGATCTACCTCCATCAGTCGGTGAATCCGGAGCTTCCCTCGGATATCATGCTGGTGATGGGAGGCATCACCGGCGGCTCGACGATCACCCGCTCGGCGGAGATTCTCGATGTGGGCCAGAGCGCCATGTACAACTACATGAAGAACCAGCCGGCCTCGGTCGATCTCCCCGCCTCGCGCGGAGCGACCTCCGTCGAGGTGATCGGCAACGGCGGCCCCAGCCCGCTGCTCCAGGTCACGCTGGCGCGCGCGGGAGAGATCTCCGGCGAGCTCTTCTCGCTCGACGGACGGAGCATGGGAGCGCTGCCGAAGCTCTCGCTCGCGGCCGGCAGCCATCGGGTGGCCATCGACGCGACGCTCCGGAGCGGTCTCTACTATCTCCGGCTTGCCACGCCGGGCGGCCTCGTCACCGAGCCGCTCGTGGTGGCGCGGTAACCGACGGTGGTATCGGACGGCGGAAACTATTTCGGCCATCGAAGGCAATGGCCGAAGAACATGCGCGTCATGGGACGGGCCCGGATCGAGAGATCCGGGCCCGCTTCGTTTCGGTGCCGTCGGCATCGGCTCCTGGGGCGCGGAGTGGCTCCCGGAGGTTACCTCCAGGAGGTTACCCCTTCCTCGCGAGCGCGCGGGCAAGGGCGCCGGCGAACTCGTCCGGATGCTCGACCCACGGAGCGTGTCCGGCGGCGCGGATCGTCGTCAGGCGCGCCGAGGGTACCAGCGGAAGCCAGGCGCGATGGAGCGCCATCGGGATGTAGTCGTCATCGCCGAGAATCAGGTCGATCGGGATCGTCGCGGCCGCCAGCATCGGCGTGAAGTCCCACGTCTGCTGCATGCTCGCGCCGGCGGCGGCTCCCGAGGCCCCGCTGTAGAAGAGGCTCCCCTGCAGCGAGCGCCAGGAGGATGCATCGTGTAGGTTGATCGCGGCGAAGGTGATCCGGTGCCAGAGCCAGCGCCGACGCGCGTCCCAGCCGGGATTCTGGGCGAGCGTGAGTCCGGCGGCGGCGAGCGCCCGCATCGTGGAGGGGCGCTCCCATCGCGCGAGCGTGGGCGTCTGCAGATCGGTGGTGAGCGCCGCGATCTCCCCCCTGGCCGGCACCGACCCGACGAGCACCAGGCCGCCGACGCGGTCGGGATGCGTCTCCATGTATTTCATGGCCAGGAACCCTCCCATGGAGTGGGCCACGATGCGGAGCCGCCGGCAGCCGATCGCGGCGCGAAGCTCCTCGAGATCCTCGACATGCCGGGCCACGGTGACCAGCGAATCGGCGCAGGGGGAACGGAGCGAGCCGCGCTGATCGTAGAGGATGAAATGGTGCCGGCCGGCAAGCGGAAGCAGGCCGTCGATCAGATAGGAGTGCTCCGCTCCCCAGCCGCCGTGGAGCACCACGACGGTATCGCCGACGCCGAACTCGGTCACGTAGAGCTGGACGCCGTCGCTCGTCGTCAGCTTCCATTCATCGCGGGATGGCGCCGATGGCCGGTCGCGCGGCCCGGCGGCCGCCTGGAGCGCCGGAATGGTGACGAGCAGGATGATCAGCGCGGAGAGAGACAGTTTCATGAGAGTTCCGAGTAACGCTCGCGGGCGGTCCGCCGGAGCCGTTGGCCAGTATGGTTCTCCGGTGCCATGACCGGAATCGAGCGCTCGCTACGCGTCCTCTCACCCGAGGTTACAACCTCGGCGAATCGAATTCCGGAACGGATCGCCGGCGATGGCGACGGCCGTTCCATGACGACGGACGTTCCGCGGCGCCGGCGGCCATGCCGCCGTGCCCGTCGAGAAGGATCAGCAACGATCAGATGAAGGAGCATCACGATGAAAGCGATACGCGTGCATCGATTCGGAGGACCCGAGGTCCTGACCTATGAAGATGTGTCCGACCCGACGCCGGGCGCCGGCGAAGTGGTGGTGCGGACGAAGGCGATCGGCGTGAACCCGGTGGAGGCGTACCACCGGAGCGGCACGATCCCGGGCATCCCGCTTCCCTACATTCCAGGCACCGACGCGGCCGGAATCGTGGAGGCCGTCGGCGAGGGAGTGACGCGCCTCCATCCCGGCGACCGCGTCTACGTCGGCTCGCGCGGATACGGCGCGTACGCGGAGCTGATGCTGGCCGGAGAGTGGGCCGTGCACCCGCTGCCGGAGAGCGTGAGCTTTCAGCAGGGAGCCGCCGTCGGCGTTCCCTACACCACCGCCTACCGCGCGATCCATCACAAGGCCGGACTCCAGCCGGGGGATACGCTCCTGATTCACGGAGGCACCGGCGGCGTCGGCATCGCGGCGCTGCAGCTGGCGCGCGCGGCCGGCATCAGCACCATCGCCACCGGAGGGAGCGAGGAGGGACGGCGGCTCCTGACCGATCAGGGGGCGGATCATGTCCTCGACCACAAGGCCGAGGGCTACCTCGACGCGATCCCGGAACTGACCGGCGGACGGGGCGTCGACGCGGTGATCGAGATGCTGGCCAACGTGAACCTGGGACACGATCTGAAGGCCCTTGCCATGGGCGGACGCATCGTCGTGGTCGGCAGCCGCGGCAACGTGGAGATCGCCCCGCGCGACGCCATGGCGCGCGACGCGGTGATCCACGGGCTGATGATGAACAACGCATCGGTGGAGGTGCTCCGGAGCATTCACGCCGCGCTGGCGGCCGGGCTGCGCTACGGCACGATCGCTCCGGTGATCGACCTCGAGATCCCGCTGGCGGAAGCCTCGCGCGCGCACGAGGAGGTGATGACCTCCGGCTCGTCGCACGGCAAGATCGTGCTGATTCCGTGACGCGCGTGGTGACGCGCGCGGTGACGATCGAGGGTCGTTCCGCGTCTCATCATGAAGAAGCCGGCCGGACACACCCCGCGGCCGCGCCGAACCATTCACGAACCATCCGGAGGCGCGGCATGCGCATCCTCTCGATTCTCCTCCTGGCATCGCTGGCCGCGTCATGCGGTCCGTCGAGCGGCGCCGAAAGCATATCGGCCGATGCACCGCAGCGCGTGGAGGCGCGCGCGCCGATGGGGGCCAAGCTCGTCACCGGGGAGCGCCTCTTCTCGGCCCCGGAGCTCGACAGCCTCCGGCGCGCCGGCGCGCGCGTGGCCACGATCGTCGCCGAGCCGACGACGATCGGCCTTCGCCCCGGAGAGCGCTACCGGCTGGACAACATCGCGGTTACCGCGCGCGACGCTCGCGGAGCGCTGGTGCCGGACGCGCCGATGACGATCGAGCTGGCCTCCGAGGGGATCCGCCTGGACGGCACCACGCTGATGGTGCTCCACGGCTGCGCCGGCAAGCTCGTGATCCGCTCCCTCCTCCCCGGCAATGACGGCTCCTACGCCAAGGCCACGATCGCGCTGATCGCGGCCCGATAGGATCCGCGAGCCGGTCGTGGAACGGCACGCCCGACGAGAACGACGAAGGGACGGCCCCATCGGGGTCGTCCCTTGTTGTATATCCCTCATTGAATCCGGATGCTCGCGGGAATCGCGCTCCTTGTCCGCCACGGGTGGCCGTGCGGCCCGGCGAGCCTCATGCGCGCGTGCTCATCGCGTCAGGTAGAGCGGCTGGCTCAGGCAGCGGCCGCCGGCGGCGAGCGAGATCCAGTAGGCTCCGGAGGGCCAGGCGCTCACGTCGACCATCGCCGCGTGCGCTCCGGCGGCCCGGCGTCCCTCGTCGATGGTGGCCATCACGTTGCCGAGCAGATCGGTCGCGACGAGCCGGGCATCGCCGGAGGCGGCCAGCCGGAACGCGATGCGCGCGTGGCCTCCCTCCAGAATCGGGCGCTTCAGCTCCACGCGCGGGAACTCGTCCCCGACGGTCACCACGCTCCCCTGGCTCAGGTCGTACCGGTAGATGCCGGTCATCGAATCGATGGAGCAGCTGTTCGCGGTAAAGAGGTGGGTGCCGGTGACCGCGTAGGCATTCGAGCAGCGGATGAACGCGTCGTGGTCGGTGATCGCGCTCACGCCGCCGTCAGTGGAGATGTAGAGCTGGCTCCCCACGTACATCGCCCAGAGGCGACCGTCGGGGCTGGTCTCCACGTGCATGAAATCTCTCCCCGCCCCGATCGGAATCGGGATGGTTCCCCAGGTGGCGCCGCCGTCGTACGAGGCGCGGATCACCATGGGAGGGCCGTCGGCGATGTAGATCGCGGAGCCGTCGGTCCAGATATCCTGCGGATAGAACTGTTCCATGTTCTCGACCACCCGCACCTCCTCCCATGACTTCCCCTTGTCGGTGCTCCGGAAGATGCCGCCGCCGGCCAGCGCGTGGACCAGCAGCGTGTTCCCCACGCGGAGGAACCGGAGCGCGTTGCCGGCACCGCCATCGGCGGCGGCCGACGTGGTACTCCAGTGCGCGCCGCCATCCTCGGTCCTGAGCATCCGCCACATGGTGCTCGCCACGTAGGTCTCCCCCTCGATCCACTCGATGCCGAGCACCGGATAGGAGTCGGTGTCGGCCACCACCTGCCTGTAGCGCCAGTGCTCGCCGCGATCGTCGGAGAGAAGGATGCCGCCACCGAGGGCCGATGGCCCGACTCCGGTGATCGCCAACTCGCCGTTGGCCAGCACGCGCATGCTGCTCACGTCGAGCAGCGTGTCGGGGAACGATGCCATCCGCGCCCAGCTCTCCCCCTCGTCGGTGGAGCGGACCAGGTTCAGATGATACTGAAACTCCGATTCGATCGATGCGAGCGCGTAGAGGGTGCCGGCATCGGCGGTCATGCCGATGAAGCGGGAGAGCTTTCCGGTATCGAGCACCAGGCGCAGATCGCGGTCGGAGTGGTGCCACTGCGCGCTGGCGACCGAGGCGGTCAGCAGGAAAAGAAGAAGAACGAGACGAGCGTGTCTGTCGATCATGTCGTGTGCGGTCGGGTTCGGGCTGAAGGGGAGCCGGCGCTGAGAGATCGCGGGGCACGAGTCCGGACCGAAGCCGGCCGCGCGGGAGCGCCGATCACCATGGGAGACAATGATCTCCCATGAATGTGACACCGAAGGCCCCGCGACACTTACACGGGATCTTCACGCCCGCAAACGAGGCGGGGCGGCCCGATGGACCGCCCCGCGTGATCTCGCTATCGATGGCGATGCGTCGCGCTCGACGCGTCGGGCTCAGTACGCCTTGGCGAAGAGGGCCACCTCGGCCGCCTCGCCGCCGGTGAAGAAGCAGGTGCCGCTTCCCCCCGGCTGCTCCATCGGGAAGCAGCGGATCGTGGCGCCGGTCTCCGCCTTGATCTCGCGCTCCTGCTCGTCGGAGCCGGCCCACCAGCCGCGCGCCCACTTGTTCTCGGCCACGGCCGCCTTCAGCTCGTCGTAGCTGGAGACGTCGACGATGTTGGCGTCGCGGAAGGCAATGGCCTTCTCGAGCAGCGAGCGCTGGATATCCTCGAGCCAGGCCACCGCGGTGGTTCCCGTCTCGGCCGTCGGGATCCCGAACTGCTTCCCTTCCTTCCCGGGACGGTCGCGGCGCGCGAAGACCACGGCATCCTTGGCCACGTCCTTCGGGCCGATCTCGATCCGGAGCGGAACGCCCTTCATCTCCCACTCGTTGAACTTCCACCCGGCGGTCTCCTGCTCGCTCAGATCGCTCTTGACGCGGACGCCGGCGGCGCGGAGAATTCCCTCCACCTCGGCGACCTTCTGGCGAACGGCCGGCTTGTCCTCATCCTTGTTCCAGATCGGGACGATGATCGCCTGGATCGGCGCCAGGCGGGGGGGAAGGATCAGCCCCTTGTCGTCGCCGTGGGTCATGATGATGCCGCCGACCATCCGGGTGCTCATCCCCCAGGAGGTCTGCCAGACATATTCGAGCTCGCCGTTCCGGTTGAGGAACCGGGTCTCGAAGGCCTTGGCGAAGTTCTGTCCGAGGTTGTGGCTGGTGCCGGACTGGAGCGCCTTGCCATCCCCCATCATCGCCTCGATGGTATACGATCGTACCGCGCCGGCGAACTTCTCGATGTTCGACTTCCGCCCGGGGATCACCGGAATGGCCGCCTCGTTGACGGCGAAGTCGGCATAGACGTCGAGCATGCGCCGCGTCTCCTCCTCGGCCTCCTCGGCGGTGGCGTGCACGGTGTGCCCTTCCTGCCAGAGGAACTCCGAGGTACGGAGGAACGGCCGCGTGCGGAGCTCCCAGCGGACCACGTTCGCCCACTGGTTGATCAGCAGCGGCAGGTCGCGGTAGGACTTGACCCACTGCGAGTACATGTGATTGATGATCGTCTCGGAGGTCGGGCGGACCACCAGCGGCTCCTCGAGCTGCTTGCCGCCGGCGTGCGTCACCAGCGCCAGCTCCGGCGAGAAGCCCTCGACGTGCTCGGCCTCCTTCTGCAGGAACGAATGCGGGATGAACAGCGGGAAGTACGCGTTCTCGTGCCCCGTCGCCTTGAAACGGAGGTCGAGCTGATCGCGGACGTTCTCCCAGATGGCGTACCCGTACGGTCGAATCACCATCGTCCCCTTCACCGGGCCGTAATCGACCAGCTTGGCGCGCTGGATAACTTCGATATACCAGGCCGAATAATCCTGGCTCCGCGGGGTCACCGCTTCTTCCGACATTGCCGTCTCCTGATGATTGGGTGCACTGTTGACGCTCTTCAATCGAACCCGGAATATACGGCTCCGCCGGAGATGGCGGTCCCGGCATCCGGCGTGGGCCCGTTCATTCAGGCCACCCACCAGACCTGCTCCCGTTACATCTCTCGGGGGGCGATGTCATCCACGCGCACGGCAGATGGATGCTCCCTGAACGGATTGCCACCGGCGAATCTCGTGGGCGATCCATGTGCGCCTCCGCGGCCCCGCGACGGGACGCGATCATCCACTCGATCCATCCGATCCGATGATGAGACATGGTCGGTTCACATTCCGCGCTGCGCTGTCGGCCGCGGCGCTGCTGAGCGCGACGCTCGGCGCCTCCGGCTGCCGGACGGCGCTGACATCGCCGGCGGCGGTGGCCCCGTTCTTCGACGGCGCCGGCGATCTTCAGGCCTCGGCCAGCACCGGCACCAACGCGATGCAGTTCTCCGCGGCCTGGTCCCCGGTCGATCATTTCGGCGTGGTGGCCACCGGGGCGTACATCCCCCATTACAGCGAAGTCAGCTCGACCTACCACGACTTCATCACCACGATGGCCGGCTGGTATCTCGGCGGCCAGGATCTCCGACTGGAGCTTCTGGCCGGCATGGGACGCGGCCGGATCGGCGAATACTGGTCGGCCACCGGCATTACCGTGCTCTTCGGCCCTCCCGTGGCCGAAGACTCCATCGTCTCGGTGATGCGAGGCTCCTACACCCGGTACGCCGCTCAGATCGACATCGGCCAGACCCGGCGCGCCGGCACGACCGACCGGGCACCACGCCTGGACATCGGCCTCTGCCTCGGCATCTCCTGGATCGACTTCGATCGCCTCGAACGGATCGACCTGGCGACCGAGTCCCACCCGTCGGGCAACGGGACGATGCCGCTCCCCCGCCGCGACGCGCTCTTCATCGACCCGACGCTCATTCTGCGCGGCGGCCAGTGGCCGCTCGATCTGGAGCTGCAGCTCGGCACCGCGCATACCTGGCGCGAGGTCGATTTCTCCTGGCGCGCGTTCCACATCGCGCTCGGAGCCCGCCTGCACGTTCTTCCGGGAGCACGGCAATGACGCTCACGCCATCGCGCATCCTCGCCCGCAGCATCATCACCGCGATCGTGATCCTGCTGGTCTTCGGCGCCTGCCGGAGCGGCTTCGTCCCGGACACGCCGCCGACGCCGGCGTTCTCCGGAGGGGGGCAGACGATCATAACGGGCTACACCGGCAATCACAGCTTCGCGGCGCATCTGGCCTGGTCGCCGTTCGATCACGCCGGACTGGTTCTGGCCGGCGCGTACAACAGCGAGCGGAGCGGAGGTCTGGAGGTGAGCCATCGCTACGCCGAGGCGCTTCTCGGCTACTATCCCTGGACCGGCGACGGCACGAGGCTCGATCTGCTGGCCGGCGTCGGGGTCGGCACGATGCGGGACGTGCTCCCTTCCATCCCTCCCGGAAGCCCGATCGTCGAGCTGAACGATACGGCGCGGCCATGGCAGCAGTTCAGCGGCGATTTCCGGAAGTATATCCTCCAGGGAAACCTCGTCTTCGCCAGCACCACGGTCGACAGCGGATCGGCCTTCGACGGCATCCGGAACGAGCTCGGCGGCACGCTCCGCGTCTCGTACGTCACGTCGCGATCGCTCATGAGCGTCGACAGCATCACCCCCGCGATGCCGGACGGGCTCGGCGTCACGCGCTATCCCGATCAGGGGATGCTCTTCATCCAGCCGGGGTTCTTCGCGCGCTTCGGCACCGAGCTCATGATGCTGGAGGGGCAGGTGGGATTCACCGTCCCGATGGGGACGCCGGAATATTCCTGGGACTTTCTCCATCTTTCCTTCGGCATCCGGTTCAACTTCGCCCGGAAGGCTATCTTCTGACCCCGGCGCCACCGGTCTTGCGCGCCCTTCCCCCGCCATCGACGGCCCGGCGGCCGGCAACGCCGATCGCGGCCACGGCACATCCGAACCATTCAGGCATGAGCAACGACATCGAGCAGAGCCGTTCCGCGCGGCACGATCACCCGGGCGGCCGGACGCGGCCCATCGCCGGACGTATGGCCGAGCGCATGAGACATCACATCATCGGCGCGCTCGCGCTCGGCTGGCTTGCGGCGGCCGGCACCGGCTGCGGCAATCTCTACATCCCGCCGCCGGCCCAGATGCCGCTGTTCAGCAACGCGGGGGAGGCGCACGCATCGGTCCTCAACAGCGGCCAGGCCTTCGGCGCGCAGCTCGCCTATTCCCCCATCACGAACCTCGGCCTGATGGCCTCCGGCATGTTCACCCTCCCGGGCGAGGATACCTCCGACAACACGATCCGCTTCGGGGAGATCATGGCGATCTACTATCGCCCGCTGAAGAGGAACGTCCGCGTCGAGCTCGGGCTCGGGGCCGGAGCCGGGTCGAGCGGCTACCGGAAGGGAGGGCCGGCCGGCACCTACCACGACGGCGCCTTCACCCGCGTGGCGGCGCTGGCCGACGTCGGCTTCACCAGGGACCTCGATGCCGACAACTATGCCGATGATCCGGCCGGACACCTGCTGCTTGAGTTCGGCTTCGGGCTTCGGGTGGCCTATCTGAGCTTCAGCCGGCTGGAGGAGATCACCGTGGCCGAGCTCAGCCCCGGCGTGCTGGCCGAGACGCGCTCGCCGGTGGAGGACCGCGCCGGGCTGTTCTACGAGCCGGCGATGATGCTCCGGTTCGGACCGCAGGCGATTCAGATGGAGGTGCAGCTGTCGATGGCGCGGGGCTTCAGCGAGCCGCTGCTGGGCACGCAGTCGCCGAGGCTGACGATCGGGCTGCGCACCGGCTTCGGAAAGACGATCCGGCTCTGAGCTCCGAGCCGGCCGCGCGGGTGATGTCACCATCCGGCCTGGACGCGTCTCTCTACCGATCCCTTTCACGTTCTCCGGAGCTACCGCGCATGACCGCCAGCATAGTCCACCGCCTTCTCCTGGCGACCGTCGCGGCGCTGCCGGCGATCCAGGGATGCACCAGCTTCATCCCCTCGACCACGCTGCAGACACCGATTCTCCGAAAAGCCGGCGATATCGAGGCGAGCGCCCGCGTGGGGAACAACGGCGTGGACGCGGCGGCGGCCGCGGCGCTGAGCAAGCACCTGATGATCGGCGCGCTCCTCTCCTGGAACGACGGCAACTTCCTCTCCCAGGACATCACGGCCACCACGGTCGTCAACGGCAACGTCAATTCGACGCGCCTCGGCGCCGCGGCACGGCATCTCTACGGAGAGGGAATGATCGGCTACAATCTCCCCTTCGGCGGCGGCTCGGTCATCTCCCTGATCGGCGGCGCCGGCGCCGGACACAGCGCCACGGAAAGCGAGGATGGCACGCGACAGGTCGGCGACTACACCAGGACGTTCCTGCAGGTGGTCGTCGGCTCGGCGCCCGAGGCATCGCATCGGGAGGAGGAGACGTTCATCTTCGACGGCGGGGTGGCGCTGCGTGGCTCCCGGATGGACTTCAGGGGATTCCGCGTCTCCGATGCCGACCGGAATCTCGGCGCGCGCTATTACCTGGAGCCACGGGTCTTCGCCACCGCGTGGTGGGGTGCCTTCGGCGTCGGCATGCAGGCCGGGATGACCGTTCCGCTCGACTCGACCGAGCCGAGCTTCACCCCGGGAGCGGTGGCGCTGACCGCGGCGGTCCGCTTCTCCCTGGGGGAGAGCACGCCGCTCGAGCCGTAGGATCGGACGGCCACGCGCGGTGCCGCGGCGGCCCGGAGGTCCGGAATCGCGCCCCCAGGATGGCTCCTTCGACGTCGCGAGCCGTGTATTCGTCGACCCGGCGCGGAACCGGCGCAAATCCGCGTATTCTCTACGTTTCGTCACCAACTCCCGTTTGCAGCGCTCTCCCTTATTCCCGAAGTTGTAACGCCATGTGATTCCGCTCGTTTTGTGGCGTCGGGAGCCGCTTCGGACGCAACCCCGGCGGTCCGGAGGGCGTACCGAACATGGTTTCAACGCCTCTGAACGTGACGTCGCGAACAACGTAATCGACGAGTTCCATTATAGATGAAGGTTACCGCAATGTCTGACAGCTTTGGCGCCCGCTCCACGCTCAGCGTGGGTGATCGGACTTACGAGATCTACCGGCTCGATGCCCTGTCCAAGGAAGGGATCGACGTTCAGCGCCTCCCCTACTCCCTCCGCATCCTCCTCGAAAACCTGCTCCGCACCGAAAATGGCCTCTCCGTGACCGCCGAGGATATCCGCGCCCTGGCCACGTGGGATCCGCAGGCTCTGCCGCAGAAGGAGATCGCCTACACGCCGGCGCGCGTGCTTCTGCAGGACTTCACCGGCGTTCCGGCCGTGGTGGACCTGGCGGCGATGCGCGAGGCGATGGCGCAGATGGGAGGCGATCCCACCAAGATCAACCCGCTGCAGCCGGCCGAGCTGGTGATCGACCACTCGGTGCAGGTGGACTCCTTCGGCACCGAGGCCGCCTTCGAGGTGAACACGCAGCTCGAGTACGAGCGCAACCAGGAGCGCTACGCCTTCCTCCGCTGGGGACAGAAAGCCTTCAGGAACTTCGCCGTCGTTCCGCCGGAGACCGGCATCGTCCATCAGGTCAACGTCGAGTACCTGGCCCGCGTGGTCTTCCCGGGAGCGCTCTACCCGACCGACGGCGGCGACACGCCGCTCGCCTATCCGGACACGCTGGTCGGCACCGACTCGCACACCACGATGATCAACGGCCTCGGCGTGCTCGGCTGGGGCGTCGGCGGCATCGAGGCGGAGGCGGCCATGCTCGGCCAGCCGGTCTCCATGCTCATCCCGCGCGTCGTCGGCTTCAAGCTGATCGGACGCCTGCCGGAGGGAGCCACCGCGACCGACCTGGTGCTGACCGTCACGCAGGTGCTCCGCGATCACGGCGTGGTCGGCAAGTTCGTCGAGTTCTACGGACCCGGCCTGGCCGATCTGGCCTCGGCCGACCGCTGCACGATCGCCAACATGGCCCCGGAGTATGGCGCCACCTGCGGCATCTTCCCGGTCGACGCCGAGACGATCCGCTTCCTCCGCTTCAGCGGCCGGAGCGAGGAGCATGTGAACCTGGTCGAGAGCTACATGCGCGAGCAGGGCATGTTCCACACGGCCGATTCCCCCGAGGCGCTCTACTCCGAGCATATCGAGCTCGACCTGGCCACCGTGGTGCCGAGCATCGCCGGACCGAAGCGCCCGCAGGACCGGATCACGCTCTCCGACGCGAAGCAGGCCTTCAACGAGGCGATGCAGCAGATCCTCAACCCGGGAGGCCCGGCCAACCCGCCGAAGCAGGTCGGACGCTGGGAGGGTGAGGGAGGCAATCCCGATCCGGCCGAGGCCGGCTACATCGACTTCAGCAAGCATCCGTCGGCGGTCTCCTTCACGATGAAGAGCCGCGAGGAAGTGCTCCATCACGGATCGGTCGTGATCGCGGCGATCACCAGCTGCACCAACACCTCGAACCCGTCGGTGATGATGGCCGCCGGCATCCTGGCCAAGAAGGCGGCCATGCGCGGACTCACCCGCAAGCCGTGGGTGAAGACCTCCCTGGCCCCGGGCTCGAAGGTCGTTACCGAGTACTATCTCAAGTCGGGCCTCCTCCCCTACCTGGAGCAGGTCGGCTTCAACCTCGTCGGCTACGGCTGCACCACCTGCATCGGCAACTCCGGGCCGCTTCCGCCGGAGATCTCCAACGCCATCGCGCAGGGTGATCTGGTCGTCTGCTCGGTCCTCTCCGGCAACCGGAACTTCGAGGGACGCATCAACAACGAGGTGAAGGCCAACTATCTGATGTCCCCCCCACTGGTGGTGGCCTACGCGCTGGCCGGCCGCATGGATATCGACCTGTACACCGAGCCGATCGACCGCGACGCCGACGGCAACCTGGTGTTCCTGCGCGACATCTGGCCGACCCAGGAGGAGATCAGCGAGGTGATCTCGAGCGCGATCGAGTCGGACATGTTCCGCAGGACCTACGCCGAGGTGTTCAACGGCGACGAGCACTGGAACGCGCTCAACGTGCCGGAGGGAGATCTGTTCGCGTGGGAAGGGGATTCGACCTACGTGAAGAACCCGCCCTACTTCCGCGACATGCCGCGCGAGGCTCCGGAGTCGGTCGAGGAGATCACCGGCGCCCGTCTGCTGGCGATGCTCGGCCACAGCGTCACGACCGACCACATCTCGCCGGCCGGCTCGATCAAGCCGACCACGCCGGCCGGTCAGTACCTGATCGAGCATGGCGTGGAGCCGAAGGACTTCAACTCGCTCGGCGCGCGCCGCGGCAACCATGAGGTGATGATGCGCGGCACCTTCGCCAACGTCCGCCTGCGCAACAAGCTGGCGCCGGGAACCGAGGGTGGCTTCACCACCTACTTCCCGACCGGCGAGGTGACCACGATCTTCGACGCCTCGATGCGCTATCAGGCCTCCGGCACGCCGCTGGTGATCATCGCCGGCAAGGAGTACGGCTCCGGCTCCAGCCGCGACTGGGCGGCCAAGGGACCGCGCCTGCTCGGCGTGCGCGCCGTGATCGCCGAGAGCTACGAGCGCATCCACCGCTCGAACCTCGTCGGCATGGGCATCCTGCCGCTGGAGTTCAAGCGCGAGGAGAACGCCGAGACGCTCGGCATCGTCGGCAACGAGACGCTCGACATTGTCGGCCTGGCGGACATCTTCGCCGCCGGGTTCCCGGAGAACCGGACGGTGCGCGTGGTCGCGCATCGCGAGGATGGCACGGCGGTGAACTTCACGGCCAACGTCAGGATCGACACGCCGCAGGAGATGCTCTACTATCGCCACGGCGGCATCCTTCAGTACGTGCTCCGTCAGCTCCTGCTCGGCAAGGAGCAGGCCGACGCGGTCTCCGGCGGCGTGGCCACGGTGGCCGATCCGGCCGAGGGTGGCATCCCGACGTAATCGTCATCGGATGATATCATGGGACGACATCGTCGTCCCGAACGAAACAGCGACGGCGCCCGCGGAGATTCTCCGACGGGCGCCGTCGCCGTTTTCACCACCTCCGACACGCCGTTCCGGTATCGCTCTTCGCCGCCTTGCGCATCCGAATCATGCGCACGCTGAGCGACTCGTACGGGCCCTCCGTGGCGGCCCGCCTCCGCACCACGCGCACGCTGAAGACGTGCGCCTACCACTGTATATCCGCGATGCGCCGAGCCGATGCCTGCCGGGACGCCAATGCGCGCACGCTGAAGAGGCGCGGCTACCAACGCTGGCTATCGGGAGCGTACGGGCGCCCCCCCCGTGGCCGCTCTCCAGCGCGCATCGAGCAGCCCTCGTGGCCGCCCTCCGGCACGCGCCGAAACGGCATCTCGGGAGATGCGTTCGGCGCATCCGCACGCTCACCAGCCGTAGCGGTTCTCTCCGCGATGGAATCCCCGCTGAACCGGGCCGAGCCTCCGCCGGCCGCGGAGCACGAAGGCCAGCAGCACCCCGGCCACGAAGCCGCCGACATGCGCCGCGTAGGCAACGCCGGAGCCGTCGGTCTGCTCCGTGTACCCGATCGACAGGTAGGCGTTCAGGAACTGCTCGCCGGCCCAGATCCCGATCATCGCCCAGGCGGGGACCGTCAGCAGGAAGAAGCCGAAGAAGACCCGCACATGATTCCGACTGAACATCACGACGTAGGCGCCCAGCACGCCGGAGATGGCGCCGGAGGCACCGACGCTCGGAATCCGGGAGCCGGGATCGACCAGCACGTGCGCCGCGAACGCCGCCAGCCCCGTGGCGAAGTAGAAGAAGAGGAACATCCCATGCCCGAGACGATCCTCCACGTTGTCGCCGAAGATCTTCAGGAAGAGCATGTTGCCGATGATGTGCATGAACCCGCCATGGATGAACATCGCGGTGATGATCGTCAGGAAGCCCCCTCCGGCCGTGATGCGGCGCGGCACCAGCCCCCATTGATTGATGAACGCCTGAAGCTGCGGATCGCTCAGCGAGAGCTCGTAGAGGAATACCGCCACGTTCAGCGCGATCAGGATATACGTTACGACCGGCCTGGTCGTGATCTCACGATTGTCGTCGCCTATCGGAAACATGCGCGCGCCACGATAAGATGAAGGAGCGATGCGTCGGCCCCTCCGGAATCTCTGGAGCTCGACGCCGCGTTGTCACACCACGATGACACCAAGATCACGCCGAAGAGCCGCGCGCGATGCGGCGCCGTTCCCTTCCCCGAAACGCCGACGGGGAGGGAACATCGCTGTCCCTCCCCGTCGTCAATGGAAACGTCGATTTCCGCCGGATGATCACCGGGCTCCGCCGGCCACGACGATCGACCTGGTCGCGCTTCCCCCGTCGGTCTCCAGGCGCACCAGGTACACGCCGTCGGCAATCCCGCTCAGGTCGAGCTCCAGGCGATGATGCCCGGACTCCAGATAGCCGTCGAAGAGCGGGCGCAGCCGGCGTCCCTCGAGGTCGAACAGCGCGGCGCGCGCCGACGTGGCGCGATCGATCGCCAGCTCCAGCGTCGCGCGGGAACCGGCCGGGTTCGGGCCGACCTCGAGCATCCGGAGCGAGGATTCACTCCCGGCGCTCCGCACCGATGACGAAGCTCCAAGGGTGAACACCCCCTCGAAGCAGCTCAGGTAGACCGACCCATGATCATCCACGGTCAGCGCCTCGGGGTTGTGCGTCCCCCAGTCCGAGAGCAGCCAGGTGGCGCCGGCATCGGTGGAGCGGGCCGTATGGTTGGCCACCAGCCAGAGCACGCCGGTGGAATCCAACGCGAGCGACCTCGGCGTGTGAAGATCCGCGCTCCGTCCGGCCGTGACCCAGGTGGCTCCGGCGTCGACGCTCCGCATCATCCGCGCGTCACTGGTGACCGCCAGTATCACGTCCCCTTGCCGGAGAAGGAAACGGACGCCGCGGTCCGGGGCAACGTCGAGCCCGTCCGCCGGACCGAACGAGGCCACCGGAACAACGGAGGCGGTCGTCGGGTCGATGCGGATCAGACCGTAATCGCTCGTTCCCGCCAGGAGCGTTCCACCATCCTCGGCAAGAAGCGCGGTGATCAGGGATATCCCAGGATCTCCGGCCCAGCGCACCCGATCCCAGGATCCGCCGTCATCGGTCGAGCGAAGCAGGCCGCCGAGGCCCGGCGGGCCACTGATGCGGGAACTCATCGCATAGAGTACGCCGCCGGGGCCGGACACGATCTCCCGCATCACGAACGAAAGCGGAGTGTCCGTGCCGGACCAGGTGGCCGTGCTCCAGGTCGCGCCATTATCGGTGGAGCGGACAATGCCATGCACGTCGGAATCGGCGGCGGTGGCGACAATGGCCAGGACCGCCCCGGTGGGCGTGACCTGTACGGAGGCCGCGGTTGGGTCGAGGCCTCCACGCAGCGGCGTCCAATCGACACCTCCATCGGTGGAGCGGAAGAGGCGTCCGAGATCATCCCCATACATCCTCCCCCATCGATCGATCACCAGGTGTCGGAACAGAACGCAGGACAAACCCGAGTTCCACGACGCGGATGTGGACCAGCCCCCGTTCACCCGCCGCGCGCCGGCCGTTCTGGTGCCGAGCAGGATGTCCCCTCCCGGCATCGACACGGCCGTCCATGCGCGGTCATCCACGCCGGGAAGCGAGATCGCCCCCCAGGTCGCGCCGTCGTCGGTCGACCGGGCGATCATCTCGTCGGCGGCCGGGTCACCGTCGGGATCGAAGGCCAGGAGCGTGCCGTCGGCAAGGGTGGAAACGAGGCTCCCGATACCGGTTGTAGGGGCCGCCACATCGCTCCAGGTGGTGCCGCCATCGGTCGATCGCCGCACGCGGCCGTCGCCGAATCCCACCAGCAGGGAGCCGCGCGCGGTGGCCGCCACGAATGTATATCCATCGCGCGCCCGAGGGAGCACTTCCCGCCAGTGCCCGCCCGCGTCGCTCGATGCCACGACGGCCGTGGTATCGCCGATGCCCCGCCGCAGGGCCAGAACACTGCCGCCGCCGGCGGCCATCATGTGAACGATATCATCGCCTACCGGGTAGATCCCCTCCCAGGACCGGCCATCGTCCATCGAACGGAGTACCGCGTGTCCATCGGACGCGAAGAGCGCGGCCGAGCCATCGGACACGATCGCATCGCGAAAGAGGTAGGTGCCGGTCGAGCTCCAGGACGCTCCGCCATCGGTGGAGCGCGACAATTGCTCGTCGCGATCGAGGGTGAACATCGTGCCGGTCGACGGGGAGATCCGCACCGTCGAGCTTCCCTCCGGCGAGGGAACCTTCCGCCATACTCCGGACGATGCGTCCAGGCGGTAGATCGCCCGATCGCTCATGCAGGCGAACAGGGCGCCATCCGGCGCGCGGGCCAGGGCGAGCACGGCCCCTCCCTCTCCCCGGCCGAGGTAGCGCCAGCTCGACTGGGCAACCAGCAATCCCGGAAGGAGCGCAACCAGGAGCGAGAACACGATGCGGGTGATGGTCTTCATACGATTCTCCGGATCGGCCATGGCGTGAAATGGCTTCGATGCTGGCGCCGCGCGGGAGATGAGGTGCCCTCCATGTCGCGCCAGGAGGCCATGTCATGACCTCGCTTAGGGAAACCCGATGCGGGGGGAAATGTTCCCTCCCCCCGAAACGCCGACGGGGAGGGAACATCGCTGTCCCTCCCCGTCGTCAATGGAAGCGTCGATATCCGCCGGATGATCACCGGGCTCCGCCGGCCACGACGATCGACCTGGTCGCGCTTCCCCCGTCGGTCTCCAGGCGCACCAGATACACGCCGTCGGCAATCCCGCTCAGGTCGAGCTCCAGGCGATGATGCCCGGACTCCAGATAGCCGTCGAAGAGCGGGCGCAGCCGGCGTCCCTCGACGTCGAACAACGCGGCGCGCGCCGGCGTGGCACGATCGATCGCCAGCTCCAGCGTCGCGCGGGAACCGGCCGGGTTCGGGCCGATCTCGAGCATCCGGAGCGAGCGTTCCCGATCGCCACTCCGCACCGATGAAGGCTCGGCCAGCGCGAACACCCCCTGATCGGTGCCGAGATACGGACGCCCGTCCGGGCCGATGGCCATCGCCGCGATCGCGCGCGTCGTCAGGCCGTCGTTGACCGGCGTCCAGCTCACGCCGATGTCGGTCGAGCGGAAGACCCCCTGCCCCGTCACGCCCCAGAGCGTCCCGTCGGGGGTGATGCGCAGGAGCTGGTTCGGCGCGGAGGTCGAGAGGGAGGTCAGCACGCTCCAGGTGGCGCCGCCATCGACGGAGCGAAGGATGCCGTAGGTCGTCTGGGCAAAGAGCACGTCGCGCTGCTCGAACAGCTCGTCGATGCGCCCCACGCCGATGCTCGGCATCGCCGTCCACGCGCCGGTCTCGCGCGAGATGCGATAGATGCCGCCGTTGACCGTGCCGGCCAGAAGATCTCCGGAGGCGTCCGTGGTGATCGTCGAGACGATCGCGGGCGTCGTGTCCGCTCCGAATCGCGTCCAGGTTCGTCCGTCATCGGTCGAGCGGTAGATTCCCTGCTGATAGGTGCTTGCGTAGAGACGGCCGTCGGAGGTCGCCACCACGCGGTGGATGATCAGGTCGGAGGTCACCGTATCCCACGTGGTCCCGCCATCGGTGGAGCGGAGGATACCCTCCTTATTCTCCCCGCGCAGCGAGATCAGCAGTGCCCCCTCGCGGGTGACGACCGGCGCGTACATCCACGCCGAAACGTCGCGGAAGAGATCGGACCAGCTCCGGCCGCCATCGATCGAGCGGTAGAGGCGTCCCTGCGAGACGCCGAAGAGCCTCCCCTGGAGATCGACCGTGAGCAGATCGATGGCGAGCGGGCCGAGCCCCTGATTGGCGAAGCTCACGTCGGCGCCGGAGGCATCCACGCGCACCACCCCGGCCACGGCGCTTCCGACCAGCAGGTCGCGCCCCGAGGTGCCGGCGACCGACGTGGGCCAGATCGGCCGCTCGTCGGTGGAGACCGGCGTGCGCCGCCAGGTGACGCCGTCGTCGGTGGAGCGGAGCAGCGCGCCATCGGCGATGGCCACGATCTCTCCCCCCGACAGGATCGTGATATCCGTGATGCTCGCCTCGTTGGAGAGGCTGTCGGTAACGTACCACCAGGTGTCGCCGTGGTCGGTGGAGCGGAGCACGCCGTCGTGGAGCGTGCCGAGCAGCACGGTGCCGCGGCGAGTAACGGCGAGGCTCATGTAGCGAAGCGGGCTGGCGGCGGTATCGATCGCGGCCCAGGTCTTTCCGCCGTCGGTGGAGCGCCGCAGGTTGCCCCGCCCCGGATCGTAGATCGCCGTCGGCAGCATGTAGTCGACGCCGTCGGGACCGGCGGCCAGGCCGGTGACGTGGTCGGTGTAGAGATCGTCGACATGGGTCCAGCTTGCGCCGCCATCGGTGGAGCGGATGGTGCCGCGGATATCGACGGCCAGAAGCGCGCCGCCGGAATCGACGGCGAACGCCGGAAAGAGTGAGTAGCCCTCGGCAAGCGGCTGCCAGTTCGCCCCCTCGTCGGTCGAGCGGTACAGCCAGCTTCCGTAGACGAAGCCGTAGAGCGCGCCGTCGGCCGCGGCCTGCAGCCTCACGATCCCCCCGCCGGCGGTGCCGGTGCCGGCCCGCCAGCCGGTCGCCCGCCAGGTCGAGCCGTCATCGCTCGAGCGGAAGATGGTGCCGTCGTTGCGGCCGGCGTAGAGCGTCCCCCGCGCGCTCCGGACCAGCGAGGCAATGGCGCCTCCCTCGGGGGCGCCGGCGTTGCGCCAGGTGTCCTGGGCAGCGAGCATGGAGGGAAGAACGAGTCCGAGGCAGAGCGCCGTCAGGCAGAGGGTGAAGATCGGTTTCATCGCAAGCTCCCGTAAGATGTGCGCCCCGGCTCCCGATGCGGAGCCCGGAGAAATAACCGTTGATCGGCTCTCAACTTAGCGGACGCGGAATTCGGGTGAGTAGGACGATCGGTGCATTCTCCTGCACTTCGCGTCGGTCGCGTACATGCGCCGTCCGCAAATGACGGCGGGGCCGCCTCACCATCGTGGAAGCGGCCCCGCCGTGATTCTCATCGCGCGTGTATCATCCACGATCTCTCATCTGGTCACCACGATCTTCATCGCCGAGCTTGCGCCCCCCTGATCCACCCTGCAGAAGTAGACGCCATCGACAAGCGTGCTCAGGTTCAGAGGAAGGCTCCGCGCGCCGTCGATCGCGTCGGCATCGGCCAGCCGCATCACCTCGCGGCCGAGCGGATCGGTGATCGTGATGGTGGCCGGGCCGCTCCCCTTCGCGTGATAGCGGAGCGTGGCGACGCCGGCCGCGGGATTCGGGACGATATCCAGCCGCGCATCGTGATCGGAGCCGGCGATCGGAGAGGTGACGGCCGCAAGGGTCGTGGAAGCGAAGATGCCGCCGGTGGCGGTCGAGGCGTAGAGCGCGCCGTCCGGACCGAGGCCGAGATCGACCACCGAGGAGTCGGTGAGCCCATCGCCGGCGCGGCGCCAGGTGAGGCCGCCGTCGATCGAACGGAAGATGCCGAAGTAGCGTCCGGCAACGAGTGCCGAGCCGTCGGATGCCGTCTGCAGCGTCGCGACGATGGGGCTCGGAAGCCCGACGTTGGCGGTGCTCCAGGTCTCTCCCTCATCGGTGCTTCTGATGACGCCGGTTCCCGCCGAGGAAGCCAGCAGGCTCCCCGCGCCGGTGCGAATGATCCGGTTGACCGTGCCGCGCACGTTGACATTCTGCAGGGTGAGCGTGGAGCTTCCCATCTTTCGATAGGCGAAGAGCGATCCGGCGCTCGTGGCGATCATGACTTCCCCCGGCCGGAGCATCGATATCGCGGCGACGCGGCCCGGAAGCGAATCCGGAGAAAAGTTCCGCCAGCTCACCCCTCGGTCGGTCGACCGAATCAGGTGAGGGTTCGTATCCTCATACCCGATATACACGTCGCCGTTGGAATCGACCTCCATGGCGCTGGGGGTCAGAGCGCTCGTGCGCACCCCCTGCCAGGTCGCCCCCTCATCGGTGGAGCGCAGAAGGCCAGAGGCGATATAGACGCCGTCGGCCGTGCGCTCGAACGCGTCGACGTAGGCCGATCCCTCGGGGCCGGCCACCACCAAATCTCTCGGAGCCCATCCCTCCACGCCGGTCAGCGTCCAGTTCCTTCCCTTATCGGTCGATCGGAACAGCCGGCCGGACAATGTGCCGAGCATCGCCCCCGTCGGCGTGACGACGAACCGGGTGAAGCCCATGTCGCGGAGGCCGTTGCTGGCCGGTGTCCATGGCGCCCCGGCACCGGCGGCGATGTACGCGCCGCCAGGATATGCGCCGGCCATCAGCTCCCCCGTCGGAGCGATTGCCGCGACATCCGGCCGCTGGCCGGCGAGCCCGTCGACGCGCGTGGTCCACGATGCGCCACCGTCGGTCGAGGTTCTGATATCGTCCCCGGTCGCGAGCAGCGCGAGATTCCCCCTGACATCGAGCGAGGAGGAGCGGCTCAATGCGAACAGCCTGCGCCAGGTGTTCCCCCCATCGTCCGAGCGATAGACCCCGCTGCCGGTAGCCAGGAGGGTTCCATCCGTCATCACGGCGATCTGTTCGAACTTGCCGACCAGCGGATCGGAGGATTCGCTCCAGTGCCCGCCGTTGTCGGTCGAGATTCGGAGCCGCGAGTCTCCGGGCGCGAAGGTCGCGCGATGAAGTGCGTACAATTTCCCCGCCGGCCCGGCCGCGATCGAGAATGCGCCGTTCTGCGAGATCGAGTCGATGATTCTCCAGCTATTCCCCTGATCGGTCGATCCGTACAGACCGTCGTCTCCCCCGGCAAGCAGCGTTCCGATGGAATCGCTCTCGATGGCGACCGTCGGCGGCGGTGGCGGCGCGATCTTGGTCCAGGTTGCGCCATGATCGGTCGAGCGACGGATCGGCCCGTAGGAGTTGGCGGCATAGACGGCACCATCCGGGGCGGCGTGCAGCGCCGAGATCTTGCGCGCGTCCGGCAGATCGCCGAACAGATGGGTCCAGCGCGTCTCACCATGATGCAGCCGGTAGAGAGCGCCGTTGAAGGTTCCGAGATAGGTATCACCGCCGGCATCGAACGCGATGCTCGTGACGATCGCGGCGTTCGGGCCGCCGGCATAGTCCCAGGTGATCTGCGCGGAAAGCGTGGAGGCTGCAACCAGCAGCAGAAGAGTGGCAAGTAGCGCGTGATGTCGCATGCATAACTCCGAAATAACCATGGTTCGTCGACCGCGTCATGGACGCGGCGCATGGAAGCGCCCCGGCTTCCAGCAGGGAATGATGTCCTCACGACGAATCGGTGGTATTCCGGCGCCGGCGGCGGAACGCCTCTCGGGCGGCTCCGTCACCGGCAACACCTCTGCGTCCAAGACAGAACGCCGCGCCGCTCGTGATGTAACGGCGACGGCCGGACAAGTATACGAAATCCGGTACGCGCGCCGCCCCCGTCGGCCACGCGCGACGACCCTATCACCTCCGCACCGCGATCCTCATCATCATGCTTCCCCCCTTCCGGTCGATCCTACAGAAGTAGATCCCATCGGGGAGCGCGCTCACGTCCAGCGGAACGCTCCGCGCGCCGTCGGCGGCGCCGGCATCGGTCAGCCTCATCACTTCGCGGCCGAGCGGGTCGGTGATCGTGATCGTGGCACCGCCGCTCCCCTCGGCGCGATAGCTGAGCGTGACGACCCCGGTCGCGGGGTTCGGTGCTATCTCGGCCCCGGATGCGCCATCGGGCATGGCCATGGCCGGAGGAGCCGATGAAGGAATGGCCGCGGTGAACACATCCCCGGTATCCAAGGCCGCGTAGAGAGTCCCGTCGGGAGCGATCGCAAGATCGGAGACCGAGGTATCCGCCAGGCCGTCGTTGGCCGGCGGCCAGCTGAAGCCGTCGTCGACGGAGCGGTATACGCCGATCGGCCCGGCGACGAGGAGCGAGCCGTCGGGAGCGGCGCGCAGCACCTTGACGAAGCCGGCGGGGAGCCTGGCCGGCACCTTCCATGTGCGCCCGCCGTCGGTGCTTTTGAGCACCGCGGTGGCCGTCAGCGCCATCAGGTTGCCCGTCCCGGTTCTGACGATGTCGATGATCCCTCCGGAGACGGAGGATTCCCGGATCGGGGTGGTCCCGCCATCGGATTTGGGATAGCCGAGAAGCAGTCCCGCGGATCCGGCCACCATCACCACGTCGGGATCCAGCAGCGAGATCGCGGTGATATCCCACAGCCTCGGGTCGAGCTCGATCGAGCTCCAGGTCGCGCCCCGGTCGGTCGAGCGGGAGAGCCGGGGCCTGCTGGTCGTATCGCGCCACCCGACATAGAGGTCGCCATTGGCATCGACCTGCATCGCGCTCACGAACGCCATCGCGTGGGGAACGCCCTCCCAGCTTGCGCCGCCGTCGGTCGAGCGAAGCAGCCCAGCGCTCCGCGCGCCGTCCCCGGAGCTCTCTCCGGACCTCCGGGCGTCGACGTAGATCGAGCCATCCTTTCCGGTCGCGATCAGATCGCGTGGTGACCAGCCGGCCACCCTGATCCGATCCCAGCTCGCTCCACGGCTCGTCGAGCGGAGCATCTCGCCGGCGAGGAGGCCGATGAGCGTGCCGTTCGAGGGGGCCACCAGCCGATCGAATCCGAGCGTCCCGGCCCCTTCATTCACCAGCGTCCACGGCCCGTCCGGACCGGGAGCGCGGAACGTGCCGAGCGGCGCGGCGCCGATCATCAGCTCTCCCTTCTGGGAGATGGCCGCGAACCTCGGATGATCCACGTCGAGTCCGGCGGCGCGCCAGGTGGCTCCTCCATCGGTCGAGAGGCGCGCGCCGGCCTCGGTCGCCAGCAGCACCACGTTTCCCCTGGCGGCGATATCGGAGATCGGGACCCCCTCCAGCGCCAGCACGCGCGTCCAGCTCCGCGCCGAATCGGTCGAGCGATACACTCCCTTGCCGGAGCTGGTGGCGAGCACTGCTCCGTCCGGCAGCGTCACTATCTCGCCGAAGGCGCCGACCAGGCTGTCGGTGGCCTCGCGCCAGCGGTTGCCGTCGTCGGTGGAGAGCTTGAGGCGAGACCTGTCGGAGGGGTTGTCGCCGAGTGAGAGCGCGTAGATCACGCCGCGCGCCACGGCGATCGAGGAGGGACCATTCGGATGCGTCGTATCGATCACCGTCCATGTCATCCCCTGATCGGTCGATCGCAGAAGCCCCCCGAATGATCCCATGAGCAGCCCGCCGGCCGAGTCGTCGGCCATCCCCTTGATCTGCTGGATGTATCTCTGGGTCGTGGTCCAGGACACGCCGCCGTCGAAGCTGCGGTTGAGCGGCCCGTCCAGGCACGCGGTGAAGAGCCCGCCGCCGCGCGAGCCGTAGATCATCGTGACATGCCCGTAGATCGGGGCCACGTCCGGCAGCCGGGTCCAGCGGCTTCCACCACGGTCGAGGCGGAAGAACGCGATCGGGTAGGTGCCGAGATAAGCGTTCCCCTCGGCGTCGTACCCGAGGCTCGAGATGGTCGAGGCGTTGGGACTGCCGGTGCGCGTCCAGGTGATCTGCGCCGAAAGCCTGGGGGCGGTGATGAACAGCAGGGTGATGATCAGCCGAACGGCCGAGATGGGAAGATGCGTAACGGGGAGATGATGTCGCATATGTGATTCAGGAATAGCCATGACTCATCATCCGCGCGTGCGTGCGCGGCGCTCCCGGAAGCCGCTCGGCTCCCGGAAAGGAACAGGGTGTTCATGACGATCGATGGATATTCCGGTGCCTCGAGGAAGCCGGCCTTCACAAGCCACGACCCGAGGGTATCCCCGTCCGTATCTGAACGACGTCGTCGCGCGCCGGGAGTAACGGCGGCGATCGACGAAGTATACGCATTACATGGTTCCGCAAGAAGAACGACGGAGGCCCGACTCGTGTCACGGGATGGGCCTCCCTCCCTGCTCGGCCTCCATCCCTGCTCGGCCTCCATCCCTGCTCGGCCTCCATCCCTGCTCGGCCTCTAAGCGCTCGGCCTCTAAGCGCTCGGCCTCGAAGCGCGGGAGCGGGCGTCCGCATCTCCGGCGCGCATGTGGTGAATGAAGAGGGGCGTCCGTTCTCTCCACGGGAAAGCGTGGAGTTGTCGAGAGCATATGCTCTCCGAACGGACGTCGGGCCGCATCGTCGTCGGTCGAACCATGGACTCTTCGCGATTCCGCCTGGGCGATGATGTCGTTCGAACCGATGAGCCGCGGCCCGGTGATGGCTCCCCCCTTCACGGCGGTCGATCTATCGCCACCGGACAGTTCGAGCATCGGCCGCGAATGTGGGGGCGCCGATGGCCGGAGCGATGGCAACGGTATCCCGTGGATACCCGCGGTGGGCAAGATTCCTCTCTCCGTGAATTCCGATTCCGGATCCCTCCCATACTGATTCAATGGCCCGGTCGAGTCGGCGCGAGTATCTCCTTGTATCTCGCCGAACGGCCCGGCATGGAGGCGGCCGGTGCCGCCGTCTTGTGGTTAGACCGGATGGAATTCGCGATTGTCACAGCGGGATCGGCCGTCATGAACTTTTTCCCGCGGTGGTGAGCGATGGCGCGAAGATTCCAGGCCGGATGCGCCCCGGAGCGCCGGCGAAGCGCGCGGATGGGGAGCGATCTGGCGGTCGGGAGCCGGCGATTCCCATCATGGAGCGCGCCGCTCCAGGTGTACCGATCGATACTACATGCTCATGTACTGGCACGCCCCCGGACGGCGCGGTAGATTGCCTTCCGTCGGTCACCACGCCGACGAATCGCTCACCAGGCCGGGAACATCGATGAAGCGTATCGTCACTATCCTGACGCTCGCGCTCGCGCTCGGGCTCACCTGCACGGCGCATGCGACCACCGCCTGTCAGGCGACATCCGGAACCGGGGCTACCTGCAAGGCCGAGTGCGGCGACAATCAGCACGCGATCTGCTATTCGGGGCCGACCGAGGCGCGATGCTACTGTCGCGACCAGCCGGGTGATCCGGATCGTTCGTGGGGTAATGTCGGCGCCAACGGACCGAACGAGATCGCGACGCTCCGGAGCCTCCACGACTACCTTACCGGAACGCTCGGCACCACCGGCGCGCTCCTCCTCGCGAATGACGTTCTGGCCACGATCTCCGCGATCCAGGGGCTCAGCCAGGGAGGATATGAAGCCGCCAGCACCAGCTACTCGATCCACTGGGATAATCTCTCGACCTCCGATCACGACGCGATCATGTCGTGGATCAGCGGCCATACGACGCTGCACTGAACGGGAAGGACCATCAGTACAACGCCCTCGGAGAGCTCCCCCTCCGAGGGCGTCGTCGTTCGTGAACGCGAGCTCATCGACATCGCCGTTCGGACGCCGCATAAACGACGGAGCCTCCCCCGTGTCGTGGGGAGGCCCCATCTCCGTTCCGCATGGCGCGCGAGGCGGAGTCACCCTGAGGCCCCGCGCCGGGAACCGATGGTTGATGGCCGATGCTCGCCGGGCCGGCATCATCCCGCCGGCGGCGCCGAGCAGGACCTCAGCGGACGATCACCAGCGGCACCATCCGTACCTGCCCGTCGAGCATGACGCCGCAGTCGTAGAGGCCCGGCGCAAGGCTCGATCCGTCGATCGGGAGCGCGTGCGCTCCCGCGCCGAGTCGAAGGGTCGTCGAGGGGAGCACGTCGCGCCCCGTCATGTCCATGACACGGAGCGTCACGCGGGCATCCCGCTCGAGGTCGATCCGGAGCGTCGCGATGCCGGAGGCCGGCGTCGGGGCGATCGTGGCGGCCGTGAGCCCGACAACCGGAGCGGATGGCTGGCTCACCCCGGAGACGGCCGGGGCCGAGACCACTCCCACGTAGACTCCCAGCGAGCTCCCCGCGTAGATCGTATCGCCGTTTCCCCGAGCGAGGGTGTAGACCGGACGCTCGTTCGTGAAGGGATCGACCGGGGGCAGGCCCTGTCCGTCCTGCGTCCAGGTGAGCCCGGTGTTCGCCCGCGTCCAGCTGGCGCCGTTGTCGACGGAGAGGAACACGCCGCGATCGGTGCCGAGAAAGATCCTCCCCCGCTCATCGCTCAGAAGGTCGGCGTAGAGCGCATTCTCCATGCCGAGCGTGGGCTGCGCCACGATCCAGCTCGCTCCTCCGTCCAGACTCCGCCGGAGACCTCCCAGGCGGCTCATGGCGAACAGCGTTCCGTTCGGGAGCTTGCGGATCATGTCGACGCTGCCGGAAACGGCTTGATGTCGCGACAACCGGTTGCCGGACGGGATCGCGTACTCGATGATATCTCCGGAGCGGGTGCCGATCAGGAGTCTATCCCCATCGGCCATGAGGGAGACCGGCTCGCCATCCGTGGCCGGATCGAGCTCGATGAACGGCGTCCAGGTGGCGCCGTCGTCGCCGGAGCGGGTGATGCCGTAGGTGGGGTGCCAGATCGGAAGAAGAATCGCGTAGGCATCGTTCCGGGAACCGGCCACCACCGTCCGTACATCCTCGCCGTAGCGCACGTACGCCCAGGTGTTCCCCTGATCGATCGAGCGCTCGATCATGAATTTCTCGGTCCAGTTCCCGAACTGCGACCAGTAGAGCCGGGTCCCCTGGGGGGTGATGGCCGAGACGACCGCCCGCGCCTTCGCGGGCTCGATCGGCTGCCAGCTTGCGCCGAGATCCTGCGATGTGAATCCCCGATCGCCGGAAACCGAGGTCACCAGTCCGTCGAATCTGGCTTCGATCCGCTTGCCGCCGAACGCGTCGAGGCCGTTGTTCAGGAACGAGACATGTCCCATCGGATCGCAGTCGAACACGCCGAAGTCGACCGAGCCGATCAGCAGACCGCCGCGCGGGTTCCCGATGGCCGTGAGGAGATTCGCTCCGTAGAAGCAGGTCAGGTGATCCCAGACGCCGTCGGACGCGAAAAAGAAGACTTCCTTCTCCGCGACCAGAACGAGCTTCGACTCCACCAGGCGCATGTCGCGGACCAGAGTGCAACCGATCACGAGCGTCCAGGTGGCGCCGGCATCGGTGGAGGTGTAGACGCCGTGGCCGTTCACCCCCGCGAAGAGCGTTCCGTCCGGATAGGCGACGAAGCCGGCGATTTCCCCCGGAAGGCCGCCGGTCGGGACAACGCTCCATGAGATACCTCCGTCGGTGGTGCGGAGAATCGTCCCGGTCCCCTCGCCGGAGCTCGTGGTCGTCGCCGTGGTCGGATGTCCCAGGAATGCCACATACATCGACCCGTCGGGGCCGTCGGCGAAGCAGGAGCTCGTGCCGGGCACGCCGGCGTCGTGGAGCGAATACCAGGTGCCGCCATTGTCGGCCGAGTGGTAGATCCGGCCGTCGATGCCGGCAAAGAACCGTCCCTGGGCATCGACGTGGATGCTCGGCACGCCGGTAAGCCCATCGACATGGCTCCAGGTGGAGCCGTTATCGGTGGAGCGGAGCGTCCCCTTGAGGTGGTGATGGACGAACAGCGGATGGCCGTCGCCGCCGCCGACGAAGCGCGCGAACCGGAGCTCGTCGTCGCCGAATTGCCGCCAGGACCGGCCACTGTTGGTCGAACGGTAGATTCCCATTGTCGTCTGCGCCAGGATGTCGTGCTCGCCGATGGCATCCAGCCGCGTGATGGTTCCCCCCTCCTGGCGGCCCATGGATCGCCATTTGATCGATTGAGCGTCGGCCACCGTGGTGAGCGTGGCGAGTGCCAGCGAGATGGCGATGGGTATTCGGTAGATCCCTGTGGTGTGCATGATTCCTCCTCGGTGAATCCCGATTTCGGAGTTCTCCCGCAATGGTTCATGATGGATGGCCGGGTGGAGGCGGTGCATGGTGTCTCCTTGTACCTCGCCGGCCGAGACCTCGCGGCGGCATGCCGCCGTGTATGCGTTAGACCGGGAGGAATTCGCGATTGTCACAGGGGGGCAGCCCCGCGTGAACATTTTTTCGGAGGCACGACCGGTGTGATGGCTTCGGGCGGGGAAGATTCAGAGCGGATGAGATCGAACGGAAAGTGCCCGTTGGAATCCGCCGTTGCCGGCGTGCTCCAACGGGCACTCCCCGTTCCAGACGCGGTTTGCGCGCCCTCCGGCCGCGAGGCTACGGACGTAGATGCATGCTCCCAACAGCACCCACGACCGTTCATCACGGACCGGCGCGACGCGCAACAACGACCGGGAACCCAGGCACGAGCCCGCTCCAGGCCGGTCTCCGCCCCCTCATGCTCGACATGCATGAAGCGCGCGGGACGGCTTCGAGGAAGCTCCATGAACCATCACGCTTTCGTTGCGACTTGGCGCATTCGGCTAAACACGGCCGGCGCGGAATTGTTTCCGGCCGGACGCCATCGGCCGGAAACGACGTCGGATAACGGGCTCCGGCCATGAAATCCCATGGGGAGGGAATTCGTTATCACGTCGAACGGATCTTCCCGCCGCCATTTCCGGCCGCGGCGTGGAAGCGGCAACGACTCCGGCCGGCGCTCTTCCCATGGCACGACGAGACCAGGCTCTTCCCGACAACGCCCCCGGCGATTTCTTCGTCGACCGCAGCTGCATCGACTGCGACACATGTAGGCAGATCGCTCCGGCCACCTTCCGGGAGCGGAACGGACAGTCGATCGTCCATCATCAGCCGGAGCTTCCGCCACAGACGACGCGCGCGCTGATGGCGCTGGTGGCCTGCCCCACCGGATCGATCGGCGCCGGCGAGGGAGCCGACATCCGCGGCGCGATCGATGCGTTCCCGACGCCGATCGCCGAGGGGGTGTACTACTGCGGGTTCAACGCCGAATCGAGCTTCGGCGCCTGGAGCTATCTGATAACCCGTCCCGCTTCACATGGCGGAAACGTGATGATCGACGCGCCGCGATGGACGCCGCGACTGGCCGAGCGGATCGAGGAGATGGGAGGCATCGACACGATAGTTCTCACGCATCGCGATGACGTTGCCGACCACGCACGCTGGGCCGCGCGCTTCGGCGCGACGCGGCTGATGCACGAGAACGACCACGCGTCCCGCCATGGCGTGGAGCGCGTGCTCACGGGGGACGATCCGATTCCGATCGATGATGAGTTGATGGTGATTCCGACCCCGGGGCATACGCGAGGCCACGTGGTACTGCTTCACCGCGATACCCATCTCTTCACCGGCGACCACCTGAGCTGGTCTCCCGAGGCGGGAACGCTCCGCGCGCATCGCGACGCCTGCTGGTTCTCCTGGCGGCGGCAGATCGCATCGATGGAGCTCCTGCGCGCATTCGACTTCGAGTGGGTGCTGCCGGGGCATGGCAGAATAGGCCACGCGAGCGCCGGGCGCATGCGGAAGCATCTGGAGCGTTGCATCGAGTGGATGAAGGAAGTGGCGTGATCGCAAGAGGCGCCACGCATGCGCGAGTGCGGGCGTCGACGCGGAGATACGGCTTCGGTTCCGCGCACGGCGAAGAGGGAGTCGGCCAGGCCGCTCCCTCTTCATTGCCGACGAGATCGAGATCGATCAGAACTGCATCTTCACCTGCACGCCGACGCGCACGCTCAGCGTGTTCCACATCGGGTCTTCATCGGTCACCACGTCCTGCTTCTTCTGATCGAAGAGATAGCTTCCCTGCGCGAACGGGGTAAGATACCATCCGATATTCTGCCGCGTGTCGTTGAGCCGAAAATCGTAGCCGATGCCGAGCCATGCTCCGTATGCGACGTCCCGGACGTTGTTGAGGTCGGCCGACTTGATCTCCCGCGCGACTTCGTCGGTCTGGCCCGGGGTGTAGTTGTACTTCGAGAAGGCCTTCACGGCGATGGTTCCGCCGGCGGTCAGCGACAGCTCGGGCATCCCGAGATTGAACCGCACGCCCGGCTCGATGGAGACGTAGCCGAGATCCGGCCTGAACTTCGCCCCGGCAACTTCCTTCTGAACGTAGCGGGCATCGTAGAGCACGTTCAGAACGGCGCCGAACTGGTCATTGAAAAGGTACTCGCCACCGAGCCCGCCGCTGAGCGCGAGTCCGCTCGCCTGCGAATAATCGGCCGATGAGAATCCCGGCGCTCCCGGCAACTGCACGAACTTCTGCAGGCCGGCATCGACATAGTTGTAGTTGGCCGCGCCGATAGCCGCGATACGAATCTTCCCCTGCGCATGTGCCGCCATGCCGTTGACGACGAGAGCCAGGCCCGCGATCGCGAGCATCCGCACGATGTACTTTACGTTCTTCATGACACATTCTCCCGAATTGAGTATGGACCTTATTCTTTCGCGCCCGGGCCTCGTTGAAGCATCTCGTGCGCTTTGACTGGTACAAACGTACGGGGGCCATGAAGCGGAATTCATGACGCAGGTCAGTATTCGATTTTTTTCGCGCGTCGGCTCGCAACGCCTTGTTTCATGCCGTCTGGCGGGATTCGGATAATTGCCGCGGGATGCGCGGATGGAGCGCCGCGCAGGTTCCATGCATCCGACATATATCCGGGCCGAACGTGGAATCGCGACACCTCAACGCGACACCACGACGCGGATGGCATCGACACGCCCGCCGCCCTCGACTGTACAGAAGTAGCTTCCCGACGCAAGCCCCGACAGATCGAGCGACACCTCCCGGTGCAGGGCGTCGACGCGCGCCGTCGCGCGTGGCAGCACCGCGTTGCCGAGAAGATCGCGGACGCTCACGGTCACCGTGCCCTCCTGCGCGCCCCGCAGGAGTAGAGTCGCGTGCCCGGCCGTCGGATTCGGAAGGAGCGTGGCTCTCTCGGAGGTCGCGAGGCCAGCGATGGCTGCCGGCACGGCCAGCGGCGCGTCACCGAGCCTGAAGAGTCCTTCCGGTGTCCCGGCATACATCCGCCCCGAGGGATCGCAGGTCAGAAACAGGAGCTGGCCGTTGAACGCGATGGTCGTGTCGAAGGGCATGCCGGCATTCAGCGTATCCCATGTCGCTCCCCTGTCGGTGGAGCGGAGGATGCCGAGATCGTAGATCGACGCGAAGACACGTCCCGCGGAGTCAACGGCCAGATCGATGTGGTTGGAGCGATGATAGTCCGGACCGAGATCGGCCCAGGTCTCCCCGTCATTATCGCTCCGGAGCACGCCGCCGTGCATCTCGTGGAGATAGAGCGCGCCGTCCGGAGCCCGAATGATCTGCTTGACGAAGTTGTTGTCGATCTCGTCCTTGCGCACGCTGCTCGGATCGGCGCGGTCGATACTGATGAGCACGCGCTGCCAGTCGATCACGATCAGACGATCTCCCAGCACCTTCAGGCCGGTCACCAGCTCATCAGCCGCGAGGGTGTAGAATTGCTGCCAGGTGCGGCCGTCATCCGTGGAGCGGTACACGGCCCGGCGCTCGACCCCGGCATAGATGGCGCCATCCGGCGCCACATCGATGCCGACAATGCTTCCCCCCTGCGAAGCCAGTGCAGAGGCGACCGGAGTCCAGGTCGCGCCATTGTCGGTGGAGCGTGAGATGCCCTCGGTGGAGTCGACATGGACGCAGAGAAGCGTGCCGGCCGGCGTCACCGCCAGCGGCGTGGTGGCAAGCACATTCCCCGCCGCTCCGACACTGGCGAGCTTCAATCGGGTCCAGGAAGCTCCACCATCGGTCGAGCGGAACAGGCCGTGGTTGGAAATGGTGACGAGCGAGCCATCGGCCAGGAATCTGAGGAGGCCCACATCGACGGCGTCGAGTCCGCGGTTCGAGGCGGTCCAGCGTCCATCGGCATCGCAGCGGAACAGACCGTCGGATAACGTGCTGACGAGGTAGTGCGTCTCGTCCATCACCAGCAGATCGCGCGGCGCGGCGCGCCGGTCATCGATCGGGTGCCGGCTCCAGGTGGCCCCGCGGTCGGTGCTGATGTTGATGCTCGTTGCATCGAGCGCGAGAAGCCTCCCTCCCGGTGTGCTCCGGATGGAGGAAAACGCGCGGCCGGTGAGCACGGAGTTCCAGGTCGTGCCATTATCGGAGGAGCGAAACACGCCGCCGCGGGTCGCCGCGAAGAGCTCCATGGGGGAGAGGCTGGCCATGCCGAGAACCTCTCCCATCTCGGAGGGCATCGCGCAGTTGGCCCAGGTGGCCCCGTTGTCGGTCGAGCGCGCGAGTAAGGCGGAGAAATCCACGTCGACCGAAGCGAAGATCCGCCGGTCCTCGGTCAGCAGAAGGGTGGCCGAGTTGAAGCTCATCGATGATCCATCGAACTGGTAGACCATCTCCCACCGCTGCCCCTCGTCGGTGGAGCGGACGATGCCGAAGGATGTGGCGCTCAGGAACGAGCCGTCGCCGGCAATCGTGGCGCTTCTGCCGGTGCCGATACCTCTCCAGCTTGTTCCCCCATCGGTGGAGCGGAAGAGGGAATCGGACGATGAGATATACAGTGGCGAGCTTCCACCGCCGAACATGGCCCACGCGTTCCCGAGCTCCCGCGCGAAGCGGCTCCAGCTTGCGCCTCCGTCGGTGGTCCGGAAGATTCCGTCGTGTGCCGTCAGCGCGAGCATCTGATCGGGGTCGAGCCGGAGCATTGCGGTGACCTCCCCTCCCTCGGGACGTCCGACGAAGCTCCAGCTCTGCGCGGCCAGAGGCGCCGACGTCAGGATGAGGAAAGCGAGCAGCGTGATGATCGCGCGTGGGGTGTTCGACATGATGCCCATCGTGGCCTCCGATAGCTTCGGCGCATGCCGCCCCGTGATGGCTCGGCATGGCCGATTGGTGGAAGATCCGTCCAGGCCGAATCGGCGGGCGACGCGGCACGAGGAAAGGATACCGGATGCGGCGAGAACCTGACCGGGCGATACAGAAAACAGCGCGGGGCGGCCCATCCGGACCGCCCCGCCTCGTGATTGTTCGTTCCGGCCCGAGTCGCGAGGACCGGGCCGAGGATCAGCGCGCGACAACCAGCCGCGTGGCGACCGGGCCGGCGTCTCCATCGACGACGCAGAGATACACGCCGGGGGCCAACGCGGAGATATCGAGCGGAAGATCATGCTCGCCGCGCTCCAGATGGAGCGGACGGGGCGGAAGCACCTCGCGCCCGAACGTGTCGTGCAGGCGGAGCGTGAGCGAGCAGGAGCGCTCCAGCCTTACGTGCAGCGTGGTGGCGCGGCTGGCCGGCGATGGACGCAGCTCGATCGCGGCGCCGCTCCGCGGCGCGGCCGCATGGGCCGGAGCCGCGGGAACGGCCGGCACGGCGGCGGGAGGTGGGGGCGTGGAAGCGAAGACACCCGCCACCCCACCCAGGTACACCCGCCCATCGGATGCGACCGCAAGCGAAGAGAAATTGCCGTCGGGAAGTCCTTCCTGTTCGCGTTGCCACGTCTCTCCATCATCGGTCGAGATAAAGGTGCCGGATTGCCAGGCGACAAGGTGTGCCCGTCCGAGACTGTCCACGACGAGATCGCTGAAGCTCTGCGCCTCGGGATACGTCAGCACGATACGCCATGTGGCACCACCATCGGTGCTTTTAAACACCGAGCTCTCCCAGGCCACCAGCAGCCAAGTTCCCGATGGAAGCTGCTGTAACACCACCGGACTGAACATGGTGCCGAATTCGAGACTGGTCTGCCAATGCACGACACCGTCCGAACGCGGCGCCGTGATCACGTCTCCTCCCTGACACACCGCGAGCAGATGATCTCCCTCGAAGCTGATGAGCATCGGGACGAGGGCATTTCTGAAATTGCCGAATTCCTCCCAGGTCATCCCATCGTCCGAGGATCGATAAACGCCGAGATCGGTCGATGCGTAGGCTCGTCCCTCCGGATCGAGTGCCATCGTGTAGATCTGGCCATGCCCGCTCACGCGCCGATCCCATTGATCACCATGAGACGTCGACCGGTCGATACTCATGCTCGGAACATTGTCCACCGTGTCCCGTGTGATGACGAGCAGCGAGCCTGACGGCAGTTCGATCAATCCATTTTCGACTCCCCATCCGACCTTCCGAAGATTGATCCAGCTCACTCCCCCATCATCGGAGCGATACCATTGGGCGCCGTCGAAGGTGTAGAGCCGACCATCCCGCGTCGCGGTCAACACCGCTGCCGGCCGCTCGTTCAGTCCGGTGTTCGACCATGTCCACGTCCGATCGGCCGCCTCACGGAGCACGCCGCCGCGCGCTCCGATCAGGAACGTTCCGGTTCCTACGGACGCGCATGTGAAGGGAAGATGCGCTGCTCCATATGCATGTTCGCTCCAGCTCCTCCCCTCGTCGTGGGAAACCATGAACCCGCCGTCGACGACAATCAGCACGCTTCCGTCGCCGGTAATCGCGATGTCGTTGATGATGGTATCGGGGAGGGAGGCGATCGGAAGATCATTCCATGTTACGCCACCGTCCGCCGATCGGAACGCGCCGTTTCCCGACGTGCCCACATAGAGATCTCCATTCGGCGCGGCCGCCAGCCGATGAATGCCATCGGGAAGACCCGGGGAATCGATCTCGCTCCAGCTCGCTCCACTATCGACCGATCTGAGCAGCCGGTCCGCGAACTCCACCGAGCGGGAGTAGAGCAGAGCATACATCGTCCCATTCCCTGCGACGGCCATCACCACTCGTTCCGCGCCGTCCGAGGCTCGAACCGTTTCCCAGTCATGGCCATTGGCCGATCCGATGATCGCGCCCTTATCGGCACCGAAGAACCTCCCCGCCGAGTCGACCACGATCGGGTCGAAGAACTTGTGCTCGGTGCTCACCGGGATCCAATCTTTTCCGAGATTTGTCGATCGGATGAGCCCTCCCGCGTTGTTCCACATCAGTATACGATTGTCGAGACAGATGAGCCCGGCGATCGTATCCCGGAAGGATTCCATGATCTCCCATGAGCGGCCACCATTGTTGGAGCGAAAGAACGTGCGTTCGGTCGAGGCATGGGTGAAGCCCGTGCGATCGTGGGTGAGCGCTGTTACCTGACCGCATTGCACCCGGCCGACTTCATACCAGGTGATCGGCTGAGCCGCCACCTTCATTGAAAGAAGCAGAAACAGCATGGCCGAGAAATAGACCTCGATCTTCCGGGCGTGCCGACGGGGTGTTGTCATGATGCGCGGGCAGTTGCATTGATGTGAGATTCCAACAGCGACAGCCGAGGGCTACTACTTCCTCCGGCTCACTTCACCGCGTAGGTCAGCTTCATCAGCACCAGGCGGCCGATCGAGGGGACGCCGACGAACTCGCGGTGCGTCGCCGTGAACGGGCTCTCGTCGGAGCCCTCGGCCCAGGTGAGCAGGTTCTGCGCGCGGAGCGCCACGGTGAGCCCCTCGACGAACGGCAGTCGCCAGCTCGCGTTCAGGTCCAGCGTCGAGTAGGCGGGCACGTCGCCGAGGTAGACGCCGGAATTCACCGCGAAGCCGCTCACGTGACGGAAGAGCAGGTCGCCGGCCACCCCCAGCTCGCCGCTGGAATAGCCGAGCCCGAGCGAGTACTTCAGCTTCGGCGCGTTCAGCGACAGATCGGAGACGCCGTCGAGATTCGGGAAGAAGTTCTTGTCGACGTAGGAGATCGAGCCGCTGGCCGAGAAGCCGAGCGGCAGCGCGGCCCGCGCGCCGATGTCGTAGCCGTAGAGCGTCACGCGGCCGTAGTTCCGGTTGGTCAGCAGCACGTCGGAGGGATGCGCCGACTCGCGCGGCGTGACCACGCCGAACGGGATCTGCGCCACGGTGTCGGCAAGCTGCTCGGCCACCGCGCGCGCCAGGCTCGCCGGAAATCCCTGCTCCACCAGATAGGGCTCGATGTAGGCGGCGAGCGAATCGCGACGGAAGAAGACGTTCGGCGTGAACACCTGCACCGGACCGATGAAATCATCGTACTGCGAGCGATACAGATCCACGCTCAGCGCCACGCGTTCGGCGATCACCCCCTTGTAGCCGAGCTCGAAGGTGGAGGTGATCGTGGGACGGATCGCCGGATAGTCCCGAAGGCCGGTCGCGGTATCGAAGCCGCGCGTGGCCGGGTTGAGCATCTTCAGCAGCAGCGCGCGCTTTCCGGGAGCGGCCAGGGAGTCGAGCGAGAGGGCGCCGCCGCTGGCATCGCGCACCAGCTGCTGCACGCGGCTCCAGACCGGGCCGAGCGAATCGATCGGCACCGCGGCGCCCGGATCGTAGCCGAGGAAGGAGAGCCCGTGCATCAGCGGCGTGCCGTCCGGCGTGTATCCGAACGTATAGCCGGAAGCATCGGCCGTGGCGCGGACGTCGAAGATCTTCGTTCTGGTCCCCTGGTCGTCGGTCAGCGCAACGGTGGTGCCGAGGATGTCGAGGAAGAGATCGTTCGTGGTCGGCGCGGAGTAGGCGCGGTTGTAGGTGAAACGCAGGCTCTGATCCGACGTCGGCGTGTAGACGAGCGCGGCGCGCGGCGAGAAGATCACCCCGTCGATCCAGTTGTGCTTGTCGATGCGTCCGGCCACCACCAGCTGGAGCAGGTCCGGCACCAGCCGGGTCTCCGACTGCGCGTAGGCGCCGATCTCGGTGATGTTGTCGTTCCCCTCGTTGAAGCCGGTGATCGTCGAATCGGTGACCGGATTGGTGAGGATCAGATCGGCGCCGGCGGTGATCCGCTCGCCGGCAAGGGGCTCGAGGGAGTACTGCGCCTGCGAGACGAACTGCGTGGAGCGATCGATGATCGGCTCGCCGGTGCGGAGCAGATAGGTCTGGCCGGAGCTGCTCTTGTTCAGAAACGCCTGAAGGAACAGATCGCCGTAGGTGAGCTTCGCCTGATAGTAGCTGTAGTCCCAGTCGCGCACCTCCGCGGCGCCGACGCCGGTGACGTCGACGTTCCGGATGCCGCGCGTCATCCCGGCCGCCAGCGTGACGGTCATCTCGTCGGTCGGGATGTAGTCGACGCGCAGCTCCCCTCCTGCGCGCTCGATCCGGTTGTCGCGCGCGCCGATCTTCAACGTGTCAGGATCGATCTTCGCGACGGTGTCGGCCAGGATCGCCTGCCGGGTGCTGTCCTCGAACGGATCGACGAAGGGCCAGTCACGCCCGCGCATGTACTGTCCGGTGATCTTGTAGGCGAAGCGCTCGCCGATCGTGCCGGCGTGGCGGAGCGATCCCTGGAACACCTCCCGCTCCCCGGCGGCCACGCTCACGGTGGTGCCGACGGAGCTGAAGGGGGATTTGGTGATCATGTGGAGCACGCCGTTGGCGGTGTTCGGCCCGTAGAGCGCCGAGCCCGGCCCACGCACCAACTCGATCCGCTCCACGTCGTCGTCGACCAGCGGGATCAGATAGTAGGTGTTCACGCGGAGCGACGGGACACTGGCGATCCGGTTGTCCACCAGGGTCATCAGCGTGCCGGAGAAGGCGTTGTTGAAGCCGCGCGCCACCACGTTGGCCTGCGTCAGCCCCGATTGGACGATATCCACTCCCTGAATCCCCTTCAGATGCTCGACCACGGTGACCGCCGGCTCCTCCTCGATCTGGCGCGCGCCGACCACGGAGACCGACGCCGGAGCCTCGGTGGCCTTCTCGGCGCGCCGCGAGGCGGAGACCACCACTTCGTTGAACCCGATCGATGCTCCCGAGAGCGCGATATCGAGCCGGGCGTTCGCGCCATCGGCCAGCTCGATCTCCTGGCCGGCCCAGGGGGCATAGCCGAGATAGGTGGCCGTCACCCGGTAGCGTCCCGGCGGCAGCGACGAGAACCTGTAGCCGCCGTCGCGGCCGGTGATGGCGCCCGCGGCAACTCTGTCGGGAGGATCGCCGACGCGCGCGGCGCGCACGGTGGCGCCGACGAGCGGATCGCGCGTGACCGCGTCGGTCACCCTGCCGGAGAGTGTCGCGGTCTGCCCGGCGGTCTGCGCCGCGGCCGGCAGGGAGCCCAGCAGGAATGCGATCGCGAGCGCCGCCAGCACCGAGCCCGCCCCAGGCGAACGAGTCGGGAACGAACGAGTCGGGAACGAACGAGTCGGGAACGGAAGTGCGGGGAACCGGAGGAGAGCCGTGATCCGTTTCATGTCCATGTAGCTCGTGAAGCCGGAGGCGCCGACGCGCGCGGGCGCGGGAGTCGACGAACGGCGGGATATATCGTTGATGACCTATGGTGTGGAGGTGGGGAACTTACACATCGCCGCGCGAAGGGCGAAAGCATGCCAGAGTCCAGGGCCGGGGCTGGCATGGATTCGGATACCAGGACTCACCGGCAACGGACGTAGATTGGCCGCGACGGCGGCCCGCATTCACACTTCCTTCCAGGCAGATGAACCATACGAGCATCGACGGCAATCAGCCACTCGCGGAGCCCGGCCCCACGGCACGCGCATCAACGAGCAGCGCGCGGAAGCCGCGTATCGGCGCGCGACACGCCGGCGAGCCGCGCGTGGCCTCGATCGGCACCGCGCTTCCGGAGAACGTCCTGACGCAGCGGGATGCCAAGGCGTTCGCCTCCCACATGTTCGGCGAGGCGTTCGGCGGCGAGATCGAGCGGCTGATCGGCATCTTCGACAACTCGGATATCCGGAGCCGCCACTTCTGCATGCCGCTCGAGTGGTACGCCGAGTCGCGAAGCTTCCGGCAGAAGAACGATCTCTACGTGGAGCGGGGTCTCGACCTCGCCTCCGAGGCGATCGCCACCTGCCTCGAGCGCGTGGGCCTGGAGCATGGCGACATCGACTACATCCTCTTCGTCTCGACCACGGGGATTGCCACGCCGAGCATGGACGCGCGACTGATCCAGCGTCTGCCATTCAAGCGGACGATCAAGCGGCTTCCGATCTGGGGGCTCGGATGTGCCGGCGGCGCGGCCTCGCTCTCGCGGGCCATGGAGATAGCGCGCGCGGTGCCGACGGCGCGCATCCTGGTGGTGGTGCTCGAGCTCTGCGGCCTCACGTTCATGCGGAACGATCTGTCGAAGGCGGCGCTGATCGCCACCTCCCTCTTCGCCGACGGCGCCGCGGCGGTGGTGGTGGCCGGCGCGGAGGCGGAGATCCCGTCGCCCCGGCGGGGTCCGGCCATCCTGGCCTCGCACACCAGCACGCTCGACGATTCGCTCGACGTGATGGGCTGGGATATCGGAGGAGAAGGATTGAAGGTGGTGATCTCGCGCGACATCCCGACGATCGTGAAGACCTTCATGAAGGGGGCGATCGACGAGCTTCTGGAGCGCGAGGGGCTGCGCCGCGAGGATATCGTTCACTACGTGGCGCATCCGGGGGGAGCCAAGGTGATCCAGGCCTACGAGGATTCGCTGGATCTCCCGGCCGACCGTCTGCGCCACACGCGGGAGGTGCTCGCCACCTGCGGCAACATCTCCGCCTGCTCGGTGATGTTCGTCCTGGAGCGCTTCATCGACGAGCTCGATGCCCCCTCCCCTGGGGACGCGCAGAGCGATCTCCCGGACGATCGCGCGGAGCCGCCGGTCGAATACGGCCTGCTCGGCGCCCTCGGTCCCGGCTTCTCGGCCGAGCTCGTTCTTCTTGCATGGTAACGCGATGCTGACGCTCGCCTACGCGACCTTTCTCGTCAACTTTCTCTTCGGACTCGGCGTCGCCGGCGGCGTGATTCCGCGCGGCCGCTACCGTCGCGTTCATCACGCGATCTACGCGCTGGTGATGCTGACGATCGTCGCCGCGCTGGCCCTGTCGCTATTCCGGAAGGATGGCTTCTGGCCGCGCCTGGCGGCGATGACCACGATACTCGCGGCGATGCCCCGGTTCCCTGGGAGGGAGTCGGGGCATCGATACTACGCCACGTTCTCTCTGGTCGTCTACTCGCTGATTCTCTTCACCTCGTAGTGCTCCTTGGATCGGCATCCGACGGTGGCCACGCGTCTTCAGCGCCCATCCGGAGGGCGGCCACGGGGGCCGTCCCTACGGCCTCATTTCCCATGGCCTCATTCTCACGAGGTCAAAGGCCTCGCGTGCGAGCCATGCCAGGCAGCTCCTCGGTAGCCGCGCGTCTTCAGCGCGCGTCCGGTGGGTAGTCACGGAGAGCCGCCCCCTACCGCCTTATTCCCATGGCCCCATTCTCCCGTGGTCAGAGACGCCGCGTGCAAGCCATGGTCATGCACCTTCGACATCGGTAGCCGCGCGTCTTCAGCGCGCGTCCGGCTGGTAGTCACGGAGAGCCGCCCCCTACCGCCTCAATTCCAACAGTGTCTTTCCCAACGGAGCCATTCCTTACGTGTCAAGCCTGACGGTGCGCGGCCACTCAGGCCACGCGGTGCAGCCGGAGCTGCTCCTCCCGCGCGCTCGACACGCCCCCCTCGCGACGCGCGTCGAGGCTGATCGCGCCGGCGCCGAAGACCGCCGGGAAGGTGAACATGCCGATCAGCGCGAAGTTCTTCATGAAGTTGACCATCTGCATCGTCCGCTCCATTCCCTGGTAGCTCCAGAAGTCGTGCATCACCAAGGTCGTCGGAATCAGAAAGAGGATCAGCGCCAGCGCGCCGAATCGCGTGCGATAGCCGAGCAGCAGCGAGAGACCGCCGCCGACCTCCAGAAGGATCGTCACCGCCAGAAGTACCGGCACCATCGGCACCCCCTTGGCCTCCATCATCTGCGCCGTCTGCGCCCATCCGCCGATCTTCCCGAGTCCGCTCATGATAAAGAGGGCGCTTACAAGGATCCGTCCGACCAGAAGTGCCCGTGACTGCAGTGCGTTCATCGTGGTATCTCCCTGATTGTTGAATGTTCTCGAACACGTCGTTTCGTTGACATGCAACCTAGCCCGGCAATACTGGACGATTGATGCCCGAAACTCCGTAACTTTTGTCCAATCGTTCAATCGAGAGATACAGTCATGGATGTATTGACAGACGTTCTGAAAACGGTGAGGCTCACGAGCTCCTGCTGGGGGCGGATGGAGCTGAGCGCGCCGTGGGGCATCGAGTATCGCGCCGGGGCGGAGGTGTCGATGTTTTTCTACATCCACCGGGGGAGCGGATGGCTCACGGTCGGGGAGAACTGGGCAAGCCCGGTTCCGCTGACGGCCGGCGATCTGGTGGTGGCCGCGCTCGACCGTCCGGTGACCTTCCGGGATGATCCGGCCACGACGCCGATGCCGATCGAATCGCTCATCGGCCATCACGGCGCCGACGAGGAGCCGGTCGATCCGGAGAAGATCCCGTTGATCCGGCGTCCGGTGGTGACGGTGCATGGCGGCGGCGGGCGCCTCACGACGATCATCTCCGGCGTCTTCCACTTCAAGGAGCGGCAGGTCAATCCTCTCCTCTCCTCCCTCCCCTCGGTGATCCATATCCGGAGCGAGGATGGCCGCGCGCCGGCGGGAATCGGCGAGACGCTCAAGCTGATCGCGCAGGAGTCGACGAACCCGAGCCCCGGCACCGAGGCGGCGATCGATCTGCTGGCCGATCTTCTCTTCATCCAGACGCTCCGCACGTTCATGTCCGGCTCGCGCTGCGAGGTGGAGCAGGAGGAATGCGGGCGGATCGGGGGGAACTGGCTTCGCGCGCTGGCCGAGCCGCAGATCGCCTCGGCGCTCGCGCTGATCCACGCGCAGCCCGGCCACGACTGGACGGTCGCCTCGCTCGCCTCGGCGGTGTCGATGTCCCGCTCGGCGTTCGCCACCCGGTTCACCGCGAGTGTCGGGGAGCCGCCGCTGGCGTATCTGACGCGCTGGCGTCTGCTGCGCGCGGCCGGCGCGATGCGCGATGGGGAGAGGATGGTAAGTTTGGCCGAGATCGCCGCCGACGCCGGCTACGAGAGCGAGGCCGCGTTCAACAAGGCGTTCAAGCGGATGTTCGGGCAGCCCCCGGGCGCGTTCCGCCGCGCGCATCTGGAGGCCGCGCGCGCCGAGCTCACGAGCTGAGGCGCGCGCCCTCGGCGCCGGAGCGACATGCGCGGAACTCATCCCCGGGCACGCGTCGTTATCCCTTCGCGGGAGTGCCCGGCCTCGGGTGCCCATCATTCAGTTATCGGTTATCCGTATTCGGTATCCGTATTCGGTTGCCATCCTCACCATGGAGAGTCGGACCACGTGGAATTACTCGACGCGATCAGAAATCGACGGACCACGAACTCACGCTTTCTGGAGACGCCGCTCGCCGACGAGCATATCAAGACATTGATGGAGGCGGCGAGCTGTGCTCCGAGCCACTTCAACTCGCAGCCCTGGAGGTTCCTGCTGATGCGCGACCGGAAGCGGCGGCTGGCGCTGGGGAAGATCGCCGGACGGGCGATGCGGGCGGTGATGGAGAAGGGAGATTTCTGGAAGCGCTATCTCAAGTATTTCCGCTTCGACAAGGAGGAGATCGATCGCTCCGGCGACGGCATCCACATCGACAACATGCCGGCGGTGCTCCGGCCGTTCATCCGCCAGCTCTTCTCCGAGAAGGGCGTGCAGGTGATGAACACGATGCGGGTTCCCTGGCTGCTGGCGATCGACTCGAAGAACCTGATCGCCACCTCGCCGCTGATCCTGGCCATCGCGCTTACCAGGGATGAGTACCGTCCGAACGAGCTCTCCGGGATGTACTCCACCCTCGCGCTCGGCATGGCGATCGAGAACATCTGGCTGACGGCGACTTCGCTCGGGATCGGGATGCAGTTCATCTCCCTGCCGATGGAGGCCGGCGGCGAGTACTGGCGGGAGTGCGTGGAGCTGGTGGGGCCGCCCGAGGGATACGAGGTGATCGCGCTCTTCCGTCTCGGCTACCTCGATCCGGAGGCCCGGCGCCCCACGATCGACTGGTCGAGCACGCAGCGGAAGAAGCTCTCGACGTTCTGCTTCGACGAGACGTTCGAGCAGGGCTGGGAGCCGGAGGGATGATGCTCCGCGGCGGATAGCTCCCCCATATGCTACTGAAGAATCGGAAGCTCGCTATAGGTCTGCCCCTCAAGCTCCCGACCATTCTTCCCTTTCTGAACTCCGCCCCATTGCTTGAAGAAGAAGGGCACATCCGCGGCCTTGCATTGATCCCTGAGGTCAGTGACCCACTCAGCATCCATCGGTCGCGCGCCGGGTCCGGACTCTCCGCCCACGATCACCCAGTCGATATCGCGCAGATCGAGATTAGGCAGTGGACCAAGAAGTGGCTCGAGAGAAAGGAACTTTACATCCGCGCTAGACCTTCGAAGATCATCGATGCGGGAGACGTAGGTCTCGTTCTCAACGCTAACTCCCATCCAGATGTTGGGCGCCCAGGACAGAATGGGACTCAGCTCGGCAAGACGCTCAGAACGTTTGGTGAGCACTTGGAACTGATGCCATTCCGCCTGCACCATCACATCAAAGACTCGACGAATGAAGTCAACAGGCACGTCTTTGTGGAAGAGATCACTCATGGAGTTTACAAAGATCGTTCGTGGCTTCTTCCATTTCAAAGGGAGCTCGAGCATCTGCTCCTGTAGCGTGACCTTGAATCCATTACGATAGTTCGGGACACCCATTGCCTTTAGCCGCTTGGCCATACGCTCAGCATAGCAATGTTTGCATCCCGGGCTGACCTTATTGCAACCCGTAACAGGATTCCAGGTTGCTTCCGTCCATTCGATCGCGGAGTTTGTTGCCATCACTATCAACTATATCTTTTTGAATTCAACAACATCATCATCTTTCAGTGCCAACGGGTTCTTTCTATTTCCTATTCTGCGAATTAGGACAAGATTGCTCTCTTCGAGAGAACGAATCGCCACAAAGTAGTTTTGGAGAACATAGCTATTCCCCAAATCGTGTTGAGCGAAAACATCATGGACACTCAATGTACGTCCAGAGAACTTCTCGGCCAACTCAGAAGCGAGCTCGACCACCGGATCAAATAAACCCCCTTGAACACCACCTCGCTTCTTTGGATCGAACTCGAACGAGGCAAAGCCATCGATCTTGGAAGAGCTCAACCCAGCCATCACCTCCTTCATAATCTTCAGGCCCAACTGACTCTTCGTTGCAAAGAAGACATAGCTAATCGTTCTATCCGCTTCAGGGTTTCTAAGCGCAAAATGGGCTATGTATCGCGCTCCCTGCTCCTTGAGAGCCTCCTTCATTTGACTCACAATATACTTTTCCCTCACATTTGATGACATCCCTACCATGTCGCGTCTCATTGTGCGCATCCTTTCTTCGCCAAACAACGCCGCCATGTGATGCTCAACGCTATCAATTTGAACGCTCCGATTAATACTGTTATAGCCAAAGAAAAATACGCATTCAGATCCCCAGTCAGATACGGATTTTCTAATCAAACCCAATGTCAAGCCTGCATAGCCAAAGGGGTCAAGGAAAACGAGCTTGGGCATCCCTCTATATCTATCAATAGCCTCAACGATTTCCCCATCAACCTTCGACGACATAATGACCGGAGCATGCTTGATCGCACTCAAAGTTCCAGAATTGTCAATCGCCATCCGCAATTTTTGCGAAACAGCCACATCCTTATCGTTGAAAACCGCGATCAACTTCTCACCAATCGCCTTATTTGAGGCAGCTACATCAAGCACAAGGAGAGGGGTTGACTTTGTGCCATCAGCATAATGCCCAGGGCCAGAAAATAGATCTATATAAGCGATTTCCCTTCCGGCCTTGCTAGCCATGATGGTAGCCCAGGCCAGAAAATACTTTTCCACAATCTTCGCCTTGATCTTTGATGTCTCGCGAGGTTGGCTAAAAAAGTCTTCGGCATCCATACTTCCCTCTTGGTGTATCCAGTGGAGTTTGGCAAGTGGGCAATACCTGGATTAGTATATCGCGTGATGGGCACAGATATCCCAATGCTGAGAGCTCATGCTCCTCCTGGCGAAGCAAAAGTATACAATAGGTCAACACGGTCCAAGTTCGCGTTGCGAGCCCGCCCGGCCTTTCTCCTGGATAGGAGCTTCCGCCCCAGCTCACATGCCGAAGCCGAAGAGATTCTCCTGGTGCTCCATCGATTCTCCGGCGCGGAGGATATGGGTAACGGCGATGCCGCGCGCGGTGAGCGCGTCGGCCACCCAGAAGCGGTGGCAGTGGGTGGGATCGGCCTCTGCGCACATCAGCGCCACCCGCCCCTCCCCGGCCAGAAGGATCGCGCGCTCGAGCCCCTTGGCGAACTCCGGTGTCCGCATGTAGCCGGCGAAGCCGCGGCTCCGCTCGCTGCACGACTTGGCCCGGTCGATCACCTGCTGCGGTGGGCGCACGCCGCCGAGCTCGTCCACGTGCTCGTAGACAATGCCGGTTACCGGGATCTCCCGGATCATCGTCTCCTTGTTGAACTGCGGGTTGTAGCGGGAGTAGGGAATCTTCCTGATATCCAGAAGTATCTCCACCCCGAATCCCTTCAGGATCTCCACCAGCTCCTCCCTGCTCCGCGTGGAGTGCCCCACCGTGTAGATCATCATCCTTTCGTTCGCGCCGTCAGCCATGTTCGCTCCCTGTCGATAATTCCTGTCTGGCGCCCCGCGGGCGACTCCTCCTGCCTCACGCGGCCGGTTCGGCCGGCACGGGTCGGGCCGTGTCGCCGAGCGCGGCGGCGAGATCCCGAAGATACGCCTCCATCGTCGCGCCATGTCCGAGGATGAACCGCGACATGAAGCGGAAGATCGGGTTGTACACCTCGCCATGCTCCGTCACCGTCACGAGCGTGCCGTCGCCGTCGGGACGGAGCTCCCAGACCCAGTAGCCGCCGAACGGCAGCCGGTCGCCGACGATCCGCGTCACCATCCGCCGCTCCGGGCTCACCTCCTCCATCCGCATCGAGATCGCGCCATGGCGGCTGGTTTCCCGCCAGAGAAGCCGCCCCGCTTCACCATCGAGAATCTCGACCGACGACAGATCCTTCCGCCACGACGGGTAGGCGCCGACATCGGTCAGCATCCGCCAAATCTCCGCCGGTGAGCGGCGCAGCCTGATGCTTCGCGCCGCGATATGTCCCTTCGGCAGCATGGCGCCGATCGCGGCGACGATGCCGATCAGCAGAGCAAGTCCGCCGACGATGTAGAGCAGCCACTTCATGGTCGATTCGTCCGTGTGGGCATGGTTCGAGGATATGCGATTGCTCGGGGGCCGATCCGTTCAGGCGCCGCCGCCGCGCCGGCGTCCGCCTCGCTTCGAGGGAGCCTCGGCCGGAGCCGGCGGCGTGGGGAAATCCTTCGTCGGAGCGCCGGAGCGGGAGCGGTTCCACGCGCCCCGCTCGCTCTTCCGGTGCTGCAGCTCCCGCGCGGCGCGCGCCAGCAGTGCCAGCCCGTCGAGCGCGCGCTCCAGTTCCGCGGGATCGAGCCCGCCGAGCAGGTCGCGCACCAGATCGCGGTCGAGCACCGACCGGGCATGTCTGAGGCGGAGCCCGGCCTCGGAGAGCCGGAGATTGACGCGCCGTCCGTCCGACTCGTGGCGCGAGCGGAGCACGTACCCGAGCGCGGCCAGCCGATCGATCGTCACCGACATGGTGCCGGGGGTCACCCCCATGTGGCGCGCGAGCTCGGCGAGCGTGAGCGGATCGGTTTCGTCCAGATGGTCGAGGATGCTCGCCTGGTGCGCGCTCAGAAGCGCGGCGCTCTCCGGGTCGCGGACATGACGCGCATGGCAGGCGAGGAAGATCCTCGGATACAGCTCCAGCAGTCGCTCGACCGGATCGTTGTTCATGGAGCGAAGATATCGGCGATAGTTTGATTCGCCAAATCAAATCATTTCTCCGACACTTCGTGGCATGCCGGCCCTCCGCGGAAGGCTCGAAGGTGCGTATCATGCGTGACCGCCGCGGGCAATGCGCGGGATGCACTCGCATGCGGCACGGCCGCAGACACCCGTTACCGTCAGAGGGAGCCGTGGGGAGCCGCCCGTATGCCCGCGGAGGTGATCCCTGGCCACGCATACAGAAGCCCGTGCGCGGCGCGGGCCGCGGCCACGGTGTTCCGCATTCATCAAATCAATTCGCGTCAATGGAGATCACGAACGATACGGTCATCGCCATCACCGGAGCCAGCTCCGGCATCGGACGCGCGCTCGCGCTTGCCCTGGCCGCGCGCGGCGCGCGCCTGGCCCTGCTAGCCCGCCGCGGCGATCTGCTCGATGAGCTCGCCATGCGCGTGGCAGAAGCCGGCGGCGAGGCCCTCCCCCTTGCCTGCGACGTCTCCGACCGGGGATCGTTCGAGCATGCCGTGGCGGAGATCATCGACATCTTCGGCCACCTCGACGTGCTGGTCAACAACGCCGGCCGGGGCCACTTCGCCTTCATCGACGACACGCCGGCGGAACAGCTGGAGAGCATCTTCCGCGTCAACGTCTTCTCCCTCTGGCATGGAACCGCCCCGGCCATCCGCCATATGAAGGAGCGCGGGAGCGGGCTCATCGTCAACATCGCGTCGATCGCCGGCAAGATCGGCTTCCCGGCCAACGCCGTGTATGTGGCGGCCAAGCACGCGACGATCGGCTTCACCCGCGCGCTGCGCGCCGAGCTGGCCGGCACCGGCGTGGAGGCCACCGTCGTGATCCCCGCCGGCGTGCTGACCGACTGGGCCACCGTCACCGAGGGAGGGCCGATGCTCGAGCTCTTCGCCTACGAGGGACGCCGTGGCGCCCAGATCGCCGCGGAGCAGGGAAGCGCCCCTCCCCCCTCGTTTCCCCTGCTGAGCGCCGAACAGGTGGCCGAGGCCATCGTCGGCGGCATCGAGCATCCGGTGGCGGAGCTCTACACGCATCCGGGAACCGAGGAGAGCGCCAATGCCTACGAGACCGATCAGGAGGAGAGCGAGCGACGGTGGGTTCCGGCGTGGCTTGCCAACCGGGAAGGATATGAGCTGCTGAAGCGGGGAGAATCGATCGCGGGGTGATGCGGTCCGGATGCTCCGCCGGCGGAGCGCGCGGAGGCCGCCGAGTCGCCGGCCGCGCGATATATCGGAGCACGATACGTCGAGGCACGAGGGATCGCGCCACGGACGACGATGGCATGCGGCGGAAGCCGGGGATGTTTCGCCGGGACCGGAGCTACCGGTGGTTGAAGTACATCTCGTCCACCCAGTTGGCCCAGATATCCCGGGCAACCTCCGGCGGCGAGGCGCTTCTGGCGGACTCGAGGATCGGATCGAGGAAGCGGTTGCACTTGTCGATCTCCTCCTCGACGGCGGCCAGCTCCTGCTCCATGCCGGCGCGGCGACCGGCCACCCACTGCTCATCCTCCAGCTGCTCCTTCAGCGTGAACGGCTCGCCGGCCTTCAGCGCCGCCAGCCGCCGCTCCTCCTGCGCCACCGCGCCGGTGAGCCGCGTCTCCTCCGCCTCGGGCGTCGCCGACGCGCGCCCGACCGCCCCGGCTCCTCCGGCCGATTCGACCACGTTCTCCAGCGTCCTGAGCAGCTGCAGATCGCCGCGCAGATACCCCTTCTGCACCAGATCCCAGTAGACACCGGAGAGCTCGTCGGCCTCGGGGCGAACATCGGGATGCAGTTTCTTGGCAAGCGAGCGGTAGAGCCTGCGCGCCTCCTCCATCCGCTGGCGCGGGGTCCCCTCGCCGTCGGCCGGGGCGCTTCCGCCGGCCGCTCCGCGGGAGCGTGAGGGGCCGCTGCTTCGCGGGGCGGGATCCTCCTGGCCGACCGCTCGGCGCACCCGCTGACGAATCTCGGCGAACTCGTTGCCGACCGCCTTCATCACCAGCTCCACCATCTTCGCGTCCAGCTTCTGTCCGCGGTCGAGCTTCAGCGCGAAGAGCTCCACCATCCGTTTCCGCTGGCTCATCTCGAGCGTCCGCTCCTGCAGCTGCCGCTCCAGATCGCCGAAGAGCACGGCGTAGCGGTCGCGCAGCTTCGGCAGCAGCTCGGCGTTGAGCATCACGTGCTCGTCGAGCAACCGGGCCAGCCGCCGGCGCAGCTCGGCGATCCGCTCCTTGGCGCGGATCACGTCCGGATGAAGTATGATCGAGCTCACCTGCGAATTCCCCTCCGTGAAAACATGCTCTTGGACGATCGCTCCCCCGGGCGATCACCCCGCGCGATTACCCCGCGCGACGTGCCAGGAAGAACGCGCGGCCGGCATGGCCGACCATGCCGAGATCGTTCGTGGCGTCGTGCACCGACAGAAGCTCCATCCCCGCCGTCTCCAGCGCGTCCCGCACCTCCTGCTCGGAATACCACCGCTGCTCCAGCTCGACGCGGGAGCGCCTCCAGCAGGTGACCTGATCGGGATCGGGGCGGAACATCGTCACCCGACAATAGCCGAGGCGCGCCTCCCGATCGTACCGGAAGCGGAGGAAGCAGGCCCCCTCCTCCTCGTCGATCGCCATCTTCCCGGACCAGCGGATCTCGAACGCCTCGGCCATGTTGAGGTCGAACAGAAACGAGGCGCCGGGGCGGAGCGCGCGGCGGACATTCGCGAAGGCGAGGCGAAGGTCCTCGATGGTCAGCAGATGGTTGAGGCTGTCGAAGGTGGAGTAGGCGGCGTCGAAGCGCTCATCGAGCCGGAGCTGGCGGACATCGGTCTCGATCAGCTCCACCTCCGGCGCGTTGACGCGCGCGTGGCGGAGCATCTCCGCGGATCCGTCGATGCCGGTGAGGCGATATCCCCGTCCGGCCAGCACGTGCGCGAGCTGTCCGGTGCCGCAGCAGACATCGAGGATCGAGGCCGCCTCGACGAGAGTCGGAAGCAGATAACGGTCGATCGCCGCGATGAACATCCCGGGCACGCTCGGAGCCCAGTACCGGTCGTAAAACCAGGCGAAGCCGGCGTAATCGGACATTGAAGAGAATTGAGAATTGAGAATGATGAATGCAGAACCAGGAATAGTTGCCGATCCACCGTCACGGGGAACCGGGCGATGATGCCGGCCCTCCGATACCCTCATGAACTATCCCCCAACCATCACGCCCGGCATGCGGGAACGCAAATTTCCAGTACCCGCGCGGCCCCCTTTCACACCCATCATTGAAGACAATTGAGAATTGAGAATGATGAATGCAGAACCAGGAATGGTTGCCGATCCACCGTCACGGGGAACCGGGCGATGATGCCGGCCCTCCGATACCCTCATGAACTATCCCCTAACCATCACGCCCGGCATGCGGGAACGCAAATTTCCAGTACCCGCGCGGCCCCCTTTCACACCCATCATTGTAGACAATTGAGAATTGAGAATGATGAATGCAGAACCAGGAATGGTTGCCGGCCGGAAGTGTAGTGCATCACCGTCACGGCGTGGGGCGATGATACCAGCCTCCGCTACGCTACCACCATGCACTATTATCTCCCAACCACGAAGAGAATTGAGAATGCTGAATGAAGAATGTTGCCGGCCGCAGGTGTAGCGCATCACCATCATGCGGTGCCGGGAGATGATGCGAGCCTCCGCCAGCGCCCTGCACTATCCCCAACCACATCACGCGACATGCAAGAGCGCGGCTACCCCGCCCCCGCACGACGGTGCTTTCACGCCCCTTGTTCCGCATTCTCAATTCTCAATTCTCAATTCTCTTCAGCTTGCCGAGTAGATGATCAGGATCGAGGCCACGGTCCAGGCCACGCCGGTGGCGATCAGCCAGGGATCGCGCGCGATCACCGAGACCGGGTTCTCCGCGGTCTTCGACTTCTCGTCGACGTAGAGGTAGCGGAAGATCCCATACATCACGATCGGAATCGTGTAGATGAACTTGGTCGTGTGGAAGTATTCCTTGGCGTGGTCGCTGACGGTGTAGAGGGAGTAGCTCATGATCGACCCAGCCACCGAGACGTTCATGATCAGCCGCACCAGCTCAGGAGTGTAGTCGTCGAGCACCTTCCGGCTGTTGCCGCGCCCCATGTGGCTCATCTCGCTCCGACGCTTGGCCACCGCCAGGAAGAGCGCCAGGAAGAGCGTGCAGACGATCAGCCACTCCGAGGTGGTGACGTTGATCGCCTTGGCCCCGGTGAGCACGCGAAGCATGAAGCCGGCCGCGATGATGAAGATGTCCAGGATCACCACGTGCTTCAGCCCGAAGGAGTAGCCGAGGTTGATCAGCGCGTAAACGCCGATGCAGACGCCGGCCTGCCACGGAAGCTGCAGCGCCAGCAGCGTGGTCACCGTCAGCAGCAGCACCAGCTGCACGATAGCGCCGTTGACCGAGACGCGTCCGGAGGCGATCGGGCGGTTCCGCTTCACCGGGTGCTCGGCATCGGCCTTACGGTCGGCGATGTCGTTGACGATGTAGATCGAGGAGCTGACGAAGCAGAAGGCGAAGAACGCCAGGAGCGCCTTCGTGTCCGCCTCGACGCTGGTCAGCGCCTTGCCGTAGACGAGTGGGGCGAAGATGAAGGCGTTCTTCAGCCAGTGAGAGGGGCGCATCAGACGGATGCGATCCCGGATCGTGCCGGCTCCGGCCTCGATGGCCGGGAGCGTGGTCGTTGAGGCCTGTTTCTCCATGCGGGATTCCATGCGCGTCCATGCGGCGACCGGCGCGACGCCCGCATCCACGGGCGGAGGCCACCGGACTCCGTCGCTGCTCTCTACGTGTGGGTCTCTGGGTTGATGCTTGTTTCTGCTCGCGGCTCTCGAGGTCGGGACTTCTCGAAGCCCGTACCGGGAGCGCGCTCCACGCCATCCTCGAAGCCGCCGCGCACCGGCGAACGATCCCGGTCATCCGCGGCGGAGCCGTCACGGCCGGGTCATCCGGGCCGGGCCATCATGAGGCGGATTACTGAATCTCGAAGGTCACCGACACGCGCGCGTCCACCACGATCTGTCCGGGCGCCAGCACATCGCCGCCCCCCTGCTGATCCTGCGCCTCGCGCCGCACGTTGGCGAACGTCGCGGCCGGATAGAGGACCGGGGGCGCCTCCTCCTCGACGAGCATCACGCGCCCCAGCTTCACACCGAGCGCGCCGGCGAGGGCCTCGGCCTTCTCGCGCGCCGCGCGCGCGGCCATCACCCTCGCCTCGTCCTGATGCTTCCGGAGCTCGGAGGTGTTGAACTGCGCCTGGCCGACGTAGTTGACGCCGGTGCGGAGCGACTGCGACAGCAGCTCCTCGAACTTCGAGAGGTCGCGCAGCCGGATCGTGACGTTGCGACGGGTGAAGTAGCCGAGGAACTGGCGCGTACGGCCGTCGCCGTTGTAATCGTAGCGTGGCTCGATGTTCAGATAATCGGTCTGCACGTCCTTCCGTGCAATACCCAAACGATCGGTGAGCGCCAGCAGCTCCTTGACGCGGGCGTCGTTATCGGAGCGGGCCTTGTTGATGTCGGCGTCCGAGGTCTCGATGCCGAAGGTGAAGACCGCTTCGTCAGGGACGACGCGGACCTCGCCGGTGCCGGTAACGCGGACGACGCGCTGGGCGCCGGCGGGGGGCACGGCCGAGACCTGTGCATGAAGGGAAGCGCTCGCCAGCAGGGCGCCGGCGATCAGGAGGGCGCGACGTGGGTTCATTGCGCGGGTTCTCCGGACAGATGGGACAATGCGTGGAAACGACGCGTCCCCGCGCATCGAGGATGCGCGGGGACGCCGGACGTTGTTATCAGAATACCGGCTGCTCCTCGTAGATGCCGAAGACCTCCTCCAGGAGGCGGCACATCTCGCCGACGGTAACGTAGGCGCGGGCGCAGTCGAGCACGCGCGGCATCATGTTCGTGCCATCCTCGGCCGACTGGCGGAGCGCGGCGAGCGTCTCCTCCACGCGCTGCTGATCGCGGCTGGCCTTCAGCTCCTGAAGACGCGCGACCTGCTTGAGCTCCACCTCCTTCGAGATGGTCAGCAGCGGAATGTCGATCTGCTCCGACTCCTGCGTGAACTCGTTGACGCCGACGATGATCTTCTCCTTGGCGTCGAGCTCACGCTGATAGCGGTAGGCCGCGTCGGCGATCTCGCGCTGGAAGAAGCCGGCCTCGATCGCCGGGATCACGCCGCCGAGGGCATCGATCTTCTCGAAGTAGGCCTCGGCCTCCGCCTCGATCTTATCGGTGAGCGCCTCGATGAAGTAGCTGCCGCCGAGCGGATCGATCGTGTTGATCACGCCGGTCTCGTAGGCCAGAACCTGCTGGGTGCGGAGCGCGATCGTCACCGCCTTCTCCGACGGGAGCGCCAGCGTCTCGTCCATCGAGTTGGTGTGAAGCGACTGGGTTCCCCCGAGCACGGCCGCCAGCGCCTCGACGGCGGTGCGGACGATGTTGTTCTCCGGCTGCTGCGCCGTGAGGGAGCATCCGGCCGTCTGCGTGTGGAAGCGGAGGATCCAGGAGCGGGGGCTCTTGGCGCCATACTTCTCACGCATCCGGCGGGCGTAGATCCGACGGGCGGCGCGGAACTTCGCGATCTCCTCGAAGAAGTCGATGTGCGCGTTGAAGAAGTGGGAGATGCGGGGGGCGAAGCTGTCGACATCCATGCCGCGGGCCATGCAGTCCTCGACGTAGGCGAAGCCGTCGGCCAGCGTGAAGGCGAGCTCCTGCGCGGCGGTCGAGCCGGCCTCGCGGATATGGTAGCCGCTGACCGAGACCGGGTTCCACTGCGGCGCGTGCTCGGAGCACCACTCGATCATGTCGGTGATGATCCGGACCGACGGACGCGGCGGGAACAGATATTCCTTCTGCGCGATGTACTCCTTCAGAATGTCGTTCTGAAGCGTGCCGCGGAGCTTGTCGAACGAGATCCCCTGCTTCTCGGCCACCACCAGGTAGTAGGCGAAGATCATGATCGCCGGGGAGTTGATCGTCATCGACGTGGAGACCTTGTCGAGCGGGATGCCGCTGAAGAGGATCTCCATGTCGGCCAGCGAGGAGACCGAGACGCCGCAGATGCCGACCTCTCCCTCGGAGAGCTCGTCGTCGGCGTCGCGCCCCATCAGGGTCGGCAGGTCGAACGCCGTGGACAGACCGGTCTGGCCGTTGGCCAGCAGGTACTTGAAGCGCTCGTTGGTATCCTCCGGGGTGCCGAAGCCGGCGAACTGGCGCATCGTCCAGACCTTGCCGCGGTACATGTTGGCGTGGATGCCGCGGGTGTACGGGTACTGGCCCGGGAAGCCGAGCTTCTCCGAGTAGCTCCAGTTCTTCAGCTGATCCGGCGTGGTCATCAGATCGACCTCGCTGCCGGAGAGCGTCGTGTGCTTCCAGCCGGTCGTCTTGGCCTTGGCGGCCTCAGACTCCCACCGCTCCTTTCCCTGATAAAACTCGAGGGAAAGCTGCTCGCCGCCGGTGATGCCCTCGGCGTGACCGTTGGCGTGGCCGTTCGCGTGCCCGTTGAGGGGAGATCCGTTCTGCTCCATCGTTTCTCTATAGGTGTTCGGTTGATATCCTTCCTGCCACAACTCCCCAAGATAACGAAGGATCGTCGCAGCAGGAAATTGCGGAATGTATGCCCCCCGGCGATCCGGCCGGCGATCCGGCCGGCGATCCGGCCGACGCCCCGCGCGGCACTCGGCCCCGCCCCCTGATCCGTGGTCACCACATCGCTTCCCTTTCCCCGGCCATCCTCCCGTTCGCGCGATCCGGGACCACGCGCGGGTTCCGCGTGGCCCCCATCCCGGACCCGCGCCAGCGACACCCGGGATCAGCATCCGAACACCATGCAATCAGGGGACCACGCACGCGGACCGATCCGAACCCGGCGACGCGGCGCAATCCAATCCCCCCGCCGTCTCGTACTCCTCTCACCCGATCCTCCCCGCCCAGGCGAGAAACAGCTCGCATCACGATTCAGGAACGCAATCGACAGGAGCAGCATCATGAGCAGCAACTCTCCCCTTCAGACCGTTCAGGAAATGTACGCGGCGTTCGGTACCGGCGACGTCCCCACGATCCTGGCGCGCGTGGCGCCGGATGTCGACTGGGTGGTGTACGGTCCGGCGGAGCTTCCGTTCACCGGCGATTTCTCCGGCCATGACGGCGTGCTCCGGTTCTTCCAGACCATCGGCCAGATCTCCGCGCACACCGCGTTCGAGCCACGCGAGTTCGTCGTCGACGGCGACAGCGTGGTCGCCTTCGGCCACGAGGCGGGAACGATCCGGGAGACCGGCCGCCCGTTCGGCAGCAACTGGGCGCACTCGTTCACTTTCGGCGACGGCAAGGTGGTCCGGTTCCGTCTGTTCACCGACACCGCGAACTACCTCGACGCGTTCCAGCCGGCCGGCCAGATCGAGGCGTGAGAGGTCCCCACGTCACTGACCCGCTCTCGGGCGCGCATCCACCCGGCCTCCCTCCCCAGGCATGACCAGACATGTCGCGGGAGCAACGGGGTGAGGACGGATGAAGGATGAGCCCGGGGAACGGGCACGCCAACGCGGCGACGGAGGGACGATCCTGACAAGTCCAGAAGGATCGGCTCCTCCGGGCGGATCGCCGCGAAACGGACGAGGGGAACGAAGCGCGTGCTTCGTTCCCCTCGTTGCGTTGAAGAGTATCGTCCGGAGAAAACGCCGGCGATCGCGCGGGCATTACCACGGCCCGACCAGATCGACGCAGGCATCCTGGCCGGCGAAGATCTCCCGCCACTCGTCGGCGGTCCGGGAGCCGACGGCCCGCAGGATCCGCTCCTTCACCTCCTCGGCCCGCTCTCCCTGCGACAGCCCGTCGCCATCGTCCAGATCGGTCAGCCCGGCCAGGGCGCGGAAGCGGTTCCAGAACTTCGCCTCCACGGCCGCCACCGCCAGATATCCTCCATCCTTCGTCCGGTAGAGGTTGTAGCAGGGGAAGCGCCCGTTGTGGAGAAACGCGGCCGGCGTCCACTCCTGGATGCTCTCCGGATAGTAGGCCCGCTGCACGTTGTCCACCGCGTCCTGCAGGTAGCACCAGTTCTGGATCGGCGCGGACTCCCCCTTCTGCCGGAGGAGAGTGGCCAGCACGGTGATGGCGATGTGATGCGAGAAGAAGATGCCGGTGGCCGGCAGGAACGGCGGCGCGATGATTCCGTCGGTCCTGTCGAGGATGTGCATCTTCAGCAGGCCGCTCTGCGCCAGGGTGTTCAGGTCGTGCGCCGAGTGATCGTCGCCGGGACGGAAGCCGAGCCGGGTGAAGCAGACGCCGGAGAACTCCTCGGCGATCCGCTCCTCGGTCAGGCCGAGCTTCTCCTCGATCCGCCGCGGGAAGCTCATCACCACCGCGTCGGCCGTGGCGATCTCGCGCCGGAGCGCGGCGGCGGCTTCGGAGTCGCCGAAGTCGATCAGGCGGACGTCCTTCGGTCCCTGGAACGCGCCGTAGATCTCGGCGAAGGAGGGATCCCAGTGCCAGTTCAGAAACGGGTCACGGTGGGTGACGTCCTCGTACTTGATCACCTCCATCCCCTGCTTGGCGAGGAGATAGGTGGCAAGCGGTCCGGGCAGACGCCATGTGAGGTCGATGATCTTCATGCGATGGAGCCGTGCGAATGCGGCGCGCCGGGGGCCGCCCGTCGACAGCGGGGGCGCGTCCCGGCGCGCGGAATGAACGATGAATGTCGGGCGGTCCGACGATCGACGATGGAGAGCCGATCAGTCGCCGCTCGATGAGCTGGGATACAGGTCGCCGAAGAAGAGGGAGGCGCCCACCTGGAGATACTTGGCGTGCGGGGCGGTGCTCTCCTTCGAGAAGAGGTTTTCGAGGTTGTAGCGGAGGCCGAGGTCGAGCGCCATCACGCTGAAGACGTTCAGCTCGACGCCGGCGCCGACCATCAATCCCCAGTCGGAGCCGGTGGAGTGATTGCTCAGGTCCGGCGAGACCGCGTCGACATCCCCCTTCACCGCGGCATAGCTCCGGCTGACGAAGGTATAGGTGACCTCGGCGCCGATATACGGATGGATAACCGGCGTCGGAAGAGCGTACTCCAGGCCGACGCCGATCGGGATGTAGGAGCCGCCGATATCGAAGGTGGCCTTGGCCTCCTGGCCGCCGACGTTCACCTCGGTGAGCTCCACTTCCTTGGCCGGAAAGTAGATGTAGGCCGCGTCGGCGATGAGGCGGACGGGGCCGAGCGAGTGCTTCAGGCGCGCGGTGACGTAGGCGCCGAAGCCGCCGGAGACGTCCGAGTAGGTGATGCTGTCCTTGCTCAGGAGATCGGAGAGATTGCCGGCCGCCTGGTTCAGGTTGGCGCCGCTGGAGGCGATGCCGACGCCGAAGCCGTACTGCGCCAGCGCGCTTCCGCTCGCGGCGAGGCCGACGAGCGCGGCCGTGAGGAGAGTCTTCGCGATCGAAGTCATAACAGATTCCGTTGAACGGTATGCATCCCCGGGAAGCGCCGGGGGCGTCAGGGCCGCGGCATCGAGGGGCGAAGGCCCCGCCGAGGCTCTGCATGTGATATCCGGACGAACATGCCCCGCGCGAGCATCGGGCCGACCGCCGGCCCACGATCCCGCCGGCCCACGATCCCGGGGGCGCGCGGGCCGGTCGGGAGCATCCGGCCGATCGGTGAGGATCCCGGATCGAGCCCCAGGCTCGAGCTCCCGGCTCGTGACGCACAAACATACGCGGAAGCCCCGAATCCTTCCATGTCGGCGAAAATCGGGGTGTTACACCGACGCCCGTTGCGCGTCTTTCCACATCCCAGGTCCGATCACGTCGCGTCGGCCCGAGCCTCACATGCTCCTCCGAACCGGCATTGCCAGGTGAGATCGCGCATCCGCTGTACCGGATTAACGGTTCACCAACGCTTGCATCGTTTCGATTGCACACGTCCGGCAGGCCCACTAAACTTGCGCCCGCCATCGGGAAATCCACATTCGTATACGTTTTTACGATTCGTCCAACCCTACCCAATCAACCTTCGTGGAGTGATTCCATGCGAACCCTCGTGTCCATCTGCAGAACCAAGACCGCGCGCGCCATGGCCATGGCCGCCCTCGCGCTGACCGCCGGCTTCGGCCTGGCCACGGCGCAGACGACCACCGGCAACGCCGAGGTCGATCCCTCCCTGGCCAACTCGAACATGATCGTGATCAACCCGCTGAAGTTCTTCTGGATGTACAACGCCTCCTACTACCATCGTCTGAGCAGCTCGATGGTGATCGGCGGCGGCCTCCAGGTGCCGTCGGTCTCCGGCATCAGCGGCTTCGGCGCCAACGCCGAGATCCGCTTCCACCTCTCCAACAAGGCGATGCGCGGCTTTTACATCGCCCCGAACGTCTCCTTCACCAGCCTCTCGACCACCGTCGAGGCCACGCAGTTCACCGACGAGTATACCGCCAAGGCCAACGCCTTCTCGATCGGCGCGCTCCTCGGCTGGCAGTGGTTCCCCGGCGACGACTTCGCCATGGGCCTCGGCATCGGCGCCGACTACTACATCCTCTCGACCTCCGACAGCGAGAACGAGGACAACACCGTCGAGGAGTTCGGATCGTTCAAGGGAACGCTCCCGGCGCTCCGCTTCGACATCGGCTACGCGTTCTGAGATAGGTCCCGGCCAGGCCCCGGCCCGACGTCGTAACCGACCCGGAGACCGACACCGGCCGACGGCATCGAGGATTTCCGCTTCGACGAACGGTCCCCCCGGCATTCCGGGGGGACCGTTCCGTTTCCATATCCCTCCGCGTCGTATCTTCTCCCCCCGATTCATCCGGCCCGGCGGGATCTCCTCCGGCCGAGCCCCGGAGCGTCGACATGTCCCCGGACCGACCGTTCGGCCCCTGGGCATTCCCTACGAGCTTCTTCTTCGATGCAATGGCCAGACTTACGACTCTCCTTCTCCTCCTGGTGGCGACCGCCACGGTCGCCATGGCGCAGAGCGACAGCACCGGGCGCCATACCTACATCGACGTGATCCAGCTCGAGGTCAGCGACCCGCTCTACGGGCCGGGGAACCTGATCGCGGTCAACCCGCTGAAGTTCTTCTGGCTGTACAACCTCAGCTACTACCATCGCCTCTCCGCCACCTTCGTCCTCGGCGGCGGCGTCCAGATCCCCTCGAAATCATCGCTTCGCGGCGTCGGAGCGCAGATCGAGCTCCGGTTCCATCCCGGCCGCCGCGCGCTCGAAGGGGTCTACGTGGCGCCGAGCGTCGGCTTTACCAGTCTCTCCCTCAAGGAGGGGGACGCCACGGCAACCGCCCTCTCGATCGGGGCGCTCGTCGGCTACGACTGGCTGTTCGGGGAAAAGCTCGCCGTCGGGATCGGCATCGGCTACGATCACTACTTCCTCTCCCCTTCCGACGGCGCGTCCGAGCAGGACTTCAGCCCGTTCGACACCGGGCTCCCGGCGCCGCGCCTGGAGATCGGCTACGCGTTCTGACCTCCCCCGACCTCGACGCCTCGTTTCAACGTCCCCTCCGGCGCTCCACCGCGGCCGGCGGCGACGGCTGTTATGTTTCCGGCGGATGGTTGTCTTCACGAGTACAATGCCCTGAATCCGGGCCGAACCGATATCCGCCGCGGCGATGCCCAGCGGCGATGGCAGGTTTCCCTCACTACTTTTCGCTCGACCGATCATGAAACGATCCACGATCCCGCTCCTGCTGGCCGCCGGCGTCATGACCGCCTGCGCGATGCTCGCCTGCGCCACGGCGAGCGCGCAGACCAAGACCACCGAAACGGTCACGACCCGCGACTCCACCGGCAAGGAGACCACCACGCAGGTAACCAAGGTTTCGACATCGGAGGATATCACGCCGCGATCGAACCTGATCACGATCAACCCGCTGAAGTTCTTCCTCCTCTACAACATCAGCTACTATCACCGGATCAACGATGTGATCGTGATCGGCGGCGGCGTGCAGACGCCAGCCATCAGCGAGCTGCAGGGATGGGGCATTCAGGCGGAGGCGCGCTTCCATCCGAGCCGGAAGGCGCTGCGCGGCTTCTACGTGGCGCCGAACATCTCCTACAACCGCCTCTGGGTGAGCAGCGACGATCCGGGCGAGGATCCGACGGCGACCGCGTTCTCGGTGGGGGTGCTCGTCGGATGGCAGTGGTTCCCCGGTGATGAGTTCGCGATCGGACTCGGCCTCGGCTACGACCGCTGGTTCCTCTCGACGAACAATGACGACGAGACCGACCGCTTCGACTCCTTCAGCGGAGGAGCCCCCGCGCTCCGCTTCGATATCGGCTACGCGTTCTGACCGGACGCGGCGCTCCGGCCGGAGCCACGGCCGTGGACGCGCCCAGTCCGCTCCGCGCAATGACAACGGCCCGTCCGACACTCATGGTCGGACGGGCCGTCGCGCGTTCCCGACCGAGACGCATCCCCGCGGATGCTCCCGGTCTTCATTCCCACGCGGGCTTACTTGATCGATTCCTCCAGCCGGCCGATCTCGTCGCGCAGCTCAGCGGCGCGCTCGAACTCGAGCTCCTTGGCCGCGCGCTTCATCTCCTCGCGGAGGTGCTCGATCAGGTCCTTCTTCTGGTCGGTGCTCATGTACTTGAACACCGGCTCCTCCACCAGCGACGGCGTGGAGCGGCGCTCGGCGTCCTTCCGCTTCTGATCGCGCTGCGCCTTCACGTCGGCGATCGCCGTGGAGCCCAGAATCGCCTCGCGCGATTTCTTGACGGTCCTCGGCACGATCCCATGCTCCTCGTTGTAGGCGACCTGCAGAGCGCGGCGGCGCTCGCTCTCCTCGATCACGGCGCGCATCGAGTCGGTGATCCTGTCGGCGTACATGATCACCAGGCCGTTCTCATGGCGCGCGGTGCGGCCGGCCGTCTGCATCAGCGAGCGCTCGCTCCGGAGGAAGCCCTCCTTGTCGGCATCCAGAATCGCCACCAGCGACACCTCCGGCATGTCGAGCCCCTCGCGCAGAAGGTTCACGCCGATCAGCACGTCGTACTCTCCCAGGCGCAGATCGCGCAGGATCTCCACCCGCTCCAGCGCGTCGATCTCCGAATGGATGTAGCGCGACCGGATGCCGAGCTCGGTCAGGTAATCGGTCAGATCCTCGGCCATCCGCTTGGTGAGCGTCGTTACCAGCACCCGCTCCCGATCGTCCTTGGTCACGCGGAGCTTGATCTCGTGGATCAGGTCGTCGATCTGGTTCTTCACCGGGCGGACCTCGATGAGCGGATCGAGCAGGCCGGTCGGGCGGATGATCTGCTCGACGAAGACGCCGCCGCTGAGCTCCATCTCCGGATCGCCCGGCGTGGCCGAGACGAACACCGTCTGGTTGATTCGGGTCATGAACTCGTCGAGCTTGAGCGGACGGTTGTCCAGCGCGGAGGGGAGGCGGAACCCGTGCTCGACGAGGGTGAGCTTGCGGGCGCGGTCGCCGTTGAACATGCCGCGGATCTGCGGAAGGGTCACGTGGCTCTCGTCGATCACGAGGAGGAAATCCTCCGGGAAGTAATCGATCAGCGTGGCCGGCGCCTCCCCCGGTTTGCGGCCGGCGAGGATGCGGGAATAGTTCTCGATGCCGGAGCAGTAGCCGAGCTCCTTCATCATCTCCAGATCGAACAGGGTCCGCTGCTCCAGCCGCTGCGCCTCCAGGAGCTTGTTCCCCTCGCGGAGCTCCTTCAGCCGGTCGTGCAGCTCGTCACGGATCTCGTCGATGGAGCGGTTGAGCTCCGGTCGGGTGGTGACGAAGTGCTTGGCCGGGTAGATGATGATCGAGTTGATCTCCTCGAGCGTCTTGCCGGTCAGTCGGTCGAAGCGGGAGAGCTTCTCCACCTCGTCGCCGAACAGCTCGATCCTGACGCCGAGATCATCCTCATAGGCCGGGATCACCTCCACCACGTCGCCGCGGACGCGGAAGTTGCCGCGGAAGAAGTCGACGTCGTTCCGGCTGTAGTGGATGTCGGCGAGCTTGTACAGAAGCTGGTTCCGCTCGATCCGGTCGCCCCGCTTGAGCTGGAGCAGCTGCGAGCCGTAGGCTTCCTTGGAGCCGATGCCGTAGATGCAGGAGACCGAGGAGACGATGATCACGTCGCGACGTCCGTCCAGCAGGGCGCTGGTCGCCTTCAGGCGCAGGCGGTCGATCTCGTCGTTGATCGCGAAGTCCTTCTCGATGAAGGTATCGGTGCTCGGGATGTAGGCTTCCGGCTGGTAGTAGTCGTAGTAGCTGATGAAGAACTCGACGGCGTTGTTCGGGAAGAAGCTCTTGAACTCGCCGTAGAGCTGCGCCGCCAGCGTCTTGTTGTGGGAGATGACGAGCGTGGGGCGCTGCACCTTCTCGATCACCTGGGAGACGGTGAAGGTCTTCCCCGATCCGGTGACGCCGAGAAGAGTCTGGAAGCGGTCCCCGCGATCGAGCCCCTCGACGAGCTGCCGTATCGCCTCGGGCTGATCTCCGGTGGGACGATACTCGGATTCTATCGTGAACTTCATGAAGCGCTGATGTTGTTAAGGAGCTGGAAAACCGCTACACTGGCGGCATCGAACGAGACCCAGCAGCCGATGGACGGAGAGCGCGCCGGCAGATTGTACCTGTCCGGCCCCGTCCCCCTTCCTCACGTCGTTCCCGTCCACGCCCTCGCCGATGACCTCCAACCTCACGCATGAGCCCTCCCGGAAGGAGCCGGACAGCCCGCGACGGCGGGAGATTCTGGCGATGCTGGAGCGATGGGATACGCTCTACCGGAGCGACATTCCGGCGGCGCTCGCGCTGGCCCGCGCCGCCCTTGCCCGCGCCCGGCGCGCCCGGTTCGGCGAGGGAATCGCGCTGGCGCTCCACCACGTGGGCTACTCCCAGTATCTCGAGCTCGACCGCGACGGCGCGCTGGAGCACCTGGAGGCATCGCGACGCGTCTGCGAGGAGCTCGGCGATCGCGCCGGCATGGCGCGCGCGATCAGGAGCATCGGGTTAGTATACGCCAAATTCGGCGATCTGGTAATCGCATACCGGCTCTACATCGAGAGCATCGGACTCTACGACGAGGCGGGGCTGCAGGTGGAGGGGGCCATCGTCCGGAACTCCCTCGGCCTTCTGTTCAAGTACCTCGGCGCGCACGATCAGGCGCTCGAAACGCTCGGCCGCGCGCTGGAGGTGTTCGAGCGGGAAGACCGGCGGCTGCAGATCGCCATGGTGCTGCACAACATCGCCTCGGTCCGCATGGAGCGGGGAGAATACCGCGAGGCGCGCGGGTACCTGGAGCGCGCCATCCCGATCCGGGAGGCGATCGGCGACCGCCGCGGCGAGATGCTCACGCGGGTGATGCTCGCCTGGTGCCTCGGCGAGCTGCGCGCCTTCGACGACGCGCTCCGCCACGCGCGCCGCGCCGTCGAGGTCTGCCGCGCCCTCGGCAACGCCATGTACGAGCCGGCGACCGTGGCCCTCGTCGGGATGATCCACCGGCGGCGCGGGGAGCCGGAGCCGGCGCGCCGACACCTGGAGGAGGCTTCACGACTGGCCGATTTGGTCCGTCCGTCGGTGCGGCCGGGAATCGAGATCGAGCTCGGCGAGCTGCACGTCGGGCTCGGGGAGCTCGAGAAAGGAATCGGGCGCCACCGCCGCGCGCTGGAGATCGCGCGCGACCAGGGAAGCACGTTCTGGGAGGGGATCGCCTCGGTGGAGCTTTCCCGTGCACTCGAGTTGAAGGGGGATCCGGTCGGAGCCCTGGCGCACGCGCGCCGCGCGCTGGAGCTCAGCGCCGACTTCGGCCGCGATGCCGGCGGCTGGGGCTGGGTCGGGGGCGTGCAGATCCTCACCGGCGACGTGGCCACCAAACGGACCGAGGTGCAGCAGCTCTACGCCGCCTTCCTGCGGGAGATGATCGATCGGAAGCAGGAGGAGCTCACCGCCGGCGCATCCTTCCTGGCCGCGCAGCAGGAGCGGATCGACACGATCCGGAAGGAGATGGCCGAGCTTCTTCCGACGCTCCCGGAGCCGGGGCGGGAGCGCGTGGCCGAGCTCGCGCGCCGCCTCGACGGCAGCGACGGCGCCAGCCCCGGCTGGGAGGCGTTCGAGCGTCGGTTCCGGGAGACGCACCCGGGATTCCTCCGCGCCCTTGCCGGACGCGCCCCGGAGATGACCCCGACCGAGCTCCGCGTCTGCTCCCTGCTGCGCGCCAACCTCAGCTCCAAACAGATCGCCGCGCTCCTGTCGATCTCGCCGAAGAGCGTGGATATCTACCGCTACCGCGCGCGCCGCAAGCTCCATCTTGCCCCGGAGGAGAATCTCGTCTCCTTCCTCGCTTCCCTCTGACCCGCCGCCACTCTCCCGGATCACGACTCCGTGGATCACGACTCCGTGGATCACGATCCCGTGGATCGCGGTCCCGTGGATCGCGGTCGCACCGCGCGCGAAGCCGCCGCGAGCGGCTGTAGAGATTTTGCAGCGATGCGCGCCGGGCGCCCATCCGCTACGTTTGTTCCGCGGCCGATGTGGTCGAACGACACACGCGGACCGGAGCGCGCGGTACGCGCGCCGTGCTCCGCATCCAATTCCAGGAAACGCTCATGAACGCAAGGCCCCGTTCCACGCTCCTCTCCCTCGGCTCCCTGCTGCTGCTCGGCGCGGCGATCGCCGGCTGCGGCGAAGCTCCCTCGGCCCCGGTCACGCGTCCCCCGCAGGGAACGCACGGGAGCTCGGACGGCTGGCCGCCGGCCAGCTCCATCCCCTTCGCCACGGAGCCGGAGCCGGAATCCTACTACGGCACGATGGTCAGGCGGGGAAGCACGATCTACGCCATCGGCGGCGAGGGGATCGACTGGAGCGGAAGCGGGAAGACGCGCGCCTACGATCCGGCCACGAAGCGCTGGAGCGAGAAGGCGCCGCTCCCCTCTCCCCGCTACGGCATGGCCGCCATCGCCATGGGAGATCGGATCTTCCTGCTCGGCGGCACCAGCCCCACCGATGCCGGGGAGGAGAGCGGCCGCCACATGGCGCGCTACGACATCGCCGGCGACGCGTGGACGCCCCTGCCGGATATTCCCTTCACCGCCGTCGCGGTCACCGGCTGGAACCAGGCGGCGCTCTGCGCCGGCCGGATCTACGTGGCCAGCGTTCCCTCGCGAACCGACGCCAACGACCGGAAGCTCGCCCTCTATTCCACGGCGGACGGCATTGCCTGGAGCGCCCATCGGTCCGAGCTCGCGTGGATCCACGAGGGGGTGCTCGTCTCCGACGACCGCCGGGTATATATCCTCGGCCGCGGCGCCAACGGCACCACGGCCGAAACGCTGATGTACGCCTTCGACCCGGCGACCGGCGGCTATACGCGGCTCACGCCGCCGACCCATGGCTATCGCGGCTATCTGAACAACTGCTACTATCGGGATGGGAAGATCTACAAGATCAATTCGACCGCCGGGTCGGCCAACGTGATGGAGATCTACACGATCGCGACCGACAGCTGGAGCGAGGTGGCGATCCCCTACCCGATGACGAACAACGCGCTCTTCCAGCCGCTCGTGATGGACGACGCGACCGGCGAGGTCTATTTCTGCGCGCTTCCATTTTCGCGGCGCGGCGTCCACTTCAACCCGGCGACGCTCACGTTCTCCACGCGCTGAGCGCGGGCGCGCGCATCCGGCGCCCGCGGGCATCTCGAAACGCATTCATGACAATTCCTGCCGCCGACGAGAGGCATCCCATCGGCGGCGATTATTTCCGGCCCGACATATCCGCGTCATCGTCCCGCACATCCATCGGCGGCATACGGACGCGCGGGGCGACGGCGGACGCGCGGTCTCCGATTATTTTTTCCTTCGCGCGGAAAACCTGTTGTATCGGCTCGAAGGCTCTCCTAACTTTGCGCACGAATCTTCACCACTGACTCCCCCCATTCCCGGAAGATTCGCCGACGCCCCGCACATGCTGTTTTGCAACACACCGTTCATATCCGGTACCTCATGATCTGAGCTTTCATCCGCATCGGAGATCGCGCGAAGCATATCGGCGCCGGCATCGATGCCGGAATATTCCGTCGGCTTCCCCGATACCGGACCGGCACCGTGACTCCGGCATTGCCGCTCGGCGCCGCCTCGCGTTTTCAACCACCCCCGCGCGCAGAATCTGGCACACAATTACCGCGATAATTTCCCGGTCACCACCCGCATGGTTTCTTACCAGGGCCGAGAAATCGCTTCGAGTCGTTCGTTATCGGATCGTAGAGGCACAAGGTTAGGGGAGCCTTCACATCAGCGCCGCCATGTACTGGTCAACAATTACCTGCATCACCAGCTCCGTTCATCATGCACTGTCACATCGTTTCCGCTCCATTCCGTCCGAGGTCGTCGCCGACGCGGCGATGGAGGCGCAGTATCGGTTCTGCCGGAGGTTCCATGCCTCCGACGGCGAGCCGGTTCCGGTGGAGGAAAGGGTAGCGTGGCGGTGGATGGTCACCACGGCCGAGCGCATTCTGCTGCGGGAGCGGCAGCGGCTGCTGATGCACGTTCCGCTGCCGGAGCCGGACGTGGCCGAGGAGCAGGCGCCGCGCGCGCAGACTGGGGCATCGGAGCCGGATCAGATCTGCAACGAGGAGGATTCGCTCACGGCCGCGCTTACCGTGGCCGCGCTCATCGGCATTCTTTCGCCGCTGCTGGCGGAGGTCGTGCAATTGCATGATCTCCAGGGATTATCGCTGGAGGAAGTGGCGCAATCGCTCACCTGCACGCACGCGTCGATCCGCCAGCGGCACGCGCGCGCGCTTCGGAGCCTGCGCGATTTCTGGAAGCGCGAGGACAATCGCGTGGGCCGCTGCATCGATTGCGAGCCGGAGACGGCATTTACGCACGAGCGGTCCGGAGAAAACGTGGCCGTGATGAAGTATATCTGAGGATCGATGTCACATTTATCACACGTCGAGGCTATATACGGATAGAAGCGGTGAACGACACCGGGCCGAACGGAGCGGGAGCTCCGGAGGCCTCATGATGGCGGAGAGGGGAACAGGGGAATACTCCGCCCGAAATTCCTGCCCCGATATTCACGCAACCGCGCCCGCGGCATATGTCCGTGGCCGACGAGCCATGGCTCAACACACGGCGACGCACCGGGCGTCGCCACTCGCGATCCGTCGCGGATCTCACCCCATATATACCACCGATACCAGCAACGCTCAATGCTATGAGGCTCAACGCTTTGAGGATGTGACGTCGCAAAAAACTCTTAGCATTTTTTCATCACGGTACTACAAACGAAAAGGAGTTCACAATGGCTCTGGACCAAACCGCCCCGCTTTCGAACGATGCGCCGATCAAGGAGCTCGGTTTCACCGATGACGAGATCGCCCAGCTCTCCCCGAATGTCTCCAAGCTGACCAAGGGAGATCTGATCTCGCTCATGACCTACCCGGACACCGCTCCGGCGGCGCTCGAGCTCACGCTGAACGACCTCCGCGGCCTGAACGGCGTCGTGACCGCCCGTATCGTCAAGACGGGAGGCGGCGGCTCGGGTGACGGCGGAATCCGGTGTTGCTGCTGCATCGCCTGCTGCTGCTGCTGCTGCGCCGTCTCGGTCGAGCAGTCGAACGCGATTGCCTGACGCTCGATGATGTAGGCTAGCCCTCCCGGTCCGGACGGGAGGGCTCCATTTTCCACCGCATTTCCGTCGATCGCGCTCGGTTGCCCCGCGTGTCGATCACTATTTCCTCACCAGCCCGCATGGACCCGATCATGACGCCCGACGATATTCCCGCGGTATTCCTCCCGATGGCGTGGACAGGGACGGTATGCACGACTCTGACATACGTCCTTCTCGCGCTGGCCGGGGTCGACCCCGCGCGCATCACCCGGCTGCTCGGCGCCAAGAACGAGTTCGTTCCCGCGCTGCTGATCTACACCTTCTGGACCTCGGTCTCGCTGGCGGCGCTTCTGCTGCTGCTCGAGGCGCGCGGCATCGCGCCGGCATCGCTCGGACTCCATGGTCCCCCCTCGACGATCGGGCTTCCGGCCGGCATTGCCGCCGGCGTGGCCTGCGCGGCCGCCGGCGTGGGGCTCTGGTGGCTCGTGGAATGGATCGCCGTGCGCGCCGGCGGCAGGATGTATCGCGCGGAGCACCTGGACAGCCGCCACTGGCCCTCCCCCTCCGCGCGCGAGGCGGTCGGCATCGCGCTGCTCGGCGCGGTGCTCGTCCCGGTGGCCGAGGAGATCATCTTCCGCGGCTACGCCCAGGAGGCGCTCATCGGGGCGCTCGGGAGCGTGCCGGCCGCCGTGGCGCTGACCGCGCTCCTGTTCGCGGCCATCCATGGCGCCTACGGAGTCGGCGTGATCGCCTACGCGTTTCTCCTCTCGCTCCTGCTGTCGGGACTCGTGCTCGCCACCGGGAGCCTGTATCCGGCCATCGCGGCCCACGCGCTGATCAATCTCTGGTCGTTCGTGATCGTTCCGATCCTCGCGGCGCGGCGCGCCGGCACGAACGGCTGAACGGAGCGCTCCCCGACGGAATCGTCGGAGGGGAATCATCTTCACCACATTCAACCGACCACGATGAACACGTTTCATTCGCCAGACGCCGCGCCGGGAGGCGCCCCGGGAAGCAGCCCGGAGAACAACGGCGCCGCGCGCCGGCTCAGAGCGCTTCCGGTTCAGCTGATCGAGACCGAGGGGGGAGTCATCCTCAAACGGGGCTGCGTCGAGATCAAGATCGCGGGAGACCGCGCCCTCGAGGCGGTCGGCATCCTGCTCGACGCGCTCACGCCGGGAAGCAGCGTCGAGGAAGTGCTGCCACGCTTCGCCGGCCCGGACCGTCCGACGATCGAGCGGCTGATCCGCCAGCTCGAGACCCGCAACCTGGTGATCCCGATCGGCGCGGCCGCCCCCCCGCCCTCCGCCGAGAGCCATCTCGACGTCTTCTACTGGCACTTCGGCACGACGACCGACGAGGTGAACGACCGGCTGAACGCGGTCGGGATCGTGGTCGTCGGCGTCAATCACGTTTCGCGCCGTCTGGCCGGAGCGCTGGTCGAGGCGGGGGTGAGCAACGTGCGGGTGGTCGATTATCCCACGCTCCGGAACACCGCGCTCTTCGACGACGAGGGGGCGCTGCGCGCCGATCGCTGGGGAGTGGGCATCGAGCCGGTCCCGTACGACCGGCTCCACGCGGAGCTGGCCGAGGGGGCGTTCGACTGCCTGGTGGCCACCTCCGACTTCGGCGGCCTGCAGTCGATGCGCTCCTGGAACGAGCTCTGCGTGAAGAAGGGACGCCACTTCCTGCCGGTGGTGCTGCAGGATCTGATCGGCTTCGTCGGCCCGTCGGTGATCCCCGGAGAGACCGCCTGCTACGAGTGCTTCCTTTCCCGTCTGCGCTCGAACCGCGAGAGCGGGCCCGGCCTGGAGCCGAGCGGCGACCGCGCGTTCGAGGGGCAGCGCGTGGCCGGCTTCCTTCCGTCGATGGCCTCGATCCTGGGAGATATCGCCGCGGTGGAGCTGACGAAGTTCTACAGCCGCGCGCTCCCGCTCTGGAAGGTGGGAACGTTCATCGAGGTGAACATGGTGGCCTGCGCGCTCGAATCGCACAAGGTTCTCCGCGTCCCCCGCTGCCCGGTCTGCAGCACCCTGGTCCGCCGTTCCTCCGCTTCCTTCATCAAAGGCTCCATGGCCAGCGAGGTGATCGCCGAATGACCCCGACAGAACGAACGCTTCGACGTCTGTACGACGCGCTTCCCTATATCATCGACGAGCGCACCGGCATCATCCGCTACGTGCTCGAGACTCCGCGGCAGCCGGGGAATCCGGACTTCTTCCACTTCTTCGCGCAGACCTGCGACACCGGGGCCTTCAGCCGGCAGGCGAACTTCGGCAAGACCGGCGGCGCCTCCACCGAGCGGGGCACCGCCATGGCCAAGGCGATCGGCGAATCGATCGAGCGCTACTGCGCGGCGATCTACGAGCTGGAGGAGCTTCCGCTGACTACCTGGACCGATGCCCCCTTCCGCTGCGTGCATCCCTCGGAGTTCGCGCTGCTGGCCCCCGAGCAGTATCGCAACCCGAAGGTGATCTTCGTCCCCTTCACCGAATCCACGCCGGTGCGCTGGACGCCGGGACTCGATCCGCTCACCGGCGAGACCTGGCACGTGCCGGCCGCGCTCGTCTACGTCCCCTACATCTACCATCGCGGCAAGGGGGACAGCCCGATCGCGCAGTCGATCTCCACCGGCCTTGCCTGCCACTGCTCGACGGCCGAGGCGGCCATCTCCGCCATCTGCGAGGTGATCGAGCGGGACGCGTTCACCATCACCTGGCAGGCGATGATGGACCGGCCGCAGATCGACAAGGAGACCCTCAGCGAGCGGAACCGGGACATGGTGCGCCGCTTCGAGCGCTGCGGCTATGAGGTGACCCTGTTCGACATGACGATGGATCTCGGCGTGCCGACGGTCCTCGCCGTCTCCCGCGGCGTCCGCCACGACGCGCCGCCGCTGGTGCCGGCCGGCTCCGCCTCGCTCGATCCGGAGGAGGCGGTGCGCAAGAGCCTGGAGGAGCTCGAGCACACCCGCGAGTATTGTCAGAAGATCATGGTCCACATGCCGCGGCTGTCGACCGATCCGGACTACGACAACGTGGAGGACCAGACCGGCCACCTGAACTTCTGGTGCAATCCCTACAACCGCCACCTGGCCGATTTCCTCTTCACCTCGAAGGCGCGCGTCGACTTCCGGGACATCCCGAGCCTGGCCTCCGGCGATCCGGAGCGGGATCTTCTGACGCTCCTGGAGCGCGTCAGAGGGGTCGGGCACCGGACGCTCCTGTTCGACCTGACGACGCCGGACATCGCGGAGCTCGGGCTGTCGGTGGTGCGCGCGGTGATTCCGGGATTCCATCCGCTGGTGGTCGGGCATCATATCCGCTCCTGCGGCGGCAAGCGGCTCTGGACCGTGCCGCAGAAGCTCGGCTATCGCGGCATCACCCGCGAGACCGGCGACAACCCGGTGCCGCATCCATACCCATGACCGGCGCGCGGCCGGCACGTGCCCCGCATGCGGCACACGCACGCGGAGCGAGCCTGCGAGGCCGCGCCTCCCCGACACGTCGCGCATCCGTTCCACGCGATCCCGATCGGATCGAGACCACCGTACGCAATCAAGGAGCTAGCATGAATACCATACGACTCTGGAGCGATCCGCCGATCGACTCCGGCAACCTCGATCTCGATTGGGAGACGTTTCACGAGAGCTCGAAGCTCTCGATGTTCGACATTCCCCCCTCCGACCACGAAGTGCTGGCACGGATGGCGGAGCTGGCCGAGTCGCTCGAGTACCACGGCTATCCGATCGTGGACCTGCCGGCCGAGCTCTCGCCGCTGGAGATGCCGCTCGGCGCGGCCATCCGCGGACGCTCGACCGCCAAGCAGATGATCCCCTCCGAGCTGACGCTCGAGCAGATCGGCACCATCCTCCACGGCGCCTACGGCATCACGCGGGACCTGCGCTCGCTCGGCTATCCGCGCCCGTTCCGGACCGTTCCCTCCGGCGGCGCGCTCTACCCGCTCGAGCTCTACTTCCACTGCCAGGGAGCGCTCGACGCCGAGGACGGACTCTACCACTACAACCCGACGGAGCGGCACCTCCGCCTGCTCCGCGAGGGCTCGCAGGCGACCGAGCTGGAGAAGGTGCTGGTGCAGGGAAGCCTGGCGCACGAGGCGCCGCTGGTGATCTTCATCACCGCCGTCTTCGACCGGAGCGTCTTCAAGTACGGCGACCGAGGCTATCGCTTCGCCCTGCTGGAGGCCGGCCACGTGGCGCAGAACATCAACCTGACCGCGCATGCCCTCGGCCTCGGATCGATCAACCTCGGAGGATTCTACGATCGCAGAGCCGACGATCTTCTCGATATCGACGGGCTCACGCACGCGACGGTCTACATGGTCGCCGTCGGCAGGGACGGAGCCTCACCGACCGACGGGAGGTGAGCCATGGAACGACCGGACATCATCGACTTTTTCCGCGAGACCGGGCCGATCGAGCTGACCGGCATCCGCGCCGGCACCATCGACGACCTGCGACGGGAGCTGGGGAAGCTCGGGCTCGCCGGCGCCTGGACGGTCTCCGACCTCACGCTCGGCGCCTGGCGCGGCCAGCAGGTGGCCACCGAGCTGATGGGGCAGCTCGGCATCGAGATGCCCCCGCTCGACACCGCCGCTCCCCCGCGCGCCGCCGACGGCGGCGCCGCCGATGGCAGCGCCCCCCAGCTCTCCTACGCCGACGTGGTGGGCCGGTTCATCGACGCCGAGGCCCGGGGTGACCGCGCCACGCGCGACGGGCTGCTTCTGGCCGGGCTGGTGCGCGAGCAGCTCAGGAAGGAGCCGCCCAGGCTTCTGCTGATCCTGGCCCCGCGCGCCGACGCGCCGTGGGAGCGGGAGAATCTTCTGTTCATCCGCTCCCTTGCCCAGGCGGTCCGCTCCACGCAGAGCACGCTCCTGCTGGTGGCCACCGGCGGCGCCGATCCGGCGCAGCCGGAGGGATGGCGGGTGAGCTGGCACGGCCGGCACGCCGAGGCCGCGCCGGCAACGACGAATGACGATCCCCTCGTCCTGATCCCCGGCGTCCTCCAGGCGGAGGTCGCCGGGGCGATCGCGGGGGCCGATCGCTCCTCGATCGAGCGCCTGATCCGGCTCGACGGCGGATATCTGATGGTACCACCGGAGCTGCGCCCCGATCCGACGGCGGCCTCGCCGCTGCTGTTCGACCGGCTCTCGGCCGGCGCCCGCTCCATCGGGTGGCTCGATGCCTTCGCGCAGTGCCATGGGAGCCGGATCCACGTGGAGCCGTGGCTTCTCTATCTGGAGGCGCTCAAGCGCTTCGCCGAGGGGGGAAGCGGCATCACGCTCCGGCTGGCCGAGCGGGCCATCGCCTGCGCTCCGTCGCCGGCCGAGCGGGGGATCTTCGAATCGCACGCGCAGGGAATGCGGATCGCGCTCGGACGCTTCGGCGACGCGGCCTCCGTGGCCGATCCGCCGGAGAGCGTCCCGCCGGAGATCCGTGGCTTTCTGCTCCAGTCGAAGGGGTGGGGACTGGTGATGACCAATGACACCGCCGGCGCCGAGCGTTGCTTCGCGCAGGCGCGGGAGCTTCTCTCCCCGCTCGGGCGTGACCGGCGTGAGTTCCTCTATCTGCTCAACATCTCCGCGCTCTGCCGGCTGAAGTCCGGCGATCTCGACGGCGCGATGACCATGGAGCGGGAGATCGAGGAGCGATCCGCCGCGCTGGTGCGCCCCGATCGCCGGCTCGACTACGTCAACTCGATCAACATCGCCCGGCTGCACCGTCGGCGGAACGACCTGGAGGAGTCGGAGCGTTACTTCCGGCGCGCGTTCGACACCACGCTGGGAGCGCGCTCGCAGAGCGACGCGATCTACACCAACGTGATCATGGCGCGGCTGCACGCCGACCGGGGGCGTCCCGCCGAATCGCTCCGGTGCTGGATCCGGGCGGCGCTCCACTGGCTGGCCGGCGACGCGCCGGAGGCGATCGGCCCGCGCTGCACGGCGGGGATCCTCGGCAGAAAGCCGGCTGGAAGCGCGAACGTGCCGGAGGAGGTTTCGGCCGCGCTCCGGGCCGCCGTGGCAACGGCCGCGGCGCGCGGCGGCATGGAGGGAATCGCCGAGCGGGCACGGGCGCGCAAGCTCGACCTGTTCGATCCCCCTTCCTTCTGCACCTCCGCCAGGTTTCTGCGGAGCTGGCCGGTCGGCGAGATCGACGAGGCGATTCTCGCCGGCGGCATCGGCGTCTATCTGAGCGGCGAGCACGCCACGCCGCAGATCATTGGCCCGGAGACGGCGCGGCTCCGGACGCTGATGCTCCTCCTGCTGGAGGAGCTCACCCGCTCGCCGCTGCCGGCCGGCGCCGGCACGGTGATCGTCGACGACGCGTTCGGACGGGAGATTCCCTCCAACGTCGCCGAGCTGCTGGCCGGCGCGCTCAGGCTCGGCGCCGGCGCCGTGGCGATCGATGGCGCGCTGCTGCCGCTGGACCCGGAGCTGCGCGATCGGATGCTGGAGAGCACGCGCCTCCGGATCGGCCCGGCCGTCGACCGGCTCGGCTTTCACGAGGGGCGGGGGGTGATCCTCTTCAAACGTTACCTCTCCCCGACAATGCTCTCGCCGGAGGAGAGCGCCCTGCTCCGGCTCCTCGGCGGAGAGCCGACGATCGCGGAGATCGCCGCGAGGCTTCCCGAACTGGACCGGGAGGAGATCGTGGCGCTGGCGCGCGGGCTGGAGGAGCAGCGGGTGGTGGAGCTGTATCTCGCCGGCGAGGATGCCGGGGCGTTTCCGGTCGCTCGCTCGATGCGGCCGGAGGGACGGACGCGCCCGGAGCCCGCGCGGGCGAGCTGATCGCGGCGGGCCGGGGACATCCCAGGATGGTCTCCGGCCCGCGGCATCCGTGACGGCTCTGTGACGGCTCCGTGACAACTCGGGGCGCGGCCGGCGGCCGCGACGCTTCCGCGAGCTTGCCGGATCGAAATTCTTCCGCATGTTTGGGCCATCGGATGAACGGGGATGGCCCGCCCGCTCCCCTCCACGCGGCATCGGATCGTATACCCGCCTCCCGTTCTCCGCCCGGTCTCACTCCTCCACTCAGGCAAGGGAACCCATGCCCACCAACTCCACCGGAACCATCCCCTCGACGCGGCGCGCGTGGGGATCGGTCGCCATCACCATCATCGCCTACAATCTTCTGCTGGCCATTCTGGTCGTGACCCCCGCGTTCCTGCTGCCGGAGATCGGCGTGGCGCTGGACGATCGGGGCGCCACCGCCATCTCGCTGGCCGGCACGCTCGTGGCGGAGCTGATCGCGCTCTGGCTGCTCGTCGTCTGGCTGCGGAGGAGCGGCCGCACGCTGGCCGATCTCGGCTGGAAGCGTCCGACCACCGCGGCGGCGATCGCCGCGGGAGCGCTCTTCGGCGCCGCCTATGCCGCCTACACGCTGATGATCCCGGAGGTGCGGGCCAACGCCACGGAGCTGAGCCTCTTCAAGGTCTACGGCGCCGCCGTCGGCGTGATCGCCGGCGTGGTCGAGGAGATCGTCTTCCGCGGCTTCGTGATGACCGAGCTCGACGGCGCCGGCGCGCCCCCCTGGTTACAGGTGCTCATCTCCGGCGTCACTTTCGCGATGATCCACATCGGGTTCGACTTCGTGGGGATGCTCTCGACCTTCGTGATGGGGGTGATCCTGGCGCTGGTCTATCTGTGGGGCGGGCGGAGCCTGACGCCGGTGGCGGTCGGCCACGGGCTGATCAACGCGGTGATCGAGCCGTGGCTGCTGCTGTTCATCATCGGATATTTCTCGCAGGCATTCGGCGGGTAACCGCGCGCGGCCTCGCATCGCTCACATCATTCTCATCCCATCTCTCATGTCTCTCGACGACACCGACATCGGCACCGGAGCACTCGCGATCGAGCCCCCCGCCACATCCAGCGGCCGCGCCTGGGGGGTAGTGGTGGCAAGCACGATCATCGAGCTGCTGGTGATCAGCGCGATCATGCTCGTGATCGGCGCGCTCCTGAGCGGCGTCAGCATGACCGGGGGAACGCCCCGTATCGGACTCATGGCAACCGGAAGTCTGGTGGCGCGGGGAATCCTGCTTCTGCTGCTCCTGACATGGCTCCGCCGCGACGGCCTGACGCTGCGGGATCTCGGCCTTCGGCTTCCCTCCTCGGTGCTCATCTGGACCGGAGCGGTCACCATGATGCCCCTCTTCGCGCTCGGCTCCGCGTATCAGCTCGCGGCCGAGCGCGGGATCAGGACCGACGACCCGAATCCGTTCGCGATCTTCGCGCGCCTGGCCCCCACTCCCGGGGAGGCCGGCGTGCTGCTGCTGTCGGCGCTCGCGTCGGTTGCCGCGACGATCGTCGTCGAGCTGGTGTATCGCGGGCTGATGATCTCGGAGCTGAAGCGGGCGCGATTCGGCGCCGCGGCGCAGGTGGCGATTCCGGCGCTCATGGGATTTCTCGTGGCGCTTGCTCCCCTCCGCTCCATCAGCGGCGAGCCCGGCATGGTCCCGCTGGTGGTCGGCCAGGCGATCGTCACACTGGTGGTCGGCGCCCTGCTGGGGGCATTCTATCTGACCTGCCGGCGGAGCATCGCCGCGCCGATCCTGCTGAGCTGGCTCATCCACGGCATCCTCGTTGGACCGGTCAACAACCTTTCCCAGAAGATCGGCCTGCTGTTGATGCCCGGCTGATGGGTGCACCCGGCTGATGGGCGCACCCGGCTGAAGCCGGGTGCAGTGGAGCACAGGGAGAGTATTTGTATCGAGCTCGAACCTCCTCGAATTCCATCTCCCCGAAAACAGCGCGGGGCGCTCATCCGAGCGCCCCGCCGTGCTTGTCATCGTCGTATCTCCGGGAGTGCCGCGCACTCGCGTCCGGTCAGCTTTCCGGCATCGGGCTGACGCCGCGCGTGGTGGCGTCCACCGTCTTGACCGATTCGTCCATGTCCAGGCCGAGGGCGCGGCGGATGATCTCCTCCTGCTCGGCGTTGTGACGGCGCGCGCTGCCGGCGGCCGGGCTTCCCGAGGCGGGACGGCCGAGGAAGCGGAGACGCTGCCCCTCGAAGAGAACGTCGCGGATCCAGTGCGAGATCGTGGGCCAGGCACCCATGTTCTTCGGCTCCTCCTGCACCCAGACGATATCCTTCGCCTCGCGGTAGAGCTCGAGCTGCGCGCGCACCTCGGCGGCCGGGAACGGATAGAGCTGCTCGACGCGGATGATCGCCACGTCCTGCTGCTCGGCCTTGCGGCGCGCCTGCAGCAGATCGTAGTAGACCTTGCCGAAGCAGAAGACCACGCGGCGCACCTGCCCCGGATCGATCCGCTCGGCCTCCTGCAGCACCGGCTGGAAGGTGCCCGTGGTGAAGTCCTCGGCCTTGGAGACCACCAGCGGGTGGCGCAGCAGGCTCTTCGGCGTCAGCACGACCAGCGGCTTGCGCACCTCGCGCTTCATCTGACGACGGAGCAGGTGGAAGTACTGGGCCGGCGTGGTCGGCACCACCACCTGCATGTTGTCCTCGGCGCAGAGGGTGAGGAAGCGCTCGAGACGGGCCGAGGAGTGCTCCGGACCCTGTCCCTCGAAGCCGTGCGGCAGCAGCATCACCATGCCGCTGGTCTGCCCCCACTTGTCCTCGCTGGAGGAGATGAACTGGTCGATCACGATCTGCGCGCCGTTGACGAAGTCACCGAACTGCGCCTCCCAGAGGACGAGCGCGTCGGGATCGGCCACGGAGTAGCCGTACTCGAAGCCGAGCACCGCGTATTCCGAGAGCGCCGAGGCGTAGACCGTGAAGGGGGCCTGCGTCTCGCTCAGGTGGTTCAGCGGCAGATAGGTCTTGTCGCTCGCCTGATCGTGCAGCACCGCGTGGCGCTGCGAGAAGGTGCCGCGTCCGGAGTCCTGTCCGGAAAGGCGGACCGGGAAGCCCTCGAGCACCAGGGAGCCGAAGGCGATCGACTCGGCCAGGGCCCAGTCCATCTTGCCGTCGACCAGCTGCTTGGCGCGTCCCTCGACCTGCTTGACCAGCTTGGCGTGCACCTCGATCTCGGCCGGCACCGTCGAAAGCACCGAGACGATATGCTCGAGGATGAACTGCGGGATGCCGGTCGGCGGATTGGTCCAGGTATGCGCCGGGTTGATCAGATCCTCCTGGAGCGGATCGCCGACGAGCGCCGGCTTCTCCTGCGCCTTGGTCGCGGCCAGGAGCGTCTCCAGACGGGTCTTGAACTCGCTCTCGATCTCCTCGACCTCCTTCACCGTCAGGGTCTTGTTCTTGAGCAGACGCTCGGTGTAGACCAGGTGGATCGGGGGGTGCGAGCGGATCTTCCGATAGAGGAGCGGATTGGTGTAGCTCGGCTCGTCGGTCTCGTTGTGTCCGTAGCGACGGTAACAGAACAGGTCGATCACCACGTCGCGATGGAAGCGCTGGCGGTACTCGAAGGCCAGGCGCATCACGTGGACCGCGGCCTCCGGATCATCGCCGTTGACGTGGAAGATCGGCGCCTGCACCATCTTGGCCACGTCGGTCGCGTAGAGCATCGAGCGGGTTTCGCGCGGCGAGGCGGTAAAGCCGATCTGGTTGTTGACCACCAGATGGATCGTGCCGCCGGTGGCGTAGCCGTCGAGCTGGCTCAGGTTGAACGTCTCGGCCACCACTCCCTGACCGGCGAACGCGGCGTCGCCGTGGATCAGCAGCGGCACGTACGCGGTAAAGCCGTCGCCGTTCTCGGTACGGTCCTGCTTGGCGCGGACCATGCCCTCGACCACCGGATCGACCGCCTCGAGGTGGCTCGGGTTCGGGGCCAGCCAGAGGCTGACGCGGCTGCCGTCATCGGCCACCGCCGTCCCCTTGGCGCCGAGATGGTACTTCACGTCGCCGGAGCCGAGGACCGAGCCCGGATCCTGGATATCCTCGAACTCGGCGAAGATCTTCTGCGGGCTCTTGCCGAGCTCGTTGGCCAGCACGTTCAGGCGTCCACGATGCGCCATGCCGAGGATGATCTCCTTCACGCCGACGGCACCGGAGCGGTTGACCAGCTCGTCGAGCATCGGGATCATCGTCTCGGCCCCTTCCAGCGAGAAGCGCTTGTGGCCGGTATACTTGGTCTGGAGGAACTTCTCGAACACCTCGGCATCGCTCAGCTTGCGGAGGATCCGGCGGCGCTGATCGACCGAGAGGGAGGGCTGATTGCGCACGGTCTCCATCCGCTCCTGCAGCCAGTTCTTCTCCTCCGGGTTCTGCACGTGCGAGTACTCCACGCCGATCCGCTGCGTGTAGGTATCGCGCAGGATCGAGAGGATGGTCCGGAGGTTCGCCTTGGCCATGCCGGCCAGGCCGCCGGTGGAGAAGACGCGGTCGAAGTCCCAGATCGACAGGCCGAAGTTGGCCGGGTCGAGATCCGGATGATACTGCGCGTCGCCGCCGAGCGGGTCCAGATGCGCCTGGAGATGGCCGCGGTCGCGGTAGTTGTTGATCAGCCGGAGCACGTTCTGCTGCTTCTCGCTCGCCTCGTCGCGGTTGCGTCCGAAGACGCCGGCGTGACGATCGCGCTGCCAGGCCAGCGGGCGGAACGGCACCTTGAGGCTGGTGAAGATCTCCTCGTAGAAGCCGCCATCGCCGAGCAGCAGCTCCTGCACGCGGTTCAGGAAGAGTCCCGACTCGGCCCCCTGGATGATCCGGTGGTCGTAGGTCGAGGTCATCTCCATCACCTTGCTGATGCCGAGCTCGCTGAGGGTCTCGGCATCCATCGCCTGGTAGGCGGCCGGATACTGAATGGCGCCGGTGGCGATGATCGTTCCCTGGCCGGTCATCAGACGGGGCACCGAGGCGACCGTCCCGATCGTCCCCGGGTTGGTCAGCGACACGGTGGTTCCCATGAAATCGTCCGGCGTGAGCTTGCCGTCGCGAGCCTTCCGGACCATCGCCTCATAGGTCTCGTAGAAGGCGCGGAAATCCATCTTGTCCGACTTCTTGATGTTCGGCACCATCAGGGAGCGTCCGCCGTCCGGGCGCTCCAGATCGATCGCCAGCCCCAGGTTGACATCCGGGCGCTGGAGCAGGTACGGCTTGCCGTCGATCGTCTGGAAGGCGTTGTTCAGCGAGGGGTAGGAGCCGACGGCCTTCACGATGGCCCATCCCACGATGTGGGTGAAGCTGATCTTTCCCCCGTCGGCCGCCTTGAGGTAGCCGTTGATCAGGGTGCGGTTCTCCTCCAGGAGCTTCACCGGGATCTCGCGGAACGAGGTCGCCGTCGGCACGGTCAGGCTCTGCTCCATGTTCTGGGCGATCCGCATCGGGACGCCGGTCAGGAGCTTTGCCCCCTCGGGGAGCTGGGTGGCGCCGTTCTGGGGGGAAGCGGCCGGCTGGGGAGCCTGCTGCGCGGCTGGCTGAGCCGGCTTCGGCGCCTCGACCGGCTGCGGCGCCGGCGCCTGCTGGGCCGGCGCGGCGACCGCTCCGTTGCCATTCCCGTTACCGTTGACGTATCCCTGCGCCGGACGGGTCTGCGCCGGCGCGACCGCCTGTGCCGTCGAGGGGCTTCCCCCTGTCACGGCGGCGTCGGTGAGCTCGTCGAGGCTGCTCGGATCGTAGGTCGAGAAGAAGGACCGCCACGTCTCGTCGAAGGCGCTCGGGTTCTTCAGATACTCGTAATAGAGCTCGTTGATATAGGCGGAATTGGGTCCAAACGTACTCATAGTCGGCATGTCCTACCGGATGCAGGACCGGAAGTGTTCGGAAAGAAGCGACGGCCGTCGCTCCATGGACGGGGGGCATGAGAAGGCATCTGCCAGCCCAAACCTGCAATATAGGCGGACCGGTTCGAACCTATCCCCTTCTCACAGATCGTAATACTCGGTAAGCCGGTATTCCCCGGATTTCGACTGGTCGGTGAAGACGAAGCCACGTCCGACCTTGTTCTTGTAGAGCCAGATCTCCTTCGGGTCGGCATCCGGCTGAAGCTCCCGGTTCACCTCCGACGGCGGGCCGTAGAGGATGTAGATCTTCCCCCGGTCGGTGAAGGCGCCATCCTTCTGGCTGATGCTCTTGAAGTTGAAGTAGGCGTAGTCCACGCGGCGGTAGTACTCGGCCATCGCCTCGTTGTAGCGGGTGCCGGGGGTCGGATCGCGCCGGGCCCAGAACTCCTTCAACGCCGCGGACTGGCGCTCACGGTCGCCGGATTGGAGCAGGTCCAGGCTGTCGTCGCTCACGATCGGATAGAGCGCCTTGATGGCGTAGTCGACCTTGGCCAGGGAGATCGGCGCGTCCACCCAGCGGAGCTTGAAGCGGGCGGTATCGACCGCGGAGCCGGAGCCGCTCTCGCAGGTGAGCACGAGCAGGTAATCGCCGGGATCGAGATCGGAGGTCGAGGCGTCGATCATCGCCCCGTAGGCGGTGGCCGGCGCGGAGTCGCGGCGGATGACGAAGCGGAGGTCGTTGCCGGTCGGGATCGGACGGTCGAGCGTCCCCTTGCCGAGGATCGTGGCCAGTCCGGTGGCCTGCACCTTCGGCGCCCCGGCTCCCGGCTTCGGCGCCGAGAGGATCTCGTAGCGGAGCCGGGTCGGCTCCTCGGAGGCGGCAAGGGGGACGTAGGCGCGCATGCGATGGCCGAACATGGCGTTGCCGTCGATCGAGGCGGCCACCAGCGTATCGCCGAGCTGATCCTTCAACTGGAGCGGGGTGCCGATGGCCGGGGAGGCGCCGGAGAAATCATCCATCCGGAAGCCGTTGACCGCCTCGGTGAAGCCACTGCCGGGGGTGCCGTCATCGAACGTGTAGCGTATGGTGTAGAGCCCGGGACGAAGCGAAAGGACCACCGCGCCGGTGATGAAGGTGCTCCGCGAGTTGGTCTCGGCGAAGTCGCGCGCCCGCGCCGAATCCTGCCACTTGGCCCGATCGGAGATCACCCCGTCGATTCCCACCGCCTCCACGTAGATGGTCGGCGTGGCCACGTAGGCGTTCCCCTTCTGGAACGTCTGCGAGGCGGTCCGGAAGGTGAGCAGATCGTAGGAGAGGCGGAAGCTCACCACCGCGCGCCCCTTCTGGGGAATCATTCCCGGCAGCGAGGTCACCTCCAGGAAGTAGTTGTCGCCGCCGGCGAAGAGCTCGTCGAGCCCCGGCGGAGGGGTCTCGAACTGGGCCGCGGCCGGCAGCAGGGTCAGCAGAAGGAGAAGCGCGATCGAAAGGTATCGTCTCATGTGCGAGTCGGTAACGTCAGTGATAACGGGCTCGGTCCGACAAACGACGAACCAGATTCGCCGATGGTGTGCACGCGAAGCCCTCGGCGGCCGCGGACACCATCCCGCGCGATCGTCGCCGGTGCGATCGTCGCCGGTGCGATCGTCGCCGGTGCGGTTACCGCCAGCCGAGCATGCCGCCGATACCGATCGAGAGCTCCACGGAGCGCCAGGCGGGGGTGTGCCCGCCATTGTTCACCTCGGCTCCATCCTGCTCCCAGAGCGGACGGCCGATCATGCTGCCGTAGGTCAGCCGGGCGGTCAGCGCCAGGCCGCCGGCATCGGCGTCGCCGCCGGTCAGCCGCCGGACAAGCTGCACGCCGAGCGCCACGCGCGGGGCCGAGCCGGTATAGGTGGCCGACTCCCCGACCGGCACTGGATCCCCCTCGAAGAAGGGGATCGGCACGCTCTGCCGGTTCAGATACTCCAGCGAGTAGCCGTAGTAGCCGACGTGGGCGAACGGGGCCACGAGCGTCCCCTCCTCGTTCACCACCGCCCAGCCGAGGTCGAGCCCGCCCCCCATGCCGGTGAGCATGTACTCGTCCTGCGCGCTCCCCGGTCCGTTGACCGAGCGGACGGTCGGGAACGACAGGCGCTCCCCGGTCACGTCGATCATCAACCGTCCGGCCAGGAGCATGCCGAGCTCGGCGTTGAGCGTGGTGCCGATGTTGGAGAAGCTTTCGGTCTGATAGACCAGCCGGTCGCCGAGAAGATTCGACGGGATGAAGGAGCGGAGGCGGCGTGAGAAGGGGCCGTTATCGTGCGCGCCGAGCCCGCCTCCGACCGAGCCGAAGAGGGCCGTGTTCAGCGACTGCGCCGGGAGCCGGTTGGCCGCCGCGCCGGCGACCAGAAGAAGAAGCGTGAGGAGCGTGCGTTTCATGGCGTGGTTCGGGAAAATGCCGTGAACTGAAACTGCGCCCGGAAGGTACGCAGGGGGGATCAATGTGGGAAGCCTCCCGGTGGGACATGCTTCGCATCCCTCACAGCCCCGCGATGAAGGTGGCCAGCGCGGTCTGCGCCGGTATTCCCACCTTGCGCCGGAGGCTGGCCCGCTGGTTCTCGATGGTCCTGACCGAGGTGAACAGAAGGCTCGCGATCTCCTTGGTCGCCAGCCCCAGGCGGGTGAGCACGCAGACGCGGAGCTCCGCCGGGGTGAGCGTCGGGAAGCGCTCGGCCACGCGCGCCTCGAACTCCGGATGCACCTGCCGGAACCGCTGCATGAACGCCTCCCACTCCCCTTCCGGACGGAGCTCCGCCCGGACCGTGCCGATGAGCATGCCGGCGTCCGGCGCGGTCGCGGTGCCGATCTCGGCGATCCGCCGCTCGATGCGGGTCAGGTATTCGTTCCGCTCCACCAGCTGCATCGCCTGCACCGCCAGATCCTTGTCCCGCCGCTGAACTTCCTGCCGGAGCTGTTCGATCCTGAGGCGCTGGATCTCGTTCTCCCGCTCGAGTACCGTCGCCTCGTACCGGGTCTGCATCTCCAGGATCACCTTCTGCCGCTCGACGTCGACCGCCTCCTCCCGGAGCCGGTGGTAGGTCTTGAACATCTCGAGCGCCTCCCGGTAGCTCCCGGCCTGTTCGTGAAGCGTGGCCGCCTTGAGGGTGAGCTCTATCCGGTTGTGGCTGTCGAAGCCGGTCCCGCCGCCGTCGAGCATGGCCGTGCAGATCTCGATGGCGCGGGAAAGGTCCCCGGCGCGCTCGTGCATCGCCACCATCCGGAAGGTCAGGACGGCCGCGAGCGGGCCGGCCTCGGCCCCGTCGGCCAGCGCGATCGCCCGGCGGTAGCAGCTCTCCCCCTCCTCGTCCCGCCCGAGCGCCTCGTAGATGGCGCCGAGGGAGTCGAGCGCCATGGCGAGCCGTCCCCGGGCATCGACCGATTCGAGCATCTCGGCCGCCTCGATCCCGTGCGGAAGCGCCTCTTCGGGACGTCCGGCCTCGGAGAGAACCTGCGAGAGGTTCCGGAGGGAGATTCCGAGCCCCATGCGGTTGCCGTTTTCCCGATGAATCGCGGCCGCGGCGGTGAAATAGCGGATCGAGCGATCCAGATCGCCGATCCGGATAGAGAGGGTCGCCGTGTTGTTGTAGGTCACCGCGAGATTGTCCCGATCCCCCAGCTCCTCCCAGATCGCGATCGCCTCGGCGAAGGCATCCATCGCGCCGACGTGATCGCCCCGAAGGTCGCGGAACATGCCGAGCATATTCAGCACCATCCCCAGCTGAAAGCGGTCGCCGGCATCGAGCAGCACCCGGTGGGCCTCCTCCCCCAGCTCCATGGCGCGCTCTCCCTGGCCGGCATGCACGTGGATCACCGCCCGGGTCCGGAGCGTGGCTCCCAGAAGCCCCGGTCTCCCCACCTCGCGGCTCAGCCGGATGGCCTCGTCGCACTCGGCGGCGGCCCGCTCGAGCTCGACGAACTGATCCAGGCACTGCGCCAGCCCGAGCCGGGCGCGCGCCTCGCGGAACGGATCGGCGATCCGGGCGGCCATCTCGGCCGCGCGACCAAAGAGGTCGAAGGAATCCCGGGGCCGGCTCCTGATCGCCTCCATGGCGCTCTCCAGCAGTTCATCGATCGTGGCCCGGCTGGTCCGCCGGCTCTCGCGCGTGGGCATCATCGAATCCCGTTACGTGAATACGGATACAGAGGGGGCGGAAGATATCGATCGAACCGCTTCTCCACGCACCCACCGTGACGCACCGCGGACTTCCGCGGCCGGCTTCCGTCATCGACTTCCGCGGCCGGCCCGACTGACCGGTCGGACGACCGATCGTTCCGGTCGTGCCGCGATATGCATCGGAGCGGCCGGGGCCGCGCGCGGGACGGAGATGACACGAAGAAATTCGCTCCGCAACCGCGCCGGTATACGATCCGGGGAAGTTCGTCGTCAACAGGAAGGTGCCGGCTGATGGTCCCCACCCCGCGTGCCGGGGGGCTGGCACTCCCCTTGAGCCCATCTTCCACGAATTATTAACCGGAGATAGCGGAGCCTGGCCATGAAGATCGAACGATATTTCTCCGATACCCGCCTCACCCTCGGCGTCGGCTTTCTCGCCGGCATCTTCGTGATGTTTTCCCTCGCGCCGACCCCGATGCCGACGCTTCCGACCCCGGTCCGGGAGTACAAGCAGAACCTTTCGACGTTGAAGCTCCCCGCGCAGATCGATTTCTGCGGCGAGCCGGTGCCGATCTCCGATCCGGAGGTCAGAAAGAGGATGGATCGGGAGTTTCTGCTGAACCTGCAGCAGGACGGACAGGTACTTCTGTATCTGAAGCGCTCCGGAGAATTCTTCCCGATCTACGATTCGATCCTGGCCGCCGAGGGGGTTCCGAGCGATCTGCGCTATCTGTCGGTGGCCGAGAGCGCCCTGTTCCAGGCGCAGTCCGGCAAGGGTGCCGTCGGGCTCTGGCAGTTCATGCCGGAGACCGGACGCCGCTACGGCCTGCGGGTGGATGATTACGTCGACGAGCGTCGCGATCCGGTGAAGGCCACGCATGCGGCCGCGCGCATGCTCAAGGAGAATTATCAGCGCTTCGGAAGCTGGTCGCTGGCCGCGGCCGCCTACAATCAGGGAGAAGGGGGAACCAACGACGACCTGACGTTCCAGAACGGCAAGGGCTACTTCGATCTCTATCTGAACGAGGAGACCTCCCGCTACCTCTTCAGGATCGTGGCGATCAAGGAGATCATGGCCAACGCCGACCGCTACGGCTTCTACGTCGACAACGACGAGTATTACCGCCGGCCGCAGACGCGGACGGTGGCCGTGAGCGAGGATATCCCGAACCTGTCGCAGTGGGCCGCCTCGCAGGGCTCCAGCTACAAGGATGTGAAGCTGGCCAACCCCTGGATCGTGAAGCGGACGCTCCCGCGGCCGCCGGCCGACCGCCCCTATCAGATCGCGGTGCCGGTCAAGGGATAAGCGAATCATTGCGTACATTGCCCGCTTGCCGGGTAGGCTTTATCGGAGGGGCCGGCACCAGTTGCCGGCCCCTCGTTGCATGCAATTCATCCGAAGACGTAGAGACGTGAAGGCGAATCCCGAAGCTTGGAGCCGGGGACTGCGGTCGCGGGGGGCGCGCACCCGGAGATCACGAACCTGGAGAGGGTGGTGATCGGCAACATATTCGCCGTGATCGGGCGCGGCATTCTCGGGTTCTTCGCCGAGCTCGGACGGATCGTCCTGCTGCTCGGAAGCATCATCCGCTACATACCCACGGCGCTCCGCTCCCGCAAGCTGGTGCTGGAGCAGATGTCGCTGATCGGCGTCGACTCGCTGCCGCTGGTGCTGCTGATCGGCGCCTTCACCGGCGCCATCGCCGCGCTTCAGGCCACCAATCTCTTCGTGAAGTTCAACCTGCTGGCCATGGCCCGCCCGTTCATCGGCGGCTCGATCGCCACGGTGGTCTTCACCGAGCTCTCGCCGGTGCTCACCGCGCTGGTGATCGCCGGGCGGATCGGCGGATCGATCGCCGCGCAGATCGGCACCATGCAGGTCTCCGAGCAGATCGACGCGCTGGAGATGATGGCGATCCACCCGAACCGCTACATCGCGATGCCCCGGGTGCTGGCGGCGATGACGATGCTGCCGGTGCTGATCATCTTCAGCAACCTCGTGGCGATCCTCGGAGCGTTCCTGCTGGTGGTGCTGAAGTTCGATTTCTCCGCCCCTGATTTCTTCGAGTCGCTCCGCCGCTACTTCACGATCGGCGAAATCCTCACCGGCCTGCTCAAATCGCTCACCTTCGGCGGCGTGACCGCGCTGATCGGCTGCTATGTCGGGTTCCGGACCACCGGCGGCGCCGAGGGGGTCGGCGCATCCACGGTCCGCTCCTTCACCCTCTCCTCGGCCGCGATCCTCATCCTCGACGCGATCTTCGGCTATATCCTCTAGGGAATCGGGAATGGAGATTGCGGCGCCTCCCGAGGCAGGGCGCCACGCGACGCATCCGAGCACGGCGCGTGAGCGGTGAAGCGACGCGGAAGCACGACACCGAACATGAACCAACGAGACGATGATCAGGATCGAGAATCTCCATAAGGCATTCGGGCCGAAGCAGGTCCTGCGGGGCATCACCCTCGATATCGAGCGGGGAAAGACCACCGTGATCATCGGCCGCTCCGGCACCGGCAAAAGCGTGCTGCTGAAGCTGATCGTGGGGCTGCTCGATCCGGACGCCGGCTCGGTCAGCATCGACGGACGTCGCGTGGACACGATGACCGAGAAGGATCTCTACCAGATGCGCCGGAAGGTCGGGTACGTGTTCCAGGGGGCGGCCCTCTTCGATTCGATGACCGTGGCGGAAAACCTGGTGCTCGGACTGTTCGAGCATGGCGAGCGGGACCGGAAGGTGCTCGACGAGGAGATCCGGCGGAACCTGGTCAACGTCGGGCTCCTCCCCGATCCGTCGACCCTCTCCGGCGGGGAGTTCGCCAAGGCCTACGACATCCTGACGGCCAAGAAGCCGGCCGAGCTTTCCGGCGGCATGCGCAAGCGCGTCGGCGTGGCCCGGGCGCTGGTCGGCACGCCGGAATACATCTTCTACGACGAGCCGACCACCGGCCTCGACCCGATCACCTCCGAGCAGATCGACAACCTGGTGCGCGATCTGGCCGAGAAGCTGGACGTCACCTCGGTGATGATCACGCACGATATCTTTTCGGTCTACAAGGTGGCCGACAAGGTGGTGATGCTCGACGAGGGGCTGATCCGGTTCGAGGGGAGCGTGGCCGAGCTGCGCGCCTCGAGCGATCCGGTGGTCCAGGAGTTCATCGAGCGCTACGCCCTCACCAGGACCGCCGAGGAGCTCGACCGGGGCTGATCGCCCGCCGCCGATCGCCCGCCGCCGAGCCGGAGAGGCACCCCCGATTCATCCCCTTCCGAAACCCCGAAATCCCGCCTGGGGCCACCGTTTCCCCGCTGTGTAACCTTCTCATGACAGTCGTGTACTTCGGTAGTTACCGATACCAGGGGGAGGCCTATCTTTGCCCCCCTCGATTCTCTCCCGTCGGGCCCACGCTCACCGACTCGGTACTTCGAGATGGTTTGATATACGTAGAAACGGTACCTCATGCTCCTGAACTCTCAGCCCCGAACCGTGAGCGCGGCTCTGGCTTCTCTGTTGCTGCTTCTGCTGCCGTCGCTCGCGGTCCGATCGCAGGACATCGGTCCGCGGAGCGTCCGAACGCAGAGCGTCCGAACGCAGAGCGTCCGATCATCCGGCACCGACCCCCTTCATCGAGCGCTCTTCGCCGAGAACATCGGCCAGTGGGATAAGGCCACCCGCCTCCAGGGAGTCATCGGCAGCACCACCGTCAGCTTCACCGCAACCGGCGTCCGCTATTTCTACAACGTGGACTCGCTGCGCGACGGCGCCGTGGCGCGCCCGGGGCGCGGGGAGCAGTTGCGCGGATTCCATCTGGCCACCGAGTTCATCGGCGCCTCGGCATCGGCGCGCGTGGCCGGCGAGCGGAAGCAGGAAACGATCTTCAACTACTACCTCGGCGCCTCCAGCGCCGACTGGCATACCGGCGCCCGTACCTTCGGACAGGTCCGCTACCGCGATCTCTACGACGGCGTCGACGCCCTCTACTACGAGCGGAACGGGAGGATGAAGTACGACTTCATCGTCGCTCCCGGCAAGGACTACCGGCGGATCGCGCTCCGCTACGCCGGCGCGCGGAAGCTCGAGGTGGCCCCGGACGGACGGCTGGCGGTCTCCACGCCGCTCGGCACGGTGCTGGAAGCTCCCCCCTACTCCTATCAGCTCATCAACGGCCGCCGCGTGCCGGTCGAGGCCGGCTACCGCCTGCTCGGTCCCGACAGCTACGGCTTCTCGCTCGGACGCCACGACCCTCGCTACCCGGTCACGATCGATCCCTGCCTCACGGTGGAATACGCCACCTACCTCGGCGGGGGCGGCTACGACGTGGTCACCGGCATGGCCGCCGACTCCAGCGGCAACAGCTACGCGGTCGGCTTCACCCGCGCGCCGGACTTCCCCCGGATCCCCCCGACCGGCACGATCGATCAGCAGAACTACGTCTTCGTCACCAAGCTCTCCCCCGACGGCTCCCGGATCATCTACTCGACCCTGATCGGCGTCGCCTACGAAGGCTCCTACGCCACCCGCTCCGACGTGCAGATGTTCGAGTCGATCGGCGAGGATGTGGAGGTGGCCCCGGACGGATCGGCCTACATGGCGATGGCCACCAATGCCGACGAGCTGCCGACGACCTCCGGCGCCAACCAGCGATTTCTCTCCCCTGACGACCTGGCCAGCTCCTGCGGCGTCCCCCGCACGCGGAACTTCGACAGCTACGTGGCACGGCTCGACGGCAACGGCGGCATCGTCTGGGGAACGTACGTGGGAGGAAGCCAGAACGATTTCGTCACCGCGGCGACGCTCGATCCCAACGGCCATTTCTTCCTCACCGGCATCACGTTCGCGCCGAGCTGCAGCGGCGGCAACGACACGCTCTCGTATCCGAACCGCGTGGCCGGCACCACGTTCCACGCGCCGGGGACCGCGCGCGGGTTCGAGACCTTCGTCTCCGAGGTGATCCCCGGCGGCGTGCTCGGCTTCAGCACCCTCTTCGGCGGATCGCGCAACGAGATCGCCACCCAGATCGCCACCGATCGCGCCGGCAAGGTCTGGATCATGGGGAGCACCAACTCGAACGATCTGGTGACGACGGCCGATGCCATTCAGCCGACACGCGCCACCGGCATCGGGTCCAGCGGCTACGATCTCTATCTGGCGCTGATCGATCCGGCGGCGCGGCAGCTCGTCTACAGCACCTATTACTGCGACACGGCGATCGCCGGCGTCCGCCTCGGGCTCGGCATCAACCCGCACGGCACGCCGGGCACCACGCCGCTGCTCCGCGGCTTCGACCGGCAGGACCGGCGCCAGGGGCTCGCCGTGGCGCCCCGGGCAGGGGTGATCACGTTCGGCGGCACCACCCGGAGCCCCGGGCTGGCGACCACCGCCAACGCGCTCCAGCGCACGCGCCGTGGTCCGGCCGCGCCGGACAGCGCCTCGGCCGACTGCTTCATCGTCTCGCTGAACTATCAGACCAAGCAGATCCTCGCGGCCACCTACCTGGGCGGCAGCGACTTCGACGCGCTCGGCGGCATCGGCTACGACCGGGAGGGGAACATCGTGGTGGCGTCGACCACCGCCTCGCGCGACTTTCCGCTGACCACCGCGAACATCCAGCACGAGCTGCTCGGCAAGAGCGACGGCGTGCTGTCGCTGGTGACGCCGGACGGCGGCGGGCTCTCCTACAGCACCTATATCGGCGGCAACGAGCGGGTCGGCGCGCTCACCTACGAGCAGATGGTCTACGGGACCACGATCGACCACGACGGCGCGATCTACATCTTCGGCGGCACCAACTCGCCGGACCTTCCGGTGACGCAGAAGGCGATCTTCAAGGACAACGACTACTATGGCGGCTACATCGTGAAGTTCGCCCCGCCGGGGGTGCCGAACATCGGCATGTCCACGTTCGTGAGCTTCCCGCCGCAGGCCTGCCCCGGTCCGCTCACCCGCGAGCACGTGATCTTCAACGCCGGCGGCGTTCCGCTGACGGTGGACTCGGTCGTCTTCCGGAACAAGAGCTACTTCTCGCTCGTCGCGCCGCCGGCCTTTCCGCTGACGCTCGACGGCTGCTCGTCGAAGACGCTGCAGATCCAGTTCGATCCGAAGAACGCTCCCTGCAACGACGATGTCTACGACACGCTGCTGGTCTACTCCGCCGGCGCGCAGTCCAAGGTGGCGCGCGTGCTCCTGTCCGGACGTCGCCCCTGCCTCTACTTCTTCTTCGACAAGACGCAGATCATCTCCAACGACTACAACCTCGGCAAGGGGGCGATCTTCGTCTTCACCGCGTTCATCGAGGGGACCGAGCAGCAGTACATGACGATCACGCCGCGCGCCGGCAACAAGGGGATCTTCGTGCCGGCCAGCACCTGGGACAAGACCCCGCTCGGCAACGGCCCGAACCTGATCAGCTTCAACGTCAACACGACCGACACCGGCTACTTCTGCGAGACGTTCGACGTGACGGTGCAGCCGTGCAACCGGACCGAGACGCTCCGGCTCTGCGCCTACATCCGCACCGGGCTCTTCTCGGCCAAGCGGCCGGTGGATCTCGGCGTGGTCAGCTGCGGTGAGACGAACTATCCGCTGGTGGTCAGGAACGCCGGCAACGACACGCTCCGCCTCAAGCTCCTCTACGTCGGCGGCGCCACGCCGCAGGACATGGAGTACGATCCGTCGATACTGACCGAGCGTAAGATCCCCGCCGGGGATTCGACCCGCTACGATCTCCATTTCCGTCCGAAGGGGATGGGGAAGCGCGAGGCGATCCTGGTGTTCGACACCGACCAGGGCTTCGACTGGCAGCGGCAGCAGTGGGTGCCGTTCACCGCCGAGCTCGACTCGGTGGAGTTCAGCCTTTCGGCCGCCAGTATCGAGGGATCCTTCGGCGAGGAGGTGACACTGCCGGTGCAGTACGCGCCGATCCGCGAGGGACGCGCGCCGACCACGGAGATCACCTTCCTGACGAAGTTCGATCCGTCGATGCTCGACGTCTCCGGAGTCGACGACATCGGCACGCTGACGCAGGGATGGACCGTGGTGGAGAACGTCTTCGAGCCGGGCAAGGGTGGACGCGTGAAGCTGAAGATGCCCGCCGGCGGCACGCCGCTGACCGGCTCCGGTCTCCTGACGAAGCTCCGCCTGAAGGTGCTCCGCGGCGCGGCCATCTCCACGCCGCTCCGGGTCGAGCTGGCCGGCGCCTCCAAGGGATGCTTCCTGGCCAAGATCGACAGCAGCTTCGCCTTCACGCTGAGCGCCGAGTGCGCCGCCTACGCGCGGCTCCTCTCATCGACCAGCCGCCTGCTGAAGCAGTCGCTGCCGAACCCGGCCGGCGCCTTCGTGACCATCCCCTACACCATTCCGGAGCCGGGCGGAAAGGTGACCCTGAAGATCTACGACGCCGTGGGCCAGGAGCTGATGACACTGCTTGACGACCGGCTCAAGGGGGGCAACGGCGAGGCGAGATTCGACGCCGGGCGGCTCGCGCCGGGACTCTACTACTACCGCCTGACGATCGACGGCACGGCGAGCGACACACGAACCATGATGATCGAGCGATGACGCGACGACGACTCCGCATGCTCCTGACGCTGCTGGCCGGAGGGTTCGGCGTGATGCAGGGGCTCCACGCCCAGCAGCCGGCCGACCCCGGCACGGACGCCCCGGCGGCCGATCCCGCGGCCGCGGTCGATGCAGCTCCCGTGCGCGAGGAGCTGCCGCTGGCCGTCGGCGTGCTCGGTGGCTACGGCTACCATCTGAACCTCGGCTCGATCGACCTCGGCGGCGATCTTCTCTTCGGCGCCGGCAACTGCGGCATCATCGACGGTGGTGACGGCAAGGGGATCACCGCCGGCATCTTCGGGGAGTACAAGCTCTCGCCGCAGCTCACGCTCGGCGCCAGGATTCTCCGCGAGGTCAACTCCGGCACGATGAGCGGCCCGGCCGCCTCCCCGGCCGATTACCGGCTCCCCGACGGCAGCCTGGCCCCGGTCGAGAGCGAGAACCGCTTCGCCATCGACCTGACGACGATCGCGCTGGAGATCTACGGAACGATACGTCCGTTCGATCTGCCGCTGGAGCTCAGCGGCGGGCCGAAGGTCGCGATCACCTCCGGCTCGACCTACGAGCTGCAGGAGCGGATCATCTCCCCGGAGGAAGTGACCTTCCAGAACGGCACCGCCACGCGGGTCTTCGGCTCCGGGCCGATGGACGTGACGCTCCTGTTCGGCGTGAACCTCGGCGCCGGCTGGCCGCTGCGGATCTCCCGCGCGATAGAGATGATCCCGGCTATCGGATTGTCCACCTACCTGAACAGCTTTACCGCGCACGGCACGGCGATCGACGCGGCCGCGCGAGGGACGATCGGCTTCCGCTATACGTTCCTGAAGCCGCTTCCCCCTCCTCCGCCCCCTCCGGAGCCGCCGCCTCCTCCCCCCCCGCCGGCCGAGGAGCCGCCGAAGAAGCCGCCGGTGCTCGCCGCCTCCATCCACGCCGAGGGGCTGGCCCCGACCGGCGAGGCACGTCCCACCGTGCTCCTGACGGTCGACGAGCGGATCCGCGCGCGCGAGGTGGCGATTCTCCCCTACGTCTTTTTCCCGGCCGGCTCCTCGGAGCTTCCGGAGAGCTACCGCTCCTCCGGCACGGCGAGCTCCGGCACGGCGAGCTCCGGCGCCCCGTCGGAAAGCGCGCTCGACGCCTATCCGTCGATGCTGGCCACCATCGGCCGGCGCATGGCCGCCAATCCCTCGGAGCGCCTGACGCTCACCGGCACCAACTCCAACACGGGCGACGAGAAGGGGAACCTCGAGCTTTCCCGCGCCCGCGCCGAGGCGGTCCGCGCGTATCTCACATCCGGTTTCGGCATCGATCCCTCCCGCATCGCCGTGGAGGCGCGTGGCCTTCCGGCCAAGGCCTCCAACAGCGGCTATCCGCAGGGGGAGGAGGAGAACCGCCGCGTCGAGATCACCGGCGGCCAGGCGATCCTCGGCCCGATCGTGGCCGGCGACACGCTCCGCAGCTATGCATCGCCCGGCTTCCGCATCGCCAGCGACGTGAACGCCGAGGGAGGGCTCGGCGACTGGACGATCGAGGCGGCGATCGACGGCTCGCTGATCCGACGCCTGACCGGGAAGACCATCCTCACGCATCAGCTCGACGACACCTTCACGCCGGAGGAGCTTCGCCGCCTTGCCGGCGCGCGCGGCGTCGAGGTGCGGATCACCGCCTCGGACAAGACCGGGCAGAGCGCGTCTACCCCCTGGAGCCCGGTGCCGGTGGCGGTGGAGCGGAGCGTGCATCAGGATCTGATGCTGGCCGACACCAGCGTGATGCTGCAGGACATGATCCTGTTCGACTACAACAGCAGCGAGCTTTCGGCCGGCGCCCGCGCCGCCCTGGCCCGCCTGAAGAGCGGCCTGCCGGCCGGCGCGAAGCTCCGCGTGATCGGCTACGCCGACGAGACCGGCGACCGCGAGTACAACCGAAAGCTCTCGCTGGCGCGCGCGCGCGCCGTGGGGGAAGCGCTCGGCACCGGCACCATCAGCGTGGAGGGGGCCGGCGGCACCAGCTCCATCTACCCGAA
>JBEHWX010000004.1:0-112881 GCA_048498995.1 Bacteroidota bacterium
CATCCCCCCCTCCCCCCCCCCCCCTCTCTCTCCCCCCCCCCCCCCCCCCCCGGGACGATATCAGGCACGACCTATGCGACGGGGCGCCGAGGCGCGGCTCAGGCCGGACGCACGGCGGCTCCGATCATCTCCGCATCCGGTGATGCGGGGACACACGAAGGCTTTCCTCGAGGTATATCACGATGACACAGGGAATCGGCTCCGGTGAATCGGCGGAGGTCCGCCGGGCCCTCGAACGTCTCCAGAACACGCTCGACATCATGGGGGATCGCTATCGCGATATCCGCCGCGAGCGGCGTCAGCTTCGGGAGCGGATCGAGCAGCTCGAGCGGGAGCGCGAGGCGGCCAGCATGTCGCTCTCGGCCCGGCTCGAGACGGCCGCGCACGACCGGAAGCGGGCGATCGAGTTCGAGGAGCGCGCCATCCAGGCGGAGAAGGGGCAGGCCGATCTTCATCAGCGTCTGGTCGATCTGGAGCGCCAGCTGGCCGAACGGGAGGCGATGATCGCCGAGCAGTCCGATACCATCGAGCGGCAGCGGGAGCGCCTCGACGAGAACCGTCGTCGCGAGGAGGAGAGCTGGACGCAGGAGGAGCGTTTCCGCGAGGAGATCCAGGCGCTCACCGAACAGCTGGCGCGGGGACAGGCCGAGCGCGATCGCCTCGGCCAGCAGATCCGGGAGCTCGAGGAGCTTCGGAACGCTCCCCCCGCCGCGGCCGACGAGGAGACCCTGGAGCTGACGCGGCAACTGGCCGGGATGCGCGAGCGGCTCGGCGTGCTCGACGGTGAGCGCGCCGACCTGATCGACGCGCAGGCCGAGCTGCAGCATCGTCTCGACGACGCGCTGCGCGACGTGGCGATCGCCCGCGGTCTGACCGGTGAGCTCGAGTCGGAGATCGAGTCGCTCCGCACGCAGCTCTCCCATGCCGGCGCCGCTCACGATGGGGACGTTGCCGAGGCGGCGCGCGCCGCCGCCGAGCTCGATCAGCTGCGGCGGACCATAGCCGCGCGCGAGGAGGAGCTGCAGGGGCTGCACGAGGCGATCAAGCGGATGCACATCGAGGCGCTTCAGGAGTCGGCAAGGCTCCAGGGGGCGATCACCGAGCTGCAGACCGAGCGGGAGCGGCTGCTCAAGACGCTCGTCTCCGTGGAGGGGGATCGCGACAGCGCCCGCGCCACCGTCGAGTCGCTCCTGGTCCGGCTGAAGCAGCTGGAGGCCAGCGACGACGAGCGCCTGACCGCGCAGCGGACCCGCATCGACGAGCTGACGCGGGACCTGAGCGAGGCGCTGGACATGGCGGCCAAGAAGGAGACCGACGCGATGCTGGCGCAGACCGAGGTGGAGCGTCTGCAGCGCCAGATCGCCGAGCTGACCGAGCGACGCGATCAGCTGGAGGGGGAGCTGGAAAAACTGCGCGAGGCGGGCACTAACGCGCCGGCCGGCACGTCCAATGGTATCGACGATGGCGAGCGCGAAGTGATCGTCGGTCGCCTGCGCGAGGCGATCATGCTGATCGACAAGCATCTCGGCGAAGTCTGAGGCGGATCGGTGCCTGATCGCTCCGGCATCATCGCCGAATCGGTTGCCGGCGACGCGCGGAAGAATCGTCGCCGGAGCGTTCTCCGGCCGGGTAACCGGAGCGCGCACCTTTGTTGCGCCCCCGAGTTTTCGTATACTTGGCGCTCATTACAAACCCTGTCAACGCGTCGTGCCGTCGGGCTGGTCCCACGGGAGAGCCGATGGCGCGGATGCGACGATCGGTTGGGGGACAGGGAACGTGATCGCAGTGACTTTATCATAGAGTGTCAGCGTGCTGGGGAGTGGTGCCGGGGAGTCCGATAGGTTGCTATCAGGAGCACGAGAGGTGAGCGCGGCGGTCGCGGCGCGCACCATTGCCAGAGTTCAGATTCCGGCCGCGCCGAGCGCGGTTTCTCCGATGGCCGAAACAATCACGGTTCAGATTCACGGCGCTGAGTACAAGCTTCGCGGCGACAACGCGGGCAGGGTACATCAGGCCGCGACCATGATCAACGATCAGATGCGCTTCGTCGCCAGCAAGGCGCCGACGCAACCTGCCGCGACGGTGGCGGTGCTGGCCGCGCTGAACACCGCCGAGATGCTGATCACCGAACAGGAGATCACGCACCGTGAGTCCTCGGAGCTGGTTCGACGGATAGACTCGATGACCGAGAAGCTCGAGGAGCTGTTGGCGACGGAATTGTGAGATCTCTTCAGCTTGCTGTGGCGATCGGATCCGTCTTCGCGCCCCATCCCGCCGGGATCGTCTCCCTCGGGGATGGCCCCCTCCCGGGATAACATCTCCGGGAGGATGAAGCCCCCGACAGGGGTTGGCCGGAGAATTGCGGATCAACGTGATGTCTCTCTTTGACAAATAGTACTACGGAGGTTGTCCGCCGCGCTCACCGTCATTCGCAAAAAAAGAACCTATAGTTTTGCGATCAGGGAAGTGGGCTCAATGTATCAATCACAGGCCTTGTTCTCCGTTCGCGGAGAAGCTCCAGTCTCTTCACAGAGAGTCTCGCAAGAGATTCCGCAAGGAATGGGGCCGTTGGACGTGAAAGATATGTGGCTCTTTCCCACCGTGTCTTGGTAAGGGTTCTTATCTCTGCCAGAGGGGTGACGTCGGGTTTCGGCTCGTCGCTGCCCCGGCGGTGAGCGTGTGCGGCTCCTTTGTTCTCTCGGTCTCCTCCGGGTACTTTCCCTCTTCTGCGATCACCCGCCCCGCTTCGGTTCGTCTGAACCGACTCTCTCCCTTCATTTTCCGTTCAATTCCGGTTCGTCGCTTCAGCGTTGTCGCCATGGCGTGCTCGTACCAGCGCCGCGATGGCAACCGTGCTCGAGCGCCGCTGTTTCCGCGTCGTGCGCGTGAAGGTCGAACACGATCGAGATCGTCCGTGTCTCTCGGTCCTGTTTAACCATTCACGCAGTCCCCTCGTCTCGGAAACCAGACGTTACCTTCCATGGATACATTAGCACTCATCATAACGATCGTTGCCTCGATCGCCGGCTTCGTGGTGGGCTACCTGGTCAGCACCAAGTCGATCAAGCAGCAGATCCAGGCCGCCGAGGAGCGCGCCTCGGAGATCGTGGCCGATGCGCAGAAGGAGGCGGAGAATCTCAAGCGCGAGAAGCTCCTGGAGGTGAAGGACGAGTTCATGAGCAAGAAGCGGGCGCTCGACGAAGAGCAGGCCCGCCGCCGCGAAAAGCTCCAGGCCGTCGAAAAGCAGATCAAGACCCGCGAAGAGAATATCGAGAAGAACCTGTCCAAGAAACTGGAGAGCGCGACCCGCAGGGAAAAAGAGCTACTGGTTCAGCAGAAGGAGCTTCAGAAGAAGCTCGAGACCGTCGAGGATCAGAAGAAGTCGATCGAACAGCAGCGCCGTCAGATCGAGAATATCCGCGCCACCATCGATCAGCAGAAGAAGGTGGTCGAGGATCTGGTCGCCGAACAGAACCATCGCCTGGAACGGATCAGCGGCATGTCCAAGGAGGACGCCAAGAAGTTCCTCATGGAGAACATGATCGACCAGGCCAAGCTCGAGTGCGCCCAGGATGTCAAGACCATCCGCGACTCGGCCAAGCTCGAGGCCAAGCGGGAGGCGCAGCGCGTCATCGTGCAGGCCATTCAGCGGACCGCCTCCGACCACTCCGTCGAGACCACCGTCTCGGTGGTCAACCTGGCCAGCGAGGAGATGAAGGGGAGGATCATCGGCCGCGAGGGACGGAACATCCGCGCCTTCGAGGCGGCCACCGGCATCGACGTGATCGTCGACGACACGCCTGAGGCAGTGATCATCTCCGGCTTCGATCCGTTCCGCCGCGAGGTGGCCAAGATCGCCCTGGAGCGCCTCATGCACGACGGACGCATCCACCCGGCGCGCATCGAGGAGGTGGTCGAGAAGGTTCGCAAGGAGCTCGAGGAGGAGATGATCCGCACCGGCAACAACGCCTGCCTGGAGCTCGGCATCAATAACGTCCACGCGGAGATCATCAAGCTGATCGGCAAGATGAAGTACCGTTCCAGCTACGGCCAGAACGTGCTGAGCCACTCGATCGAGGTGGCCTATCTCTGCTCGATCATGGCGCGCGAGCTCGGACTGGATGTCAACCAGGCCAAGCGCGCCGGACTGATGCACGACATGGGCAAATGCGTCGACCGGAACATCGAGGGGCCGCACGCGCTCCTCGGCTACGAGATCGCCAAGCGCTATCGCGAGCATCCGGTGGTCTGCAACGCCATCGGCGCGCACCACGAGGATATCGAGATGGAGACGCCGATCGCCGTGCTCGTGCAGGCGGCCGACGCCATCTCCGGCGCCCGGCCGGGCGCCCGCCGCGAGTCGCTGGAGGCCTATGTCAAGCGCCTGGAGACGCTCGAAACCCTGGCGCGCTCCTTCGAGGGAGTGGCCAAGACCTACGCCATCCAGGCCGGCCGCGAGGTGCGCGTGATGGTGGAGCCGGACCGGGTGGACGACCTGTTCGCCGACCAGCTCTCGCACGATATCGCCACCAAGATCCAGCAGGAGATGGAGTATCCCGGCCAGATCAAGGTGACCGTGATCCGCGAGAAGCGCTCGGTGGCCTTCGCCAAGTGATCATCCCCGACCCGCGTCGCGATCGATGTCGCGATTGCCGTCGCGCGATTGCCGTGGCGCGATATCCCCGGGCCGCTCCGGAGGAATCGCGCGTGATGGGGATTCGCCGTTTCGACCTGATGGTCGATTGGCGTAGTTTCGCCTTCGAATCGGCCCGCGCCGGACACCGGAGCCGGCGCGCCGTCGACGCTCGACCTCTCCGCCGCCGCCACGCCCCCGCGTGCGTGCCCGAGAGAGCCGCCCATTGAAGGGCTCGCGGTCGGCCGTGATGTACTTCCCGGATTCAATAACTGACTACGGACTTTAGCATGTATCCACTGAAGAAGGGACTCGCCTCGCGTCAGGCGCACGTTGCCCTGCCGCCGGGAACGGTGGAGGAGGAGCACGGCCGCTCGGGATTCTTCGGAGCCGCGTCGCACCTGTATCGCCTCAATCCGCCCACCGGCTGGACCAACATCGAGGGACCGCTCCGTCCCCATCTGATCGATACCAACCTGCTCACGCCGACCGATCAGCACGATCCGGAAGGGGAGCCGGTGATCTTCCTCGGCAACAACGACGTGCGGATGTCGATCAGCCGCCGCTCCAACCCGATGCCCTTCACCTTCCGCAACGCCGACGGCGACGAGGTCTACTTCGTCCACCGCGGCCAGGGACGCTTCGAGACCGATTACGGGGTGATCCCGTACGAGGTCGGCGATTACGTCGTGATCCCGCGCGGCACCAACTACCGCGTGATCCCGGAGGTGGAGGACAACTACTTCCTGATCGTCGAGTCCACCGGCGAGATCAACCAGCCCTCCAAGGAGGTCAAGGGGCTCATCGGCCAGCACGCGCTCTACGATCCGGCCGTCGTCGTGACCCCGGAACTGGCTCCGGTGAACCAGGAGCCGGGAGAGTACCGCGTCCGCATCAAGCGGCTCGGCCAGTATACCCACGTCACCTACCCGTTCGATCCGATCGACGTGGTCGGCTGGAAGGGTGATCTCACCGTCTGGAAGATCAACATCAAGGAGATCCGCCCGGTGATGTCGCACCGCGCCCATCTCCCGCCGTCGGCCCACACGACCTTCCTGACCGACAACGCCGTGATGTGCACGTTCCTTCCCCGTCCGCTCGAGGAGGATGACGACGCGCTGAAGGTGCCGTTCTACCATCGGAACACCGATTACGACGAGGTGCTCTTCTATCACGACGGCGACTTCTTCTCGCGCGACAACATCAAGCCGGGCATGGTGACGCTCCATCCGATCGGCATCCATCACGGGCCGCATCCGAAGGCGCTCCGGAACCAGTCGAAGAAGACCCGTACCGACGAGGTGGCGGTGATGCTCGACGCCCGCAACGCCCTCTTCCTCTCGCCCGAGGCGGAGGCGGTGGAGTTCGCCGAGTACTGGAAGAGCTGGCAGGAGAAGAAGGAGGAGGCGCCGGCCGTCTGAGGCCGGCCCTTCAACGTGGCTCCCCGTATCGACGGGCGCCGCGACATCGATGAAACGGAAACGGGGCGACTCTCCATCTGGAGGGTCGCCCCGTCGACATTCATGCGGGAGCGTTCGGTCGGGAACCGGCCATCGCGGACCGGGCCGGATTACTTCGAGATCACCATCCGGCGGGTGAGGGTGCCGAGCGGCGTCTGCATCCGGTAGAAGTAGGCTCCCGAGGGGAGGTCCAGGCCGGAGAAATCGATGTAGTAGACGCCGGCATCCTGCTGCTGATCGACCAGGGTCTTGATCTGGTTGCCGAGCAGCGTGTGGATCGTGATCCGGACCTTCGTGTCCGACGGCAATCCGTAGCGGATCATCGTGGAGGGATTGAACGGATTCGGGTAATTCTGATCGAGGAAGAGCTTGTCCGGCGTCTCGTCGCTGCCGCGGTCGCGCACCGCGAGGGTGCTCACCGGGGCCACGTCGTTGATCGTCAGATAGGTCCCGTCGAACTCGGTCGAGAACGTCCGGAGGTTGCCGATGCCGCGGGGGGCATCATGGCTCGGCGCCGAGGGATCCGACGGATCGATATGGGTGCCGTCCGCGCGGAAGGCCGACTGCTGATGCGGGCAGATGAACATGCCGCGCGAGGCATCGAAATCGAGCAGCTGATAGCCGGCGCCGTGCGTGCAGTAGGTCGAGACCGCCTTGAACGCGTCGTTGCCGGACATCGCCACCCTGGTCACCGCGATCGGGTAGGCGGTAACGCCGTCGTAGAAGGTGACGTGATCCGGGTTCAGGCGCCATTCGCGCGGGTTGTCCAGCTTCACCGAGCCGCCGACCGAGCCGAGCTCCCCGAAGTCGCTCACCTTGATCTTGTACTTGGCCACCGTCTGGCCGGCCGAATTGCGGTGCAGCGTCGGGATGATACGCCCGAGCACGGCTCCCGGCGTGGCCGTCGAGATCACCACCAGGCTGAGCGCGCTGCGCAGAAACGTGCGTCGAGTAGTAGAAAAGCTGCCCATGATCTATCTCTTCGTGTATACTGGTCCGAAATTGGCTTTACGATCGCTACAGAGGGCTCCTGTTATCGACCCTTTACCGCTTAGACTGACGAGCGGTAGAGATGTTTCATGCCTGCCGGAGATCCGGCGGGAAAAAACGGCTCGGCCCGATCAGATGCAAGCCCCGTCGCGCTGCCGGACGATGCCCGGCAAGCCCCGTTTCCGGGCCCAGGGCGCGAAAACGCCCTCCGACGCGACCACCCCACGCCACCTCTCAGCCCAGGCTGTCCAGAAGCTGGTCGAGCGATTCGATCGAGATATTCTCGTAGTAATCCTCGTTGACGGCCACCATCGGCGCTCCGCCGCAGGCTCCCATGCACTCGACCTCCTCCAGCGAGAACTTGCCGTCGGCCGTGCGCTCGTTGTGTCCGATGCCGTAGCGGTCGGAGACGTGCCGATAGATCGCCTCGCCGCCGCGGAGCATGCAGCTGACGTTGGTGCAGACCTGGACGTGGAAGCGTCCCATCGGCTTCTTGAAGTACATCGTGTAGAAGGTCGCCACGCCATAGACGTGGGCGTAGGGGAGCTCCATCACTTCCCCGACATACTTCATCACGTTCGGCGAGAGCCATCCCCACTTTTTCTGCGCCATCCAGAGCACCGGCATGATCGCCGACTTCGGATTGGGGTAGAGAGACTTCAGCCGGGCAACCTTTTCGAGCTCCTCGGCGGAGAAGAGGATCGGTCCGGCGATCTCTTCGACCGCCTGGCCGTGCACAGATGCTGTATCCATGAAGTGTCGTTAGTACGAGAGAGAGGATTCGCGTCCGGTCGACGCCGGATGCAAAAGTACGAAGAACGGGAGGAAGCAGCGCCCTCCCCGGAATGATTGATCGTTACAGATCGATTCTAATCCACCTCGGGCGCCCCGGATGCCCCACCTCGCGCCCCCGACGGCACCGGAGGGATGCCCCGCGCCGGCGGTTCCGACGCGCTCACGGCGCGCTCACGGCGGTCTTCCGGCGGTCTTCCGGCGGTCTTTCGATCTCCGCGCGGGAGCCGTTGGAAGAGGGCGTGGCACGATTCGTCGCGAGTCCGCCGGGGCCGTCGCCTTGCGTGTCCCCCGCCGGAGGGGTAAATTTGCAGCTTATACCTGACGCGCTGGCTCCAAGCCGCTCCTCTTCTCCTCTCCATTGTTCACGCGTGCCGTTATGAGCCTCGACAAGATCATCGGTGAAGGCCTTACCTACGATGACGTTCTGCTCGTCCCGAACTACAGTCCGATTCTGCCGCGCGAGGCCGAGCTGGCCACCCGTCTGACCCGGAAGCTCACCCTCAACGTCCCGCTCCTGTCGGCGGCCATGGACACGGTCACCGAGGCGGAGATGGCCATCGCGCTGGCCCGCGAGGGGGGCATCGGCATCATCCACAAGAACATGTCGGTCGAGCGCCAGGCCGAACAGGTGCAGCGGGTGAAGCGCTCCGAGAGCGGCATGATCTTCGACCCGATCACCCTCGGCCCCGACGACACGATCGCCGACGCGCTCAGGCTGATGAAGACCTATTCGATCAGCGGCGTCCCGGTCGTTTCCGGCGACGGCAAGCTGGTCGGCATCATCACCAACCGCGATCTCCGCTTCAAGCCGGAGCTCGAGCAGCCGGTGCGCGAGGTGATGACCAAGGAGAACCTGATCACCGCGCCGCTCGGCACCACGCTCGAGGCGGCCGAGTCGATCCTCCAGGAGCACCGGATCGAGAAGCTGCCGGTGGTCGACGAGGAGGGACGCCTCCGCGGGCTGATCACCTTCAAGGATATCAGAAAGAAGCGGAAGCACCCGAACGCCTGCAAGGATGAGCGCGGACGCCTGCGCGTCGGCGCCGCCGTCGGCGTTACCCCGGACACGATCGACCGGGTCGACGCGCTGGTGAAGGGAGGAGTGGACGTGGTGATCGTCGACACGGCGCACGGACACTCGATCCGCGTGATCGAGATGGTCCGCGCGGTGAAGGAGCGCTTCCCGGATCTGCAGGTGATCGCCGGCAACATCGCCACGGCCGAGGCGGCCCAGGCGCTGATCGAGGCGGGGGCCGACGGCCTGAAGGTCGGCATCGGCCCCGGCTCCATCTGCACCACCCGCGTGGTCGCCGGCGTCGGCGTGCCGCAGCTGACCGCGGTGATGAACGTGGCCGGCGTGGCCATCCCGGCCGGCGTGCCGGTGATCGCCGACGGCGGCATCAAGCAGACCGGCGACATCGCCAAGGCGATCGCCGCCGGCGCCGACTCGGTGATGATCGGCGGACTCTTCGCCGGCATGGACGAGGCGCCGGGGGAGAAGATTCTCCTGGAGGGACGCTCCTACAAGGTCTACCGCGGCATGGGCTCGCTCGGCGCCATGGTCCAGGGCTCGGCCGATCGCTACTTCCAGGATGTCGAGGACGAGATCCCGAAGCTCGTTCCGGAAGGGATCGAGGGACGCGTCCCGTCGAAGGGACCGCTGGCCGACACGATCTACCAGATGACCGGCGGTCTCCGCGCCGCGATGGGCTACTGCGGCTGCCGCACGATCGAGGAGATGAAGCACAACACACGCTTCGTGAAGATGACCTCCGCCGGCTTCCGCGAGTCCCATCCGCACGATGTGACGATCACCAAGGAATCGCCGAATTACTTCTGAGCCCCCAACGGCTCGTGACCCCCTCCCGCCGTCCCGTTGCGGCCCCTGTCGAGGTGTGATGCGCAAGGTTCTGATCATCGCGTACTATTTCCCGCCGATGGCGCTCAGCGGTATCCAGCGAACCCTCAAGTTCGTGAAGTACCTGCCGGAGTTCGGCTGGGAGCCGACCGTGGTGACGGTGGCGCCGCATGCCTACTTCGCCTTCGACGATTCCTTCCTGGAGGAGCTGAAGGGGAAGCCGGTCGAGATCTGGAGGACCGATCCCTCCGGCGTCTACAAGGTGATGAAGGAGCGCAGGACCATCTCGCTCAGCAACGAGCGGCTCCGGCGCGCCCTCAACCGGCTCAGCCAGCTCCTGTTCATCCCGGACAACAAGATCGGCTGGCGCAAGGAGGTCAGCTCCTTCCTGGCCGGACGCGATCTGTCGGAGTTCGATCTGGTCTACGCCACGGCGCCCCCCTTCACCGATCACCTGGTCGGCGCCGACATCAAGCGGAGCCACGGCCTGCCGCTGGTGATCGATTTCCGCGATGCCTGGATCGAGTATCCCTACAATCTCTACTGGACCCCGTGGCACAAGCGCCGGCATCTGGCGCTCGAAAAGGAGGTGGTGGAGGCGGCCGACGCCATCGTCACCACCAACGAGCACGTCAAGGGGATCCTCGCCCGTCGTCATGGAGCCTCGGGAGCCGGCCAGCGGACGCACGTGATCTCCCAGGGATTCGACGCCGCCGACTTCGCCCCCTCGGCGGCGCGCCCGGCGGTGAATGTCGATCCGGCCGAGGTGAGCTTCGTCTACACCGGGCTGTTCTACGAGGATCGCGACCCGAAGCCCCTCTACCAGGCGCTCGCCGAGCTGAAACGGACGCGTCCCGAGCTCTACGGGAAGCTCCGGTTCTACATGGTCGGCTACGTGCAGGAGGAGTACCGGCAGAGCGCCGTGGAGCTCGGCGTCGGCGACCGGTTCGTCTACTGCGGCTACGTCGGACACGATGAGGCGATCGCCTGGCTGATGGCCTCGGACATCGCCTGGTTCAACATCGGCGCCCGCGCGGCCGGCCACGAGACGGTGTCGCCGGGGAAGGCGTTCGAATATCTCGGCAGCCGGAAGCCGATCCTGGCGATACTGCCGAAGAATGAGATACGCGACATGCTCTCCACGTTCGATCACGCGACGATCGTGGAGCCGGAGGATGGTCCGGGGCTGGTGGCCGCGCTGACGCGACTGGCGGAGCTGAAGCTCGCCGGCGCGCTCCCGGTGGCCGATCCGGAGCGGGTGGGGCGCTACGACCGCCGGTCGCTGACCGGACGTCTGGCGGAGATCTTCGCGTCGGTGGCGCGCGGCTCGGGGAAGTCCGGCGCCGACTCCCGCACGCCGGCCGGGGCCGGAGCGGATCGCACCAATACGAAACGGAATACCGTAGATGAACAACCGCATTGAACGACTCCGCGCCGGGCTGAAGCAGCTCTCGCTCGACGGCATCATCGTCAGCCACCTTCCCCACATCCAGTACCTCACCGGATTCGCCGGAAGCGCCGGCGTTCTCTTCGTCGGCCGGAAGCGGTCGGTGATGCTCTCGGATTTCCGCTACCGCGAGCAGATGGCCGAGCAGCTTCTGCCCGGGATCGAGGCGGCCGTGGTCACCTCCGCCACCGCCCACATGGTCGATGAGAAGCTGGTCGAGCCGGGGATGAGCATCGGATTTCAGGAGACCTACGTCACGGTCGCCGCGCTGGACGACATGAAGAAGAAGCTCAAGCGGGTGAAGCTGGAGAAGACCGGCGCGCTCGTTTCCGAGCTGGTGATGACCAAGACGCCGGAGGAGATCGCCGCGATCCGGAAGGCGGCCGCGATTGCCGGCAAGGTCTACAAGGAGATACTGGAGATCGCCAAGCCGGGGATGCGCGAAAGCGAGCTGGCCGCCGAGATCAGCTACCGCGGACGCCTTCACGGCGCCGAGGGGGATGCCTTCGACATCATCGTCGCCTCCGGTCCCCGAGGCGCGCTGCCGCACGGCCGCGCCAGCGCCAAGAAGCTGAAGAAGGGGGAGCTGGTGACGCTCGATTTCGGCTTCAGCTACGGCGGCCTCAACAGCGACATGACCCGCACCTTCGCCATCGGCACGCCGAGCGAGGAGGCGCGCAAGATTTACGAGATCGTGCTCCGCGCGCAGGTCAAGGGCGTTCGCGCCGCGCGCGCCGGCATGAGCGGCAAGGATCTGGACGATGTCTGTCGCGACGAGATCACGGCCGCCGGCTACGGCGCCGAGTTCGGCCACTCCACCGGGCACGGTCTTGGTATCGAGGTGCATGAGGGACCGGGTGTCTCCTGGCGCGGTGCCGGTCAGATCCTCCGCGAGAACATGGTCGTGACGATCGAGCCGGGCATCTATCTGCCGGGACGCTGCGGCGTCCGCATCGAGGATGACGTGGCCATCACCGCCGATGGCTGCACCGTCCTGACCAAGGCTCCGAAGGAGCTGATCATCCTCTGATGAACGCCGTCGCGGGGAGTTCCGCCGGAGCGCATGGCGCGGCCGGGGCACCCGCCGACGGAGCATGATTCAAGTACGCTGAACGAATGACGGCCAACGGCGACGAGCACGATAATGAACCGCGCGGGCGGAAGCTGAGCTTCGACGATCTCGAGGGGGAGACTCCGGAGGAGGCGCCGCGCGCTTCCTTCTCCGCCCCCACGTCGGAAGGTGAGAAGGCGCGGGCGCCACGTCCCGCTTCCGACGAGCCGGACGCGCCACGCGGCGATGCGTCGCGCCCCGATGTTGCGCGCGCCGAGGATCGCGAGGCACCCGCCCCGTCGCGAGCCGTATCCGGCGCGACATCCACGCGCCCGACAGATCAGGGCGACGCGGCTTCCCCGGTCTCCGACGAGGAGTGGGATCTGCCCGCCGCCGCCGGTTCCGAACGCGCGGGAGGAGGGCATCGCCGACGGCTGCTGGTGGTCTCCTACTACTACCCGCCCCTCGGGCTGGATCGGGTGGTCCGGATCGCGAAGTTCACCAAGTACCTGCCGCAGCAGGGATGGGAGCCGACGGTGCTGACGGTCGGCGAGATCGGCTACTATGCCTTCGACTATTCCCTTCTCGAGGAGGTCTTCGAGGCCGGGGTGGTGATAGAGCGGACCAAGGCGATGGATCTGCTCCGTCTGCTCCGCAAGCGGGGACAGATCAAGCCGCCGTCGGACGCGATGCGGAAGCTCGTCAACAGGGTCACCAGCACGGTGCTGCAGCCGGACGGGAAGATCGGGTGGCGGCGGCACGCGGTGAAGCGCGCGCTCGACGTGGCCGCGCAGGAGGGCTTCGACGCGATCTTCGCCACGGCGCCCCCCTTCACCGATTTCGTGGTGGCGCGCGATATCCAGCAGAAGCTCGGCATCCCGCTGGTGCTCGACTATCGCGAGCCCTGGCTCGACGGGCGGGACGCGCACTTTCTCACGCCGTTCCACAAGGGGATCTCCGCGCGGATGGAGGAGGAGGTGCTCAAGAGCGCCGAGAGCGTGGTGGTGGCTAACCGGAAGATCAAGGAGAAGCTGATCGCGCGCTATACGTTCCTGACCCACGAGAGCGTGCATATCATCCCGACCGGCTACGATCCGCAGGATTTTCACGTGGCCTCGCGCCTGACGCAGCAGCGCTCGCGGAAGATGCGGATCACCCACGCCGGCATGTTCGATCCGCTGAGCTCGCCGAAGCCCTTCTTCCAGGCGCTTGCCACGATCTTCGCCCGGCACCCGGAGGTGCGCGACGAGATCGAGGCGCTCTTCGTCGGCCCGATCCAGGAGGCGCACCGGAAGCTGGCGGTGACGCTCGGCGTCTCCTCGGCGCTGGTGACGCCGGGACACGTGGAGCACCACGAGATTGCGCGGCATCTTCTGTCCAGCGATCTGCTCTGGCTTCAGGCGGGTGATCCCGCGCTGGTGCCCGATTCCCTCTACCAGTACATCGCCACCGGCCGGCCGATCCTGGCGATCGTTCCGGACGGCATCATCCGGCAGATGCTCACCCCGTACCGCGCCGCCGACACGATCGACGCCTCCGACCCCGGCGCTATCGCCGACGCGATCTACGAGCGCTACCAGCAGTGGCGCGCCGGAGAGCTTCCCAAGGGAGACCCACGTCTGGCCCGCGAATACGACCAGCGCCGGCTGGCCGAGCGGCTGGCCCGCGTGCTCGCCTACTCCATGAAGATTTTCTGATCCTCACCGTTCATGACCCGATCGTATTCTTCCGATGCCGACCGCGCCGCGGCGGCATCCACGGACGGCACGTTGACCGTGCTCCTTCTCGGCTCCGGCGGACGCGAGCATGCCCTTGCCTGGGGAATGCGCCGCTCCCCGAGGCTCGGACGCCTCGTCTGCGCCCCCGGCAACCCCGGCATGGCCTCCTGCGGCGAGCTTCGCCCGGTCTCGGCCGAGGATCCGGCCGCGGTGGTCGCGCTGGCGCGTGAGGTCGGCGCCGATCTGGTCGTGGTGGGCCCTGAGGCCCCGCTGGCCGCCGGCGTGGCCGACGCGCTCCGCCAGGCCGGTATCCCGACCTTCGGTCCGGATCGCGCGGCGGCGCGGCTCGAGTGGGACAAGGCGTTCGCGAAGGAGTTCATGGAGCGCCACGGCATCCCGACCGCCGCGTCGCGGACGTTCCAGTCCGCCCGGCTGGACGAGGCCCGCGCGTATCTGGCCGGACACACGCTTCCGGTCGTGCTCAAGGCGAGCGGCCTGGCCGCCGGCAAGGGGGTGGTGATCGCCACCACGACCGACGAGGCGCTGGAAGCCGCGGAATCGATGCTGAGCGGGAGCGCCTTCGGCGCGGCCGGCGAGCAGATGGTGGTCGAGGAGTTCATGGCCGGCGAGGAGGCCTCCGTCTTCGCCATCTGCGACGGCGAGCGCTACGTGCTCCTGGCCCCGTCGCAGGATCACAAGCGGGTGGGGGATGGAGATACCGGCCCGAACACCGGCGGCATGGGAGCCTACGCTCCGGCGCCGGTCGTGACCCCGGACGTGCTCGAGAAAGTCCGCCGCGAGGTGGTCGAGCCGACGCTGCGCGGCATGATCGCCGACGGCGAGCGCTACGTGGGCTGCCTCTACGTGGGGCTGATGATCGAGGGGGAGCGGGTGCGCGTGGTGGAGTTCAACAGCCGCTTCGGCGATCCCGAGACCCAGGTCGTGCTTCCCCTGTACGATGGGGATCTGGTGGAGCTCTTTCTGGCCGCCGCCACCGGCGCCATCGATCCGGCCGGTGAGACCGCCCCGCGCGGCTCGGCCGTCTGCGTGGTGATCGCCTCCGAAGGTTACCCCGGCTCCTACCCGAAGGGGAAGGTGATCTCCGGCGTCGACGAGGCGGGCAGGCTGCCGGACGTCGTGGTGTTCCAGGCCGGGACCAGAATGGCCGGCGACGCGCTCGTGACCGACGGCGGCCGCGTGCTCGGCGTTACCGCCATGAGCTCCGCGGAAGATCTCTCAGCGACCATCGAGCAGGCCTATCGGGCGGCCGAGATGATCTCCTTCGAGGGATCCTTCTTCCGTCACGACATCGGACGGAAGGGAGTGGAGCGGGGAGCGGCGGCGGCCCGGAGCTGAGTCCGGCCGGGCGTATCGACATCGTATTCTTCATCGCGGCATCGCGCGTTCCGGAGAGCTCCGGCGCCGGCCGCTCATCGTGACATCATCGGGTGCAGACCATGAAGATCCTCGTCACCGGCGGCGCCGGATTCATCGCCTCCCACATCGTCGACGCCTATATCGGCGCCGGCCACGAAGTGGTGATCCTCGACAATTTCACCACCGGACGTGAGGTGAACATCAATCCCCGCGCGGTCGTCTATCGCTGCGACATCCGCGACAAGGCGGAGGTGGACCGGATCTTCGCCGAGAACTCCTTCGATCTGGTGAACCATCACGCCGCCCAGCTCGACGTTCGGGTCTCGGTGGCCGATCCGCAGTTCGACGCGGCGCAGAACATCATCGGCACGCTCAACCTGCTCCAGGCCTGCCTGGCCACCAGCGTGCGCCGGTTCGTCTTCGCCTCCACCGGCGGAGCGGTCTACGGCGAGCAGGAGTATTTTCCCGCGGACGAGGCGCACCCGACCAACCCGATGTCCCCCTACGGCGTCACGAAGCTCTCGGTGGAGAAGTATCTCGGCTACTACCGGAAGGTGCACGGCCTGGAGTCGGTGATCTTCCGCTACACGAACGTCTTCGGCCCGCGTCAGAACCCGCACGGCGAGGCGGGGGTGATCGCGATCTTCTGCGACCGGATGTTCCGCGGCGAGCAGCCGGTGATCAACGGCGACGGCGAGCAGACCCGCGATTACGTCTACGTCGGCGACCTGGTGCGCGCCCACATGCTCGCGCTCGACTACCTGGAGACGAAGGGCTCGAACACCTTCAATCTCTGCACGGCGACCGAGACCACGGTCAACGGACTCTTCCACATCCTGAACGACATGCTCGGCGGCACCTTCGAGGAGCGGCACGCGCCGGCCAAGCCGGGGGAGCAGCTCCGCTCGGTCTGCAGCTTCGAGCGCGCCAACCGGGAGCTCGGATGGACTCCGGAGGTCGATCTGCGCCGTGGGCTGGAGGAGACGCTCGCCTACTACCGCACCGAGGAGGCCGCGGCCCGCTGAGCCCTGCTTTCCGGCTCGCGCGAGATTCAGGACATCCCGAACATGACGACGCCCGGCCTCCCGATGGGGGAGCCGGGCGTCGCGCGTTTGGTCGCGGAGCGAAGCGGCATGGAGCGATGCGGCGCGGGGAGGGTTACTTCCCCTCGCGGATCTCGTTCGGGGTCTTGCCGTGCTCGAACTGGCGCGGGTCGCGGCCGTAGCGCCAAGCCTCCAGATCGGTCGGGCTGCCGGCCTTCGGATCGAAGCTGTCGAAGATCGCGTGGACGCGGCCGCCGTACGCCTGCTCTCCCTTGTCGGTGAGGAGGATATCGATCTGCACGGCGAAATCGCGGAGGATGTAGGTGCGGCGATGGATCATGCCGTTCCGGCCGGCCGAGTCGACGTCGGCGAAGCGCATGCTGTCGAGCATGCCGAACCCTTTCGGCACCATCCGCTTCTCGGTGAAGTACTGCACCTTGATCGAGCCGTTGCCACCCGGGATGATGAAGTTCACCCGTTCGGTCTGCTCCGCCTGCTTCACCTCGGAGCCGAGCGCGTTGTACTTCACCTCGGCGGGGAAGGAGAAGCTTTCGCCGAAGGTGCCGGTCCAGCGCTGCGTCAGCGACGGATCGGTAACGCGCGGGGCGTTCGTGGCCGGGGCCGGGATGGTCGTGGAGACCTGCGCGGCAAGAGGGGCGCCGAGGAGGAAGAGCGCCGCGGCAATCGGCTGAAATCGTCTCATGGGGATTATCTCAACTTGAGAGCGTTGTACGGAAAGAAGGGGAACGTTACGGCAGACGACGCACATCGGGCAAGGTTTATCCGGCGCGTGGCCGCTGCCGGCCGCCGGCGCCCGCTCGGCTTACGCGTTCCGCTTCAGGGCGAACTCCACGAAGGTCAGCAGGGAGCGCTTGGCCGGGCCGTCCGGGAAGGGGGCAATCGCCTCGCGCGCGCGGGCGCAATACTCCACCGCCGTCTTCTCGGCGTAGACCAGCCCGCCATACTGCGTCACGAACTCGCGCACCGCGCGCGACCGCTCCTCGGATTCCTCCCCCTTCTTGATCAGCCCGAGAATCCGCTTCGACTCCCGGCGCGGCGCGTTGTTGATCGAGTGGATCAGCGGCAGCGTCAGCTTCTTCTCCTTCAGATCGTTGCCGGTCGGCTTGCCGATGACGTCGCCGGAGGAAACGTAGTCGAAGATGTCGTCCCGGATCTGGAAGGCGATGCCGACCATCTCGCCGTAGGTCTTCAGCGCCTGGCGCGCCTCCAGATCGTTCGTGGCGCTGGTGGCCCCGAGCGCGCAGCAGGTGGCGATCAGCGACGCGGTCTTGTCGGAGATGATCCGGAAGTACTCCTCCTCCCGGATATCGAGCTTCCGCGACTTCTGGATCTGCAGCAGCTCCCCCTCGCTCATCCGTCGGACGGCGTCGGAGGTGAGCTTCAGGAACTCGAACTCGTCATGCTCGATCGCCACCAGCAGGCCGCGCGAGAGGAGGTAATCGCCGACGAGCACCGCCACCTTGTTCTTCCAGACGGCGTTGATCGAGGGGAAGCCGCGCCGCTCGTCCGCCTCGTCGACCACGTCGTCGTGAACGAGGGTCGCGGTGTGGAGCAGCTCCACCATCGTGGCGGCCACGTAGGAGCGCTGGGAAACCCCGCCGGCCACCTCGGCCGCCAGGAGCACGAGGATCGGGCGAACCTGCTTCCCCTTCTGGCGGAGAATGTAGCGGACCACCGTGTCGAGCAGCAGAATCTTCGACTGCATCGAGCCGCGGAAGAAGCGCCGGAACTCCTTGAGATGGGGGTCGATCGGTCGCGAGATCGTAGAAAGATCCATAGGTAAAGGGTCGGTTTCGAGGAGGGAGCGGCGCGTGTCCGCCGGCCCTCGGGGCGCCGGGAGAGAGAGAAAACGGGTCGCGCTGCTCCCGGCGCGGGCAACGGAGATACGAAGGAGCGGCGCCGCCCGGCGCCATGGCCAGGAGCTCGGCCCGCCGTCACGGCCAGCCGTCACCGTCCGGCGTTACTGCTCGGCGTTGGCCTGGCGGAGCGATTCGGCGTGCTGACGTCCGGCCGTTTTGGCCACGAGGATGCTGATCTCGTAGAGCGCGTAGAGCGGAACCGCCAGCAGCAGCTGGTTGACCGGGTCGGCCGTCGGCGTGATCACCGCGGCCGCGATCAGGATCACCACCGCCGCGTGGCGGCGATAGGTCCGGAGGAACTTGGAGGTCACCAGGCCGAAGCGCGCCAGCGCGTAGCTGAGCATCGGCATTTCGAAGACCACGCCGCAGACCAGGATCAGCCCCAGCACCATGCTGAAGTAGGAGGAGACGCCGATGGCGTTCTCGATTCCGTGGAAGGCCACCTGGGTGGTCACCTGCAGCGAGGTTGGCACCAGCACGAAATAGGCGAAGACCACGCCGGTGAGGAAGCAGACGATCGTGGCCAGCCCCACGTAGAGGGCCATCCGCCGCTCGACCTTGTAGAGGCCGGGGCGGACGAACTGCCAGAACTGCCAGAGGATGAACGGAATGGCGAGGATCAGTCCGCAGATCAGCACCACCTGGAGGGCGAGCGTGATCTGTCCCATCGGCTCGAAGTTCCTGAGCACCAGCGGAGGGGTCATCCGGTGGGCCGGCCCGAGCAGCACGTTCTCGATCAGCTGGTCCAGATAGAACGCGCAGATCGACGACGTGATGATCAAGGCCACCAGCGACTTGATGATCCGGGAGCGGAGCTCCTCGAGATGATCGAAGAAGCCCATCTCGCCGCCGTTCCCCTCCTCGTCGTCGAAGACGAACTCCGACGGATCGGTCTCGTCGCGACGCTCGATGCTCCCCTCCGGCGCCGGCCGGGGAGGACTCCAGCGCTCCGGCTGGGAAGCGGTATCCGGCTCGCCGAGATGATCGTATTCCGGAGCCTCGGAGCGCATCGGCTCCCCCTCCGGGCGGCGAGGCTCCCTCGATGCGCCGGCATCTCCCCCGGAGGGGAGATCATGGTCGTCGGGAGGAAATGACATGTCGTGCCAATGAGTTGGATACTGAGAACGTCGGGGAGCGCCGCCCCCGCGGCGCCCGACCCGGTCCCGGTGGATCGATCCACGCGGACCGTTCGCGGGCTGCGTCTGCTTCGGGCTCCATGATCGTTCGCGGACTCACGCCCCGGCCTCTCGAGCCGAGGCGCTTCCGCGTTGCCTCAGGCCGTGGCTTCGGCGGGGAGCTCCGGCCCGGGGCCGACCTCCCGAAGAAGCTCGGTATAGAGCGGGAAGCCGTTGCAGAACTCCCGTACTTCCTCCCGGACGGTCGCCTGGAGTCCGGTATTGTCCATGTCGCTCAGCACGCGGTCGATGAACGTCGCGATCTGCGCCATCTGCGGCTCGCGGAGCCCGCGCGTGGTCATCGCCGGCGTTCCCAGGCGGATGCCGGAGGTGATCAGCGGCGACTTGTCGTCGAACGGGACGCCGTTCTTGTTGCAGGTGATGCCGGCGTGGTCGAGCGCGATCTCGGCCGCCTTGCCGGTGATGTTCCGGTTCCGGAGGTCGACCAGCATCAGGTGGTTGTCGGTGCCGCCGGAGACGATCGTGTAGCCACGCTCGGCCAGCGCCGCGGCCAACGCCTGCGCGTTCCGGATCACCTGCTCGCCGTAGGCGCGGAAATCATCGCCGAGCGCCTCGCCGAAGGCCACCGCCTTGGCGGCGATCACGTGCATCAGCGGTCCCCCCTGAATGCCCGGCATCACCCAGCTATCGATGATCTCCGACATCATCTTCGTCCGCCCGGACTTCGGCGCGGTGAGGCCGAACGGGTTCTCGAAGTCCTTGCCGAGGAGGATCATCCCGCCGCGCGGGCCGCGCAGGGTCTTGTGCGTGGTGGAGGTCACCACGTGGCAGTGCTCGATCGGGGAGTCCAGCAGCCCCTTGGCGATCAGGCCGGCCGGATGGGCGATATCGGCCATCAGGAACGCGCCCACCTCGCGGGCGATCTCGCCGAAGGTCTTGTAGTCGATGTTCCGGCTGTAGGCCGAGGCGCCCACGGTGATCATCTTCGGGTTGTGCTGGCGCGCCATGTCCCGCACGGCGTCGTAGTCGATCCGCCCCGTCTCCCGATCGACGCCGTAGGCGACGAAGTTGTAGAACTTGCCGGAGAAGTTCACCGGCGAGCCGTGCGTCAGGTGGCCGCCGTGGGCGAGGTTCATGCCGAGGACCGTGTCGCCGTGCTGCAGGAAGGAGAAGTAGGTGGCCATGTTGGCCGAGCTTCCCGAATGCGGCTGCACGTTGGCGTACTCGGCGCCGAAGAGCTTCCTCACCCGGTCCTGCGCCAGCGACTCGGCCACGTCCACCCACTCGCAGCCGCCGTAGAAGCGGCGGCCGGGGTAGCCCTCGGCGTACTTGTTGGTCAGCACCGAGCCCTGTGCCTCGAGCACCGCGCGGCTGGTGAAGTTCTCGCTGGCGATCAGCTCGATCTTGTCGTTCTGGCGATGAAGCTCACCGGCGACCGCCGTGAAGAGCTCCGGGTCCTGGTTGCGAAGATTCTCGTACATCGAACCTCTGAATCTCGTGTAGTGTGCGCTGCTGTTGACGTGACGAACCGACCGCGATCCGTCGGATCGACGGGCGATCGCTCGGCGGCGGGCGATCAGCGCCCGGTGAGGGAGTGGATCTTGCCGACGCGGCGAAGATGGCGCTCGTCCGGGGAGCCGGGGGTCTCCAGGAACGCCTCGACGATCCCGCGAGCGGTCTCCCAGTCCACCAGCCGCTCGCCGAGCGTCAGGACATTGGCGTGATTGTGCTCGCGCGCCAGCCGGGCCATCTCAGGCGTCAGGCAGTTGGCCGCGCGGACCCCCTCGGACTTGTTGGCCACGATCGAGACGCCGATGCCGGAGCCGCAGACGAGGATGCCGAGCTCGGCCCGTCCGGTGGCCACCGCCTCGGCCGCCGCGTGGGCGTAATCCGGGTAGTCGGTCGATGCGGTCGAGCTGGTGCCGAAGTCGATCACCTCGCGCCCCTCGGCGCGGAGCATCTCGGCGATCCGGTTCTTGTAGTCGAGTCCGCCATGGTCGGCGGCCAGAGCGATGGGCTTGGACATCTGAATCGTTGCTGAATCTCAGCGGAAGGTCGGAAAGGGGACCTCCGGCGCCATCCGGCCGCCGGAGCACGCAAAGAGGGACAAATATACGGAAGTTTGCTCCCACGGGGCCGGCAATGCCCCGGTTCGCGCGGGCTTGCCCGGCGATGACGCCGCCGTCCGTGATACGCGTGAAGCGGGGGAAGATCGTGGCCGGTCGGACCCGACGCGCGCCATGGCGCTATGGCCGGGCGATGAAGTCGCGGGCGATGAGGTCGCGGGCGATGAGGTCGCGGGGGAGGGGGGCTCAGGGAAACCTAGCAGTGAAGGTGACGTGATGGGTGATGTCGCCGAGCTCGTAGTCACGGCGCACCGCGTAGTCCAGCCGGAGCTCCGGCGTGTACTCGGTGCTGATCGCGTAGGAGAAGCCCCCCGAGATGTCGCCGAGCGTGTTCAGTCCGGCCCGGAGCGCCAGCGGGATCTCCTCCAGCGGCTTGACCTCCCCGGCCAGTCCGAAGGTTGGGAGGGAATCGTGCTGCGAGGTTCTGACCTCCGCGGCCACCAGCCAGTAGGCGGTCGGGCGAACCCGTGAGACCATCTCGATGCCGGTCGGGTCCGGCCGCGCGCGGTCGATCCGCTGGGCCAGCGGGTGAAGGTAGAGCGCGCCGAGCCTGGTGTTCCAGGGGATCAGGTCACGCGTCCCCTCCTCGAGCGCGGAGCCGACCTCGCCGGCGATGTTGTTGAGCGCGAGGGAGAAAAAGAGCCGGTTCCGGAAGGCGATGGTGCCGGAAAGGTCGATGCTGTAGCCGCTGGCGCCGGCCTCCACGCCGATCACGTCGCTCCGGATGTAGCGGACGGTGGCCCCCACGCTGCCGGGCCCGATCGACAGGCCGCCGCCGAGGGCGACCGCGAGCTGCTGATAGTCCATCGTGCCGGCGGCGCGTCCGTCGCTCGGCCGCCGCGAGATGTCGTCGACGCCGTAGCGGAGCACGCTGATGCCGATCCCGGAGATACCGTTGAAGCCGTAGCCGGCGCCGAGGAATGCGATCCGCTGGCCGAACGGGAGCACGCTGGTGCCGAGCGTCACGCTCGGCTCCTCGAGCCCGGAGAGGGCCGCGGCGTTGCTGAAGATCGCCGAGGCATCCACCCGGAACGGATCGAACGCTCCCCCCATGCCGACCTCCCGCGCCGGCGCCGGGCGTCGGAGCAGCCCGCCGGCATAGCCTCCGACCGGCTGCGCCACGGCTCCGGCCGCCGCGACCAGCAGCAGGCCGACGACCTGGAGGAGCATGCGGGATCGGATCAGGAGCATCGGACGAGTGCGAGGTAAGAAATGGCGGAGCCGGACGAATCCGGCTCCATATCGATGCGATATCGATGCTCGTGCGGGCGGAACACCACGGCGCCCCGGCTCAGCGCGAGACCATCACCTTGTTGACGATCCGCTGGCCGTTGCACTCCAGCACCACGATATACGGGCCGCTCGGAAGGCCCCTGGTCAGAAAGCGAAACGGATAATCCCCCTTCGGAACCGAGGAGGTCGGATGTACTTCGATCAGCTTGCCGAGAATATTGAACAGCGAGACCTTCACCGGACTTGCGTCGTCGGGAAAGGAGGCGTTCAACGTCACGGTTTCGTTCTCCGCGGAGCGGACCACGCTGGCGGTCACTTCGCGAGCCTTCTTCGGGTCGGTCTGCTGGGTGATCTCTTCCTGGATCAGCACGGATGCATGCGCCTGCTGCCCCGCCTCCAGGCGGAGCGATCCGAAGAATGCCAGCAGAAGTATGGTCAGTCGTATCAATCTTCTATACGTCACCGTTTCAGCACGAGGATTGGCAAAATTATCGGCTCCTGGGAGCTGGTTTCAATCACGCAAATATACGCTCCGTCGGCGACAATTTCGCCGCGGGAGTTCCGGCCGTCCCAGCTGGCTTCCCCGGCTCCGGCCTCCTGAAGCATGCCGTCGCGGATACGCCGCACCACCGATCGCGACTGGTCGTAGATCGTGATCGTGACCGTCGAGGGCTCCGGCAGCCGGTAGCGGATGGACGCGCCGGCGTCGGAGAGCGCGTTGCCCGGATGATTCGGGTCGAACGGGTTCGGCGACACGAAGTTCTCGCGCGGCGCGGTCACCACGAACTCGCCGTGGCCGGTGGCGCAGTAGAGGTCGCTGGCCGCCTCGCAGTGGATGCAGATGGTCACGCGTCCGCTCCGGTCGGCCGGGATCGTCACCTGGACGCGTCCGTCGGCGTTGGCCACCAGCGTGTCGCGCGGCGTGCCGTCGTCCACGGTGATCCGGAGCCGGTCGCAGTCGAAATCCGCCGGGCTCCAGGAAACCGTCCGTCGGCGCGCGGCGCCGGAATCGGCCGGCGTCACCGTCAGCGTCCGCGCATGGTTCTCCACCTCCACGGCCACCGGGTCGGTGAGGAGCGCGCCCTCGGTCGGGGCGAAGCGATAGAAGAGGAAGCGGTCGGAGACGGTGTCGCAGCTCGGCGCGCTCGGGCAGCGGAGCTGCACCCGCGCGGTGATCGTCGAGCCGTCGCGCGTGATCGCCGCAGTCGTCGGCGTCCAGACCAGCGGCGAGCCGCTCCCCTGCAGCAGCCGCGCGGCGCCGTCGAAGCAGCGTGGGGTGCCGGTGATCGTCACCGTGTCTCCAAGCCGGTAGACCCTGGTCGGGTCGGCCAGCGCCGTCCCGGCGATCTCGTGCGAGCGGATCACCAGGGGCATGGGCGTGGAATCGACCACCGACGGCGTGGCCAGGTCCCGCACCAGGATCCGGTAGACGCCCCCGGGGACTGTCGAGGTGCCGAAGCGGAGCGAGTCCGGGATGGCGGTCACCGGGCGGGTGCCGACCGGTATCGTGGTCTGCCCGTCGCTCAGCTCGATGCTCACTCCCTGCTCGCCGCCGCCGACCTGGCGCCGCCATTTCACCGTCGTCGAATCTCCCTGACAGATCGCGTCCGCCGAGGCGGTGATCACGTCGAAGGGGAGGGGGAAGGGGCGGCCGATCGCGTAGGTCGACCGGGTGGTCGAGACCACGATATCGTTCTCCTGATCTCCCTCCAGATCGGCCAGCGCCACCGAGACGATCGGCGCGTCGAGCTTGAATCCCTTCACGAGGCGGAACGGCTTCGATTCGAGCGTGGGAACCGCGTAGAAATCGGGCTCGTGATAATCCTTGAGCTGGAGGATGTAGAGCGAATCCCCCTTGGCGATCACCAGCTCGGTCCGGTTGGTGGAATCGTCCACCAGATCGGCCGCCCCCATCAGCCGTCCGTCCAGCCGCTGCCGGGCGATCATGGTCAGCGGCGCGTCGCCGGGAGCCAGCAGCGAGGTGCCGAGCACGTAGATCCAGCTGGTCGGCAGCTCCGATCCGTCGAGCGAGCTCCAGGCGGCCACGATCTCCTCGTTCGTGTTGTTCGGCTGGTAGCCGGCCGGCGCGTTTCCGTCGAGATCGGCCGTGAGCACCGACCAGCCGACGTTGACCGGCAGCAGCGTCGAATCGACGAAGTACCCCTGGCGGCTCTGGTCCGGATCGACGGCGTTGGCCAGGAAGATCCCGGCTGTTCCGGGATGGGCCGCGTCGTGGTTCTCGGTGATGATCCGGTAGGTCGGGCTGGTGCCTCCTCGCCTGAAGAGCTGCGCCACGTGATTGTGCACCGCGTCGGGCAGCTCCCCCGCGTCGGGCGGCGGCGGGATGCGCCGCGTGTCCAGGTGGATCGGCCGGGTCGGATCGTCGATCCGCAGGTTGATCGAATAGGTCGAATCGGCCCAGGTCTCCACGCCGACGGACGGACGCACCGACACCTTCTGTCCGGTGTAGGCGGCGGTGCCGAGGGCCACCGCGTTCGTGTCCGGCTCGCCGGCGCCGCCGGACTTCACCGCGAGCGCCGGCTGCTGGGGCAGGAGCATCGGGGCGGCGGGGTAGTCCCATTCCCTGACGGCGCTGCCGGAGTTCGGGTTGTCGCTCCGGAAGTGATAGCGGAGCAGCTTGTTGGAGGCGGCCACGCCGCGCGTCTGGAACCGGTCCTGGCTCAGGACGGCCAGGATCGCCGACTGATCCGGACGATCGGGAGGACGATAGGAGGTGATCGGGTAGAGCCGCGCCCAGCGGTTGCGCGCGCTGTCGACCACGTCACGCGGAATGCCGGCCGAGAGGGTGATCCTCGGGGCGCCGCGGCCGTCGGTCAGAAAGGCGCGGAGGGAATCCTGGATATCGCTGCTCCCCTCCACGCCGATGCCGATCGAGGTCGGAAACGCGGTGATCGCCGTGGAGCGTCCCGTGGTATCGAACAGCCCGGTCAGTACCGCGCGCCCTCCCGGCGGGAGAAGTCCGGCATAGGGGATCGGAGAGGTCTGCGGAAGTCCGCGGTGGGTGAGGATGGTCAGGATGTTGTCGGTCATCCCGACCACCTGCTGCTGGCGTCCGCGCTCGAGGGAGCCGACGAGGAGCGTCGACGAATTCTTGAGCGTCGTCGTCCTCCACTTGATGATCAGGTCCTTGTCGGTCTGCGATTCGGTGCGGGCGGTGAGACGCCGGTTGGCCTCCGGGGTGCCGAACGGGTACCACCAGGAGGTGCCGATCTGGGCGGCCGCGGGGGCGGGGGCGGCGAGCGCCGCCAGGAGCAACAGTATGTATCGGGGCAGATATCTCACGGCATCCAACGTCGATTGCGATACGGCCCGTCCCTTGTAGCGAAAGATCATCGAGGCGGAAGAGGGCCGGAGGCCGGCACGAGAGCCGGACGCCGGCATCGGAACGGACACGCGGCGCCGGATCGGCGTCACTCCTCGGCGGGGCCCGAACGAGAAGGGCCCTGACGAGGTGTCCATGAAGGGGAGTGTCGGGAGCGAAGGAGCGTGGCGAGGGCCGTCCGCCGTCCCTCCGGGCGATCGGCCGAATATAGAGGCCGGATCGTGCAAATACGAGGGGGATTTTTCTGGAATGCGGAGATTTGGTCCGCGTGACGCTAATTTGGAGCTCTCGACGCGCTCCCGCGGGGTCGGCCGGATCGGCGCCCTGAGGATGCGCGCGCGAGGAGCCTGAAGCGTCGGGTGGCGGACCGAAGGGGCGAGGGGCCGGCGCGGAGCCTTCCGCGCGGAGCATCGACGATCGATCGCTCCGGCATTGGGCGTCCGGCGGCGGCACGCTCGGAATATTCTGAACGTCGTAGAACAAGGATTGCTACATGGCAGCATCATGGCGGGTTCTCTGGGTCGATGACGAGATCGACCTGCTTCGTCCGCATATAAAGTTGCTTCAGGCCAAGGGGTACAACGTCGACACGGTCACCAACGGTGAGGACGCGATCGCGCTGGTCAGGGAACAGCGCTTCGATCTGGTCTTCCTCGACGAGTCGATGGTCGGCATGGGAGGCCTGGAGACGCTGGCCGAGATCAAGGAGATCGACGCCACCGTGCCGGTGGTGATGGTCACCAAGAACGAGGCCGAGTCGGTGATGGAGGAGGCGATCGGACGCCGCATCTCCGACTATCTGACCAAGCCGGTCAACCCCACGCAGATTCTCCTGGCCTGCAAGAAATTCCTCGAAGGGAAGCGTCTGGAAGCCGATGTCGTCTCACGGGACTACATCAAGGAGTTCAACCAGACGGCGATGCAGTTGATGAATCCGATGGACTGGGAGGAGTGGGCCAACCTCTACGCAAAGCTCACCTCCTGGGAGCTCGGCTTCGACCGGCATCGCGATCTCGGACTGGAGCAGACCCTGGCCGATCAGAAGCGTGATGCCAACTCGGAGTTCGGTAAGTTTGTCGAGCGGAACTACCGGGACTGGCTCAACCCGAACACGCAGGATCGTCCGCTGCTGAGCACCGACATCGTCAGCGAGTACGTGCTCCCGGCGGTCAAGGCGGACAAGGGGCCGGTGTTCCTCTTCGTGGTCGACTGCATGCGGCTGGATCAGTGGCTGGTGCTCGAGGAGCTGCTCAGCGGCTACTACTCGATGCAGAAGGAGTATTACTACAGCATTCTCCCGACGGCCACTCCCTACGCCCGCAACGCGATCTTCGCCGGGCTCTTCCCGTCGGAGATCGAGTCGCACTACCCGGATCTCTGGCAGACCGGGGACGACGACCACTCGCAGAACAAGTACGAGAAGGAGCTGCTCGAAAAGCTCCTCCAGCGCAAGCGGATCTCGCTTCGCAGCGGCATCCGCTACGTGAAGATCATCGATACCGACTTCGGCAAGAAGATCGAGTCGGAGATCGTCAGCTACACCCAGTCGCAGTTGACGGCGGTCGTCGTCAACGCGGTCGACATGATGGCCCACTCCCGGAGCGATTATCCGATCCTGAAGGAGATCGCCCCGGACGAATCGGCCTACCGCTCCCTGACCCGGAGCTGGTTCGAGCACTCGAGCCTCTTCGGCATGCTCCGGACCCTCTCGCAGGTCAAGGACGTCCACATCGTGATCACGACCGACCACGGCTCGATCCGCTGCATGCGGGGAGCCAAGGCGCTGGGGGATCGGGAGACCTCGACGAACCTGCGCTACAAGTACGGCCGGAACGTGAAGGTCGATGAGAAGAACGCTGTTTACGTCCGAAACCCGGACGATTACAAGCTCCCGCGGCGCGGGATGATGATCAACTATGTCATAGCAAAGGAGGATTACTACTTCGTCTACCCGACGGATTATCATTATTACCTCAATCATTACCGCGACAGCTTCCAGCATGGCGGTATCTCGATGGAGGAGATGATACTTCCGGTGGTGACCCTGAAGCCGAGGTGATTCGGCGGCGGGTCGGTCGGCAGCCTCTGGCGTCGACGAGCGGCATCCGGAGCCTGTCCGGAGCCTCGTCGATGGCTCCCCGACGTGGGGCGCGTGGTCCGTTCGGACCCGACGCGCCGGACGGGGGAGCCCGGGAGTGCCGGTTTATGGCGAAGAGATCACGACCATGAACATCGAAGTCTACACGAGCCTCAGCGAGGATGACACATCCAGGCTGGGTACGGAATTCTCCGAACGTCTGGTTCCCGGGGAGACCGTGGCACTCTACGGCGACCTTGGAGCGGGCAAGACCGAGTTCATCAAGGGCATCTGCGACGGGCTGGAGGTGGAGGAGATCGTTTCGAGCCCGACGTATACCATCGTCAACCAGTACAGCGGCGTCGATCGCCGCGGGCGTCCGGTGGTCCTCTACCATGTCGATCTCTACCGCGTCGAGCAGCAGAGCGAGCTGCGGGAGATCGGGCTGGAGGAGCTCCTGGCCGATCCCGGCGCGATCAAGCTGATCGAGTGGGCCGAGCACGCCGGCGTGCTGCTGCCGGCCGCCAGGTACGACGTGCGCGTCACCAGCCTGGATGACGAGAACAGCAGAAAGATCGAGGTGATCCGGCACGGCGAGCTGGAGCTCGTCGGAGGCGGCAACGGCGTCACCGCGACATACGGCGTGAGGAGAAACTCTCCTCGTTCCCCCCTGGGCTGAGCATTCGGACGGTCGCCGGAGAACGGAGCGTGTCCCCTGCCTTGGACGCATCCGATCTCCGGCGACCGTCGCTTTTTTTCATCCCTCCCCCTGACTGATCCCGGGCCATCCCCGGCCCCGCCGGATTATCCGGCCCGCCGGCTCATCCGGCCAACGCGCGACGGAGCCTTCCCGTGGCTCCCGCGTCCACGGCGCCAAGTGGCGCCTCCTCAACCGGAGCTCTCCGCGATGCTCGCAGCACTCGAAACGACCGGCGATACCTGCGCCGTCGCCCTTCTCGACGGCAACCGCGTGGCCGTCGAGCTACACGTCGATGTTCCCCGCGCCCACGACCGCCTTCTGGCCACGCTCTTCAACGACGCGCTCAGAATGATCGACGCCGAGCCGCGCTCGCTCGAGGCGATCGCCGTCTCGGTCGGCCCCGGTTCCTACACCGGCATCCGGATCGGCCTGGCCTTTGCCGTCGGCGTGGCGATGGCCGCCGGCATCCCGATCGTGCCGGTGCCGACGCTGGACGCGATCGCCTACGGACAGCGCGATCTGGGGAAGGTGGGGAAGCGCTCGCGGGTGATCTCGCTGGTGCCGGCCGGACGTCTCGGACTCTACGCGGCGCTCTACGAGATCCAGCCCGATTTCCGCCGGCTCACCGAGAGCCGCACCATTCCGGTCGAGCAGGTGTCGCCGCTGCTGGACGAAAACGTCTTCGCCGCCGGACCGGGAGCGCGCCTGCTCGGGCCGGCCTGTTCCGACTGCATCGCCTACGACTCGGAGGTGCTCACCGCCACGGCGGTGGCGCGGATGGGGAGGGAGCTGCTGGCCGCCGGGAGCGCGAGTTCGCCGGAGGAAGTCGAGCCGTTGTATATTAGCGGGTTCGCAGGAGATGCGAACGCCGGGTGATTCCCGAGCGATTTCGAAATCAGCTGAGATATCATGGCCTGGTTCAACCGAACGAAGAAGAACATCGAGGATCAGTCGCCGCGCGAGATGCCTGACGGTCTCTGGACCCAGTGCTCCAACTGCGGCGAGATCATCAACAAGCGCCCGCTCGAGGAGAACCTCTACACCTGCCCGAAGTGCGATCACCACTTCCGGATAGGCTCGTCGCAATACATCGACATCATCGCCGATCCCAGCTCGTTCATCGAGAGCGCGCAGGATCTGGTCTCGACCGATCCGCTTCATTTCGTCGACGAGAAGCCGTATGTGGACCGCCTGAACAAGGCGCAGCGCTCCACCGGCCTGAACGATGCCATCCGGATCGGCACGGCCACGATCAACGGTCAGCGCGTGGCCCTGGCGATCATGGACTTCAGCTTCATCGGCGGGTCGATGGGCTCGGTGGTGGGGGAGAAGTTCTGCCGCGCCGTGGACATCGCGCGCCGCGAGCGGATCCCGCTGGTGACGATCACCGCCTCCGGCGGCGCCCGGATGATGGAGGCCTCCCTCTCGCTGATGCAGATGGCCAAGACCTCCAGCCGCCTGGCGCTCCTGGCCGAGGATCGCATCCCCTATATCGTCCTGCTGACCGATCCGACCACCGGCGGCGTCACCGCCTCGTTCGCGATGCTGGGTGACGTTACCCTGGCCGAGCCGAAGGCGCTGATCGGATTCGCCGGACCGCGCGTGATCGAGCAGACGATCAAGAAGAAGCTGCCGGAGGGATTCCAGCGCGCCGAGTTCCAGCTCGAGCACGGCTTCGTGGATCTCATCGTGCACCGCAAGGAGCTGAAGGAGACGCTCGGCCGTCTCGTCTCGCTCCTTCCGGTCGGGCAGAAGAGCGCCGTCGTCCGGGACTGACCGGTCCCGGCACCTTCCCGCCGGGCCGGAGCCTGATGCTCACGGCCCCGGAGCCAGCCGGTTCCGGCCGCGTTCCCCGCGGCGGTGGGCTCACACGTGGAGGCAGTCGCGACGCCCGTCTCAGGCCGCTCCGCCGGGAATCGCTCCTCCGTGGGATCCGTTTCCGCGTGGGATCCGATCCCGCGTGGGATCCGATCCCGCATGGAGCACGCTTCCGGGGAGTCCGCGTTGCCGGAAGGCCGTGTTGCCGGGAGTCCGTTCCGGCGGGCGCTATCCGGAAATCGTGGCCGGTCGCGGCGGCTCACCCCAAATCAGAGGTTATGGCTCAGAACAGCACAGCTACCAAGACCGCGGCCGCCGCGAAGGCTCCGAAGGCCGCCCCGCGCCGCCGCAAGGCCAAGCCGACCGTCAACCTGATCGGCTTTCCGATGGACCTCGGCGCCGATCGCCGCGGCGTCGACATGGGGCCCTCGGCTCTGCGTATCGCCAACATCGACGAGAAGCTGATGGCCCTCGGCTATCAGGTCTGCGATGAGGGGGATATCGAGATCAAGATGCCGGAGGTGCTGAAGATCTCCAACCCGAAGCTCAAGTATCTGACCGAGATCCAGAGCGCCTGCGAGAAGCTCGCCAAGAAGGTGAAGCGGGTGCTCACCGAGGGGAACTTCCCCCTGGTGCTCGGCGGCGATCACTCGATGGCCATCGGCACCGTCGCCGGCGTTTCGGCCTACTGCCGCGCGGCCAAGAAGCGCCTCGGCGTGATCTGGATCGATGCCCATTCCGATATCAACACGCCGTCGACCTCTCCCTCCGGCAATATCCACGGCATGCCGGTGGCCGCCGCCATCGGCGTCGGGCCGGTGGAGCTGCAGAATATCGGCGGCACCTTCCAGAAGCTCGATCCCCACAACATCGTCATGATCGGCCTCCGCTCGGTCGACGAGGGGGAGCGGAAGCTGATCCGCGAGAAGGGGATCCGCGCCTACACGATGACCGACATCGACCAGCTCGGCATCTTCAACGTGGTCAACGAGACCCTCGACTACCTCCAGGGGGTGGCCGACCATATCCACGTCTCGTTCGATCTCGACTCGGTGGACCCGACCTACGCCTCCGGCGTCGGAACTCCGGTCCCCGGCGGGCTCACCTACCGCGAGGCGCACATGATCATGGAGATGATCGCCGCCCGCGGCGCGCTCAGCTCCCTCGAGGTGGCCGAGGTGAACCCGATCCTCGACAACATGAACAGCAGCGCCCAGCTCGCCGCCGAGCTCGTCGCCTCGGCGATGGGCAAGCGCATCCTCTGACACGAGCCCACATCCGGCTTCGCGGCGGCCCTCGCCGATCGCGGAGCACGCTCCCGCGCGGACTTCACGCGCCGGCCGCGCCCCAGCCAGGACGTGGCCGGCGATCTCCTCTTCCAGATTCTCTCTCACGCACCCGATGAAAGTCATCGAGACCATCGCAGAGATGCAGGCACTCGCGCAGTCGCTGCGCGCCAGTTGGAAGACGATCGGCTTCGTGCCGACGATGGGCTATCTCCACGATGGACACCTGGCGCTCGTCGAGAAGGCGCGCGCCAAGGCCGATGTCGCCGTCGCCTCGATCTTCGTCAACCCGACGCAGTTCGCCCCGACCGAGGATCTGGACCGCTACCCGCGCGACACCGAGGGGGACATGCGGAAGCTGGAGGAGGCCGGGTGCGATCTCCTCTTCCTGCCGAAGGCCGCCGATATCTATCCGGCCGGCTACTCGACCTACGTGACCGTCGGCGGCGTTACCGGGAGCTTCGAGGGGGCGCATCGTCCCGATCATTTCCGTGGCGTGGCCACCGTGGTCGCCAAGCTCTTCAACATCGTGCAGCCGCAGGTGGCGGTCTTCGGCCAGAAGGACGCGCAGCAGGTGGCGGTGATCCGGAGGATGATCGCCGATCTGAACTTCGACATCCGCCTCGTCGTGGTCGACACGGTCAGGGAGTCGGGAGGGCTGGCGATGTCCTCCCGGAACGTCTATCTCTCGGAGGCCGATCGGGTCGAGGCGCTCTCGATCTCGCGCGGCCTCTTCGCCGCGCGCGACGCGGTGGCCGGCGGCGGCTCGCTCGACCAGGCGCGTCAGGCGCTCCGCGGCGCCCTCTCGCCGGCGATCGAGCTGGACTATGCCGAGATCGTCGACGCCGGGACGTTCGAGCCGGCCGCGCAGGGGAGCACCTCGCCGCTGGCGATCGTGGCCGGACGCGTGGGGCGCACGCGGCTGATCGACAACCTGCCGCTGCCGGCCGATGGACACGCCTGAGACGGCTGTCCGCACCGGGTGCCCGAGCTGCCTTCGGGACGCCACGCCACGCGGGAGGTCAAGACGCGGTAACAATTGGTTGTAGGCGAATTTTTACTCGGCTCGTAGCTTTGTGGTCGGTATGCGCCTCCGGGTGCAATCCGACCCCCGTTTCGTGCGTCGTGGCACTCGGGGTCGACGGTCGACCCAGTACTCTCAACCATTCCCGAAGTCCGAGCCAGCGATGAACCGTTTCATGTTCAAATCGAAGATTCACCGCGCGGTGGTCACCCAGGCGGAGCTCTACTACGAGGGAAGCCTCACGGTGGACTCCGAGCTGTTGGAGGCGGCCGATCTGCTCGAGTACGAGAAGGTCGCGATCGTCAACGTGAACAACGGCGAGCGCTTCGAGACCTATCTGATTCCGGGCGAGCCGGGAAGCGGCGTGATCTGCTTGAACGGCGCGGCCGCCCGCAAGGGAGCCGTCGGCGACGAGATCATCATCATCAGCTACGCGTCGATGACCGATGAGGAGGCGCGCAAGTATAAGCCGACCGTGGTGCACGTCGACAAGCGGAACAAGATCGTCTCGAAGAGCCACGAGCAGCTGGCCGGGCAGCAGTACGTCAGCCATGGCTGATGCGCTCGGCGCGGCCCCGGCGACGATCCGCCGTGGCGCATCGCGGAAGGCCTCCGGCGAGATGTCCCCTCGGGCATGGCGCGAGGCGGAGCGCTCCGGAGCGCCGCGGGGCACGATGCCTCGACGCGGATCGGGGGTGGTGGAATACGGAACATAGCGCGACGGAGAACAGCCCGGCGACGGCACGACCGATCGTCCGGGCTCTGTCGTTTTGGCGGCCGGGATCACCGGCGCGCGGGCGTCAACAGCGAACAAGCCAGGAGAGTTCTATCGTGACCGACAGAGAGCTTGTCGTGGTCATCATGGCCGCGGGGAAGGGAACACGGATGAAGAATCCGGAGATGGCCAAGGTGATGTTCCCGGTCGGCGGGCGACCGATGATCCACCACGTGGTGGAGCGGGCGCTCGGCTCGGGAGCCTCGCGGGTGATCTGCGTGATCGGCCACAACCGGGAGTCGGTGCGCTCCTACCTGAGCGGCGCCTTCGGCGACCGGGTGGAGTTCGTCGAGCAGCTGGAGCAGCTCGGCACCGGCCACGCCGTGATGCAGGCCGCGCCGCTGCTGGAGGGATTCCAGGGGGATGTGATGATCCTCTCCGGCGACGTGCCGATGCTCAGTGCCGAAACCTCGCGCCAGCTTGCCGCCTCGCACGCGGCCAGCCACGCCGCCGGCACCGTCCTGTCGGTGGAGCCGCCGGACCCCTTCGGCTCCGGCCGGATCATCCGCGGCGCCGACGGCTCGGTGGAGCGGATCGTCGAGGAGAAGGACGCCACCGACGAGGAGCGGAAGATCCGGGAGGTGAACTCCGGCATCTACACCTTCAACGCGCCCGACCTGCTGGAAGGGCTCTCGCGGCTCGAGAACCGGAACGCCCAGAACGAGTACTATCTGACCGACGTGATCGGCTGGCTCAAGCACGCCGGACGTCGCGTGAACGTGTTCACCTCCGGCGATTACTGGGAGGTGCAGGGAATCAATACGCTCGATCAGCTTGCCGAGGTGGACGGGGAGTTCGCCCGTCGCGCCGAGACGAGCGCCTGACATTTCGTGCCCGGCGCTCGTGCCCGCGAATCGAGCGGGACGCCGGATTCATCCTGGAGAACGGAGAGATGAAAGTATCACATATCGGCATCGCCGTCCGGTCGCTGACCGAGGCGGTCTCGAAGTACGGCGCCCTGTTCGGCAACGACCATCCGCACCGCGAGGAGGTCCAGGAGCAGGGAGTGGACGTGGCATCCTATCCGGTGGGGGACGCGGTGGTGGAGCTGACGGCGGCCACGCGGGACGATTCCCCGATCGCGAAGTTCATCGAGAAGCGTGGCGAGGGGATCCATCACATCGCGTTCGAGGTGGAGGATATCGAGGCGGAGCTGGCGCGGCTGAAGGAGTCCGGGGTGCGGCTGATCGACGAGCGGCCGAAGGAGGGAGCGCACGAGATGCTGATCGCCTTCGTGCATCCGTCGAGCTTCAACGGGGTGCTGGTGGAGCTCTGCCAGAAGAAGGGATAGCGCGGGAAGCTGCCATGTGAGGCGGATCATCCGGAGAGAGTGCGACGGGTCGGGAGCGCGGGATGCGCACTCGACCCGTTGCCGTTATTGCACATTTCGTGGGCTTCGGCCCGCATCCTGGTGGCTGTCATCCATAGCTCGCCATCCGACGTAGAGCCTCGCGCATGCCGGTGAGGAGGGCGTCCGTCATATTCCATCACGGCGCTCCGCTCGGTACCACCTGCTTCGCTCGGGGATCGGCACTCGCTGGCGCCGGCACATCCCGTCGAGCTTCCGCGCACCGCCTTCCGCGCACCGCCTTCCGCGCACCGCCTTCCGCGCACCGCCTTCCGCGCACCGCCTTCCGCGCACCGCCTTCCGCGCACCGCCTCCCAGGCACCGCCTCTCATCGCCTCCGCGAGCCCGCTGAAGTCATGATCTCGTCACCCACAACGAAGCCATGCTCCGGGCGTCCGTTCGAAATCTCATCGCTCGATGCGCGATCACCTCATCTCGTGTGAAACTCGGACCCATCGGTCTTCGATATGCCCGCCACATCGATGCGTCCAGCCCTCGCGCCGGCTCCGGATTGAGACATCTCGTATCGCCACGGCCTATTGCCGTCGGCAAAAAAGAGCATCGCTCGCGTTCCCGTTTGGATCTTCCATTCAGCCTGCTATAAATTGCGTTCACTTACTGAACGCTGTTCATCAAGGCGGATGTGATCGATGGGAATCTCGGAGCGGAAAGAGCGGGAGAGACAACAGATGCGTGAGCTGATCCTCGACGCGTCCATGCGCCTCTTCGTCGAGGAAGGGTACGAGAGCGTCACCATCCGGAAGATCGCCGAGCGGATCGAATACAGCCCGGCGACGATCTACCTCTACTTCCGCGATCGGGACGAGATCCTCTTCGCCCTTCACACGATCGCCTTCGAGCGCCTCTACCAGGCGCAGTCGGCCGCCAGGGAGATCGCCGACCCGATGCTCCGGCTCAGAAAGCACGGCGAGCTCTACGTGATGTTCGGCTTCGAGCACCCGGAGCTCTATGATCTGATGTTCATCATGCGCGCCCCCGGCCGGATCATCGTCGCCGAGGAGGAATGGAAGATGGGGATGCGCTCCTACGAGCTTCTTCGCGCCGACGTGCAGGCCTGCATCGACGCCGGGAGCATCAAGGGGGAGAGCGCCGAGACGATCTCCTTCGCCCTCTGGTCGCTCGTGCATGGCATGGTATCCCTCCATATCCGTGATCGCTGCGCGATGATCCCGCGAGAGCATCGCCTCGCGATGATCCGTCAGTCGCTCGATTACATGGTGCTGTCGCTCGCCGCGGAGTGATCCCCCTCCGCGCGCCGAAGGGGCCCGACAAGGCCCCCCTTTTTTGCCGAATCACTAAACACTGTTCAGGGATTATAACGATGTTCATCAATGCTACCTCGGACAGGCGGCTGTGGGAGCGATGCTCCCTCCTGCTGCTCGGCGTCGTGCTTCTTGCCTTCCACTCCATTGGCGCCCACGCGCAGGAGGCTTCCGGTGACGGTCCCGGAGAAAACGCTCCCACGCAGGTGGTGAAGGGGAGCGTGCGCGACGCGCAGACCGATCAGCCGATCGTCGGCGCCACGGTGGCCGTGGTCGGGGAGCGGATGGGGGCCATAGCCAAGGGGGAGGGGAGCTTCAGGATCGAGCGCGTCCCGGTGGGACGCCACACGCTCAGGATCTCCGCGGTCGGCTACGAGCCGACGCTGCAGGATGTCGTCGTCACCTCCGGCCGACAGACGATCGTCGCGATCACGCTCCGGGAGTCGCTGGTCAAGGGGAAGGAGGTGGTGGTCACCGCCGGCGATCCGCTGAAGGCGATCGATGAGGCGGCGCTGGTCAGCGCCAACGCCTTCACGATGGACGACGTTTCGCGCTATGCCGGCTCGCGCGAGGATCCGGCCCGGATGGCGCAGAACTTCGCCGGCGTGCTCGGCGCCAACTCGCAGCGGAACGACATCATCATCCGCGGCGGATCCCCGTCGGAGCTTCTGTGGCGGCTCGACGGCATCGATATCCCGAACCCGAACCACTTCGCCACGCAGGGGGCAACCGGCGGTCCGGTCAACGCCCTGAACGCGAACCTGCTGGACAACAGCGATTTCCTGACCGGCGCCTTCCCGGCCGAATACGGCACCAGGCTCTCCGGCGTCTTCGACCTGCGCACGCGGCGCGGCAACGCCGAGAAATACGAGCTGGTGGCGCAGATGGGCTTCAACGGCTTCGAGGGGATGGCCGAGGGGCCGGTCCCGGGCGTGGCCGGCGGCTCCTTCATCGCCAGCTACCGGAAGTCGACGCTCGAGGTCTTCCATCTCCTCGGCATCAGCTTCGGCTTCTCGGCGATCCCGAAGTACGAGGACGCGACGCTGAAGGTCGATCTGCCGCTCGGCCCGGAGGACCATCTGAGCATCACCGCGCTCGGCGGCCTCTCCGATATCGCCCTGCTCCAGAGCGATCAGGATTCGGTCTTCACCGGCGATTTCGACATCCACAACGGCACGGATCTCGGCGTGGTGGGGATTACCTGGCGACGCCTCTTCTCCGACAAGATGGTCGGCCAGTTGAGCCTTTCGACCGTCAACAGCCGCTATCGCACCGACCTCGACTCGCTGACCACAACGCCGGACTTTCAGGTGACGGCGACCACGCCCTGGATGACCAACCGCTCCACCGAGGGGTATCTCTCGGCGCGCTACCGGGTTGCCTACGCGGCCGATCCGGCCAACTACATCACCGCGGCGGCGGAGGTGCGACGGCTCTACTACGATCTTGACCAGCGCCGCTTCACCGTGCGCGACGAGGCGGTGCCCTATGCGATGAAGAGCGCCGGCGCCGCGCTCCACGGGCTCGGCTTCGTCAACTGGAGCTGGCGTCCGACCGCCGACCTGACGATCAACACCGGCATCTTCACGCAGTACCTCGAGCTGAACGGGCTCTGGTCGATCGAGCCGAGGATCGGGGCGAGCTGGGAGATCGCGGCCGGACAGTCGATCAACGCCGGCTTCGGGATTCATCGGCAGCCGCAGCCACTCGTGGTCTACTTCGGGAACGAGCGGAACGACGATCTGGCGTTCAGCCAGTCGAATCACTACGTGATCGGCTACTCGAACCGATTGGCGAGCGACCTGCTGGTGAAGGTGGAGGGCTACTACAAGGATCTTCGGGATATCCCGGTGGATGCCGATTCCCTCACCAGCTATTCGCTCCTGAACACCGGGACGAACTTCGGCTCGGCCGGCGCCAGCCGCGCGCTCGTCAGCGCCGGCCGCGGACGGAGCTACGGCGCGGAGCTGACGGTGATGAAGCACTTCACCGACGGATGGTATCTGACCGCCACCGGATCGCTCTTTCGTCAGCAGTACGCCGGCTCCGACGGCATCTGGCGCTTCGGCGCGTTCGACAACCGCTACATCGCGAACCTGCTGGCCGGCTACGAGTGGAAGGTGAGTCCCGGCTTCACGATGGAGTTCAGCGGCAAGTACACGCTGGCCGGCGGCGCTCCCTACACGCCGATCGATCTCGAGCGCTCGCGTCGGTACGGCGGCAGCTACGTCGATGCCTCGCGCGCCTACGCGGAGCGGAACCCCGACTACTCCCGGCTCGACCTCAGGATCGACTTCCGGAACAACTTCGGCTCCTGGTCGCTGATCAGCTACGTGTCGGTGGAGAACGTGCTGAACCGGAAGAACATCCAGGATCGTCAGTACAATCCCCGGTACGATCGGGTCGACGAGATCAGCCAGCTCGGGATCTTTCCGGTCGGAGGGATCCGCGCGGAGTTCTGAGGCGCGCCGGGCACGAGAGCTCGATGATCGCGGAGCCGGCATGCCCCAACGGGGGCGCCGGCTCTTCGCGTTTCCGGGGGAGGCATGCATGAACATGTCCGGTAGGCGCACGCCTTCAGCGTGCGCCGTTTACGGTATCATGGCGCAGCCTGAAGAGCTGCGCCTACCATCTGGGGCGGGTAATCATGGCGCAGCCTGAAGAGCCGCGCCTACCATCTGGGGCGGGTAATCATGGCGCAGCCTGAAGAGCCGCGCCTACCATCTGGGGCGGGTATCATGGCGCAGCCTGAAGAGCCGCGCCTACCATCTGGGGCGGGGAGCCTGGAATATCCGGTAGGCGCACGTCTTTAGCGTGCGCTGTACATGTGGTTGGAGCAACGCTCCTACGAAGAAAAGGACGCGGCGTCCACGTGGGAGGGAAGACGTGCTAAGAACGACGAGGCCGATCTGTCCGGATACCGGATCGTGTCCGGGATCACGACAGCCGCCGCAATCACCGATCGACGATTTCAGGAAGATTCGAAGGATTTGGCCGCATGGCATGGTCCTATTAGCAGGGGTTTGTGTACGCGAATTCAACGGGACTATAAAACACGAACACTCAATACTCAACGGGACCAACTGTCATGAACAAGCAGATCTTCACCCTCGCCGCTCTCGCCCTCGTCGCCGCTCCGATCGTCATGATGGCCCAGTCGGCCTCGGTGACCTCCACGGCCACCATCGTTACCCCGATCACCGCTACCGCCACGGCGCCGCTGGCCTTCGGTACCATCTCCAAGGGCTCGGCCGCCACGGTCGCGGCCAACAGCTCCTCGGCCGGCGCGGTGACCTTCTCGGGCGACGAGGCCGACAACATCACGATCTCGGTGCCGGCCACGGCCACTATCTCGACCACCTCCGGCGCCGGCGCCAGCATGACGGTGACCCTGAACCGCGCGGCGCTGCGCGTGGGGACCACGAGCGCTCAGGCCTCCTCCTCGGCGCTCGATGCCTCCAGCGGCTCGGCGACGACGGCTCTGTCGGCTGACGGCTCGGGCGACGGCGTGGCCAACGACGGCATGGGCCAGGCGTACCTCTGGATCGGCGGGTCGGTGACGCCGACGGCCACGCAGCAGCGCGGCAGCTACAGCGGCACCTTCACCGTCTCGGCCGCCTACTCCAACTGACGAACATTTCGGTTCCCCCCTTGGTTCGGGGCCGGCGCAAGCGGATCGCACCGCTCGTGCCGGCCCCGTTCTTATTGCGATCACGTTTGACGTCGGCGGGGGGCCGGGCACCGGCTATGATCTTGGCCTTCTCCGGGCGAAATGACATATTTGCCGTCTGCTATGGAGACGCACATGTACATCGTTCGAGGAAGGGTCCAGGGGGTCGGCTTCCGCTATTTCGTCAAGCAGATGGCCGAGGCGTTCGACGTCCGCGGCACGGTGCGGAATACATCGGATGGCGACGTGGAGATCGTGGCCTCCGGAAGCTCCGCCAATCTCCGTTCGTTCAAGGAGCAGATTGAGATCGGCCCGTCGGCCTCCCGCGTCGATCGCGTCATCGTCGAGGGCATCGACCCGCGAACGTTCAACGGCTTCCAGGTGGTCCGCTAGGCGCGGACCCGGTCCGCCCACGGCTGCTGTTCAGAGGCACCTCCTCGCGGCGGCATCCTTCCGTCCGGTTCCGAGACCGGCATCCAACCGCTTCTCCGGCTCCAGAGCTCCGATCATTCACGTTCATACGCAGTCCAGTCGCTTCACATGACCCGTAAACCAGTCCTCCTGATCACCGGCGCCGGTGGCGAAATCGGTCACGGCCTGATCGAACGCATCCACGGCGAGGGTACCTACGATATCGTCGCGCTCGACCTGAATCCGCTCGGCGAGCACCTGGCCGCACTGTGCGCCGAGGTCGTTACCGGAAGCATCACCGACCAGGAGCTGATCGAGCGGATCGGCGCCGGCCATGAGATCGCCGGCGTGTTCCACCTGGCCGCCATGCTCTCCACCAGCGGGGAGAAGACGCCGGAGCTGGCGCATCAGATCAACGTCGACGGCACGATCAATCTTCTTCGGCTGGCCACCGCGCAGGCGCGCGCCCACGGCCGGAACGTCCCGTTCATCTTCCCGAGCTCGATCGCCGTGTACGGCGTGCCGGACGTGAAGACCAAGGAGGCCGCCGGCAGCATCGATGAGGATCAGTTCCTCGACCCGACCACGATGTACGGCATCAACAAGCTCTACTGCGAGCACCTGGGCCGCTACTACATGCGCCATTACCGCCAGCTGGCGGCCGACCGCGACGCCAACCACGTAGATTTCCGCGCGATCCGCTTCCCGGGACTGATCTCCGCGGCCACCGTGCCGAGCGGCGGTACCAGCGATTACGCGCCGGAGATGCTCCACGCCGCGGCCAAGGGGGAGCCCTATGCCTGCTTCGCCCGCCCGGATACCCGCATTCCGTTCATGGCGATGCCGGACGCGATCGACGCGCTGATGCTCCTGTTCAACGCCCCGCTCTCGGCTCTGTCGACCACGGTCTACAACATCGGCGCGTTCTCTCCCTCGGCCGAGCAGGTCGCCGAGCTGACCCGCGCCGCGTTCCCGGAGGCCCAGATCACCTTCAAGGTCGACGAGCGCCGCCAGGGCATTCTCGATACCTGGCCGAGCGACGTGGACGATGCCCGCGCCCGCAACGACTGGGGCTTCGCTCCAGCCTACGACCTGGAGCGCGCGTTCAACGAGTATCTGATCCCGACCATCTCCGCGCGCTACAACGACGCGACGGTCTGAACCTCGGGAATTCCGGCTCGTGAGTCGCGACTCAGGAATCCCGACTCCAGAATTCGACGACGACAGGGTTCCGGACCCGTTCCGGAATGCATTCCACGATGCCTCCTATCCCGGCCGCTTCCGATACCGATCATGGTAACGGGGCGGCCGGGCCCGCGTTGGGAGGGAGGGATCGTTCGGACGCCGCTCCGGCCTCATGCCGGCCTCATGCCTGGCTCGCGAGGGGGGAAGCAGCGGCCGGCACGCGGTCGGATTCCGTTCCGGCGGCGTTTCCCGGCCGGATGGCTCTCGGAGGCGATTTGCACATTTCGCCAAGATGTATATCTTCGCGGCCCATTGAACGGGAGGACTCTCCAACTCTTCGCGGATGCCCCGCCGGCTGTTGGCAAGGCGGTGCGATATCGACCGATTCACGACGTATGGCGCGAATATTGCGATTCCGACACGCGTCGTCGGCGGGTATCGGGCGGCGATCCGCATCTCGGGAAGAGAGAGTCGGTGCACGAAGTTCCTTCTCATCTGATCGCCAATTAACCAATCAATACGACGGGAGTACGAGCATCATGCTGTGGACACCTGAACTCGCCTCATACCTCGAAGACGCTCCGTGGCCTGCGACCAAGGAAGAGCTCCTCGATTTCGCCAATCGCACGGGTGCTCCGTTGCAGGTGATCGAGAATATCCAGGAGCTCACCGACGAGGAGGAGGAGGTCTACGAGGGCATCGAGGATATCTGGCCCGAGGCCGCCAATCACGACGACATGTACTACGACGAGGAGCCCGAGGACTACTGAGCCATCGGTGCGCCTCTTCCGCGAGTCCGCGCATCAGTCGATTTGGGGAAGCACACGGCGTCGACTTCGAAAGCGCCGTCTGCTTCCCCGCGACGTTTTTGCGACGCCGGCTCATCCACCGTCGACGCGTCGCGCCGCCTCGCGCCGGCTCACGCGGAGCAACCGGTAACGGCTCGTCGGTAACGGCTCGTCGGTAACGGCTCCCCGGTGGCGGGTCGCTCGTCTCACGCATGAACAGTCGGGAGAGTATGGTCTCAGCAGTTGCTACCGATGCATACGTACAGGCTCATCGCGGTGACGCGCCGAACGGAATCATCCGAGGCGGCGCGGTGGTCCGGCTTCCTCGCCCCATGCGCCTTCCGGTGCCGCCGGCCGTCGTGCTGCTGTTGCTGCTTCTGCTGGCCCCGGTCACGCTCCGCGCGCAGGGGCCCGGAGGGGAGGCGCCGGCACCGACCACCGACACCCGGCATACCGAATCGATCCGGCCGGTCGTCGTCGGCGTCGACTTCGAGGGGAACGAAGGGGTCAGCGCCGGCACCATCGCCTCGCGCATCCAGACCAAGCCGACGCAGCCGACCTTCGTGCAGCGCTTCTTCGAGACCTTCGCCCGCATCTCCGACATCAAGCCGCTCCGCTTCCTCTTCACCCGCCGCTACCGCGCGGCGATGCACCGCGTTCTCGATAGCATCACCGGCGATGTCCGCTATCTGAACCTGACCGTGATCGCCGCAGATACCGTGAAGATCCGGAACCTCTACGAGGACTTCGGCTATCACGACGCGGCGGTGAAATACCGCGTGAGCATGGACACCGCCCGAAACCAGGCGCGCGTCCACTTCCTGATCACCGAGGGGAAGCGTTATCCCCTCAACGGCGTCCACTACCTCGGCATCGAGGATGTGCCGGACGAGATCCGGAAGGAGATCGAGACGCCGGAGCTGATCACGCTTGGCGAGGGGTACAACAAGGATGATCTGACCGCCGAGCGGGACCGCGTGCTGCAGCTTCTGAAGAACAGCGGCTACGCCTTCGCCAGCTCCAATCTGATTTCGGTCTTCCAGATCCGGGAGGGGCGCCCCGGCGTGCCGTACGATTCGGCGCTCGTCTCGATCTATCCCGGCAATCGCTACCGCTTCGGACGCACCGCCCACACGATCGACAGCACCGGGCACGGGCGCGAGGTGGATTCGGCCACCATCTTCCGGCAGATCGACTGGCGGGAAGGGGAGTGGTACAGTGCCCAGAAGGTGGAACAGACCAGCTCGAACCTCTACGCGCTCGGAACCTTCGAGGTGGTGCGCGTGGACACATCGACCACGCTCACGCATGGCGACACGCTCGGCATGCACATCACCACGAGGCTCCGTCCGCTCCACGAGATCCAGGTGGCGCCGGAGGTCTCCTTCGAGAAGCGCGCGAGCGATGCCTATTTCTTCACCGGCGCCAGCGGCAGCTATTCGGTGATGAACCCGTTCGGCGGCGCCGAGCGGCTGGGAGTTACCGGACGTCTCCTGTTCCGTATCCCGGATCTCGGGGAGCTCCAGTGGGGGAGCGCGGTCAACTACTACGCCCCGTCGGTCGCATCCTTCCCGATCATCGGCAGCAACCAGTTGAGCCTCTATCTCTCCGGAGGGTACGATTTCGCGATCGAGGACCGGATCACCGGCGTCACGCTGGATCAGGATGTCACCCTCAAGTCGCAGCGCGCCACGGTGATCCTTCCGGAGCTGACCTACCAGTTCCCGAAGTACACCTACATCAACCGGCTCACCTTCCGACTCTTCGGCCAGGCCACGCGCTACCTCGGCATCGCCAAGTACATCACCGAGCTGGCCCGTCTGCGCCTGGCCGAGAGCGACGTCGCCAAGCTCTGCACCGACACGGCCTCGGCCATCAGCGAGATCGCCGATCTGCTCCGGGACAACATCTACCGGATTCAGGTGCTGCAGGGGGACGACATCGACCTGGTGACCGATCCGACGGCGCGCGACGCGTTCGGCGCGCTGAAATTCAGCACGCAGTTCTCCGTGGCGGCCACCGCCGATCACCGGAACGACATCTTCACGCCGACCGACGGCGACTTCGCCGACATCCGGCTGGAGGGGGGCGTCACCGGCCTGTTCAACGGCGGGTTCACGAAGATCAACTTCGATTACCGCCGGTACATGCCGTCCGGCAACCAGAGCTCCTGGGCCGCGCGCGCGCACGTCGGCTGGATCTTCGAGTTCGGCCGCCTGCCGCTGACGCCGATCTCGAGCCGCTTCTCGGCCGGCGGCGCCTACAGCATCCGCGGCTGGGATCCGCGCGAGATGCTCGTCACCTCCACTCCCACTCCGGATATTCAGGCCGCCTGCGTGGAGCCGATCGTCAAGGACGTGCTGAGCGAGGGACGGCGTCTGCTCGGCGGACTCGGCCTGATCGAGCTGATGGGGGAGTACCGCTGGAATCCGTTCAACCTGGACGAGAGCAGCGCCATCAAGCGTCAGCTCAACAACATCGGCTTCATCTTCTTCTCGGACATCGGCAACGCCTACTTCCGCGACTACAAGCAGGACTCCGCCTACATCGGATCGGTCGGCAACGTGTTCAAGACGATCGTCACCAACCTCGGCTGGGCGGTCGGGTTCAGCCTCGGCTACAACACACCGATCGGCCCGTTCCGGGTCGGTATCGGCTATCCGCTCTACGATCCGGTGAACCTGGATCTCACCGGCTCGGAGCGCTGGTTCTGGAATCGCGGGTTCCGGGCGTCCGATCTGGCGGTTCACCTGGCGCTCGGCCACGCCTTCTAACCGCGCCGGCGAGCCCTGGAACCCGGGACGGAACCCCGGGCGGGACCCCGGGCGGGAACCGGTGCGGAGATGCTCCCCGCGCGAAGGATGGTTTGCGACCAGTCCTCCCCGCGCCGTATTTTTGCGGCTCGATGATGCATCGAGCCAACTTCACGACTTACTCTGCATATGCCGACGTACGATTACGCGTGTAAAACCTGCGGTCATCGCTTCGAGTACTTCCAGTCGATCTCCTCCGAGGCGCTGAAGCACTGTCCGGTCGAGGAGTGCACCCAGTCCGATCCGGCCGCCAAGGGATCCGGCGACGTGGTTCGCCTGATCAGCGGCGGCGCGGGCCTCGTGTTCCGCGGCGAGGGATTCTATCTGACCGATTACGTCAGGAAAGGTGGTGACAAGGGTGGGGGATCGTCGAGCGGATCTTCCGGCTCCTCCTCCAGCTCCTCCGGCGAGTGAGCTCGCCGCGATCCATCGCTCTCCGACCCATGTCGAATGCCGCTCCGTGCCGTCCCCTTCCGGACGGCACGGTCGTTTTCGGGCCTGAGCATCGGCGCCGGACGCACCTGTCGCAATGCGAGCCATGTGAGGATTGCGAGGCGATGGGATAGGACGTGACGGTGACTCCCGGCGCGAGGGGCTCCGGCTTGCGTGAACTGGAACGTGAGAGGATGCGAGGGAGAAGGGGAGCGGGAGAGAGTGTGACTGCTACCAGCGTTGTTTGCGTGCCACCGCGAGCATCACCAGCACCGCGACGACCGTCGTGTAGAGGGTCGCGGCGATACCGCTGCGGAGGAAGAACATCGTGAAGGAGAGATCGGTCGGCTGGATGTAGAAGAAGTAGTAGACCACGTTGTGGACGAACGCGGAGAGCGCCACCACGCCGAGGAAGCGGAAGCTGCCGATCGTGTCCTGCGGCTCGGCCTGTTCGCTGAAGAAATAGCCGGCCACGAAGCCGGCCAGCATCTTGGCCAGCGCGTTGGTGCCGATGATGTCGCTGGAGATTACGTCGTAGAGCAGGCCGACGGTGAAGCCGGCGATCTCGCCGGTGAACTGTCCCTCGCGCAGCGCGATGAACACCGTCAGGATCACCAGCAGATCGGGCGTGATGTTCTCCACGGCGACGTAGCCGAGGTTGAGCTGCACCAGCAGCAGCAGCAGCGCGGCGACGGTGTACCAGATGAGGGAGATAACGGGAATCATCGTCCTCTGCCCCCGGCTCCGGTCGGCTGATCCTGGTTCGACTCGATCACGTTCCGCTCCAGCTCCAGGCGCTCCTGATCGGCCGAGTAGAGCACCACATAGGCTTCCTCAAGCGTGCCGAAGTTCACCGAGGGCTGCACCTTGAGTCGATAGAAGAGCGTTCCCTGCTCCTCGGAAATATCCGAGATGGTGCCGATCACGATGTTTTCCGGAAAGAGAGCGGAGTAATTGGAGGTGACCACGGTATCCCCCTTCCTCTGCGGTTGCACGGCCGGCACGTTCCGGAGCAGGAGGGAGTTGCCGCCGTCCCAGGTGATCATGCCGTCGTTGCGTCCGCCGACCGTCTTGGCGGCCACGCGCGTATCGCGGTTGATCAGCAGCTGTACGATCGAATAATTGTCGCTGACGCCGATCACGCGTCCCACCAGCCCCTGTTCGCTGACCACCGGCATTCCTTCCTTCACCCCATTCTTCGAGCCCACGTTGAGCGTCGCGTAGTTCCGGAGCTGGATCGTCGACTTGCCCACCACCTCGGCGGCGAGGAGCTTCATCGGCGACTTCTCCTTGAACTCGAGCATCGCGCGGAGCTTCTGCACCTTGATCCCGGCGTCACGCAGCTCCATGGCCTGCATCGACAGGTCGCGGTTGAGCTGGCGCAGGGCATGGTTCTCGGTCTCCAGCGCGTACGGGTTCGGCAGCCAGCTCAGGACCGACTGTACCGAGGCGATCATGCCGACGGAGATCGTGCGGAAGGAGCGGAGCTTCTGGTTGGTGCTGATCGAGATCAGCAGGAGAGAGACGATCACCAGAGCGAGCGCCGCCGCGTATTCCTTGTAGCGAAGAAGAAGCTCGGCTAAGCGCTGCATGATCCGAGAGTCACCAGTGGATGCGGGTTCGTGGACGGAGAGATGAATCGGGGCGCCGACGGCCATCGGAATACCGAACCGGTGTCGGTGGAGCCTTCACGGTCCATCGGCCCGAACGAGGGCTCGGGGCGATGGGAAGGGCTCCCGACGATGACGGACGCGTGCCGGAGGCATCTGATGCCGAAGGCGGTTCTGCCGGAGGCAGTTCACGCCGAAGGCGGTTCTGCCGGAAGCAGCTCATGCCGCGGCGGCGTCCATCGCGGTCCGGCTCAGTAGCGCCGGCTCTTGATGAGGACCTGAGAATACTGATTGAGATTTTCGAGCACCTTGCCGGTGCCGCGCACGACCGCCGTGAGGGGATCGTCGGCGACGAAGACCGGGAGGGAGGTCTCGCGGCGGAGCCGCTCATCCAGGCCGCGCAGCAGGGCGCCGCCGCCGGTGAGCATGATGCCGCGATCGAGGATGTCGGCCGAAAGCTCCGGGGGCGTCCGCTCCAGCGAGAGCTTGACCGCGTCGACGATCGCCATGATCGGCTCGGAGAGGGCCTCGCGGATCTCGGCGCTGGTGACCGTGGTCATCCGGGGAACGCCGGCCACGAGGTCGCGTCCCTTCACCTCGATCTGGATCTCGTCCTCGAGCGGCATCGCGGTGCCGACCTCGTGCTTGATCGCCTCGGCGGTGCGCTCGCCGATCAGGATGTTGTGATTCTTCTTGAAGAACTGGATGATCGCGTTGGTCATCTCGTCGCCGGCGATCCGGATCGACTCGTCGTTGACGATGCCGGACAGGGCGATCACGGCGATCTCGGTGGTGCCGCCGCCGATGTCGATGATCATGTTGCCGACCGGCGCCTCGACGTCCAATCCGATACCGATCGCGGCGGCCATCGGCTCGGCGATCAGGTGAACTTCCTTGGCGCCGGCGTGCTCGGCCGAATCACGCACCGCGCGCTTCTCCACTTCCGTGATGCCGGAAGGGACGCAGACCACGATGCGGCGCGACGGCTGCCAGCTCGGAGAGATCTTCCGGATGAATGCCCGCAGCATCCCCTCGGCGATCTCGAAGTCGGCAATCACCCCATCCTTCAGCGGGCGGATCGTCCTGATGTCCTTGTGCGTCTTGCCGATCATCGCCTGGGCCTCGCGTCCGATGGCCACGATTTTTTTCGTGGTCCGGTCGAATGCGACGATGGAGGGCTCGTTCAGCACGATCCCTTTCCCCTTTACCCAAATGAGAGTATTGGCCGTCCCGAGATCGACAGCGATGTCATTCGAAAAAACACCGAACACGTGAAGAAATGGGTCTGGAGTTTCGGAAAAGAAAAGAGCGATCCACCTCTGAGGAATCGCCTTTCGGGAAAAGCATCACAAATATCACCAATCGGAGTCCCCTATCCAAGCAACGGCAAGGAATATTGACCGCTGCTGCGAACAGTTACGAGCGGCCGGCGAGAATGCCCCGCGCGCGGCGCTCGGCGGCGTAGGCTTCCACCTCCGCCGGGATCGCCAGATAGGCCCTTCGCCACGCCTCCGCGAGCCTTCGACGCCATCCCCATCGGCTTCCCGATCGGCTTCCCGATCGGCCTCCGGAGCCGCTTTCCGAGCCGCCTGGCGAGCGGCTTTCCGAGCAGTTTCGCGGAGCGCCGGTGGGCGCCATGATCTCGCGCGCCATTCGGCCGAGCCAGGCGCCGATGTATCGCGGGTAGAAGAGGGACTGGCTCCGCTGCTGGCGCACATGCTCGGCCTCGTGACGGAGGATCAGCAACCGGTCGGTCGGCGACCACTCGAGCACGCTTCCGATCAGATGCACGCGCCCGAACAGCGTGATGCCGGCCGCTCCGGCGCGGTGCGCCATCAGGGGAAGGGTAGGGGAGATATGGACCGGAAAGTCGAGCGGGACGCCATCGAAGGCGCGCTCGATCCGCTCGGCGGATGTGGCGCCATCGGGCGTGAGCTCGCCGCCCCAGGCCGCCACGAGCTCCGCGGCGGAGCTCACGTGTCGCACAGACGATCCCCGGCGTCGCCGAGGCCGGGGACGATGTAGCCGATATCGTTCAGGCGCTCGTCGAGCGCCGCGGTGAAGATCCTCACGTTCGGATGCGCGGCGTTGACGGCGCGGACCCCTTCCGGCGCGCAGATGATCGTCACCAGCGTGATCGACGCCGGGATGTCCAGCGGGAGCGCGGCCAGCGCCGCGAGCGTGCTTCCGCCGGTGGCCAGCATCGGGTCGAGCAGATAGAAGTGCGCGCCGGCCAGATCCGGAACGTTCCGGTAGTACTCGTAGGGGAGGAGCGTCTCTTCGTTCCGCTTCAGGCCGATGAAGCCGGTGGCCGCGGCCGGCACGATGTCGAGAAACCCCTCGAGCATGCCGAGCCCGGCGCGGAGGATCGGCGTGGCGATCACGCGCGCGCGCAGGGCGCTCCCGTGAAAGCTCCCCATCGGCGTCTCGATCGGGATCGTCTCCAGCGGCAGATCGCGCGTGGCTTCATACGCCAGTGCCCGCGCGATCGTTCTCGCGCGGGCACGGAAGTCGACGGTCGTCGTGTCGCGACGCCGCATCACGGTCAATGCGTCGGCCACGGCGCTGTGGGCGACGATCGTGAGATTGGCTGGTTGTTCCATCACCCTGGGGATGTCGGTCTCAGAAGATCTTGCTGAAGTTCGGATAGATCAGCACGCCGAAGCGGGGCTGGCTGACCATGAACTCCGCCTTGCGCTTCGGCAGCGGACGCTCGCCGGTGATCGTGGCGAAGCGCCATTCGCCGATCGGCGTGATCAGCGCGTAGGGCGTCTGCAGGTTCAGCGACAGGCCGATCGATCCGCTGACGCCGAAGGCGTTCTCCAGCGACTCCTCGCCGACCTCGCGGAGCACCTGATAATTGTTGTGGAAGTAGGTGAGCCCGGCGCTGGCAAAGAAGCTGACCACGTTGTTGGCGTTGGCGATCGCGCGCAGCGAGAAGTCCACCGTGGTGTGATAGTTCGGCGGCGGCTTCACCCCCGGATGCAGATAGGCGAAGGTCGAGTCCTCGACCTTGTCGAAGGTCACGCCGGTGTAGATCACGTCGAACTGGAGCCAGTCGACGCCGAGGCTCTGAAACGGGCTGACCGTGAGCCAGGCGCCGAAGCCGAGCGCGGCCGCCTCGGTGACCGACTGGCTGATGTAGGTCGACGACGCAAGGTGCCCGCCGATGCCGAAGAGCTTGTAGTAGCGTCCGTGGGGGACGGTGTCGATCGGCTTGACCGGGGTCACCCCTTGAGCCCGGCTCACCAGCGGGGCCAGGCCGACCAGGGCCAGGATGAGCAGCGCCAGCCGGAAGAAGCGGCGCGCGTTGAGAGTTGTGGTCTGCATGAATTCCTCGAGTGATTCCCCGCGCAGCTCGGCGCCCTTGCGCGCGATATGCGGCAGATAGCCCGGCTCGTTCCGCTTGCCGCGGAACGGGACCGGCGTCAGGTACGGGGCGTCGGTTTCGATCATGATTCTATCGCCCGGCACCGCCGCCACGACCGGCCCGAGCTTCGATTTGTCGTATGTGATGTTGCCGGTGAAGGAGATCATCCCGCCGAGCTCGAGCGCCCGGTGGAGCATCTCCTCGCCGCTGGAGAAGCAGTGAAGCTGAAAGCGGAGCGATCCGTCCTGCTCCTGTTCGAGCACCGAGAGCAGATCCTCGTCCGACTCCCGGTTGTGGATCACCGCCGGAAGATCGAGCCGCTTGGCGATTCTGAGCTGTTCGCGGAAGACCTCGATCTGGCGCTCCCTCGGGGCGAAATGATAGTAGTAATCGAGCCCGATCTCGCCAATGGCAACCGCTCTCCCCTCGGAAACCGGCCGCTCGGCGGCCAGGCGCTCCACCATCTCCAGATCCCGATCCTCGATCTCGGCGGCATGATGCGGATGCACGCCGAAGGCCGGGCGCACCTCCGGGAAGCGCGCGGCCAGCGCCCCGAGCGCCTCGAACTCCTCCGGACGCGTCGCCGGCACGATCATCGCCTCCACCGACGCCTCGCGCGCCCGCGCGACCACCTCGTCGATGTCCGCGGCGAACTTCTCCACGTAGATATGCGTGTGCGTGTCAATCAGCGATGGCACCGAGCACCTCCTCGACGTGTCCCTTCACTTTCACCTTCGGAAAGATCCTGGCGATCTTCCCCTTCTCGTCGATCACGAACGTGGTCCGCTCCACTCCCATGAAGGTCCGTCCGTACATGCTCTTCTCCTTCCAGACGCCGTAGGCCTCGGCGAGCGCGGCCCCCTCGTCGGCCAGCAGGGGGAAGGGGAGCGATTCCTTCTCGGCGAACTTGGCGTGGCGCTTCACCGTGTCCGGGCTCACGCCGATCAGCGCGGCTCCGGTCGAGGTGATGCGCGCCAGGTTGTCCCGGAAATCGCACGCCTCCTGGGTGCAGCCCGGGGTCAGATCCTTCGGGTAAAAGTAGAGAACGAGCTTCGTTCCACGATATTCTTTCAGCGAGCGGACCTGGCCGGTCTGATCCGGCAGCGAGAAGTCCGGCGCCGCGTCTCCTTCCTTGAGCATGATTACGGTTCGATGAGTGGAATGCCGACGAGCGTCCGCCGGTCGCGGATGAAGATCAGCTCGCCGTTCCAGATGAACATGGCTTCCTCGCCGGAGATCGGCTGGGCGCGGCCGATCGTTTCCCGATAGCGGAGCCGGCCGTCGCGCAGGATCAGCAGATGCGTGTCGACCCGATTGGCGAGCCGGGCCTCGGCCGATGCGCGCGTGGGCTCCTCGACGCTCGCCACCATGTAGCCGCCGTGGCGGGCGATGAAGGGAGCCCCGATGGCCTCCCGGACCTCTCGCGCGATCTGTCGTCGCGCCTCGTCGTGGCCGGGGTCCTCCTCGGAAAGCGGGAGGGATGGCACCCATCCCTCCCATATCCTCATGTCGTCGCGGCCGGCCTGGAAGGCGCGGGCGCGCTCCAGGTCGCCGCCGAGCGTCTCGATGGTCCGGCCGTCGGACGGGTCGATCAGCTCCAGCGTGCTCCCGGAAAGGGGATGCTCCCGCTCGGCGAGCGCGGCCCGGGAATCTCCGCGGATCACCCGCAGCGCCGGATCGCTCCAGAGCACCCTTCCGGTGGCGCACTCGACCACCGTGGCGCCGAGGGCGCTCGGCATGTCGGGGCGGGGAAAGCGATGGAGCACCGCCAGATCGCCGATCGTCATCTCCAGCGCGATCCACCACGGCTCCTCCAGCGTCAGATCGCGGAAGAGCGTGATCCCCTCGGAGGGCTCGACGCCGAAGAGCGTGAGCGTCTTCCGGTCGGGATCGCGCGCCTCGCCGATCAGCCGTCCGGTCGAGGTCGGCATCAGCTTCCAGATCACCCCGCCGGGAGTCAGCTCCCAGGCGGGGCGGAGTCCGTGCGCGAATATGCGTCGCAGCAGGCTCACGGCATCACGGCTCCGAAATGACCGGGATCACGCGCCAGCGGAGATCGCCGCGCCGGCTCGATCAACGGGGACGTCCTCCGCCGGGGCGACCGCCGGGACGTCCGCCCGGCCTGCCGCCGGGGCGTCCTCCGCCGGGCCTGCCGCCGCCGGGACGACCACCGGGGCGTCCGCCCGGTTTGCCGCCGCGCGGGCTCCATCCGCCGCCGCCGCCACGGTTGCCGCCGCCGCGGTTGTCGCCGCGGCCGCCGAAATCACGCCCACCGAAATCACGCTCGCCGCCGAAGTCGCGACCGCCGCCGCCACGGATATCGCCGCCACCGCCGAAGCCGCGCGGCATCTCCTCGCCGCCCCCCTCGGAGTCACGACGGCCGAAGCCGCGATTGCCCCCCCCTCCGCCATATCCGCGTCCCTGGCCGCGGAACCCGCCGCGTCCACCCGGAGCGCCGAATCCGCCACCCTGGGGGCGTCCACCGCCGGGACCGCGCCCGCCGGGGCCACGTCCTCCAGGACCACGTCCTCCAGGGCTACCAGGGCCACGTCCCTGGCCGCCGCGGAAGCCGCGCTCCTCGTCTCCCTCACCGCCGCGGCTCCATGCCGGGCGTCCCTCGGGGCGACCCTCCGGACGTCCCTCGGGGCGGCGTCCGGGGCGCTCGCCCCATCCGCCACGCTCACCGCCGCGCTCGTTGCCGCCGCGCTCACCGCCGCGACCACCGAAGCGCTGTCCGCCGCCGAAACGGTCATCCTCGCGACGTCCGCCGCGGCGCTCTCCCGGACGCTCTCCGCGTCCTCCGAAGCGATTGCCGCCGGAGCGCTCACCGCCGCCGAAACGGCTGCCACCGGAGCGCTCGCCACCGCCGAAACGGTTACCACCGGAGCGCTCACCGCCGCCGAAGCGCTCGCCGCGGCCGGGTCGCTCACCGCCGCCGAAACGGTCGCCACGGTCGGATCGCTCGCCACCGCCGAAACGGTCGCCGCCACGAGGCGCTCCGCGCTCCGGGCGCTCGCCACGCTCCGGACGCTCTCCGGCGTCGGGACGGGAGCGGCGGATCGGGCGGTAGCCGCCGCCGGCCGGCGGCCTCGACTCGGCCTCATCGCCATCATTCTCTTCGGTCTCATCCTCGCCCAGAGTCTCGAGATCCTCATCGCCGAGGCCGGCCAGGTCGAGCTCGGCCAGATCGTCAGCCTCGAGCTCCTGCTCGTCCTCGTCGAGGATCGGGATGCCGATCTGCGGTCCGAGGATCAGCACCATTTCTCCCTTGAAGCGCTTCTCGGCGAAGCGTGCCTGGAGCGACGCGATGGGGCCGCGCACCACCTGCTCGAACGGCATGGTGGCGTTCAGGATGATCGCGGCCGGGCGGTCCGGCATCTCCGCGGCGAGCGCGGCAAGGAGGGAGCGGAGCCGGAACGTGCTCTCCAGCATCAGCACCGTCTCCTCGCGCTCGGCCAGCGCCTGAATCGCCTCCTCGCGCTCATCCGGGAGGCGGGGGAGGGTGCCGGCGAAGCTGAACGAGCTGGTATCGAAGCCGCTCATCATCAGGGCGGTCATCAGCGAGCTGACGCCGGGGATCACGATCGGCTCGGCGCCGAGGGCGCGCATCTTCCGGATCAGCGGGCTGGTCGGATCGGCCGGCGCCGGAAGCCCCGGATCGTTGATCACGGCCACCTTCTTCCCCTGCTTGAGCAGCTCGATGATCTCGTCGCTGACCTGCTCCTCGTTCCGCTCTCCCATCTCCAGAAGCTTCTTGGAGACGTTGTATTCCTTGAGGAGGCGGGCGCCGGTCTTGTACTCGCGGCAGACCACCAGATCGGCGTTCTGGAGTGCACGCTGCGCGCGCAGGGTGATGTCGTCGGTGTTGCCGATCGGCGTGCCGACCAGGAGCAGACGGCCGGGGAGCGGTCCGGCTCCCGGCGCGGTCTCCTCGGCCTCGGCGAGCTCATCCTCGTCGTCGGAATCCTCGTCATCGTCATCCTCGACGTCCTCATCGTCCGACCCGTCGTTCTCCTCTTCCTGGCTCTGGCCATACTCCTCGTCGAACTCGAGCGCCTCGCGATCGGCGAGCTCTCCCTCGATGAAGGACTCGGCAACCTCGTCGCGATGCTCGAACGCGGCCGTCTCCTCGATGCCGTCGAGCTCGTCGTCGACATCTCCGTCGGCCAGATCGTCGTTCAGGATCTCCTCGATCCTCTCATCGGAGAGGGGGAGTCCGCCGACCGGGCCGGCGGTCGTATCGGTATCGGGATCGTCGTCGGTGCCGGCGGTGGCCTCCGCGTCGGCGTCGGTCAGGGAGCCGACGGGGCCGGCCGGCGAATTATCGTCCACGTAGGTGGGATTCTCCGGAGAAGGGGCGTCTCCTCCCTCCGGAATGCCTGAATCAGGGATGCCCGAAGCCGGCATATCCGTGTTTTCGGGGGTGTTGTCGTTCGGGCTATCGATGTTGTTGTCGTCTGAGATCATGAATGCATTCCTGCTGCGGAGCTCTCGGCGGGGGGCACGGGCGCGCGTCGCGGGGCGACGCTCCGCTGGTACCACTCTTTCAAGAACATGATGATGATTGCCGACGCGGGTACCGCGACGAGCAGGCCGATGAAGCCGAGAAAATGACTGAAGATGAAGAGCGACGCGATCAGCACCATCGGATGGAGGCCCACCCGATCGCCGATGATCCGCGGCTCGACCACGTAGCCGTTGAAGGCGTGGAGCCCTAAAACCATGCCAGCGGTCACCAGGGTGTTGTACCAGAACCCGCCCGGCGCGAACAGGTAGATGATCATCGCCACGCCGAGATTGATGAAGATGCCGAGGCTCGGAATCAGATTGAAGACGCCGGTGAGGATGCCGATCACGATGGCGTACGGGATGTCGAAGGAGAGGAGAATCGCCGTGGCCAGCGCCCCGACCAGCGAGGAGGTCAGGAGGATTCCCCGGATATAGGCGCTCAGGATCGTGTCGATCCGTTTGGCCCATGAGACGTACTTCGGCCGGTCCAGCAGCAGCGTGCTCCTGACGAAGATCCGGATGCGGTCGAAGTCGAGTATCAGATAGAAGGTGATCAGCGGGATCAGGATCAGGTTGATCACCCCTTCGAGGATCGTGCTGACGTTCCTGACCACGTCGCCGAGCGTGGAGATCAGCCAGGTGGCAGCCTGCCTGATCTGCGGCTCCACCTGATTGGTGACCAGCTCGGTGGCGTCGCGACGGGAAACGCCGTAGCGGGTGAGGATCCGGATCAGCCGCTCACGGTCGAGCAGGCTGTTGGCGTTCCGGAGCCAGACCTGCGAGGAGGCCAGAAGGTTGTTGAACTCGTCGATCAGCCTCGGGATCACGAAGATCCCGATCAGCGCGTAGACGCCGAGGATGCCGAAGACCACCGCCAGCGTGGTCGCCCAGCGCGGAATCCCCTTGCGCTCGAGCAGCCCGACCAGCGGCGAGAAGAGATAGGCCAGCCCGAAGGCGACGATGAACGGCAGGAGCACGCCGGCCAGATTCAGCGCCAGCCAGATCACGAAGGTGAAGATCGCCAGTTGAATCGTCCGCCTGACGACGACCTGGCGGCGGAACGGGTAGAGGAAGTAGAGGAGCGCGGCGAACGGGACGATCGGCGGCACCACCTCGCTGATGATCGCCGCGAGCATCAGCGCATAGAGCGCGAACCCGCCGAACAGGACGAACATCTGGTACGGCCGGAGCTGCTCGTGCATCGGGATGTACGGGCGTCTGCGCGCCCGCTTGCGCGCGCGCACGGCTGCCTCGGCGGCTTCCTCCTTGCTCTGCCGCTCCAGCTCGGAATCCTCGATCCGTTCTTGGCCGCTCTCTGCCATGGTCGATCGTGTCGGTTGCGTGAGAGTGGGAGGGAGCGCTCCGGAGAAGACCTCGTCCGCGGCGCGTTATCGTATATGCGCTATCGTCGATACGCCGCGCCGCGCATTCCCGGAGCATTGCGTCGAGGCCGGATTCACCAGGTCACCTCCCCGTGGGGGCCTCGTTCCGGCCACGCTCGGTTCAGATTATCCTCGTCCGGTGGAGCCGAATCCTCCGGCGCCCCGTTCGGTTGCGTCGAGCTCGGCCACCTCGTTCCAGACGACCGATTCATAGCGCGCGATCACCGCCTGCGCAATCCGGTCGCCGCGGTTGATCGTGAACGGCTCCCGGCCGTGATTGACGAGGAGCACCATGATCTCTCCCCGGTAGTCGCAATCGACCGTTCCGGGGGCGTTGACCATGCCGATGCCGTGGCGCGCGGCCAGTCCGCTTCGCGGGCGGACCTGGCACTCGAAGCCCTCGGGAATCGCCATGGCGATGCCGGTCGGCACCGAGGCGCGCTCCCCCGGCGCGAGCGTGACCGGCTCGTCGACGGCCGCGCGGAGATCGGCGCCGGCGGCGCCGGAGGTCGCGTAGGAGGGGAGGGGAAGATCATCGAAGCCTTCCCGCACCCGGAGAATGTCGATCGCGATGGGCATGGATCGTTCGGAATCGTGAGGCCCGTCTCTCTCGGAATGCGTTCCCGAGGGAGCGCTCCCCGGACCGCCGGCCGGCGGCCCGGGGGACGATGCGGCTCAGGTATACGCGGGGATACCGGTGATATCCGCGCCGAGGATCAGCGTGTGGATGTCGTGCGTTCCCTCGTAGGTCTTCACCGACTCCAGGTTGGCCGCGTGGCGCATGATCGGGTATTCGTCGAGGATGCCGTTGGCGCCGTGGATGTCGCGCGCCATGCGGGCGCATTCGAGCGCCATCCAGACGTTGTTCCGCTTGGCCATCGAGACCTGCTCCGGGCGCATGGTCCCCTCGTCCTTCATCCGGCCGAGGCGGAAGGCCATCAGCTGTCCCTTGGTGATCTCGTTGAGCATCCAGACCAGCTTCTCCTGCACCAGCTGGAACCCGCCGATCGGGCGGTCGAACTGGATGCGGGTGGTCGCGTAGTTCACCGAGGAATCATACACGGCCATCGCGGCGCCGATCGCTCCCCAGGAGATCCCGTAGCGCGCCTGCGTCAGGCAGGAGAGGGGGCCGCGCAAGCCCTGCACGTCCGGGAAGATGTGGCTCTTCGGCACCAGGCAATCCTCCAGGATCAGCTCGCTGGTGACCGAGGCGCGCAGCGAGTGCTTCCCCTTCATCTCCATGGCGCGGAAGCCGGGCATCCCCTTCTCGACGACGAACCCGCGGACCTTCCCCTCGAGCTTGGCCCAGACGACGGCGACGTCGGCCAGGGAGCCGTTGGTGATCCACATCTTGGCGCCGTTGAGCAGGTAGCCGTCGGCGGTCTCGACCGCGTTGGTGAGCATGCCGCTCGGGTTGGAGCCGAAATCCGGCTCGGTCAGCCCGAAGCAGCCGAGCGCCTCGCCCGAGGCCAGGCGCGGGAGCCAGGCCCGCTTGACCTCCTCGGTGGCGTAGCGCCAGATCGGGTACATCACCAGGGAGCCCTGCACCGAAACGGCGCTTCGGATGGCCGAATCTCCCCGTTCCAGCTCCTGACAGATCAGGCCGTAGCAGACGGAGTTGAGGCCGGCGCCGCCGTATTCCTCGGGGATCGTCGGGCCGAACATGCCGAGCTCGCCGATCCGCCGCACCAGGTGCTGCGGAAACGTCCCGTCGCGGTAATGCTGCTCGATGATCGGCAGGATCTCGTCGTCGACGAAAGCGCGGACGGTATCGCGCACCAGACGCTCTTCCTCGCTCAGGAGCGCGTCGATGTTGTAGTAGTCGGGATTGGTAATGGGCATGATCTCTTCGGAAAATGCTGACTGGGATCGGCAAAGATAGAGGAAGTGCCCCGTTCTACCGTCGTCGTTTCCGATTGCCACGATTGCGCCGCCCGGCGCCGACGGCCATTTCTCCTCCCGTTCTCATCGGCAACAAAGGGTGACGAGGTCGACGGTTCCCCGGCCATCTGATATCTTTGCCCCTCGTTCGAGCGGGACGCCCGGCCACGCGCCGTGGCGCCTCACCGGGGGGCCCTGACGGGGCCGGAGGCATCTCATAGAAACAGGCGGTTCCATGACGTCACGACAGGTCGCTCGCACGCTCTACGCCATCGAGACCCACCTGCAGCTGCAGGGGGAGAACGACTTCAAGTCCCGCGCCTACGCGCGCGCCGCCCGCGCGCTGGAGACCAGCGGCCTGGCCAGCGTCGAGCTCGACAACGAGCGGGAGTGGAGCACGATCCCCGGCATCGGCAAGGCCCTTGCCTCCGAGATCCGGGAGATCATCGAAACCGGCACCTCGTCGCAGCTGGAATCCCTCAAGGCGGTCACGCCGCCGGGGCTGCTGGAGATCCTCGAGATCCCGAAGCTCGGCGCCAAGAAAGTCCGCGCCCTCCACATGCAGCTCGGCATCGCCACGCTCGGCGAGCTCGAGTATGCCGCCCGCGAGAACCGGATCGCCACCCTCCCCGGATTCGGACAGAAGTCCCAGGAAAATATTCTTGCCGGCCTCCTCGAGGTCAAGCGGGTCCGCGGCATGTTCCGCATCGACGTGGCCGAGCGGGAGGGGAAGCACCTCATCGAGCTCCTTCGCGGGCTCCCGTCGGTGCGTCGCGCCGATCCGGGCGGACGCCTTCGCCGTGGCGCCGAGGAGTACGAGCACCTGGATATCGTCGTCGCCTCGGATGATCCCGCCGCCGTCGAGCGGGAGCTGGCCGCGACCGGCCATCTCGACGAGCTGGAGCGGGAGGATCGGACCATTTCCGGCGTGATCGATCAGTGCTGGCTGGCGCGCGTTCACGTGGCGCGGCCGGAGGTCTACCCGGTTGCCCTCCATCAGTGGAGCGGCGCCAGCGACTATCGCTTCATGGTTTCGATTCCCCTGGCCGATCGCGGCTACGAGCTTCGGGAGGATGGACTCTATAAGAATGACGAGCTGGTCCCGGTCGGCTCCGAGGAGGAGCTGTTCGATCTGGCCGGCATGCAGTATATCGAGCCGGAGCTGCGCGAGGGGATCGACGAGGTGCGCCAGGCGCTCGACCGGACGATTCCGGAGCTGATCACGCCGGCCGACATGAAGGGGGCGCTCCATGTCCACTCGGTCTGGAGCGACGGCCGGAGCAAGATCGTCGACATCGCCGAGCACGTCCGCTCGCTCGGCTACCGCTACCTGCTGATGTGCGACCACTCGAAGGCGGCGTTCTACGCCAACGGCCTGGATGAAGGGCGTCTGGCCGAGCAGGGGCGGGAGATCGACGAGCTGAACCGGCGCTGGGACCCGGCCGAGTTCCGCGTGCTGAAGGGGATCGAGTGCGACGTGCTCCCGGATGGTCGGATGGACCTGAGCGATGACGCGCTGGCCTCGCTCGACGCCGTGGTCGCCTCGATCCATTCGAGCTTCGGCCTGCCGGAGGAGGCGCAGACCGAGCGGCTGCTGGCCGCGCTGGAGCACCCGTCGGTGACGATCATCGGACACCCGACCGGTCGGCTGATTCTCGGCCGCAAGGGGTATCCGGTCGACCTGAAACGGGTGATCGACCGGGCCGCCGAGCTCGGCAAATCGATCGAGCTGAATGCCAATCCGCACCGTCTCGACCTGAGCTGGCGGATGGTCCGGCACGCAACTCGCAAGGGAGTGAAGGTGGCGATCAACCCGGACGCCCACTCGCTGGAGGATTTCGACAACGTCCGTCACGGGGTGAAGCTCGGGCGGAAGGGATGGCTGACGCGGGGGGATCTGCTCAACGCGATGGACGCCGAGGCGTTTCTCGCGTTCGCGCGCCCCGGCCGGAAGGCCGAGCCGGCACTCCCCGCCGAGATGGCCTGAGCCTCCGCGCGCGATGCCAATCGCGCATCAGGCGGCGCACCTCGGTCGCGCATCGGTAGGCGCACGTCTTCAGCGTGCGCCATTGCCAACGCGGACGGCGCCATTGCCAACGCAGACGGCGCCATTGCCAACGCCGACGGCGCCATTGCCGACGCACGGAGCCGTGCCGATGGGACGCCTGGCTGCCGCGCGATACGACGTGGAAGGCCCGGAATATGCGCTCGGGGCATCGCTCCCGCACGCATGTTCCGATGAAGATTCTGGTGAAGATTCCGATACGGCCGCTCCGGAGAGAGACTCCGGCGGCGGCAAGAGCTCGCGCTCACGCCCGGTGGGGACGGCAACAGAGGCCGGCCCGGGCGCGAGGCGGAACGACAACGCAGGAGATCCATGACGCAACCACTGATACTCGATGGACGGACCGTGGCAAACGCGGTCGAGGAGCGTGTGCGGGCCGAGTCCGCGATACTGATGTCCCGTGGCGTCACCCCCGGACTGGTCGTGATCCTCGTCGGCGATGACGCCGCGTCGGCCACCTACGTCCGCTCCAAGGGGAAGGCCTGCGAGCGCCTCGGCTTCAAATCGGTCACCGAGCGCCATCCGGCCACGATCTCCGAGCAGGAGCTGCTGGAGATGATCGCTCGCTACAACGCCGACCCGACCATTCACGGCATTCTCGTGCAAATGCCGCTGCCGCGCCATATCGACTCGGACAAGGTGGTCGAGGCGATCGATCCGCGGAAGGACGTGGACGGATTTCATCCGATGAGCGTCGGACGGATGGTGATCGGCCTGGACGCGCCGGAGCCCTGCACGCCGGCCGGCGTGATCGAGATCCTGAAGCATTACAAGATCGAAACCAGCGGCAAGCGCGCCGTGATCATCGGCCGGAGCAACATCGTCGGCAAGCCGATGGCCAACATGATGCTGCAGAAGCGTGACGGCGGCAACGCCATCGTCACCATCGCGCATTCGGCCGCCGAGGATCTTGCCGCGATCACGCGCGAGGGGGATATCGTGATCGCCGCGATCGGGCGTCCCCGCTTCATCGGGCCGGACATGATCAAGGAGGGGGCCGTGGTGATCGACGTCGGCATCAACCGGATCGTCGATCCTGAATCCCCGAAAGGCTATCGCACCGTCGGCGACGTTGACTTCGACGCGGTGGCTCCGAAATGCTCGGCGATCACGCCGGTGCCGGGAGGCGTCGGTCTGATGACGATCGCCATGCTGATGAACAATACGCTCCGTTCGGCGCGGGGGGATTTCGATCGATGATCGACTTTGATTTCGATCTCGAATTTCCGGAGGAGGGAAAGCCTCGCCGGCCGCGCGAGCTCCCGAAGTTCGCCGTGATCCACGAGGACGACCGGGTGATCGCCTTCAACAAGACGCCCGGCATCTCCGTGATTCCCGAGCGTTACCAGGGTGCGATCTCGCTGAAGACCCTCGCCGAGGAGCGCTTCGGACGGCTCTGGACCGTGCACCGGATCGACAAGGACACCTCCGGCGTGATCGTCTTCGCGCGCGACGCCGAGGCGCATAAGTCGCTCAACGACCAGTTCGAGCGGCACGAAACGAAGAAGATCTACGCGGCGGTGGTGGAGGGGGAGATGGCCGACCAGGAGATGCGGATCGATATTCCGCTGGCCCCGGACCCGGGCAAGCCGGGACGGATGCGCCCGAGCGCGCGCGGAAAGGAGTCGCTGACCACCATCCGCGTGCGGGAGCGCTTCCGCGGCTATACCTATATCGAGGCCGAGCCGTTCACCGGACGCCAGCATCAGATCCGCGTTCACTGCAAGGCGGTCGGGCTGCCGCTGGCGATCGATCCGGTCTACGGCAATCACACCCAGATTCTGCTGTCGGAGCTGAAGCGGAGCTACCGCGACTACGGCCGCGAGGAGCAGCCGCTGATCGACCGTCTGACGCTCCACGCCGAGCGGCTGACGGTGACGCATCCCGGCACCGGCGAGCGCATCACCTTCGAGGCCGAGATCCCGAAGGATATCAAAGCGCTGTTGACGCAGCTCCGGAAGGCGCGAAGGCTGGACTGAGGAGAAGCGATGCGACGCATATACGCGCCCTCGCGGCTGACCGCCGCGGGGGCGTCGTCGTTTCAGTATGGAGGGGGTAGGATGGACGTCCCGGTTCGCTTCATGGGCTTGTGTCCTACGCGTCGGAGTCGCCGGAGAGTTGCTGGCTCTGAACCTTCGTGATCAGCTCACTCTCCTGAATCGTGACGCATCTGACTTTGCCACGCTTCGATGCCGAGGTTCCGTACGCGTGGATGTCGACGTTGATAAAGAAGATCGTTTTCCCATTGTGCGTGACAAAGGGGGCGGACATGCCAGTGCCGGATACGTCGAAGTTGAGGTCTGTGTCGCAGACTCTAAAGATGACCATGTAGCCGACCGGCTCGTTGTAGTTCCGCGTATAGGTGTATACCTGATTGAATCCCTTGATGATGTAGTCCTTCCCTCTGCCGTCGCCGTCGAAGATTTTTGCGTCCGCCACGATCCTTCCGTCATCCGTCTGATCTCCAATCAGGTCCGGTATGCCGTCGGCGGACTTTGGCTCTATGTGGAACTGAAGCCCTTGGTCGAATAGGTACTCATACAGATCGCGCGCTAGATTGGCCTCGCCGTTTTTCGTATCGCCGTGATAGAGCGCGTTCAGTCGCTCACGATGGAACCATTCACATCGATGCTTGTAGCGAGTCAATAATGTGAGAGTGAGGCGAGTGTCATCGAGCTGCTCTTCGATGTAGTCGTGGAATGCCGAAAGGAAAACTTTTCGCACCCCATTCGCAGCATCGTCAATAGTCCCTCCCGTGCTATATAGCCGGGCTTCCCCTCTCCATGGGCCCGGCTTGGATGGCCCGGCCCAACGTCTCAGAAGGAGATATGACAAAGCCGCATGCTGTTCTTCGCTTCCGGCGGTAATGGCATTATTGCGCCCGTTTGAGTACATAGCGTTAATTGAGTCGTCCAAACCCGGGTAACGTGAAACAAGTCCGGTAATAATGTCGGCAATTAAGCGGTTGTTGTGGCAGAATGAAATGAAGTAGTCGAGCTCGATGCTCAGCCGTATTGGGTCGGCGGCATTTACACGTTGCGCTCTCTTCTGAAGCTTAAGTCTGACATCCTGAACGTAATCAGCATTCATGGCTTGTAGGTGATGGTTGTCAAAAGAATTCTCAGCGTCTCGCTCATACTGCTATGTTAGTGTCGAAGGTGGACGTTGCCCTCTAAGCGCGACAGATAATAATATCCTCCAGACGTATTTGGCGGATTATGGCGGAATTGTAGAACCCGCATCTGGGGCTTTCGATGCCGTCGATGGAAACATGATCCATAACGTAGTTCATTGCAAGTCCCCGTGGGCATTCAGAAGAGGTAGTCGTACTACCCCATCTTCCTGCGTTACCGGAGCACCTCCGCACCAAGAGCATGCGGCCGTTGTAGCCCTGATATGGTAGGCGCGGCTCTTCAGGCCGCGGCTACGGTGCCGACCTGTGGTAAGCGCGCCCTGAAGAGGCGCGGCTACCCGAGGAACATCATCCCGTCATTATGCGGAATTCGGCATTCGCCGCATGCGCCGCATCACCGGAGCACGCGCCGCACGAAGAGCATCCGGTCCTTGTAGTACGTCTCCGACAGGCTGCTGACGGTGACGCCGAGGCTGGTGGAGGCATGCACGAACTGGTCGACGTCGATCAGGATGCCGACGTGGGAGACGCCGTTGCCGAGCGTGTTGAAGAAGACCAGATCTCCCGGGCTCGATTCGGCCAGCGGGATGGTCTCGCCGACGGTTGCCTGTTCGGCGGAGTTGCGGGGGAGACGGAAATTGGCGGCGCTGAAGGCGCGCTGCACCAGGGCGGAGCAGTCGATGCCGGAGCCCCCGACGCCGCCGAAGCGGTACGGCGTTCCGATCCATCGCTCCGCCTCGGCGAGCACCGCGCGCCGGTCGTAGGGAAGAGCCGGGTCGGCAACCGTGCGCTCGACGGCGCGAACGGCCGTTGCGTTGCCGGTGGCCGAGGAACGGGGTCCGCTTGCTATACGGGATGCCGGAAGACATCCCCCGAGGATCGCGCCGAGCAGGATCGTTCCCGTCAGCAGCGCGCCCTGAAGTGGTCGCTGTCGGTTCATGGCATGGGCGCCGTGGCGCCGGTTGGAGGTAGGGAGCGAGACGCGCGCGGTCCCGTGCCCGGGCATGCACGGTGGCCGAAGGGAGGCCAGGCGCGCGAGCGCCTCGCGAATATACGTGGCGCCCGCGATTGGTGCGCGGTGGTGTCCAAGGCGTCCGCGCGCGAGCGTCGATTGCCCTGATGACGCCGCGATCCCGAGGTGGTTTAGCGGTCGCTCGCCATCCATCACGCGTCTCATCGACGTCGGCGCCGATGCGATCAGAGCATGCGTCGCACGGATATGATGGTAGGCGACGATGGTCCGTGGGGCGGCCCTTCGTGGCCGCCCCGCCGTCATGACCGCGAGACATCGATCCACGCCGAACGGCAGGTGAATGCTCTTCCATCACCATCGGTCCGCGCCTCGGCGATGCACGGAGAAGAGCGCACGGAGAAGAGCGCACGGAGAAGAGCGCACGCTGAAGACGTGCGCCTACCGGAATTCACCTGCCGGCAATGCCCGACGGCGCCTCAGGCCGTGGCCGGCTCGAGGCCGTAGATCAACGACCGGTGGGCCGCGATGCCGGCCATTGCGCCGTCGCCGATGGCGAAGCTCGCGGCGTGGGGCGAGCGCGCCGCGTCGCCGGCCGCGAAGACACCCGGGACCGTCGTCTCCTTCTGCGCGCTGGTGCGGATGACCGGCCCGAACGGCCCCTCGTCCAGCGCGCAGCCGAGCTGTTCGGCCAGCGGACTGCCGATGTGGGTGCGGGAGGCGACGAAGAGCGCCTTCACGCGGATGACCTCGCCGTCGGCGAGCCTGACGCCATCGAGCTCCGGCGCTTCCCCGAGCAGTCCGTCCACCCTGCGCTCCTCGATCGCGACGCCACGCGTGGCGAGCTCCCGGCGCTGCGCTTCGTCTGGCTCGAACGTGCCGTTGATGAAAAGGGTCACTTCCTCCCCCCAGTCCGGGAGGAGCATCGCCTGGTGGATCGACGCCGGTCCGATGGCGAGCACGCCGAGGTGGCCGCCGCCGATCTCGTAGCCGTGGCAGTAGGGGCAGTGGACCACGGTGCGTCCCCATCGCTCGCGGAGGCCCGGCAGGTCGGGAAGCTCGTCGACGATGCCGGTCGTGAGAATGAGGCGTGCCGCGGTGTGGATCTCTCCGGTGTCGAGCTCGACGGCGAAGCCGTCGGCGGTGCGGGTCGCGGCCACGGCGCGGGCCTGGATCAGCCGCGCGGTCGGGTAGGCGAGCAGCTGCGCCTGCGCCTCGGCCATCAGCTCCAGCGGCGGCCGGCCGTCGTGGCCGAAGAGTCCGTGGGAGGCGTCCGCGAAGCGATTGCGCGGCTGGCCGGCATCGACCAGCAGCACGCGGCGCCGCGCCCTCACTAGCGGCAGCGCGGCCGAGATGCCGGCGAAGCTCCCGCCGACGACGATAACGTGATGATCTTCCGTCATCATATCCGGTTCCTTCATCATGCTCTCCCTGTGGTTCGTGTGCGCATGGCCAGATCGGCCAGCGTGATGTGGCCGAGCCGCTCGGCGATCAGCGCCTGAGCGTCCCGGACGATATCGTCGAGCGTCAGCTCCACGGCGCGCTCCACCCGGCATCCCTCATCGGGGGCGCCGATACTGAGTTTGAGGAGCGATTCATCCTCGAGCGCGGCGTGGATCTCCCCGAGCGTGATCCTGTCGGCCGGACGTGCCAGGCGCCATCCTCCTCCGTGTCCCGGAGCGGAGCTCACCACGCCGGCCTTCCGGAGCCGGCCGAGCGTTCTGCGGATCACCACCGGATTGGTCCGCGCGCAGACCGCCAGATGCTCCGAGGTCGACGGCTCGCCCGGCGCGTCGCTCAGGTGAAGAAGCACGTGGAGGGCAACCGAAAAGCGACCACTCGATTTCATGTAACCTCGCGTGTTACGAATTCGGGGAAAAACGATCCGCGGCGGGGATGCGCGCGGATCGTGGAATCGTTCGGATGGACGGGGCTCAGTCGACCGGATCGGGCAGCGGCTCGATGACCGGCGCGATCTCGCGATGCTCGTGAGTGTGCGCGTGCGCATGAGCGTGCGCGTGGGCATCCTCGTGCTCGTGGTCGTGAACGCAGACCTCGCAGGAGGCGCAGAGCTTCATGTTCACGCGGTGCGCGGCGGCCACCATCAGCCCGCCGAGCCCGGCCAGATAGGGATGAAGCGTCTCGACAAGCCCGCCGTGCGCCTCGTGGCCGACGAAGTTGAAGATCAGGATCGTGACGCCGGAGGCCATCATCAGGATCGGGTTGAGCCGTCCGTGGATCCGGTAGGAGCTGCCGAGCGAAAGGGTTCCGATCACCAGCGCGATCGCGATCATCACCAGCTCGAAGGTGCCGTGGGCCAGAAAGCTCACGCCGACCAGCGGCAGGAACGAAAGGGCGAACGGCATCGCCACGCAGTGTATGGCGCAGATCGTCGAGGCCGACATGCCGAGCCGATCGAGGAGACGATGTGTGATTCTCATAGTGCTGTGCGTAATCATCCGGGCGCGCGCGTCCGCGACGAATCGGGCTGCTCGTGTCGAGCTATTCCTGACATTTCGGACAGAGTCCGTAGAACTGCAGTGAGTGTCGGACGTTGGCGAATCCCGTGCGCCGGGCCAGCGCGTTCTCCACGTTGGCCAGATCGCAGGCATCCAGGGGGGAGCTGGAGCCGCACTCCGAACAGGTGATCGAGTGGTGATGTCCACGGGCGTTGATCGCGTAGCGCCACCCCTCGTGGAGGCGGTCGACGCGGCTGATCAGGCCACAGCGCTCGAGCGTGTCGAGCGTCCGGTAGACGGTCACCAGATCGATCGACAGCCCCAGCAACCGGAGTGCCGCGTCCACCTCGGCGGCGGCCATCGGCTCCCGGGAGCGCTGAAGCGCCTCGTAGACGCTCCGGCGGGCCTGCGTGACCCGGATGCCGGAGCTCCTGAGCGCCGAGGTGATATCGTCCATCTGCGATGACATGTCCGCAAATGTACTGCAAATGCAAGTCAGTTGCAATATTCGGCTCTCCGGAACGGCATAGGGGAGCGGAGCCAGTTGGAAGGGAGGATCTTCCCCCGGACCGGACGGTCGAACTACCAGTTGCACCTACCCACGGAATCCCCTATATTTGCAGGCTTCCACGCGACTTTCCCTATCGGGAGGTGCATCGCGTGGGGCGGCTGCCGGATCAACGGTAACCTTTAACAAACAATCCAGACTTTTGCCCGCTTCGCGCGCAAGGCCGTCCACTCAGCCGGCCCGGGGCGCGGGGCACTCGATCGACGGGGGAGCTTCGTCGATCGTCACGTCCGACCACGGCAGCCCGGACGCATGGCGATCGGTTCCGACGGCGATCGGAGCTCCTGGGGAAGTCTCGCCACCGGCCCGACCCGGTCGGGCGCGCGCGATCCCTGGAGCAACGAGGGTATGTCTCACTTGAGAGGATCAATCATGCCTGAGGAGATCACACTTCAAGAGAAGGATCTTGCAGCAAACGGCTCGACCAAGGGCCGTAACCGGCTTTCGCGTTTCGAGCGCGAGAGTGACTATTCCAGCACGGAGTACGATGAGCTCGTAAGGATGTACGAGACCACCCTCGGCAAGATCTCGGAGCACGAGATCATCAAGGGTCGGATCGTGCAGATCAACGATGACGAGGTCTCGATCGATATCGGCTTCAAGTCCGAAGGGGTCGTGCCGCGCAACGAGTTCACGAACATCGAAGATTTGAAGCCGGGAGACGAGATCGAGGTCTATCTCGAGAAGGTTGAGGACTCCGACGGCAAGCTCGTGCTCAGCCGCAGGCGTGCCGACTTCATGCGCATTTGGGAGCGGATCGTCCGCGCCTACGAGACACAGGACGTGCTCAAGGCGAAGGTCACCCGCCGTATCAAGGGTGGTCTGGTCGTCGACCTTCTCGGCATCGACGCCTTCCTCCCCGGCTCGCAGGTCGACGTCCGCCCGGTCCGCGATTTCGACGCGTTGATCGGCCGCGACCTCGACGTGCGCGTCGTCAAGATCAATCACCCGAACGAGAACGTCGTTGTCTCGCACAAGGTCCTCCTCGAGGAGAACCTCGCCGAGCAGCGCCAGGAGATCCTCTCCAAGCTCGAGAAGGGACTGGTGCTCGAGGGCATCGTCAAGGCGATCACCGACTTCGGCGTGTTCGTCGACCTCGGCGGCGTCGACGGCCTGGTGCACATCACCGACCTGTCGTGGGGACGCGTCAACCACCCGTCCGAGGTGGTCAAGCTCGACGAGACGATCCAGGTGGTCGTCCTCGACTTCGACGAGGAGCGTCGCCGCATCTCGCTCGGCCTCAAGCAGCTCACGCCGCACCCGTGGGAGCAGATCGACCAGAAGCTTCAGGTCGGCCAGCGCCTCACCGGCAAGGTGGTCTCGCTCACCGATTACGGCGCGTTCGTCGAGCTCGAGCGTGGCATCGAGGGTCTGATCCACATCTCCGAGATGTCCTGGACCCAGCACATCAAGCACCCGTCGCAGATGGTCTCGCTCGGCCAGATGGTCGAGGTCCAGGTCCTCAACATCGACAAGGAGGACAAGAAGATCTCGCTCGGCATGAAGCAGCTGGATCCGGATCCGTGGGATGCGCTGATGCAGAAGTACCCGGTCGGCTCCTCGCATACCGGCGTGGTCCGCAACCTGGCCAACTTCGGCGTGTTCGTCGAGCTGGAGCCGGGCGTCGACGGCCTGGTGCACATCTCGGACCTGAGCTGGACCAAGAAGCTCCGCCATCCGGGGGAGCTGGTGAAGAAGGGACAGGAGCTGCAGGTGATGATCCTCGGGATCGACGCCGCCCAGCGCCGCATCTCGCTCGGCCACAAGCAGGTGACGATCAACCCGTGGGAGGAGCTCTCCGACGAGTATCGCGTCGGCCAGGAGACCGAGGGGAAGGTTGTCCGCATCATCGACAAGGGAGTGATCGTCGAGCTGCCGCACGGCGTCGACGGGTTCGTGCCGACCTCGCAGCTGGCGTTCGCGCCGGTCAAGAGCATCGCCAACTACTTCCGCGTCGGCGACAACCTGCCGCTGAAGGTCATCGAGTTCGACAAGGACGCCAAGAAGATCGTTCTCTCGGTCGTCGAGGCGCTCAAGACGAAGGGACAGGAAGCGCAGGAGCAGTACTACCTGGCGCACCCGGTTCCGCAGTCCGGCCCGGCTGGCATGGTCATCGAGGAGCCCGAGGCTCGCGCCGAGGGAAGCGATGAGAACGCCGTCCCGTCGGAGGCCTCGAACAACGGCTGAGAAGCCGGCTTGTCTCGGTAAGTCGAAGGCCCGGATCGAGATCATCGATCCGGGCCTTCTCGTATCCGGAAGAACGATTGACCCGAAGCCGCCGAGGCGTCGGGAGGCGCCGAAGCGTCGGGAGGCGCCGGTAACGCTCCTCCGAGGGGCGGGTGTGACGCGATGCGCGGCGCCGAGGGTGGCACGCTTCTGTTTCGTATACTAGGCCGCCCGCGCGGTGAGGGCTCCGTGATCTCGGAGCGGCTCTAGCGCGGCTTGTCGACGATCTCTCCGATGCTCAGCGAATTCGGCACGATACTGATCTTCTTCATCCTCGGCGCGATCTTCGTCGCAGGAGGGCTGGTCACGAACTGGCTCCTCCGTCCGAACCGTCCGACGCGCGAGAAGGGGATGGTCTACGAGTGCGGCGAGGATCCCGAAGGGAGCGCGCATCCCCGGTTCAACATCCGGTTCTACGTGATCGCCCTCGCGTTCCTTCTCTTCGATCTGGAGTTCGTGCTCCTGTTCCCCTGGGCCACCGTGCTCCGGGAGGTCGGAGAGGTGGCGCTGCTGCTCGGCCTGGTGGTGATCGGCGTGCTGCTGGTGGGTGATATCTACCTCTGGAAGAAAGGGGATCTCGACTGGGTGCTCCCGCGGCCGGCTCCTCCGGAGCTTCGGACGCTGGTCACCCGCGACAAGCCCCGGTTCCGACCGGCTCCGGTCGCCGACGCGGCGGTGAGCTCCCGCGAGTCCGGCCACGACGACGCGGCTCGCTCCGGCGCATTCGGCTGAGCCTCGGCCGCGAACGACGGCCGCGAACGGTGGCTGTGATCGGTGGCCGTGATCGGTGGCCGTCAACCGGCTCGTCCGGGCGGCCGTCGAAAGGCGTTCTACAATCCGACATTCGTATCGCGAATATCCTTCGCATCCGGCATGGGTCTGCTCAACAAGCTCGACAGCATCGAACATTTCGAGTCCGGCAACATCGTGCTCGGCTCGGTCGAGTCGCTCCTGAACTGGGGGCGGCTCAGCTCGATCTGGCAGATGGGGTTCGGCCTGGCCTGCTGCGCCATCGAATTCATGGCGGCCAACGCCTCGAACTTCGACATGATGCGCTTCGGCGTGATCCCGCGCCCGAGCCCGCGGCACTCCGACGTGATGATCATCTCCGGCACGGTCACCCTCAAGATGGCCACGCGGGTCAAGCGGCTCTACGAACAGATGCCCGATCCGAAGTACGTGATCTCGATGGGAAGCTGCGCCAACTGCGGCGGCCCCTACTGGGAGCACGGCTATCACGTGCTCAAGGGGGTTGACCGAATCATCCCGGTCGATATCTACGTCCCCGGCTGCCCGCCCCGCCCGGAGGCGCTGCTGGAGGGGCTCATCCGGCTGCGCGACAAGGTCCGCAACCAGAGTCTGACGGGGAAGGGATGAGCGAACCGACGCGCGCGGTGACGATCGAGCAGATCCACGCCGATCTGATCTCCCGCTTCTCCGACATGATCGGCGAGCTCCGGCGGGAACCGGCCGCGACCGGCACGCCGTTCATAATTGTGAATGCCTCGTGGATTCGCGACGTCTGTCTCTATCTTCGCGACGATGAGCGCTACCTGATGAACTCGCTCGACCTTCTGTCCTGCGTCGACTTCCGGCAGATGAAGGGGGAGGAGTATCAGGGGAAGCTCGGAGTGGTCTACCATCTCTCCTCGCTCCGTCAGCGGGGGGAGGAGTGGCGGACGCTCCACCGATGCGCGCTGCGGACCTATCTCCCGGTCGACGACCCGCGCGTCCCCTCCGTCTCCCGCGTCTGGCGCGGGGCCGACTGGCACGAGCGCGAGGGGTACGATATGTTCGGCATCCTCTTCGAGGGGCACGACGACCTGCGGCGGATTCTTCTGCCGGACGACTGGGAGGGATATCCGCTCCGGAAGGACTACAAGGTCCCCGATTACTACAACGGAATGAAGGTGCCGTACTAGTGGCTACGTCGAAGAGCAGCAAGCCGAGCAACCCCGCCACCGGGTTCCTCCGGATGGCCGGTGGAAACCTCGCCGTCTCGGTGGTCTTTTTCGTGATTTACCTCATCTACCGCGGCAACGGCGGGGAGAAGAGCGCGCTGATCCTCGTTGCCGCCATCGTGGCGATGGTGGCCGCGATCGCCTCCTTCGTCGCCTTCAACGTCTTCACCAAGAAGTTCGAGAACGCCAAGAAGCGGTGACCGCCGCGGCTCGTCCGCGCGCGGCCTCCGGAGGGAGCGCCCAGGCCAATGGACCGACGACAGGAGATGCCGACGATCGATCCCCAGGTGGTGGAGCTCCGCGCCCGGCGGACGCTCCGGACCGAGGAGATGATCCTCAACATCGGTCCGCAGCATCCCTCGACGCACGGCGTCTTCCGCGTGGAGGTGGTGCTCGACGGCGAGCAGGTGGTCGACGTGATACCGCATCTCGGCTACCTCCACCGCTGCTTCGAGAAGCACGCCGAGGCGATGACCTACCCGCAGGTGATCCCCTACTGCGACCGGATGGATTACCTCGGCGCGATGAACAACGACTGGGGATTCGCCCTGGCCGTCGAGCGGCTGATGGGAATCACGGTCTCCGACAAGGTCGAGTATATCCGCGTCATCGTCGGTGAGCTCAACCGGATCGCCTCCCACCTGGTCGGCGGCGTCGGTACCTACGGTCTGGATGTCGGCGCCTTCACCCCGTTCCTCTACTGCTTCCGCGATCGGGAGACGATCCTCTCCATCTTCGAGCGCCTCTCCGGCGCCCGCCTCCTCTACAACTACATCTGGGTCGGCGGGCTGATGCACGACATCTACCCGACCTTCCTCGACGACGTCGAGGCGTTCTGCCGCGGCTTCCGCGCCTCGCTCGACGAGATCGACCGGCTGCTGACCGGCAACGCCATCTTCCAGACCCGGACCAAGGGAGTGGGGGTGATCCCGGCCGACGTCGCCATCAGCTACGGCGTCTCCGGGCCGATGCTCCGCGCCAGCGGCATCCGCCGGGACCTTCGCCGCGACGATGCCTACTCGATCTACGACCGCTTCGACTTCGAGATCCCGATCGGCCGCGCCGGCGACGGAGCCCTGATCGGCGACTGCTTCAACCGCTACCGGGTCCGCGTGAGCGAGATGGAGGAGTCGCTGAAGATCGTCGAGCAGGCGGTGCGTGACTGCCGCGCCACCCCCTCGCTCCTCCACGGCGACGTGCAGAAGGATGTGCCCCGCCGCGTCAAGCCGCCGGTCGGCGAGATCTACGCCCGAAGCGAGACCTCGAAGGGGGAGCTCGGCTACTACATCATCTCCACCGGGGGGACCAATCCCTACCGGGTGAAGGTGCGCCCTCCCTGCTTCGTGAACCTGAGCATTCTGCCTGAGGCCTCGCGCGGCTATCTGATCGGCGACCTGATCGCGATCATCGGATCGTTCGATTTCGTGATGGGGGAAGTCGACCGCTGAGCGGGGCGAAGATGCTCCGGAGCTCCGGCCGGCGCCGGAGGCGATACGAAACGACGGTTCCAGCGTCATTCTTTCCAGCGTCATACTTTCCGGCGTCATTGCCGAGCGCGGGGCCGCCATCTCGGGTCGGCGCGCTCACCTGTCAATTCCACACGGCGGAGGACCGTGGAGGTCATGGATACCCTGCTCGGAGACGGCATACTTCGCTCGATCGTCCTGGCCGCGCTGCCGCTGGTCTTCATTCTCCTGTACGCGCTGGTCGCGATCCTGGGGGAGCTGAAGATCTCGGCGTTCATGCAGCACCGGGTCGGGCCGATGGAGGCCGGGCCGCACGGGATGCTCCAGCCGCTGGCCGACATCGTGAAGCTCCTGCAGAAGGAGTCGCTCCGTCCCTCCGGCGCCGACCGGGTGCTCTTCCAGCTGGCCCCCTTCCTCGTCTTCCTCGGCGCGTTCGCCTCCTTCGCGGTGATCCCGTTCAGCCCCTTCTACATCGCGGCCAATCTCGACGTCGGGATCTTCTATCTGCTGGCGGTCGCCTCGCTGGTGGTGATCGGCATCTTCATGGCCGGGTGGGCCTCGAACAACAAGTACACGCTGGTCGGCGGCGTCCGCTCGGTGGCGCAGATCATCAGCTACGAGATCCCGGCCGGGTTCGTGGTGCTGGCGGTGGTGATCTACGCAGGCACCCTGTCGATGCAGGGGATCATCGAGCAGCAGGGAGGAGGGTTCTGGAACTGGTATCTCCTCGGCGGCCCGAAAGGGGGCACCGCCATCTCGGCGCTTACCGGCCGGGCCATCCAGACGCCCGGCTCGCCGCTGAGCCTGCTGCTGGCGCCGCTGTTCATGCTCGGCGCGCTGATCTACTATGTATGCGGCCTGGCCGAAACCAATCGCGTCCCGTTCGATCTGCCGGAGGCGGAGTCGGAGCTGGTCTCCGGCTACAACACCGAGTACAGCTCGATGAAGTACGCGATCTTCTACCTGGCCGAATACGCGAACATGTTCGTGGTCTGCGCCGTGGCGACCACGCTCTTCCTCGGCGGCTGGACCTCGCCGCTGCCGAAGTTCATCGTGCAATATTTCGGCTCCTCCAGCCGGCTTCTGATCGGGCTGGAGGGGCTCTTCTGGTTCCTGTTCAAGTCGATGTTCCTGGTCTTCGTGCAGATTCTTCTGCGCTGGACCCTGCCACGCCTGCGCGTCGACCAGTTGATGCATCTCTGCTGGAAGATCTTCCTGCCGATCGGCTTCGCGATGGTGATCCTGATCGGCATCTGGATCACCTACGTTGCCCCGAAACCGATCCGCCCGGAGGAGACCGCGCGAGGCCTGCGCCAGCCACCCCGGTACGACGCACCCATCCCGTTTCCCATCAACGCTACCTCACCATGATCTCACGCACTACCAAGATCCGCGCGGCCGAGGGTCGCGCCGTCGCGCGCCGCGCCGTCGTGCGCCGCGCCGCGTCCGTTGCCGGACGTCGCCTCCGATCGGGGGGGACCGCCCTGTTTCTGGCCGCCGCGCTCCTCATGGCCGGCTGCAAGTCGGACGAAGTCCCGGTCACCCCGACGCCCCAGTCGTCGGCTCCCAGGATCGAGGGGCGGGTCTATGACGGCGAGACCGGGCAGGGCATCGCCGGCGCGCTGGTCAGCACGGTTCCGCCGTCGCAGTCGGTGACCGCCGACGCCAACGGTCACTTCACCATCGGCAACATTGCGCCGGGGCAGTACACGGTGATCGCCACGAAAACGAAGGTGGGAAGCGGCAGCGCGCAGGTGACGCTGCCAGCCTCCGGAACGGTCACCGCGGATATCGTCTTCCTCGCCGTCGGCACCGGCAATCATCCTCCGGACGTCCCCTCCAGGCCCCGTCCGGACAGCTTGGGATCGGTGCAAGGGGGGAAGGTGACGCTGAGCTGGACCGCGAAGGATTCCGACGGCGACCCGGTGCTCTACGACGTCTACTTCGGCACGGCAAATCCGCCGGCGACGCGGGTGGCGTCCGGGATCGCCGAACCGACCTTCGCCACGCCGGCGCTGCAGGCCGGCACCTACTACTGGATGGTGGTCGCGCGCGACAATCACGGCGGCATCACCGTCGGGCCCATCTGGTCGTTCACGATCGCCCCGGAGAGCGCCAAGCTCTACTCCGCGTATTTCGACGGCTCCGACGATTACGCCACCGTCACGGACGATCTGGACCTGCGCCTCTCCGGCGGGGACTATACGCTGGAAGCCTGGGTGAAGCCGGATCTGGTGGATGCCAGCTGGCGCTGGGTGCTGAGCAAGAGCGGCGGCAACGACGACACCGATTACATCCTCGCCCTCGACAAGTCGAACTCCTTCCTCTTCCAGACCCGATATCCGAGCGTCTTCCTCTACTCCTACCTGAGGCCGAAGATCGGGGAGTGGTATCACCTGGCGGCGGTGCACGATCAGACGCAGGGAAAGCTTCTGTTCTACATCAACGGCGTGCTCGATCGCTCGGTGGAGATGTCGAGCGCGGCGCATACGAACGACCGCTCCATCTTCATCGGCGCGCGCGAGTATCTTACCAGCGGCAATCCGTTCGCCTTCTTCAAGGGGGAGATCGACGAGATCAGGATCTGGAACGTCGCCCGCTCCAGCAACGATATCAACGCCTCGATGGGGCATCGCCTCACTGGCAGCGAGACCGGGCTGGTGGCCTACTGGCCGTTCGATGACGGGAACGGCACGACCGCCGAGGACGTGACTGGCAACGGACACACGGCCGAGCTTCACAACGGCGCGACCTGGAAGATCTCGACCGCGCCGGTTCAGTAAGAAGCAATGAGATCCCGCGTGCCCTCGTCCGATCGGACGGAGGCACGCGGGTGGAGGCGAACGATCCGATGAGCATACTTTCCGATATCCTTTCCGGCGTGAAGTCCACGCTTGCCGGGCTCCGGGTCACCGTCCCCTATCTCCGGCGCGCGCCGGTGACCACGATGTATCCGCACCAGCGGCTGGAGCTTCCGGAGCGCTCGCGCAACCGGCTCTACGTCAACATGGACGACTGCATCGGCTGCGATCAGTGCGCCCGTGCCTGCCCGGTCAACTGCATCGATATCGAGACTGTGAAGGCGGTGGAGGGGGATTTACCCGGCACGACCTCCAACGGCAAGAAGAAGGCGCTCTGGGTGACGCGGTTCGATATCGACATCGCCAAGTGCTGCTTCTGCAACCTCTGCACGTTCCCCTGCCCGACCGAGTGCATCGTGATGACCGATGTCTACGAGTTCTCCGAGCAGGAGCGGAACAACCTGATCTACAACTTCGTGACCCTGACGCCGGAGGAGATCGCCGCGAAGATCGCCAGGGCGCAGGAGGCCGAGGCCGCGCTTGCCGCCCGGAAGGCGAGCGCCAAGGGAACGGAAGCCCCAGCGCGACCGAGCGCCTCGGCCCCGACGAGCGCTCCGTCACCGGCGCCATCCACGCCGCCGGCGGATACGGAGGACGCGGCGAAGCAGGCCCGGATCGCGGAGCTTCAGGCGCGGATGGCCGCGGCGCGGGAGAAGAACAAAGGGGCCTCGGAAGCCGCTTCGGCCCCGACGGAAGGGCCGGCCACGGCCGCGTCGGCCACGGCCGCGTCGACATCGGCCGCTCCCGCGGGAGAGCCGACCGCGGAGGAGGAGAAGGCCAGGAAGATCGCGGAGCTGCAGGCCCGCATGGCCGAGGCTCGCGCCCGTCGCGAATCGGCCGCGGGATCGGCTCCGACAACGCCCGCTCCGGCATCGTCCGCTCCGACATCGGACGTCCCGACGTCCGATGCGTCGGCGGCGACGTCAGCGCCGGAGGACGATGAGCGTTCGGGAGATGCCGTGCCTCCGTCGGAGGCCGCCGCTCTGGAGGCCGCCGCTCCGGGGGCCGCCGTACCGGGGGCCGCCGTACCGGGGGCCGCCGCTCCGGAGGCCGCCGAGGCGGCCGTGCAGGAAGATCCGGAGGAGGAGAGGCGGCGGAGGATCGAGGCGATGCGGGTGAGGATCGAGGAGGAGAAGAGGAAGCGGAATCTCGAGTGAACCGAAACGACCCGGCTGCATGTACGATCTGATATTCTATCTCTTCGCGGTCATCGCGATTCTCTCGGCGCTCGTGGTGGCCTTCGTGCGGAAGATCGCCCACGCGGCGTTCGCGCTCCTGTTCACCTTCTTCGGGGTGGCCGGCATCTACGTGCTCCTCGGGGCGGACTTCGTCGGCGTGGCGCAGATCCTGATCTACGTCGGCGGCATTCTGGTGCTGATCCTCTTCGGGATGATGCTCACCTCGAACGTCGACCGGATGAGCGCCGAGGAGATGCCGATGAAGCGCTCCCTCTGGGCGATCGCCGGCACGAGCGCGCTGGCCAGCGTGCTCCTGACGATCATCTGGACCAATCCGATCTGGAACCGTCGCGTCGTCGACGCGCCGAAGATGCCCGCGGCCACCACCTCGCCGATCGGCCGTCTGCTGGTCGGGGAATATTCCCTTCTCTTCGTGGCCGTCGGCGTCGCGATGCTGGTGGCGCTGGTCGGCGCTGCGATGATCGCCCGCTCCGATCGCCATCTTCCCGAGGATGCCGCCGAGAGGATGTAGTCCCTCGTCGTCATCCCGGCACTCCCTCGTCCCGACGCATCGTCACGCCGCCGCGCGAGCTCCGCGCATCCCTTCGGAGGATTCCCATGGAGGCATGACCGTACGCTTCCGCGCATCCGGCGCGGCGCGCTCTCCGGCGGAAAGGAGAGGGGGAGGGCTCGCGAAGGATGCGTACTTTGCGGCGTCCCGGCGCGGATGCCCCGATTCCGGTGGCCACGGCCGCGTCCATCGGCGCGCGCCCGCGCGCTCGACTCCGGATATCGATACTCCGGGCATCAATCTGGTTCGCACGGCATGAGCTCCTCGATCGGCCTTCAGCATTTTCTATCCGTTGCGGCGATCCTCTTCTGCCTCGGCCTCTTCTGCGTCGCGACGCGACGCAACGGGGTGATGCTGCTGATGGGGATCGAGCTGGTGCTCAACGCCGCGAACATCAACTTCGTCGCCTTCTCCCGCTTCGATCCGGCCGGCTCCGGCCGGCTGATGTCCGGGCAGGTCGCCTCGGTGTTCGTTATCGTGCTGGCCGCCTGCGAGGCGGCCGTGGCGCTGGCGATCGTGCTCAACGTCTACAAGCGCTTCCACACGATCAGCCTCGACGAGGTGGATACGCTCCGCGATTAGAGCCGGAGATGTGAATCCGATACGGTGACCCGGTATGGTGAAACAAGCGAACGCTCGACGGAGCCCCTGCGGCTTTGTCGAGCGTTCGCGTTTGCGACCGTCGCGATCTTGCGCAAGCCCCGGTGTGGCTCGCGAGGAGATCTCACGAGGGAGATTGCGAGGCGTCATCCTCCTCCTCCTCGTCCGGATCCTCGGGCAGATAGGGGGAGAGGGATTCGTCCACCTCCTCCATGTGCGGTCCGCTGTGAGGAATGATCTCATACAGCATCATGTTCACGAGATCCTTGATCCGTTCCGGGGCGCGCGAGATGTCGTCATCGGCCAGCATCGCGGCGACGGCCTTCTCGAACCGGCGCAGATCGTAGAGTACTTCCCGCAGTCCGAACATCCATTCGTGTGCCTCGGCGAAGCCCCCTTCCAGCAGCTTCCGTTCATGTGCGCTCGTGGCGGTGATCAGGGCATCGACGTCCATGGGACGTTCGGTATCTGAAGATGCTGACATGTTCATGGCTCCCTGGAGTGAAGTGTGTTGTTCGCTCAACATACGATCTCACGGAACGGAGGGGAAATCGGGGGGCGGCTCGTGCATCTTCTCGGCTGCTCTGGTAAGCGCATCGCGAATCTCCTTGAGCTCTTCCGGGGAGAACTTCTTCAGCAGATCGCGGAGCCGTTGTTTCGAGCTCTGACCGTTCTCCCTGATCTGCTTGAGCCATCCCTTGATCTCCTTCCACCAGTGATTGCGATCTCGTTCGGGATCCTCCTGATGATCGGGCGGGCGACCGGCAACGGTCTCGCCAGGAATGCGGGCCAGATGGATGGCGATCATTTTGATCAGCCCCCGCGCCTGCCCGCACCGGTCAACATCGAGCATGGCGAGCCGCCGCGACCGAATGGTGTTCGCACGTACGAAAACGCGATAGGTGGTCCGGCCCCCGCGGAGTACATTTGCCAGCCGGAAGCCTGAGGGCCGTCCGCGGATACGGACGCGGCCCGCGGTGTGCTCCGGACGCTTGTCATGAATACTGAGCTCCCGTTCACACTCTCGCTCGTGATCCTCCTGCTGCCGCTGCTGGGGTTCCTGCTCCAGTTGCTGCTCGGCAGGATGCGGGTGCCGCTCGACTACGCGGCCGATCCGCACGAGAGCCCGGCGCATCAGCCGCCGGACGGAGGCATCGCCGGGGCCAGAACCTCCGATCATTCCCAACCGGCAACCGACGTCCCGCATGCCGGCGCGCATCATCCGCCGGCGCCGTCGCGCGCTCCCTGGAGCGATCGCGACCAGCGCCGTGCCTACCGGCTTTCCTGGATCTCGACCGGCCTGGCCGGCGTGGCGCTTCTGCTGGCGATCCTCGTCGCGCTGCCGGTCTTCTCCGGCGGAGCGGGGCATGACGGTGCCGGGCATGGCGCCGCTGTTCCCGACTACCGGCTCGGCGACGCCCCGTCGGTCCACGCCTCGGCGCGCTGGCTCGACCTCGGCGACCGCGCCACCAGCCCGCTCGGCGTCGACACCACGGTGAGCCTCGGCCTGCACGTCGACGGCATCGCCGCGGTGATGCTCGTCGTGGTCACGCTGATCTCCTTCCTCGTCCATCTCTTCTCCAGCGAATACATGCGCCGGCCGTCGATGCACGGCGGGCGCCTCAACCGCTACTACGCGTTCCTCGGGCTGTTCACCTTCTCGATGCTCGGGATCGTCCTGGCCGACAACCTCCTGATGATCTACATCTTCTGGGAGCTCGTCGGCTTCAGCTCCTATCTGCTGATCGGCTACTGGTACGAGCGTCCGGCGCCGCAGTATGCGAGCATGAAGGCGTTCATCACCAACCGGATCGGCGACATCGGCATGTTCGCCGGGATCATGATCCTCTTCACCCGGTTCGGAACGTTCCGCCTGCCGGAGATCTTCGCCGGTATCGCGGCGATGCCGGCCGCGGAGGGGACGGGGCTCTGGCTGACGATCGCCGGCGTGCTCCTCTTCTGCGGCGCGATCGGCAAGTCGGCGCAGTTCCCGCTGAACGTCTGGCTGCCGGACGCGATGGAGGGGCCCACGCCGGTCTCCGCGCTGATCCACGCGGCCACCATGGTCGCCGCCGGCGTCTATCTCACCGTCCGCATCTATCCGCTTCTGACCGGCGACGCGATGCTGACGATCGCCGCGGTCGGCGCGCTCACCTCGCTGCTCGGCGCGTCGCTGGCGATGGCGCAGTGGGATCTGAAGAAGGTGCTCGCCTTCAGCACCGTCTCGCAGCTCGGCTACATGGTGATGGCCGTCGGGGTGGGGGCCTGGGGGGCGGCGCTGATGCACCTGGTGACGCACGCGATGTTCAAGGCCTGCCTGTTCCTGGCCGCCGGATCGGTGATACATCGGATGCACGACGCGCTTCACGACATGGGGGATCATCGGACCGATCCGCAGGACATGCGGAACATGGGAGGGCTCCGGCGGAAGATGCCGATCACCTTCGTGGCCTGTCTGGTCGCGACCCTTTCGATCAGCGGCATCCCCCTCTTCAGCGGCTATCTGTCGAAGGACGCGATCCTGGTGAGCGCATGGACGTTCGCGGTGGTGAGCCCCGGCGTGGTGGCCACGCTCGTGGCGACGATCGGATATCTGGTGGCGGGGATGACCGCGTTCTACATGCTCCGGATGCTGCTCCTCACCTTTGGCGGCCGGCCCCGCGTGGAGGCGATCTTCGAGCGCCTTCGCGAGAGCCCCCGGGTGATGACCGCGCCGCTGGTGATTCTGGCCGTGCTCTCGCTCTGGTTTCCGTATTCGGTCAACCCGCTCCATCCGGTGCACGGCTGGCTCTACCGCGCCATGCACGCCGCGCCGGCCAGCGTGACGCCGCCGTCGCTCTCCCCGCATGCCCTGACCAAGTTTCCCGGCACCGCGGCGCCAGGCTATCCGCGTGGATACTCGACCTTCGAGCGAACGTTCCTCGACACGCGCGAGAGCCTGTGGCACCTGACGAGCGCGCCGGCGCTTCTGACGCTCGGCGTGGCCGCGCTCGGCCTGCTGATCGCCTGGCGCCGATTTGGCGCGGCGGAGGCGCGGGTGCCGGAGTCATCGGCGGTCGCCACCGGACCGATCGGGCGGCTGCTGGCCAACCGGTTCTATCAGGACGATCTCTACGAGCGGTACTTTCCGGTCGGCGCGGCGCGAGGGGCCACGAAGCTCCTGGCCTGGTTCGATCAGAACATCGTCGACGGCGTGGTCAATGCCGTCGGGGCGGCAGGGATCGGGATGGCGCGGGTGGTGGGCGCGTTCGACACCTACGTGGTCGACGGGATCGTCAACTTCCTGGCCGGGACCACGCAGTTCCTCGGGATGACGATGCGGCAGCTTCAGACCGGCAGGATACAGACGTACATCGTCTATATCGTGCTCGGGGTGGTGATTCTCTTTTTCGCGTTCAGGTGATCGCCTCCCGGCGAGGCGATCGGAGCATCGGATAACGACCGTTCCGGATAACGATCGATGGACAACAGTCTGCTTCTCCTTCTGGTGACCTTCCTGCCGCTGGCCGGCATGGTCGCGGTGCTCGCCCTTCCGGGGCGGGCGGCCGGGGCCATCCGCTCGGTGGCGCTCCTGGTCGCCGCGGCGCAGCTCGTGGCCGGGGGGGTGCTCTGGCGCGCGTTCAACCCGGCGCTGGCCGGCGTGAACGACGCCCGGAGCTTCCAGTTCGTCACGCGGCTTCCCTGGCTGGATCTGCATACCTCCGCCATCGGCAACATCAGGATCGACTTCTTCCTGGGAGTCGACGGCATCTCGATGCCGATGGTGGTGCTCACCGCGCTGGTGATGCTGATCGCCACGATCAGCTCCTGGAGCATCACCAAGGGCGTGAAGGGCTACTTCGCGCTGCTGCTGCTGCTGAACACCGGGGTGATGGGGACCTTCGTGGCGCTCGACTTCTTCCTCTTCTACGTCTTCTGGGAGCTGATGCTCCTGCCGATGTATTTCCTGATCGGGATCTGGGGCGGGGCGCGTCGCGAATACGCCGCGATCAAGTTCTTCCTCTACACGCTGGCCGGCTCGGTGGTGATGCTCCTGGCGATCATCGGGCTCTACTACAGCACCAACATCGCCGGCGAGGGACGTGAGGTAACCCACACGTTCGACATGCTGGCGATGATGGACCCGTCGAACTACCTCCGCGGCGGCATCCTCTCGCCGGAGCTGGCCGGGAGCTTCGGCGGCAACACGCTCCGCTTCTGGGCCTTCCTGGCGCTCTTCGTCGGCTTCGCGATCAAGGTGCCGATGTTTCCGTTCCACACCTGGCTTCCGGATGCCCACGTGGAGGCTCCCACGCCGATCTCCGTGATCCTGGCCGGCATCCTCCTGAAGCTCGGCACCTACGGCATCATCCGGGTCTGCTTCTCGATGTTCCCGGACGTGGCTATGGACCACGCGGTGACCGAGGGGATCGCCATCTTCGGCTTCATCGGCATCGTCTACGGAGCCTTCTGCGCCCTGGCTCAAGGGGACATGAAGAGGCTGATCGCCTACTCCTCGGTCTCCCACATGGGCTACGTGCTCCTCGGCCTGGCCTCGATGAACGCCGTCGGGTTCTCCGGCGCGATCTTCCAGATGTTCAACCACGGCACGATCACCGCGATGCTCTTCCTGCTGGTCGGCGTGGTCTACGACCGGGTGCACGACCGGACGATCGCCAGGTACGGCGGCCTGGCGACGATCATGCCGGGATATTTCTTCGTGGCGGTGATCGCCTTCTTCGCGGCGCTCGGGCTGCCGGGGCTCTCAGGCTGGTGGTCGGAGTCGCTCGTGTTCATCGGCGCCTTCCGGAACGAGACGATCCGGCTCTGGACGGTGCTCTCGCTTCTCGGCGTGGTGCTCGGCGCGGCCTACATGCTCTGGCTGATGCAGCGCGCCTTCCTCGGCACGCTCAGGACGCGGGAGTGGGAATCGCTCCTGCCGGATCTGAGCGCGCGGGAGTGGGGGATGCTTCTGCCGCTGGCCGCGATCGTGGTGGCGCTCGGCATCTGGCCCTCGCCGGTGCTCGACCTGATGAACGGGAGCGTCAACGCGCTGGCCCGCTTCATGAGCGCCAACGGCGCCGGCACCTCCACCGCCTTCAACCTCCTTCGCTGACGAGGTGGAAGCCGCATGAACGTCGACACCGCACAGATCATCGCGAGCTTCGGGCATCTCAAGCCGGAGCTGTTGCTGGCGCTCTTCTCCGTCGTGGCGCTGCTGCTGGACGCGCTGGTGACCAGGGGGAAGCGACTCCTCCTCGGCGTCTGGGCCATGCTCGGGTTCGCGCTGGCCGGCGTGCTCGCGGCCATGCAGATCCCGGCCACCGAGAACGTGGCGATGGGGGAGTGGCTCTTCCGCGCCGCGGCCGTTCCGGGACGTGGCCTCCTCGTGGTGGATCGCTTCGCGATCTTCTTCAAGGAGATCATCGCCCTGGCCGGGGTAATTGTGGCGCTCTTCTCGCTCCGCTCCGAGGAGCTGATCAACGACGGAGGCCCGAGGATCGGCGAGTACTTCGCGCTGATGCTCGCCATGGGCTTCGGGATGTTTCTGATGGCCGGCGCGAACGATCTGCTGGCCGCCTACATGAGCATCGAGATCGTGTCGCTGGCCAGCTACGCGATCGTCGGGTTCACCAAGAACGTCTCCCGCTCGGCCGAGGCGGCGATGAAGTACGTGATCTACGGCGGCGTCTCCTCCGGCATCATGCTCTTCGGCATCTCGCTGGTCTACGGCCTGATCGGCTCGACCGGCTTCGGGGAGATTCTGGCCGCGCTCGGGCAGCGGAACGCCGAGGTCTACCTGCTCGGGCCGGTGCTCCTGTCGGCGATGATGATTCTGGCCGGGCTGGCCTTCAAGGTCTCGGCCGTGCCGTTCCACTTCTGGACTCCGGACGTTTATGAGGGGGCGCCGATCACGATGACGGCGTTCCTGTCGGTGGCCTCGAAGGGGGCGGGGATGGCGCTGCTGATCCGGTTCGTGGTCGCCGCCTATCCGCTCGACCTGCAGATCTTCAACTGGAAGCCGGTCCTGGCCATCCTCGCGGTGCTGACGATGAGCCTCGGGAACCTGGCGGCGCTGCAGCAGGGGAACCTGAAGCGTCTGCTGGCCTATTCCTCGATCGCGCACGCCGGCTACATGCTGATGGGGCTGGCCGTCGGCTCGCCGTTCGGCGTGGCGGCGATCCTGATCTACATGGCGATCTACCTGGTGATGAACCTCGGGGCGTTCTTCGCGGTGCAGAAGATCGCCGAGCAGATCGGCTCCGAGGAGATCGAGGATTACCGCGGGCTGGGGCCACGGATGCCGGTGGTCGGTGTCTTCCTGGCGATCTTCCTGATCTCGCTGGTGGGGCTGCCTCCCACCTCCGGATTCATCGCGAAGCTCTTCCTGTTCAACGCGCTCATCGAGGGAGGGAAGGGGTATCTCTGGCTGGCTGTGGCCGGTGTAATAAATTCGGTGATCTCCCTCTACTACTACCTCCGCGTCCTGAAAGTCATGTATCTTGATCGATCCTCCGACGAGTCCTACCGCGTCACGCTGGACGCGGGCTCGACGGTGATCCTCGGCGTGCTGGCGGTCGCGGCGCTGCTGATGGGGCTGCCGACCTTCTTCGGTCCGCTGGTCCAGACGGCGCAGGGCTCGCTCGGAACGCTGGCGCGGCTCCTCCGGGAAGGGGCGCGCGGAGCGCTCGGCGGGCTCTGATCCCAGGTGTCCAACCTTACGGGCCGACCCCGACCCTGCCTCCCTCCTCAGAGTATTCCCTCTCTCCATGAAGGTTCTCATCACCGGTGCCACCGGCTTCATCGGCAGCCATCTGGCCGAGCTTCTCCACGCGGAAGGCTTCGAGCTGAAGGCGCTCACCCGCGCTACCTCCGATACGCGCTACATCAAGTCCCTGCCGATCGAGTACGTGGGGGGAAGCCTCTCCGACGTCGATTCGCTCCGGCAGGCGGTCGAGGGGGTGGACTATATCTATCACGTCGCCGGCGTGGTCGCCGCGAAGAACCGCCAGGGCTTCTTCGAGGGGAACCAGATCGCCACGCGGAACCTTCTCGAGGCGACGATCCGCTACAACCCGAACCTGACCCGCTTCGTTCACGTCTCCAGCCAGGCGGCCGTGGGCCCCTCGTCGAGCGAGAGCTCCCCGGTGGACGAGACCGCGCCGTTCAGGCCGATCACGACCTACGGCGAGAGCAAGGCGGCGGCCGAGCGGGAAGTGCTCGAGCGGATGAGCATCCTGCCGGCGACGATCGTCCGTCCGCCGGCCGTCTACGGTCCGCGCGACGTCGGCGTCTATACGTTCTTCCAGACGGTGGCCAAGGGATTCAAGCCGCTGATCGGCTTCGGCCGGAAGGTGGTGAGCCTGGTGCACGTGGAGGATCTGGCGCGGGGCATCGCCGGGGCCGGACAGAGCGAGGGGGGAGTGGGCCAGACCTATTTCATCAGCTCCGAGGAGTTCTATACCTGGGAGCAGGTCGGCGCCGTGGCCGCGCGCGCGCTCGGCAAGAGCGTCTCGATCAACCTCAGGGTGCCGCACGCGGTGATCTACGCCGCGGCCGGGGTGAGCGACTTCCTCGGTCGTTTCCGTGCCAAGCCGCCGATCTTCGATTTTGAAAAGGGGAAGGATATCACGCAGGCATTCTGGACCTGCTCGGTCGAGAAGGCGCGCCGCGATTTCGGGTATCACCAGCGGATGTCGATCGAGGAGGGGGTAACCTCCACCGTGGAATGGTATCGCAAGCACGGCTGGCTCTAGTCTCCAGCCGATCCGCGCATCGTGGCGCCACGGCTTCGGAGACTCTTCGCGAGATCTCCGGCCGGGATCGGGATCGGGCCCGAGGTTTGCTCGATCGGGTGGCCGGCGCGGGGCCAGGCATGGGGCCGGGCGCGGGGCCGGGCGCGGGAAGGGGATGGATTACTCCCCCTCCTCCTGGCGAGAAAAGTCTTGTCTTGTAGATTCGGGACCGGCTATATTGGCCGCCGTGTTTCTCTTCCCCGTGGAGAGAAAGAACCAATGATAGAGGCATGTATCGAGTAAACTGAGTACTTCTTACTTGGCGGGGCAGCAGTCGTCGCCCGTCGGGGCCTCCGGAGGGAGGTCGATCCGAGGGAGTGATTTCTGTGGTGTAAGGCCAGCGTGCCACCGCTCGTTGTTCGTGTCGTGACGGCACATCAATACAATTCTCAGATGAGGATCGCCTCTATGTGGTTCGCAACTCCTCGCCGCTTTACGGTGGTGATCGCCACGTGCCTGTTTGCCACCCTTTCCGCAAGTGCTCAGACCTCGGCGAGCTCCGCCGTTCCGTTCCTGCTGATCTCGCCGAATGCACGTTCGAGCGCCATGGGGGAAGCCGGTACCGGCATGGCCGATCAGATCGACGCGACCTTCTGGAACATCGGCGGCCTCGCATATCAGAAGAACACGCAGCTGAGCCTGACCTACTCGAAGTGGCTTCCGCAGTTCAACGCCGATCTGCATTACAGCTACCTCAGCGGCTCGACCTACGTTCCCGACCTCTCCGGCTCCGTCAGCGGACAGATCACCTTTCTCGATCTCGGTGAGTTCCAGCAGACCTTCGAGAACGGCAGCCAGGGCGGACGCTTCCGCTCCCTGGAGTTCGCCCTCGGCGTCGGCTACTCCACCAAGATCGCCGAGGATCTCGGCGCCGGCATCCAGGCCCGTTATATCCAGTCGAATCTCTCCACCGTTCCGGTCGGTCAGGAGCAGGGCTCCGGTATCGGCCGCAGCGTCGGCATCGACCTCGGCGTGCTCTGGACGCCGGAGACCGACTGGGGACTGCCGAAGGATTTCCTGAAGCTCGGCGCCACCTTCACCAATATCGGCCCGAAGATCACCTACATCGACAAGACCCAGGCCGACCCGCTGCCGACGACCTTCCGTCTCGGCACCGCGTTCCACCTGGTCGAGGATGAGTTCAACGATCTGACGGTCGCCGCCGACGTGACGAAGCTTCTGGTCAACCGCCCGAGCATCGACAAGGTCGATCCGGTGCCGATCTCGCTGGTGACCGCCTGGGGCAACGGCAAGGGAGTCGAGCTCTCGCTCGGCGCCGAGTACTGGTACGAGAAGCTCGTGGCCCTGCGCGCCGGCTACTTCACCGAGTCGGCCGCCGGCGGCAACCGCCGCTTCCTCACCTTCGGCGCCGGCCTCCGCTACGATATCTACGGGTTCGATTTCAGCTACATCAACCCGACCGAGGACAACCATCCGCTGGCCAACACGCTCCGCTTCACCCTCGCGGTCGATTTCGATCGCGACACGAAGTGATCCGCGTTCCAGCCTCCGCGGCCTGATCCTTCCGCGATCGACGCCGCGCACGCATACGTCCGATGAACGAAACGACGAAGCCCGACCGAGCGATACTCGGCCGGGCTTCGCATTGCGCCCCTGTCGCGGGGAGAAGATGTCCTGAAGGATGGCCTCGTGCGGTCGCGATGACGACGTCGGCCCGGGGGATTCCGCCTCGAGATCGTGAGGTCGGTGGCTCTTCGGGATCGATGATTCGATGAGGAGCGGCGGATGAATCAGGGGCCGTTCCAGCCGAGGGCCCGCGCGGCACGCTCGGCCTCCAGAGCCCGGGAGTCGCGCGGGAAGTGGAGGAAGAACTCCTTGTAGGCCGCGATCGCCTCATCCTTCCGTCCGGCGCCGGCGCAGGCCTGCGCGAACAGATAGTGCGCGTCGGCCGAGCCTTCGTCCAGGCTGATCACGTAGCGAAGCACGTCGACCGCCTCGGCCGAGTCGCCGCTTCTGACGAGCGCCCGCGCGTATTTGAACCAGGCGTCGTAGGAGTCGGGCAGAAGCTCGGAGGCGGCGCGGAAGCTCTCGATGGCCTCGGCGTCGCGGCCGAGCTGGCTCAGGAGGGTGGCCCGCTGGATGTGCGCCTGCGCGTAGCGCGGGTTCAGGGCGATGGCGCGGTTCAGATAGACCAGCGCGCTGTCGCTCGCCTTGTTCATCGTGTGCGCCTCGGCCATCAGCACCAGCGCCTTCGGGAACGAGGGCTCGATTACCAGCGCGCGTGAGAGCGCCTTGATCGCCTCGTCCGGATCGCCGTTGTCCAGCTCGGCGTCGGCCAGGGAGTAGTAGGCCATCGCGGAGGAGGGGGCGGCCGAGATCATGTGCTGAGCCGTCAGAAGCTCCTGCTCGTACTGCTTGCGCGCCTTGTAGATGCCCAGGATCTTCTGGTACTCATCGACGAGCGTCGAGTCCTTGGCCAGCGCCATGAACGCGCTGGTCATGATCGAGTCCTGCGCGCGTGAGGTCGAGTCGAGCGAGCGTTGCGCGAGCCCCGCGTCGGGCGCGGCCACGGGTGGCGCGGCCGCGCATGGCGAGGCGCCCAGGGCTCCGACCGCGGAAAGCGCCAGGGGAATGGCCGCGAGCAGGGGGAGAACCTTGCCGGAGATCCGGCGGGTCGCCCGCCGGCGGCTGGAATCGTCGATGTCGGCAATCGATGCTCGCGCGCGCATCAGCTCGAGGGTCGATGATGATCGAAGGGGAAGATCGGACCGGGCTTCGCGATCCGGCGTCGGCAACGACGCGGAGGGATCACGAGGATAGAGGTCTCTCGAAAGCCGCGAAATCTACGACCGCTCCCGTGAGCCTGCAAGGAAGTCTATGCTCCGAAAGCTCCTGTTACTCCTGCTGTTGATCGTGGTGGCCATCGGTGGCTACTTCGCCTACGTCACCTGGCTCCGCTCGGCCAGCGGCGATGAGGTGATCGTGAAGATCCCCGAGGGGGCGCCGTTCGATCAGGTGCTCGACTCGCTCGAAGTCCGCGGCGTCCTCTCCAGCCGTGGCGCCTTCAAGCTCCTGGCCAGCCTTACCGGCGACGACGCGCGGATCAAGCCGGGACTCTACAAGTTCCGCCGCGGACTCTCCAACGCCAGGCTTCTGAACGCGCTGGTCACCGGCGAATCCACCGTGAGGATCCGCCTCACCTTCCCGGAGGGAATCACCATACGTCGCGTCGCCTCGATCGCGCAGCGGGAGGCCGAGATCGATTCGGCCGAGCTGGTTCGTCTGGCCAACGACCGGACATTTCTCCGCACCATCGGCATCAACGCCGTCAGCGCCGAGGGCTATCTGATGCCCGACACCTACTTCGTTCCCTGGGGGGAGAAGCCGGCCACCCTCCTGAAGCGGATGACCACGCTCTTCAAACGATTCTATGACGACGCGAAGAAGTCGGCGGCGCAGCGGCAGGGACTCTCTCCGTACGAGGCGGTGATCCTTGCCTCGATCGTCGAGGGGGAGGCGCGCGTGGAGCAGGAGCGCCGCGTGATCGCCGGACTCTACCTGAACCGGCTGCGCAAGGGAATCCGTCTGCAGGCCGACCCCACGATCCAGTACGTGCTGAAGGATGGACCGCGTCGGCTTCTCTACAGCGATCTACGAATGGATAGCCCGTACAACACCTACATGGTGACGGGACTTCCTCCCACGCCGATCAACAATCCGGGAAAGGCGTCGATCGAGGCGGTGCTCGATCCGGCGCAGCACGACTACATCTTCATGGTGGCCAAGGCCGACGGCTCCGGTGAGCACACCTTCTCCCGGAACGAGCGGGAGCACGCCGCCGCCGTCCGCCTCTACCGCCAGCGCACCGGCACCCAATAATCGGGGATCGGTTTCATATCCATAGCACCCGGCTCAAGCCGGGTGCCACGGAGCACGAATGGACGCCGGGTGCCGCGGAGCATCATCCGGCGACGTTCATCATCGTCTCGGTCACCGCGCGGGCGAATTCCTCCGGGTTTTCGAGAGCGGAAAGATGCCCCGCGCCGGCGATCGTGGTCAGCGTCGCCTCCGGGATCGCCTCGGCCATGCGGCGTCCCTCCTCGAGCTTCGTGACCGCGTCCCGCTCGCCGAAGATCAGTGCCACGGGGACGTCGATCGTCGCCAGCAGCTCCGTGGAATCGCGCCGCGAGGCCATGCCGAGCAGCCCCGCCACCGCCGACTCCGGAATCGTCGCCAGCATCATACCACGCACCCGATCCACCAGCTCGGGACGCTCGTCGCGGGTCTTCTCCGAGAGAAGGCGTTCGAGCTGCTCCTCGACGTACTCGGCATACTCTCCGCGCCCGATCCGCTCGGCCGCGGCATAGCGGACGCGACGCCCCTCCTCATCGTCCGGCGTGGCCTTCGTGTCCGCCAGGATCATTCCCGAGATCCGCTCCGGGAACAGACGCCAGCACTCCAGCGCGATATATCCTCCCATCGACAGGCCGCCGAGCACGCAGCGTCGGATGTCGTGAGCGTCGAGCAGCCCCTCGACATGGCGCGCGGCCTGCTCCATCGTGAAGCTCTCCTCGTCGAGCCCCGGCGCCGCGCCGAATCCCGGAAGGTCCGGCGTGAGCACGTCGGCGTGCGCCTGGAGCTCGCGGCGCAGCGGCTCCCACATCGAGCCGTTCAGCGGAAATGCATGCAGCAGAAGGAGCGTCGGGCGCTCGCTGGTCGTCTCGGCCATCACTCTGATCCTCCATGTACGATGCTCGCCATGCACGGCCCTTGTCGCGCGCGCGGAAGCGCGCGGACTCCGTGACGGCGCCAGCGGCGATGATAGCAACATTCCTGCCCGAATCAGAAGCGGAGGCGTGGCGTGAAGAAGATGATGAAGGGGTGCTCGAAGGGCTTCGGCGTACGGAACAGCTCGTTCTCCACCGCGCGCAGCTCCAGCGAGAGCGCGTCGGTCAACCGCACCGCCAGCGCGGCGCGCAGCGCCAGGCTCGTCATGCCGAGCGAGGCGGTGACGTTCTCGGCCTGATCGCTCCAGATCGTCTCGACGTGGGGGGAAAGCCGGCGGATCCTGCGGGTCTGCGTCGGCGTGCCGTCGGCATCCTTCACCACGCCGGCAAACTCCTCGTAGTCGATGCCGCCGCGGAGGAGGAAGGAGCCGATGCCGGTGCCGAGCGGGTAGTTGTAGAAGGCCTGGCTGGAGAGGGTGTGCACGAACCGGTCGCTCGTGGTGGAGGGAGCGGAGAAGGAGACATCGCCGACGCCGGTGAAACGGACGCGGGCGACGAAGCTCCCGAGCGTGAGCCGCGCCGAGGCTCCGAAGCCGGGCGCCAGCAGCCGCTCGCGATAGGGGCCGACCGCGGTGGCGCCGGCGCTGAACGGGAAGAGGATCGCGAACTCCCACGCGGGGTTCGTCACGCCGAGGCGCGCGGTGCCGTCGGTCCACCAGGGGAGATTCGATTCCGGCGAGCCGGCCTGCAGGAACAGTCCGAGCGAGCGCGTCAGACGGTAGTCGAGCCGGTCGAGCGAGAGGGCTATCGTGTGCGGATCGTAGGGATTGGACCAGATCCCCTCGCCCGGATAGACGATCCGTTCGTCGGCGCCGGAGTCGGTGCGGGAGAGGAGGAGCGCGCGGTAGAGATCCTCCCCGAACGCGATCCTGAGCGTCTGGGGGGAGAAGAGGCTCAACTGCCCGAGCGAGACCGACAGGAGCTGGCCGAGCGAGTCATCGCCGCCGCGGCTGCCGCGAAGTCGATAGGGGAACGACCCGACGTTGGTCCGGAGATAGCGGAGCCGGATGCTGTCCGGCTGCACGATCGTATAGTAGCGCTGGAGCGCGATCGTGGTCTGCCGCTGAAGGCCCGGCTCCACGAGCGTCCACTCCCGCACCTGCGCGGAGGCCATCGAGCAGGCCGCGGCCGCCATCAGCAGCGCGAGCATCGCGATCCGACGAATCCGGGATGCTCCGGAGGCGATCATTCCGAGCGACGTCGCGCGGAGCGTGGTCCGCGTGAGCCGAGGCCGCCGGCGCGGAGCTCGACGGCCGACGTTCGCCGGTGCGATATGATGGTCGACGGCGGACACCTGATGGATTACCAGAGGGAAATGACCGGTGAGATGACCAGCGAATATGCCGGAAGATACGGCTCGCGCGGCCCGAGCAGGCCGTGCGCCGAAAGGGTGACGCGCGCGCTGAACGCGTCGGAGAAGTGCTGGGAGTAGGAGAGAAGGATGTTGCCGCCGAGCGCCTCGATGGCCGCCGAGTGCATCAGCCCGCCGCTCTCGATGTCGGAGGCATATTCCACGCGTGCCATCGGCAGGAAGTGATCGTCGAGCCTGGCTCCGGCCACCTCGCCGGCCGTCCCCCGTCTGACCGACTGCAGGTAGGCGCCGCCGATCTTGAGCCGGAGGTAGCCGCCGAGCACCGGGGCGTCGGAGATCGGCAGCTTGCCGTAGAAGAGCGCCGATCGTCCGAGAAGATATCCACTGGCCGGGGCGGCCGTGTCGATATCCTGCAGCGGATCGGACCAGGTGATCGCGCCGCCGAAGGATTCCATCTCGAAGGAGAGCCCCGCGCCGAAGCCGCCGTCGAAGCCGCGCGCGAAGAGGGGCGCGCCGGCCGCGCCGAACGATGCCGGAACCTCTCCCCACACCCTGAAGCCGTCGTAGGTCACGCCGGCGCGCAGGCGGCCGTAGAGCAGTCCCGGGAGCGCCAGTTCGTCGAAGCCGAGCCCGGCCCAGACGCTCAGTCGGGGAGAGAGGCGGAGGCTGGTCTGTTCGAGGGAGATCCGGTAGCGCGGCGGCGCCTCGGCCGCGGCAAAGGAGCGCGCCGACGCGGTGCCGATCATCTCGACGGCGGAGTCGCCGATGCCCGCCGGAAGCGGCGAGAGCGCCTCGTTGATCACCGTCACCTTCTCATCGCGCCAGTAATGATCGCGCCGGACCAGGGAGGAGATCGTGGTCGAATCGAGGAAGGCGCCGAAGTCGTGGTCGATCACGATCGTGCCGAGCACCAGCTCGGTCAGCCGCGTGGTGAGCCCGCCGGAGGCCGGCTGATAATCCACGGTCACCGACACGCGAAGGGGATCGTCGAGGCGGGCGGTGGCCGCGTTCGGATCGTCCCGCGTGAGCCAGTCGTTGGCCCGCTCGATGATCGAACGGGCGATCTGCTGCTGCAGCCGCTCCCGATCCTGGATCAGCCAGCTCGCCCGGTAGACCTCCTGCGCGACGCCCCGCTGCGCGGCGGCCGCGACGACGAAGAGCGCGAGTATGGCGATCGATCTATTTGCCACTGAGTGCACTGAAGTTGATCGGATTCGACTTGCCGCCGTTGCTCCCCCGGCGGTCGAGCGCGTAGGCCTTGAAGGCGAACTCCCCGGGCCCGTTCCTTCTGACACGCCAGTACTGAATGTGTCGCAGACTGGCGTCGTCGAAGTTGTACTTCGCGGTGAGCTCCTCCGGATCGTCTGCGTTCCCTTCCTGGATCTTCAACTGTACCCGGTTCGGCTCCCCCTTCACCGTCCCGTAGGAGATCGTCTGCACGATCACCTCGTCGGCCGAGCTTCCGGCCTGGCGCTGCGGCACCACCGTCGGCGCCGGCAGCGGCCGAATCTCCGCCTCCGTCTGGTCGAGCCGGTCGCCGCCGACGTAGCGGACGAACCGCACGCGTCCCACCGCCGACGGACGATAGTTGATCGACGATCCCCCCTCGCTTCGCGGGATCACCACCCGATCGTTCTCGATCACCTCCACGGAGATCTGATCTCCCGGGATGTTCGCCGGCGCAAGGTCGAGCGCGTGCGTCTGGCCGGCGTAGAGCACCTGCGGCAGCTTCATCGCCTCGATCGGCGTGGCGTGCACCACGAACGTCGCCTGCACCGTTCTGCCGTCGCTCCTGCGCTTGCCGCTGACCACGATCTCCTGCCGGCCGGAGGACTGCGTCAGCCCGGTGAGCTCGATCGCCGTCGGCGTCCGCTCGGAGATCTGCGCGCTCCCTTTCACCACCTGCAGATCCAGGTCGTTCATCGCGTTGCCGACGCCGGCGAAGAGGATACGATTGCGCCATGCCCCCTTGGGCGCGCGGTAGAGCTCCGGCTGCGCCACGGTCATCTCGAAGCCGGTGCCGACGCCGGAGGGAGCCGTCAGGCTCGTCGGCGGCGGACCGCTGGAGGCGATGGCGCCGGAGTCCCCGACGATCGGCCCCTGCGTGCCGGTCTGCATCACGGCCGGATTGTTCAGCGCGAAGACGTTGACGGTAAAGGAGACCGAGTCGCTGATCGTGCCGCGGCGCTTGAGTACCTCGGCGATCTTGGCGCGCACGTCCGGACGGACGATCGTGCTCGGCGGAAGGGGAGTGGCCGTGGCGCGCACGGTCACCCGGTAGACGGAGTTCTCGCGCACGTTGCGCGGACGCCAGGAGAAGATCGCGGTGCGCTCCCCCTGTCGGGTGAGCACCGCGTTGTCCAGCGGAAGGGAAACGCCGGTGGAAGTATCCTCGATGCCGACGAGCTGGAAGCGGACATCGGCGAAGGAGCCGACGGCGCGGATCACGTTGATCGAGTCGCGTCTCAACTGAAGGCCGGCCGTGCGGATCTGCATGCCGGGAGGAAGGAATCTGTAGATCATCACCGCGCGGTCGGCGCCGACGCGGAAGTCCGGCGCCAGAAGCTGCATCACCGCGTCCTCCAGGGCCACTTCGTTCGTGTTCGGGCGGGTGCCGTGCGTGGTGCCGAGCAGCAGGATGATCGCCGACAGGTAGAGGACGAAGTAGATCTCCACCGAGACCTTCCTTCCCCGCGGGCGGACCGGTCGCGGCGGAGTGCTCATCGTCCTCGAAGCTCCCCGGATTCCGACGTCGCGCTTCCGTTCTCCCCGCGTCCGACCATCCGCTCGAACTCCTGGCGGACGTAGAACTCGAGGTCCTTACTGAAGAGCATGTCGATCCGCTTGTTCATCGCGTCGATGCTGCTGGTAAGCTGGGCCAGCAGCGTGTTCGTGGTCTCGAGCCGCTCGGCGTGCGATTCCAGGAGGTTGAGTCCCTGGATGGCGGCCACGCGGCGGGTCAGCTCGCGAATGCTGTCTTCCTGCGCCTTGGCGCTCTGCTCGAGCTTGAGGGCGAGGCTGGCGTAGGAGCCGCCGATCTCCTCGATCTCCTCGAGCACCTCGCGGACGATCTCCCGGTCGCTGGCCGCGTCGTTGCCGGCCGTCTCGACCGCGGCGGCCGCCTCCTGGGCGGCGCGAGCCTCCTCGTCCGGCGCGTAGAAGAGGACCGCGAAGAGGATCAGGAGCATCATCGCCTCGATGCCGATGCCGATCAGCGACACCCCCTCGGAGAGGACGCCGGCGAAGCGCAGCCCGAGGAACACCAGGAGGATCACCGCGCCGAAGTAGACGAGCGCCTGGACGTTGTTGAAGTAATGGCGGACGGTGACCTCTTCCATGAAGAGGCGGAAGCCGTTCCTGAGCCCGAGCGGATGTCCGATCCGGTAGACCGTGTCGCTGGCGGTGATGCGCATCTCCGTGCCGAACGCGGCCATGCTCAACAGGCGCCAGAGCGAGGGAACGACGGCGCTCCGCTGCTCGACGATGAGATCGCGCCAGTATTCCTGATAGGCCGCGCGGCCGGCCGGCGTTCCGAGATTGGAGATAGTTTTCTGGTCCATGGAGTGCCGGAAAATAGCATATCGGCGAAGGGCCTGCAACGAAGCGGCGCCGGAAGGGAAGGAGGCAAAATTCGGGGGCGATGGCAATGCCGTTTTGCAAACGGTTCCCGGCGCGCATACATTGGCCCCCTTCGACATCCCCACCGAACGCGGCGGGGCTTTCCGATCACGTGCCGCGCCGGCCGGCGCCTGCGAGCATCCCGATGAACATCTGCCCGATCTGTCTGCATCCGATCCCCGCCAATCACGATCGCTGCCCGATCTGCGGCGCCGAGATCGATCGGGAGGAGGTTGAGGAGATCGCCGGCGAGATCAACTGGGAGATCGTCCGGCGCGTCAGCACCGAGATCGAGGCTCGCCTGATCGCCGGGCGTCTCCGCTCCGAGGGGATCCCCGCCTTCGTGCTTTCGCAGGTGGACTCCACGCGCAACCTCACCGTCGGCGCGCTCGCGCTGGCGAAGGTCTATGTGCCGGAGGGGGATCTGGAGCGGGCGCGGACGGTGCTGAGCACCCCGCCGGAGCTCGATCCGGACTGAGCCGATCGATCATCATCGCTCCTCGCCGGAGCGGTCGGTTCCCCCGGACGCTTGTCGTGAGTGTGCCCGGCCGATGCATGGCCGGGATGTTGATGGGGATGTCGCACGTCACGTTCTTGCCGAACAACGATCGAACAACGATCCAGGAGAGCTCGTGGAGCAACAGACCGAGAGCACGACCCCTCGTGGCTGGCCGCATGGACCGACCGCCTTCGAGCTGCGCCGCGGCAATGCCGCGATGCGCGTGGTCACCGGCATCATCGCCATTCCGATCATCATCGCCGCCGTCTGGATCGGCGGGTGGGCATTCTTCCTCTTCATGGCCGCCATCAGCACCGGCGCGCTCCTGGAGTTCTACTGGATCACCGAGAAGCGGGGCGCCATCCCGAACCGGACGCTCGGCATCGCCGCCGGACTTCTTCTCTGCCTGGCCTTCATGCACGGGGTCACCGACCGGCTCCTTCTCTCCCTCTTCTCGATACCGGAGAGCGACCTGTCGATGATGCTCGTCCGCTTCGTCGGCGTGCTCGGCACGATGCTGCTGTTCGCGATCGCGACGATGATCGACGAGATGTTCCGCAAGGAGGGGAGCCCGATCGTCAACAACATCGCCACCTTCGCCGGGGTGACCTACATCTCCCTCTTCATTGCCACGATGATCGGCCTGCGGCAGCTCTTCAGCGATCGTCCCTTCAGCGCCTGGGCCACGCGGATCGATCCGGCCTTCATCGATCGCGGCGAGGGATTCGGCGCGCTGACCGTGGTGGCGCTGCTGGTTTCGATCTGGACCTGCGATTCGGCCGCCTACTACGCCGGGCGCGCGCTCGGACGCCACAAGCTCTTCGAGCGGATCTCCCCGAAGAAGACCTGGGAGGGCTCAGTGGCCGGCGCCCTTGCCGCCGTGGGGGCCATGCTCGGCATGCGCGCCTGGTTCCTCGACTACCTGAGCCCGGCCGATGCCGTGGTGATCGGGCTGATCGTCGGCATCTTCGGTCAGCTCGGCGATCTGGCCGAATCCCATCTGAAGCGGGATGCCGGCGTGAAGGATTCCTCGGCGCTCATCCCGGGGCACGGCGGCGTCTTCGACCGCTTCGACAGCCTTCTGTTCGCGGCGCCGTTGACCTATCTCTATCTCAACGTGATCATGCTCGCCCGCTGAATCTGACCGCCGGTCGCGAGGCGTGGCCTCGATGCCGGCCGCCGCACATTTCATGAAACGAAGAAGGGCGCCCCGTTCGGGGCGCCCTTCGCGTGTATAGGATCCGTCGGACACTCGGGCGTGGTTTATCTGCCCCCTCCCGGAGGGAGTCCGGGAGCTCCCGGAGCTCCGGGGAGAATGCCGGGCGGGGCTCCACCCGGTGCGCGGCCCGGCGGAAGGGGAACGCCGCCATCGGGTGTCGGCGGCTTGCTCGGATCGATCGCCGGCAGGTCCTGAACGTTGTAGTTGCTCGGGAAGCGGAACACCGAGTCGGGAACCGTCACGCCGGGCGTCAGCTCCACCGTCTCCACCGTGAAATCTCCTCCCTGCATCGGCTCGAAGTGCTGGCGCAGCACGATGCCGCGCCAGATCCACCGCGTATCGGTGAAGCCCGGCTGCGAGATCTTGATCACCTTGCAGTGATAGCCGTTGATCACCGTGTCCGGCAAGCGCTTGCCGACCTTCGCGGCGCTGAGGAAGATGATGTCGCCGAGGGAGAATCGCTTCGAGGAATCGGACTTCAGGTAGAATTCGTCGAGCACGTTCGGGCGGCGCCATCCCTGGCGGATCGTCCGGTCGATGCTGCCGAAGTACTCCGGCGTGGAGATGAACAGGTTGTTCTGGAACGGGCCCGGCGTGCCGCCGGGATAGGGGGCGCTGGAGTCCTCGCGATACTCACGCATGCCGTAATGATCGAACAGCAGCAGCTTGTGGCCGCGACGGCTTCCGCCGTATTCCTGAACGATCCGTCCGGAGGCGAGTCCGAAGCGGGCCAGCCCGCCGTCGGGAGCGCGCAGCGGAATCGAGTCGGAGCCCATCTCGGCGCTCGCCGGAGCGAACGGGCCGTTGGCCGTGATCGCCGGCTGTCCCGCGGCGGTGTCGGCCGTCGAGGTGGCGGTCGTGCCGGAGGAGGAATCCTTCCCTCCCGGCGCTCCGCCACGATCGGAGCAGGCGGTGAGGATCAGAAGCAGACTGGCCGCGGCCAGCAGCAGAATCAGGCCGAGCGCGGGACGCCGCCTGCGCGCGGCGCGCGCCGCGATCCGTAACGAGGCCTCCATCGAGGCCGGCTGTCCCGCGTCGCCGGGGGACGCGGGATGTGTCGTGTCGTGATGCATCGTTCTCTCGGTTGTGCCCGCGCCCAGCGCGAGCCGATTGTTCAGTGGATGCCGAAGCCGGTGCGCCCGGGAACACCCGCGCGACCCGACGCGATCAGACCATCTCCGGACGCTCGATCGCGAAGAGATGGTCCAGCCAGAGATTCGAGACCTTCTCGAGGACGGTGTTTCCCTTCAGACGGGAGTTCAGGAAGTGGAAGTCCACCGAGTCGAGGTGCTGATCCTGATTGAAGCAGCTGAAGATGAACTCCTCCTTGCCGGTCTCCGGATCGACATGGCGCTGGAGGCACTGCGCGCAGACCTCCTTCATCATGCACTGCATCGGGGAGTTGATCGATCCGATCGCCACGTGCGGGCGGAGGTAGGGGGCCAGCAGTCCGTGGCGCGCGGCCTGCACCGCGGCCATCATCCGGTCGGAGCCGATCACCACGTAGCGCTCGGCCTGGTCGAACGGCACCACGCGATCTCCCAGCTCTCCCTTGGCGTAGGCCACCATCGCCTCCAGGATGTTGCCGCGATGATACGCGTCCTGCGCACGGCGCGGCTCGATCTCGGCGCCGGTATCGGAGCTCCAGATCACCTGATCGGCCGAATCCTCCACATCCTCCCGGCGGAACAGATCCTCTCCCTTGCGATAGCCGGCGAAGTAGACCACCGTGCAGCCGTTGGCGCGCATCGCCTTGCCGATCGAGAAGAGGACGGCGTTGCCGAGGCCGCCGCCGCAGAGGATCACCTTCTCATCGCGCGGGATCTCGGTCGGCGTGCCGGTCGGCCCCATCACCGCGACGCGGTCACCCGGCTTGAGCATCGCGACCAGACGGGAGCTGACGCCCATCTCGAGCACGATCATGCTGAGCAGCCCGCGCTCGACGTCGATCCAGGCGCCGGTCAGGGCGATCCCCTCCATCAGGAGCTTCGTGCCGTCGATCTCCGGCGCGGAGACCTCCAGGTTCTGCAGGCGGTAGAACTGTCCCGGATGGAAATGCTCGGCCGCGAACGGGGCGTGCACCACCACCTCGACGATCGTCGAGGTGAGGCGGACCACCTCGTGCACGGTGGCGATCAGCTTGTCGTCGAGCATCCGTCCGAACTCGTCCCACTCGGCGTCCCGCTCCGGCTGCGCGGCCGGGTCCAGGCGCGCCAGCTCATCGCTGAACAGCTCGACCACGTGCGGGTAGCCATCCTTGGCCGAGGCCATCGCCTTGACCACGTTGCCGGCGTAGCGCGGGTGGTTGTCGCCGTAGTAGCTGATCAGCCTGCCGTTGTCGTTGTATGAGGTGAAGAACCCGATCTCGCCGCGATCGGCCCGGCGGAGGAGGATCTCCGCCAGCGAGCGGGTCGGCGTGCCGGTTCCGTTCTGTTCGGTCGTTGTCATTCTCTATCTATGGAATGCGGTTGAAAAGTTCGATTCGTTCAGATGCAGGGAACGCTGTTGAGCAGGAACAGGACGATGAACGCGATTGTTACCAGCAACAGCAGCCCCGACGGCATGAAGGAGCGGGTCTTGACCCAGCGCATGGTGAAGACCACCGCCAGGATCGCCGCCACGATGAGCGCCAGCCAGCGTCCGGCCGGATCGGGAAGGAGCGCCGCGACCGTCAGCAGGGCGCCGGAGCCCAGGCCCGCGATGAGCGAGACCTTGCTCCGTCCCTTGACGTAGCCGAAGATGCCCCCAAGGATCATGAGGGTCGCGAACTCGTAGAGCAGCTCGATATTGGTCATCGTTCCGATTCCGATTGATCTGTCGGGCACCATTCCGGGAGCGGGCCGCGATCCGGTCCACGCTCACGATCGTCGCAGGCCACTTCTCAGGCCCCTTCTCAGGCCACCGGCTCTTCCTGCGGCGCCGGCGCGGTCGTGAAGGGGGCGAAGTACTGGTTCCATTCGTCGTAGGCGAAGGCGCCGGTGTTCTCCCGCTCGATGATCGTGTTCGGCGAGGTGCCGGCGGCGATCATCACCGAGCGGGCCGGCAGACGCACCAGCTCGCCGCTGCCACGCCACTTGCCGCTCTCGTCCAGCTGCTGCCGCTCGAAGACCACCTGCTCGACGGCGCCGTGGCGATCCGGGATCGCCTCCACCGGCGAGAGGTTCTCGATAAGGTAGATCCCCTCCTCGAGCGCCTTGATGATCTCCTCGTGGTTCAGGCGGTAGGCCGGCGAATCGCCGACGTTCTTCCGGTAGACCAGCGAGACGCCGCCCCAGGAGCGGATCAGGTCGATGAAGCTCGGCTCGCGACCCTCGCGCGCTGCCGCTTCCCGCTCCCCCTTGATGGCGCGTCCATGCTCGATGAACTCCTCGATCGTCTCCCGCTCCTCGTCGTTGAAACTTTTCCAGAACGCCTCCTCGCCGAGCTCTGCGCGCAGCACCTGGCTCCGCTCCAGCACGCGCTCCACCTGCACCGGGTAGTAGGCCATCGCCTCGGTGGTGGTGTCGATGCCGGTGAGGCCGCCGCCGATCACGATCGCCGGCAGGCGCATCTGCAGGTTGGCGATCGCCGCCGGCTTGTGAGCGCCGGTGAGCTGGAGCGCCATCAGGAAGTCCGATGCCTGACGGATGCCCCGCAGCAGGTTGTTCTTCATCGAGACGATCGTCGGCTTGCCGGCGCCGGTGGCGATTGCGATATGATCGAAGCCGAGCTTCCACGCGTCCTCGATCGTCACGGTGCCGCCGAAGCGGATGGCGCCGTAGATGCGGAAGGTGCGCCGGCGCGCCAGCGTGATGTAGATCACCTTCAGGAAGTTCTTGTCCCAGCGGACCGTGATGCCGTACTCGGAGACGCCGCCGAAGCCGAGCACCACGCGGTCGTCGAGCTGATCGTAGATCTCGCGATAGTCGGCGATCGGCTCCGGGAGCCGGTCCCTCGATCCGATCCAGCGCTCCGGCAGCGGCTCGATCTTCAGTCCGTCGATGCCGACCACGCCGAAGCCCTCGTTGGCCAGGTAGTGCGAGAGGGTGTAGCCGGCCGGACCGAGTCCCACCACCATCACCTTCTTGCCGTTGTAGGGGAGGGCGTACGGACGGTGGACGTTGAGCGGGTTCCAGCGGGTGAGGAAGGAGTAGATCTCGAAGCCGAACGGATAGTTCAGCACCTCGGTCAGCACGCCGGTCTCGGCCTGCGGGATGTTCACCGGGTCCTGCTTCTGATAGATGCAGGCCTTCATGCAGTCGTTGCAGATGCGGTGTCCGGTGCCGGGGCAGAGCGGGTTGTCGATCATCACCACCGCGAGGCTCGCCAGGCCGTCGCCGTTGTGCTTGAGCGTGTGCATCTCGGAGATCTTCTCGTTGAGCGGGCAGCCGTGGAGCATGATCCCGAGCGGGTTCCGCTTGACCGAGCCGTCCTTCTCTCGAAGTCCCTTCGAGCAGGAGTCCTTGTCGCGCGCGTGGCAGTAGATGCAGTACTCGATCTCGTCGAGCATCTCGCGATGTCCGTAGCGGGCATCGGTGAGCTTGAAGCCGTCGCGGGGGCGAAGGTGCTCCTCGGGGCCCATGTAGGCGCCGGGGGGAGCGTTGTCGATCACGCGCAGATCCACGAGGCGGGAGAAGTCGAGATGGTGCGGCGTCTTCAGCGACACCCATCCTCGGGTGGCATCGGTGCGGGTCTCGTGCTCGAGCGCCAGCCACTGCTCGTAGATGCCGAGCAGCGCGGCCACCACCGGCGCGGCCTCGGAGGCGCCGGCGGCCGTCGGAACCAGGGCGTCTGAGCCGGCGGCGGATGCGCGTCCCTTCTCGATCGCGGCGATCATCTCGTCGACCTCGCGCGCCAGCTCACCCTGCGGTTCGGCTGTTCCCTTGAGCGACTTCTCCAGGTTCATCAGCCGGACCACGATCGTGGCCATGGCGCGCTCGGCGTCGTGGGCCGCGAAGGTCTCGGCGAAGACCGAGCCGCGGAGCCACTCGGCGGCGCGTCGGATCTCGACCGGATCGATGGCGGCCGTGGAGGCGTACTTCTTGAGCGCGCGGCGAACGACGAACTCGCGCTTGAAGATGAAGACGACCGCGTCATCCTCGACGGCGCGGCGCCAGCGGCCGTGCACGTCCACGACCTGGAAGAGCTCGGCGATGAAGGCCGACAGGTGCGGCGCGGTCTCGACGATCACGGCGGAGATCTCCTCCGGCGTCATCCCCTCGCCGAGCGTCGTGCGATAGCGGTCGAAGCGATCCCAGAGCTCGGGATCCGAGGAGCGGACGGAGCCGTAGAAGATCTCGGTGAGCTCTTTGAGACGCGCCGGCTCGTAGAGGTCGGCGTAGCTGAAGCCGGGGAGGCCTATCTGAAGTGTCGGGGCGTTGGACGCCTGCGATGTATCCATGAACGATGAAGTGTGCGTTGAATCGATATCGAACGGGCAAACATATCACGATGCCGCCATGCGCGCGGTCCGGAGCGGGGTGCCGTGGTTCCAGCGGAGCGAACCGGAGAGGGAGCGCTCCACCCATGGAGCCAGGCCTGAAGCCGGGCATGGAGCCGGGCGTGAAGCCAGGTCTGGAGCCGGCTCGCGGCATAGGCTCGCGGCCCAGCCACGTGGAGCTTCGGCGACGAAGCCCGTGGCGGCGACGGCGCCGTCGTGGACTGATCCGCGTATCGTGCTGCCCGAGAGAAGTGGCCGGGTCGATGGCGTGAGTGGTCCGACCCGGCGGGAGATGCACGAAGATACCTCATATCATCGTGCCGTTCGATCCGGAACGTCGGCCGATGATCGCGCAACGCGTTGCAAAGTGTGTCGGCCGAGAAAACAGTTGCGCACCCCCGATCTCGTGCTGTATCTTTGTGGCCCCTTGATAATCGAAGAGGGCCTGTAGCTCAGTTGGGAGAGCGTTTGAATGGCATTCAAAAGGTCAGCGGTTCGATTCCGCTCAGGTCCACGAATCTCAATGGGGTGGTAGCTCAGTTTGGTTAGAGCGCCTGCCTGTCACGCAGGAGGTCGCGAGTTCAAGTCTCGTCCATCCCGCCTCGAGTACGATGCCGATCTTCACGCTAGTTGATGATCGGCATCGTCGTTTCTACCCGGTCATCCACTCAAGCCGGTGGCTGCATCGTCATCGTATTGATGACACCTTCAACGGATCGCCGTCAACAGTTGAATGCGACGATGAACATACTTCCAATCTATACCTACGATCATCCGATCCTTCGCAAGAAGCTCGCGCCGATCGAGGAGATCACCGACGAGATCGTGCGTTTGTCGGTGGCGATGCACGCCACGATGCGCAACGCCGACGGCATCGGCCTGGCCGCCAATCAGGTCGGCCATGATCTGGCCATGGCCGTGGTCGACATCAGCGGCGTCAAGGGCTTCGAGGGGGTCGCCCCGATCACGATGATCAACCCGGTCGTCGAGGCGTTCTCCGAGGAAGAGGTGAGCTCCGAGGAGGGATGCCTGAGTCTGCCGGAGCTTCGCGCCGACGTTATCCGTCCCGAGGGGGCGCAGGTCCGCTATTACGATCTGGACATGTCCGAGCATGTCATCGAGGCCGGCGAGCTGCTGGCGCGCGTGATGCAGCACGAGATCGATCACCTCAACGGCATCTATTTCTTCGACCTGGTCACGCCGATGCGCCGCACGATGATGAAGCGTCGCCTGCTCGACATCAAGCGTGGAGATATCGAGGCCGATTATCCCCTCTTCGGCCGGGAAGCGCGATAAGCTCCGGAGTCATCCGGATCCGGAATTTCCACGACGGGCGGGGCATCGGCTCCGCCCGTCGTCGTTTCCGCCCCTTCCCCTCCGCCCGGTTGCTCCGGTGACGCCCCCGTTCGGCCCGCGTGGAATCCCCTCGTCGAGTCCAATCGTTGAGCCCCATCGCGGTGTCCGCTCCGGTGCCCGGGAGGGGAGAGGGCGCTCCCTGCCGAATCTCCGTATCTTTGGACTCTTCAGTATCAACGACATCAAGAGAGCACAATGACCTCACGCGAGATCCGCCAGTCGTACCTCGAGTTCTTCCGCGAGCGGGGACACACCATCGTTCCCTCGGCTCCGGTGATCCCTCACGGTGACCCGACGCTCATGTTCACCAACGCCGGGATGAACCAGTTCAAGGATGTCTTCCTCGGCACCGGCACCCGCGGCTACACCCGCGCGGCCGACACGCAGAAGTGCATCCGCGCCGGCGGCAAGCACAATGATCTGGAGGAGGTGGGGCACGATACCTATCACCACACCTTCTTCGAGATGCTCGGCAACTGGTCGTTCGGCGACTACTACAAGAAGGAAGCGATCTCCTGGGCCTGGGAGCTGCTGACCAAGGTGTGGGGCCTGCCGAAGGAGCGACTGCACGCCACGGTCTACCGCGCCGAGGATGGCAGCGATCGCGATCAGGAAGCCTACGACACGTGGGTGAACGAGACCGACATCGATCCCTCCCACGTCCACTGGTTCGGCGGCAAGGACAACTTCTGGGAGATGGGTGATACCGGACCCTGCGGTCCCTGCTCGGAGATCCACTTCGACCGGACGCCGGACCTGAGCGGCGGCCCGCTGGTGAACGCCGGCGTGCCGGAGGTGATCGAGATCTGGAACCTCGTCTTCATCCAGTACAACCGGCGCGGCGACAGGACCCTCGAGGAGCTCCCGGCGCGGCACGTCGATACCGGGATGGGCTTCGAGCGGATCTGCGCCGTGCTCCAGAACAAGGCCAGCAACTACGACACGGATGTCTTCGAGCCGATCATCTCCGAGATCGAGAAGGTCTCGGGCAAGACCTACACCGACGAGCTGACCGACCGGCCGAGCATCGCCATGCGCGTGCTGGCCGATCACATCCGCACCCTCACCTTCGCGATTTCCGACGGCGCCTCGCCGGGGAGCAACGGGCGCGCGAGCGTGCTCCGGAGCATCCTCCGTCGCGCCGCCAAGTACGCCTACATCGACCTCGGCATCAAGGAGCCCTTCCTCTACCGCCTCGTGCCGGTGCTGGTGGCGACCATGGGGGAGATCTTCCCGGAGATCGTGGCGCAGCAGGAGTACGTGGTCAAGGTGATCCGCGCCGAGGAGGAGAACTTCGGGGCCACGCTGGAGAAGGGAGTGAATGTGTTCGAGGAGATGGTTGCAGCTCATGATACAATTCAGATGATTACAGAATCAGTCCGAGAGGATATCGGGTCCACATTGTCTGATGAGCATCTAGCAACCGCTGCTCGTGTTGAGGAGAAGCTGTCTCAACAGGGAGCATTGGATGCTTCTAAAAAGATGCGTGTTATGCATCCTACAGAGCTTGGTGTACCACGAAGAGTTGTTTCCGGCGCCGACGCCTTCCTCCTCTACGATACGTTCGGATTCCCGCTCGATCTGACGCAGCTGCTGGCGCGCGAGCGCGGGATGTCGGTCGACGTGGAAGGCTTCGATCAGCTCATGGCCGAGCAGAAGCAGCGCGCCCGCGACGCCCGCAAGACCAGGTCGCAGGAGGCGCTCGGCGTCACCTTCGGATCGGCGACCGAGTTCGTCGGCTACAACCACTCCTCGGCCGAGGGAACCGTGGTCGCCGTGGCCGAGCATGGCGTGGTGCTCGACCGCTCGCCGTTCTATGCCGAGATGGGCGGCCAGCAGGCCGACCACGGCGCGCTGGTGATCGGCGGCGAGCGCTATCCGGTGGTCGACGTCCAGAAGGTCGGCGGCGCCTTCGTCCACGTGGTGGACGCCGAGGAGCTGACGGTGAGGGAGGGGGAGACGGTGCTGGCGCAGATCGACCGCGATCGCCGCGCCGCCATCCAGCGGAACCATTCGGCCACGCACATCCTGCACGAGGCGCTTCGCCGCGTGCTCGGCTCGCACGTGCAGCAGGCCGGCTCCCTGGTCGCCCCGGAGCATCTCCGCTTCGACTTCAATCACTTCAACAAGGCCTCGGACGCCGAGTTGGCCGAGATCGAGGCGATGGTCAACGCGAAGATCCGCGAGGGAATCGTGGTCCGGACCGAGGAGCTGCCGATCGAGGAGGCGCGCCGGATTCCGAACGTGAAGATGTTCTTCGGCGACAAGTACGGCTCGCACGTCCGCGTGGTGACGATCGATCCCGAATTCTCGGTGGAGTTCTGCGGCGGCACGCACGTGCTCAACACCGCCGATATCGGCCTGCTGAAGATCGTGTCGGAGGGTAGCATCCAGTCCGGCGTCCGTCGCGTGGAGGCGGTGACCGGGCAGACGGCCGACGAGATTCTCTTCCGCCGCTACAACGAGATCGAGCGGCTGTCGAAGCGCCTGGGAGTGAGCGATCGTGAGCTCTACGACCGGGTCGAGGCGCTGCTCGAGGAGCGGAAGCAGCTTGAAAAGGAGCTGGCGCAGACGCGTCTGTCGCAGGCGGCCGGCGGCCTCGACGCGATCGTGGCCGGGGCGGCCGAGCACGACGGCATCCGGATCGTCACCGGCAAGGTGACCGCCGCGGACACCGAGGCGCTGAAGTCGCTCGGCGACGAGCTTCGGAACAGGCTCGGCAAGGGGGGAATCGGGGTGCTCGGCGCGGAGATCGAGGGGAAGGCGGCGTTCGTCTGCGTGGTGACCGACGACCTCACCGGGCGCTATTCGGCCGGGAAGATCGTGGGAGCGGCGGCGAAGATCGTCGGAGGAGGAGGAGGAGGGAAGGCGCACCTGGCCACGGCCGGCGGAAAGCAGCCGGAGAAGATCGACGAGGCGCTGGCACAGATCCCGTCGCTGATCGGGTGACGCAACAATGGATTTCATTCTCCATAGTTGCGACAAATCGCGGTAATAATCGGTCTGTTGTTCGATAAGTATACAACCGGGGTGAAGGCTCGACCTTCATCCCGGTTGTCGTTTTGTACGATCGGTGATGTTTTCCGTGGCTGGTTCGTTGTTCATCCGGAACCCTGCTCCCTGTTTCCGTCGCGTTTCGGGGGGATCGTGTGGACGGTCGGACACGGGCGAGGTCACGGCGATTGCCGATCCGAAGAGGTAGGAAAAATAATTTCACGGATCCGGCACGAAATTTCCATGTATTTCGCCCCATGGCGATTACCGCTTGCGATGTTTCGGGAACATTTCCATGTTGGCCGTGTTCCTGCAAACGAGTCCATTGCATCGAGAGCGTCCGGATACGTTGGTAACCACCCGGACAGCGCCGGACCCCTCCCGGCGACGATCTCCCGATGTACAATGTCAGCGCGACCGTAGCACATACCCCACGTGGCCCTCTTCGGGGAGCCGCGGTTGATAACGGAGCCGAGCATGAGCACCTCACCAGAAATACGGTACGATGCCAGCCACTGGCGGAGATATCCAATCTTCCGCCGAAGCCTTTGTTCTCCCTCGTAATTCGGAACGTCGGTAACGATAGGTAGCGAATAACCAATTGTCTTGCGCCCGCAGGACACGACGTTATCATTCACTCTTTCTCCCGTGGTCTGGGCATGCTTTGCCCTGACCGACGGCAGGCGGCGCTTTGTCCGGTCCATCGGGACGCGGTCTGTCGGTGAATCGAAGACGAAATCGGCTCTTTTTCAGCGTGTCACATGGATGACACAGGGTCGCGGCCTTGCCTGACAGCCGGGCGGCGGCGTTGAAACGACGAGCTCATCGGAGCTTCCGGCGCGCCGGGGGAGCCGGCTCGATCTTCGGAGAAAACGGAAATACTTCAGATGACGAACTGCCTTAACACCCCAAATACATTACAGGAGCAACCATAATGTTGCGACGCATACTCTCTCTTGTATGCGCGGTGACGGTACTCTCCAGTGTCGGTGCGCTCGCCCAGGTTCAGACGAACTGGCAATCGCATCTCCCCTGGAACGGGTACTCGGCCATGCGGATACCGAACCAGTTTCAATCGATCATCGATCTGAGCGGAACCACCCAGATCCCTGGAACGCCGGACAGCGACGACGGCGTGTTCAATCTGAACCTTCCGTTCGCGATGTATTTCATCGATCAGGTCTATCCGGCCAACACCACGCTCCGGGTCTGCATCAACGGCTGGCTCGCGTTCAGCTCGAGCGCCTCGGCCAATCTGTCGATGACCCTGTCCAACAGCACCGGCACGACCAACACCCGGATGATCATGTCCTATTGGACGGACCTGATCGCCAACGTCCCGCAGGGAGGTATCTACTGGCGTGTCGATGGCAACGCTCCGAATCAGGTGATGACCGTCGAGTGGCGCGTCCGCCGCTATTACCAGGTCGATCCTCCCGGAAACTTCCAGGTCAAGCTCTTCGAGAACGGCACCATCGAGTGGCATTACGGCCCGATCTCGATCGCCGATCCCGGCACCCAGGGCATGGCCATCGGCATCAAGAATTACGGCCAGGCCGCGTTCAGCGCCGCCGAGCCGGATGATGCCAGCGACGACTCAAAGTTCATCCTGTTCAACAACTACGCCCGCTATCCGAGCCCGTCGGCGGCCGCCTACACGCGTCTGCGCACGCTCGGAACCGCCTTCGCGCCGGAGTACACCGACGACATGGCCGCGCGCTACGGCGTGAACCAGGCCCCCTATTTCTTCCGGGCCTTCCCGGTCGATCAGGACGGCGCGGCGGTCTCCTACCGTCTGGCCCGCACGTTCAACGACGTGGCCACCGATTCGGCGTGGTTCTCCCCGAATCGCGCCGGCAATGCCTACAGCGCCGGCGCCACCGTGGGGATCAGCGCGATCTTCCGTAACAACGGCGTCAACAGCCGCCAGAATCTCCCGGTCCGCGCCGATATCTATCGTGACGGCACGTTCCTGACCTCCCTCAGCGGCACGGCCTTTACCTCGGCGGCTGGCTTCGGCGGCCGCTCGACGGTCAACTTCGGCACGGTCTCCAGCCCGATGACCGATCTGACCGGCGAGTACGAGGTACGGATCTATCCGCAGCTCACCGGCGATGAGAACGCTCTGAACGACACGCTCCATCAGTATTTCTTCGTCACGCGTCCGAACGACGTGGAGCCGTACCTGATTCAGGAGCCCTTCTCGAACGAGCCGCCGCTGTTCACCAAGTATCCGGTCGGCGCCGGCGTCAACATCAGCGGTCGCTTCCTCAACGTCGGCACCAACACCCAGTACAATGTCCCGGTCGGCTACATCATCGAGGATGCCTCCGGCAATGTTCTGGCTACCGGCACCTCGACGGTGGTCGGTGCCTGGGCGCCGCTGACCTTCCGCGACATCGACTTCACGCAGTGGATGCCGCCGGCTCCGGGGAACTACTTCGTCCGGATCTATACCAACCTCAGCACCGACGAGGTGCGCTCCAACGACACGATGCCGCGCGCGGATCGTCCGCGCAAGCGCTTCGATGTCCGCTACGAGATGGAGGTTTCGGCCGGACCCGCGCAGCTGAACGCGCACTCGCCGCTGATGAACCAGGCCTACCCGATCGGTAAGCCGATCAAGGTGTTCGCCACCTTCTACAACAGCGGCGTCTCCGACGCGACCAACGTCCCGGCCACGGTCATCATCCGTGATTCCCAGGGTCGCGTGGTCTACTCGCGCGGCGTGACGATCTCGAACATCATCGGTGACGGCGGCCAGACCACGCAGGACTTCCCGGCCTTCACCCCGACGGCCTCGGGCGATTACTGCGTCACGGCCTATTCGAACCTGTCGGGTGAGCCGGTTCGCTCCAACGACACGACCACCTGGTGCTTCACGGTGAAGCCGTCGCTGAGCGGCCTGATTCAGGTCGGCGTGGCCGAGCGCTTCCGCACGATCTCAGAGGCTCGCGACTCGCTCTTTACCTATGGCGTGAGCGGCCCGGTGATCTTCGAGCTGACCGATGATTCCTATACCGTCGAACAGCGCGAGCCGACCATTCCGGCGCTCGACTTCCGCGGTCGCGTCGTCGGCCTCGGCCCGACAAACACCGTGACGTGGCGTCCGTCGCCCACTCGCAACGATATCCGGATCAACCTGCGCACGGCCAGCGGCATCGGCATCTGGTACGGTCAGCTCGATACTTCCAACCCGAGCGGCTACATCACCTGGGACGGTGGAGCGAACAAGGCGCTGCGATTCGTCTTCGAGAACATCGGGACGAAGGACGTGGCCATGCCGTTCTACTTCGGCCAGGGCTCGTCCAACTACGCCGTCCGTAACGTCAAGATCCAGCCGGTCAACGCGGCGGCTGGCAAGCAGCAGACCACGACGATCTCGCTGCCGACGTTCAACCAGACGTTCAATCAGTTCAGCTACGTCCCGGATCTGTCGCTGCTGACCTCCGCGGGCATCATGCTCCGGAACTCCGCTCCGATCGACCCGGTGACCGGCACGAACACGCGTCGTGCCGACACGCTGTCGATTCAGAACAACGTGTTCGAGAACAACGAGATCAGTGGCTTCGGCTACGGTATCGCCTCGGTCGGCTCCGGCCCGCTCTTCGTGGTCGGCCAGTCGAAGTATGTCGACTACAGCAACACCAACAATACCTACCGCAACAACCTGATCACGAACGTGGGTCGCGGTGGTATCGTGGTCGCTTATGAGAAGGGCTCGGAGATCTCCGGCAACACGATCCGCCGGGTGAACAACACCTCGACGGTTCGCGGCAACGCCGTGGGCATCTGGGCGACCGCCGGTGGCAACAGCTCGAACAACCGTGGTTACTCGACCGACCTCCGCGTCGAGCGCAACCGCGTCAGCGATCTGACCGCCGCCAGCGGCACGGCCTCGCCGATCCTGCTGGAGACGAGTGAGAACCAGATCGTCTCGCCGGCCAACGTGGTGTTCCGCTTCCCGGTGGGCGGCGTGAGCAACTACACGGTGCGGAACAACTTCGGGTACAACTACTCGGGCAACGCCGCCTCGATCGGCATCGGCATGACCGTCGATCCGTCGACGCGGGTGGACTTCCTGCTGACCGGCAACAAGATCGAGAACAACACGATCTACAACCGGATCGCCGGCACCTCGACCGAGACCGGTGTGATGGTCCGTGGTGGTGCGAGCATTCGCAACAACATCATCGCGCTGACCTCGATCTCGACGACTCCCACGGCGCTGGTGATTACCGCCGCTGATTACAAGAACACGGTCAACAGCGACTACAACCTGTTCTGGGTGCCGAACGGCAACGTCGGCAAGCTGAACATTCAGGACGTTGGCGGCCAGTCGCTGCCGTCGCCGGCGGTGGCCAAGACGCTCCAGCAGTGGCGCGCGCTCACCGGCCTCGACATGAATTCGGTGCAGGGTGATATCACGCCTGACTTCGTTTCGACGACGCCGGGATCGGAGGATCTGCACATCAAGACGACGGTCGTCGGCTCGCTGGCCAACAACCGCGGCACGCAGATCACCGGTATCAGCAACGACATCGACCTCGATCCGCGTGGCTCGGCTTCGGTGCGTGGCTATGATATCGGCGCCGATGAGTTCAACGGCCTGGTCCGCAACAACGACCTGCAGGCCGAGGACATCACCGCTCCGTTCGGCTACCGCGCGGTCTCGGGTCAGTTCTCTGACGCCGAGTACTTCATGATCGACTCGGCGGCGGCGCTGACGGCTCGCGTGCGCAACGTGGGCGGCTCGCCGATGCTGTCGAACACGGTGACGATGACGGTCGATCGCTGGAACGGCTCGAGCTGGACCAGCGTGGGCACCTACACCCGCACGGCCAGCGTGGACGTGACGGCCTCTCAGACGCTGAGCTTCGGCAGCTTCCAGCCGCAGTCGCTCCAGCAGCTCGGGATGACCGACTCGTACTACGGCTCGAACCCGAACGTGACGCCGCTGTATCGTCTGCGCGTGACGACCAGCACCGATGACAACGCGACGAACAACACGTTCGAGAAGATCGTTCGGTTCTACATCCAGCGCTCGACCCGGAAGGTGCTCGTGTCGGTGGAGGGAATGACCACGACGATGCCGACCGACGTGACGGCCAAGGGGAACAAGCTCAACAGCGACACGCTGATGGGCGCCCTGAAGGCGATCAGCTGGGATCAGGCCAACGGCACCGGCACGGAGGACTACGATCTGTTCGAGCGTGACAAGTGGCCGTCGCAGAACCTGAACTTCCTGCCGTGGAAGACGATCATCTGGTCGCAGGGCGAGGACAACGGCGGCCTGCTGCCGGAGGAGCGTCTGGCGATCGAGGCACAGCTTGACAGCCGCACGATGTTCGATCGCGCCAACCTGATCATCGCCGGTCAGGAGGTTGCCCGTCAGCACGACGTGCAGCTTGGCACGACCAACGGCATGGTT
>JBEHWX010000005.1:0-106013 GCA_048498995.1 Bacteroidota bacterium
AGCGTTGTTGTCCGAGTTGGTCATCGCGATACGCGAGTTCGACGTGATCAGGAACGTTCCGCCGAACGTCTGGTTGGCCGTCCACGTGTTCGAGTTGCCCAGGTTGATACCCAGCGGCGTGCCGGCCGAGCCGTTGCCCGAGAGCGTCGCGTTCGTCGTCACCGTGCCGCCGCCGCTCGGCGTGGTCCAGACCACGCTCGTGCCGTTGTAGCCGAGCACCTGCCCGGTCGTCGCGCCGGTCGGATCGATCTTGTCGGTCGTCACCGAGTTGGCCGCCAGATGGCGGTTGGTCACCGCGAAGGTCAGCAGCTTCAGGCCGCTGACGGCCGAGTCCGCAAGCTTCGAGGTCGTCACCGTGCCGTTGGCAACCTTCGAGGTCGTGATCGCGTTGGCGACGATATCACCGTTCTGAATGCTGTTGGTCAGCGACAGCTTCGTGTACGGGATCGCGGCGTTGGCCGCGATGTCGACGCTCGTGATCGTCGAGTCGGCGATCTTCGAGCTGGTCACCGCGTTGGCCGCGATGTCCGGGTTCGGGTAGGTGCCCGAGAGGTCACCACCGGCCGCGCCCGTGGCGCCGCTGCTCGGCGTGGTCCAGGCCATGGTGGCCGAGTCGACGCCGTTGCTGGTCGACAGCGACAGAACCTGACCGACCGAGCCGACGACCGCCGGAAGGACGTAGTTACCGTTGTTCGACACCGACGGAGCGCGAAGGCCCACGTACTGCGTGCCGGTGCCGCTCGGCTCCTGAAGGCGGATGTCGCGAGCGTTGTTGTCCGAGTTGGTCATCGCGATACGCGAGTTCGACATGATCACGAACGTTCCACCGAACGTCTGGTTGGCCGTCCACGTGTTCGAGTTGCCGAGGTTGATCCCCAGCGGCGAGCCCGAGGAGCCGTTGCCGGTCAGCGTCGCGTTGTGCGACACGTTGCCGCTCCCCGCGCTCCAGACCAGGTTCGTGCCGTTGTAGGTCAGCACATCACCCGATGTCGCGCCGGTCGGATCGATCTTCGGCAGCGTCACCGCGCCGTCGGCGATATGACGGTTGGTGACGGCGAAGGTCAGCAGCTTCAGACCGCTGACGGCCGAATCGGCCAGCTTCGAGGTGGTCACCGTGCCGTTGGCCACCTTCGAGGTCGTCACCGAGTTGGCCGTCAGGTCGCTGTTCTGGACGCTGTTGGTCAGCGACAGCTTGCTGTACGAGATGGCGGCCGTCGGCGAAACGTCGGCATTCGTGATCGTCGAGTCGGCGATCTTCGAGCTGGTCACCGCGCTGGCCGCGATCGTCGGATTCGGATAGGTGCCGGTCAGGTCACCGCCGGCCGGGCCGTTGGCGCCGCCGTTGGTCCAGGTCGCGCTGGTGCCGTTGTAGCCGAGCACCTGGCCGCTCGTGGCGCCGGAGGTGTTGATCTTCGGCAGCGTCACCGCGCCGTCGGCGATGTGACGGTCGGTCACCGCGTAGGTGAGGAGCTTCAGACCACTGACAGCCGAGTCGGCCAGCTTCGAGGTCGTGACCGTGCCGTTGGCGACCTTCGAGGTCGTCACCGAGTTTGCGGTCAGGTCGCTGTTCTGGATGCTGTTGGTCAGATTCAACTTGCCATAGGCGATCGCGGCATTCGGAGCGACGTCCACATTCATGATCGTCGAGTCGGCAATCTTCGCCGAGGTCACCGAGCCGTCACCGAGCTTGGCCGTCGTGATCGAGCCGTCGGCAAGCGCGCTGGCGTCGATCGCCCCCGAGGCAACCGCCCAGGCCGAGTCGGCCCGGTGCGAGCGCACCGCGTACGGCGAGATCGCCAGCTGAATGCGCGGCGTCAGCTCCGTGCCCGAGCCGATCGTGATACCCACCCAGTACTGGCGGTCGAACTGGATGCTCTCCAGCGACACCGTGTTGCCCAGGATCACGCTGAAGCTCTTGGCCGTGCCGGCGCTGGTCAGGTTCACCGTCTGCGTCTCGCTCCAGATGGCGGTGCCGCCGGTGGCCGAGGTGTACAGGCGGAAGGTCATCGAGGGGGCCAGGTTGGGTCCGGCCTGAGTGTTGGGAATCAGTCCCTGAAGACTCAGCGTCGGCGGCACCTGCGCGTGCGCGGCACTGCCGGCTACCAACAGCCCCAGTAACACCAGAGCATGGAGTAGCGGACGTTTCTGCATGAGGATACGCTCCTTATGAATTGAGATAATGGAGAATCGAATAGGACCAACAGTTGTTCGGATCGGAACGAATCGCGGAATGGACCTCCGCGGCGGACGATAGGGGAAGCGCCGACAGGGGCGCGCCTATCCCGCATCCGGCTTCTGGTGCCGGACGTGCCGACCCGATGACGCACCACCCGCCGCCGGCGGGGTCATCATCGATGTTCTATCATGTATCGCTCAACGGCGCGAAGCCGGGACGTTTGAGCCGAAATATGTAATCGAGGGCTTCCTACGATCAATTTGGGGTGATACGTCGGAGAAAGACCTGCAGGTCTCCGCGGATATGTGCGGGACGACTATGACTGAGGGAGCGCCGATCGCTCGCTGGCCGGGGGGAGCAGCTTCGTACTGCGGCGCGTACCGGTCTATGCCGGCTGCGGCGCGAGGCGCAGTGATGCGGACGAAACTCCTGTGGCGAGGGGAAATATACGAGAGAACCGTTGAGGAAATACACCCTTTATGAAACGATCGCACCTCGCACTATGGGAAACCGGGGCGCATATCCGGCATTTTGCGGGTTATCCACAAAAAACGGGGAGCGGCCATGGCCGCTCCCCGTCGAGAAAAAACGTAGGCTGATTCGTCCGGTTGGACGAATTACCACTGCCACCACTGGTTGACGCCGTCGGAGTAGAGACGGATGGCCGTCGCCGGCACGCCCGTCCCCTGGTTGATCGTGATCGACGTCTGGCTGTAGTTGATCAGGTCCGTGCCGTTCCGGTTGATCGAGATGGCGCGCCCGGACACCGAGGCATCGCCATTTTCGACCCGGATGATCAGCGTCTTCCCCGCCGGCACGGAGCTGGCCGCCGGCAGTGTCATCGTAATACCATTACTGCTCACATCCGCGCCGATGATGTCGTCGCTAGTCGCAATCGAATAGGTCGCGGACGAGACCACCGAATGATTGAAGGAGCTGCCGCCCGAGGCCGGAGCACCCCAGACCACCGCGGTGCCGTTGTAGCGGAGCACGTCACCGGAGGTGGCACCGCTCGAGCTGATCTTGTCCGGCGTCACGGCGTTGGCCGCCAGGTGGCGGTTGGTCACCGCGAAGGTGAGCAGCTTCAGACCGCTGATGGCCGAGTCGGCCATCTTCGAGGTCGTCACCGTGCCGTTGGCGACCTTCGAGGTCGTGATCGCGTTGGCGACGATATCGCCATTCTGGATGCTGCCGGATAGCGCCAGCTTCGAGTACTGGATCGCGGCGTTCGGAGCAATGTCGATGTTCGAGATCGTCGAGTCGGCGATCTTGGCGCCGGTCACCGCGCTGGCGGCGATCGTCGGGTTCGGGTAGGTGCCCGAGAGGTCACCACCGGCCGAGCCGGTCGGCGAGCCGCCGCCACCGCTGACCGTGGTCCAGGCCATCGTGGCCGAGTCCACGCCGTTGCTGGCCGACAGGGTCAGAACCTGACCCACCGTGCCGACGACGGCCGGGAGAACGTAGTTGCCGTTGTTCGTCACCGACGGAGCACGCAGACCGATGTACTGGCTGCCGGTGCCGCTCGGCTCCTGAAGACGGATGTCGCGAGCGTTGTTGTCCGAGTTGGTCATCGCGATACGCGAGTTCGACGTGATCAGGAACGTTCCGCCGAACGTCTGGTTGGCCGTCCACGTGTTCGAGTTGCCAAGGTTGATCCCCAGCGGCGTACCCGCCGAGCCGTTGCCCGAGAGCGTCGCGTTCGTCGTCACCGTGCCGCCGCCGCTCGGGGTGGTCCAGACCACGCTCGTGCCGTTGTAGCCGAGCACCTGCCCGGTGGTCGCGCCGGTCGGATCGATCTTGTCGGTCGTCACCGAGTTGGCCGCCAGGTGGCGGTTGGTGACGGCGAAGGTCAGCAGCTTCAGACCGCTGACGGCCGAGTCGGCCAGCTTCGAGGTCGTCACCGTCCCGTTGGCAACCTTCGAGGTCGTGATCGCGTTGGCAACGATGTCGCCGTTCTGGATGCTGTTGGTCAGCGACAGCTTCGTGTACGGGATCGCGGCGTTGGCCGCGATGTCGGCGCTCGTGATCGTCGAGTCGGCGATCTTCGAGCTGGTCACCGCGTCGTTGGCGATCGTCGGATTCGGGTAGGTGCCCGAGAGGTCACCACCGGCCGCGCCCGTGGCGCCGCTGCTCGGCGTGGTCCAGGCCATGGTGGCCGAGTCGACGCCGTTGCTGGTCGACAGCGACAGAACCTGACCGACCGAGCCGACGACCGCCGGAAGGACGTAGTTACCGTTGTTCGACACCGACGGAGCGCGAAGGCCCACGTACTGCGTGCCGGTGCCGCTCGGCTCCTGAAGGCGGATGTCGCGAGCGTTGTTGTCCGAGTTGGTCATCGCGATACGCGAGTTCGACATGATCACGAACGTTCCGCCGAACGTCTGATTCGCCGTCCACGTGTTCGAGTTGCCGAGGTTGATCCCCAGCGGCGAGCCCGAGGAGCCGTTGCCGGTCAGCGTCGCGTTGTGCGTCACGTTGCCGCTTCCCGCGCTCCAGGTCAGGTTCGTGCCGTTGTAGGTCAGCACATCGCCCGTGGTCGCGCCGGTCGGGTCGATCTTCGGCAGCGTCACCGCGCCGTCGGCGATGTGACGATCGGTCACCGCGTAGGTGAGGAGCTTCAGGCCGCTGACCGAGGAGTCGGCCAGCTTCGAGGTGGTGACCGTGCCGTTGGCGACCTTCGAGGTCGTCACCGAATTGGCCTGCAGATCGCCGTTGGCGATGCCGTTGGTCAACGTCAGCTTCGAGTAGTGGATGCCGGCGCTGGCGGCGATGTCGGCGTTGGTGATCGTCGAGTCGGCGATCTTCGAGCTGGTCACCGCGCTGGCCGCGATCGTCGGGTTCGGATACGTGCCGGTCAGGTCGCCACCCGCCGCGCCCGTGGCGCCACCGGTGGTCCAGACCACGTTCGTGCCGTTGTAGCCGATCACCTGACCGCTCGTGGCGCCCGTCGGATCGATCTTCGGCAGCGTGACCGCGCCGTCGGCGATGTGACGGTTGGTCACCGCGAAGGTCAGCAGCTTCAGACCGCTGACGGCCGAATCGGCCAGCTTCGAGGTGGTCACCGTGCCGTTGGCCACCTTCGAGGTCGTCACCGAGTTGGCGGTCAGGTCGCTGTTCTGAACGCTGTTGGTCAGCGACAGCTTGCTGTACGAGATGGCGGCGGTCGGCGAAACGTCGGCATTCGTGATCGTCGAGTCGGCGATCTTCGAGCTGGTCACCGCGCTGGCCGCGATCGTCGGGTTCGGATAGGTGCCGGTCAGGTCACCGCCGGCCGGGCCGTTGGCGCCGCCGTTGGTCCAGGTCGCGCTGGTGCCGTTGTAGCCGAGCACCTGGCCGCTCGTGGCGCCGGAGGTGTTGATCTTCGGGAGCGTCACCGCGCCGTCGGCGATGTGGCGATCGGTCACCGCGTAGGTGAGGAGCTTCAGACCGCTGACGGCCGAGTCAGCCAGCTTCGAGGTCGTGACCGTGCCGTTGGCGACCTTCGAGGTCGTCACCGAGTTGGCGGTCAGGTCGCTGTTCTGGATGCTGTTCGTCAGCGACAGCTTGCTGTACGAGATGGCGGCCGAGGCGGCGATGTCGGCGTTCGTGATCGCCGAGTCGGCGATCTTCGCGCTCGTCACCGAACCGTCAGTCAGGTCGGCCGACACGATGCTGTTGGTCAGATTCAGCTTGCTGTAGGCGATTGCGGCCGCGGCGGCCACGTCCGCATTGACGATCGTGCCGTCGGCGATCTTCGCCGAGGTCACGGCGGCATCGGCGAGCTTCGGCGTCGTCACGCTGCCATCGGCCAGCTTGGCCGTGATCACGGCACCGTCACCGAGCTTCGCGGTCGTGATCGAGCCGTCGGCAAGCGCACTGGCATCGATCGCCCCCGAGGCAACCGCCCAGGCCGAGTCGGCCCGATGCGAACGCACCGCGTACGGCGAGATCGCCAGCTGAATGCGCGGCGTCAGCTCCGTGCCCGAGCCGATCGTGATCCCCACCCAGTACTGGCGGTCGAACTGGATGCTCTCCAGCGACACCGTATTGCCCAGGATCACGCTGAAGCTCTTGGCCGTGCCGGCGCTGGTCAGGTTCACCGTCTGCGTCTCGCTCCAGATGGCGGTGCCGCCGGTGGCCGAGGTGTACAGACGAAAGGTCATGGAAGGGGCCAGGTTGGGTCCGGCCTGAGTGTTGGGAATCAGTCCCTGAAGACTCAGCGTCGGCGGCACCTGCGCGTGCGCGACGCTGCCTGCTATCAGCAGCCCCAGCAACACGAGGATACGATGGAGAGGTCGTTGCATGAATGTGCTCCTATGTATGTATGCGAGCGATAATGAGCTTGTCCGGAATCTCAGCGTGAGAATGCGACTCGAGGGAACGCGAAGAAATATCCCGCGCTGAGCGTGCCTCCATCGCGGACGAGTGCAAGGATCGACGACGCCACCGCCACGTCCGAGGGCGCCCTTCATTCTGGAAGGCCTCGAACGTGTCATCACGGAATTGGAATCATCGGATGTGAGCACCACGACGGAATCATCGTCGTGACCGGTGCTCGCGATTGCACTCTGCGGAAGGCGCCCTGTAACGACCCAAACCGGTCGTCATCACGGGATGGTGGGGTAGCGGCAGTCGAATATCTGCCGACGGAACGGCTTCGTACGACCGTTCCTGCAGTCGATACGGTCCTTGAATGTCGGTCTATCATCGGCACGGCAAGCCCTCGACGGGCCTATCCATGGAAACCGACGCTGCGAATATACGAGACAGTTCCGTTTTCAACATATTTCAAGTCTTCAATCCCTCCTCTCCTCTCTCCCCACGGCGCCAGCTCCAGGGGGCCTCACCGGACCGCGAACGCCGAGCTCCTCCCTCCCCATCTCACCATATCGTCGCTCCCGGAAACGCGCGAGGGGCGCCCGGTCTCCCGGACGCCCCTCGTCGGTTACATCGATTGCTCGACGACGTTGCTTACCACTGATGCCAGCGGGAGACACCATCGCTGTACAGACGGAACGAGCCCGTCGCCGTGCCGAACGTGATCGACAGCGACGTCGACGACGCGTTGATCAGGTCCGTACCGCTACGGTTGATCGTGATGTTGTTCGTGCCGGCATTACCCAGCTCGTTCTTGATGATGATCACCTTGCCCACACCCGACGTCGAGGCCGACGGCAGGTTGATCGTGGCCGGACCGCTGGTCACGTCCACGCCGATGATCTCGTCGTTGGCCGAGGCATTGTACGTCGTGCCGCCGGCCGCGCCGGAGACCGTCGTGCGGGCGAACTTCGTCGCCGGGTTGCCCCAGGTCACGCTCGTGCCGTTGTACAGAAGCACGTTCCCCGTCGAGGCGCCGCTCGAGCTGATCTTGTCGGTCGTGACGGCGTTGGCCGCCAGGTGGCGGTTGGTCACCGCGAAGGTCAGCAGCTTCAGGCCGCTGACGGCCGAGTCGGCCAGCTTCGAGGTCGTCACCGTGCCGTTGGCAACCTTCGAGGTCGTGATCGCGTTGGCGACGATATCGCCGTTCTGGATCTTGTTGTTCAGCGACAGCTTCGAGTAGGCGATCGCGGCGGTGGCCGCGATGTCCGCGTCGCTGATCGTCGAGTCGGCGATCTTGGCGCCGGTCACCGCGTTGGCGGCGATGGTCGGATTCGGGTAGGTGCCCGAGAGGTCGCCACCGGCCGAGCCGGTCGGCGATCCGCCGCCGGAAGCCGCGGCCCAGACAACGCTGGTACCGTTGTAGGTCAGCACATCACCGCTGGAAGCTCCCGAGGAGCTGATCTTGGCCGCAGTCACGGCGCCGTTGGCGATGGTCGGATTCGGGTAGGTGCCCGAGAGGTCGCCACCGGCCGAGCCGGTCGGCGAGCCACCACCGCTGACGGTGGTCCAGGCCATCGTGGCCGAGTCGATGCCGTTGCTGGCCGACAGGGTCAGAACCTGACCCACCGAGCCGACGACCGCCGGCAGAACGTAGTTGCCGTTGTTGCTCACCGACGGAGCACGAAGGCCCACGTACTGGCTGCCGGTGCCGCTCGGCTCCTGAAGACGGATGTCGCGAGCGTTGTTGTCCGAGTTGGTCATCGCGATACGCGAGTTCGACGTGATCAGGAACGTTCCTCCGAACGTCTGGTTGGCCGTCCACGTGTTCGAGTTGCCAAGGTTGATCCCCAGCGGCGTGCCCGCCGAGCCGTTGCCCGAGAGCGTCGCGTTCGTCGTCACCGTGCCGCCGCCGCTCGGCGTGGTCCAGACCACGCTCGTGCCGTTGTAGCCGAGCACCTGGCCGGTCGTGGCGCCGGTCGGATCGATCTTGTCGGTGGTCACCGAGTTGGCCGCCAGGTGGCGGTTGGTCACCGCGAAGGTCAGCAGCTTCAGGCCGCTGACGGCCGAGTCGGCCAGCTTCGAGGTCGTCACCGTGCCGTTGGCAACCTTCGAGGTCGTGATCGCGTTGGCGACGATATCACCGTTCTGAATGCTGTTGGTCAGCGACAGCTTCGTGTACGGGATCGCGGCGTTGGCCGCGATGTCGACGCTCGTGATCGTCGAGTCGGCGATCTTCGAGCTGGTCACCGCGTTGGCCGCGATGTCCGGGTTCGGGTAGGTGCCCGAGAGGTCACCACCGGCCGCGCCCGTGGCGCCGCTGCTCGGCGTGGTCCAGGCCATGGTGGCCGAGTCGACGCCGTTGCTGGTCGACAGCGACAGAACCTGACCGACCGAGCCGACGACCGCCGGAAGGACGTAGTTACCGTTGTTCGACACCGACGGAGCGCGAAGGCCCACGTACTGCGTGCCGGTGCCGCTCGGCTCCTGAAGGCGGATGTCGCGAGCGTTGTTGTCCGAGTTGGTCATCGCGATACGCGAGTTCGACATGATCACGAACGTTCCACCGAACGTCTGGTTGGCCGTCCACGTGTTCGAGTTGCCGAGGTTGATCCCCAGCGGCGAGCCCGAGGAGCCGTTGCCGGTCAGCGTCGCGTTGTGCGACACGTTGCCGCTCCCCGCGCTCCAGACCACGTTCGTGCCGTTGTAGGTCAGAACGTCGCCGCTCGTGGCGCCGGTCGGATCGATCTTGTCGGTGGTCACCGAGTTGGCCGCCAGGTGGCGGTTGGTCACCGCGAAGGTCAGCAGCTTCAGGCCGCTGACGGCCGAGTCGGCAAGCTTCGAGGTCGTCACCGTGCCGTTGGCCACCTTCGAGGTCGTGATCGCGTTGGCGACGATGTCGCCGTTCTGGATGCTGTTGGTCAGCGACAGCTTGCTATAGGAGATGGCGGCCGTCGGCGAGATGTCGGCGTTCGTGATCGTCGAGTCGGCGATCTTCGAGCTGGTCACCGCGTCGGCGGCAATCGTCGGGTTCGGGTAGGTGCCGGTCAGGTCGCCACCCGCCGCGCCGCTGGCGCCACCGGTGGTCCAGACCACGTTCGTGCCGTTGTAGCCGATCACCTGGCCGCTCGTCGCGCCGGTCGGATCGATCTTCGGCAGCGTCACCGCGCCGTCGGCGATGTGGCGGTTGGTCACCGCGTAGGTCAGCAGCTTCAGACCGCTGACGGCCGAGTCGGCCAGCTTCGAGGTCGTCACCGTGCCGTTGGCGACCTTCGAGGTCGTCACCGAGTTGGCCGTCAGATCGCTGTTGGCGATGCTGTTGTTCAGCGACAGCTTGCTATAGGAGATAGCGGCCGTCGGCGAGATGTCGGCATTCGTGATCGTCGAGTCGGCGATCTTCGAGCTGGTCACCGCGTCAGCGGCGATCGTCGGGTTCGGATAGGTGCCGGTCAGGTCGCCGCCCGCGGCGCCGCTCGGCGGCAGCGAGGTCGGGACTCCGGAGAGCTTCGAGTAGCTGATGCCGTTGGCGATCTTGGCGTCGGTGATCGCGCCGTCGGCCACGTGGGCCGTGTTCACGGCGTTGGTGAGGAGCTTCAGACCACTGACGGCCGAATCGGCCAGCTTCGAGGTCGTCACCGTGCCGTTGGCGACCTTCGAGGTCGTCACCGAGTTGGCGGTCAGGTCGCTGTTCTGGATGCTGTTGTTCAGATTCAGCTTGCTGTAGGCAATCGCGGCCGTCGGCGAGATGTCGGCGTTCGTGATCGTCGAGTCGGCGATCTTCGAGCTGGTCACCGCGCTGGCGGCGATCGTCGGGTTCGGGTAGGTGCCGGTCAGATCACCACCCGCGGCGCCGGTCGGCGGCAGCGAGGTCGGCGCTCCGGAAAGCTTCGAGTAGCTGATGCCAGTGGCAACCTTCGCGTCGGTCACCGCGCTGTCGGCCAGCTTCGCCGTCGTCACCGAACCGTCCGTGAGGTCGGCCGTCACGATGCTGTTCGAGACGTTCAGCTTGCTGTAGGCAATCGCGGCGGTCGGCGAAACATCGGCGTTGACGATCGTGCCGTCGGCGATCTTCGCCGAGGTCACCGCGCCGGTGCCGAGCTTCGCGGTCGTGACCGAGCTATCGGCCAGCTTCGCCGTCGTGACGTTGCCATCGGCAATCTTCGCCGTCGTCACGTTGCCATCGGCAATCTTGGCCGTGGTGACGTTCGCGTCGGCAATCTTCGAGGTCGTGATTGCGCCGTCGGCCACGTGGGCCGTGTTCACGGCGTTGGTGAGGAGCTTCAGACCGCTGACCGAGGAGTCGGCCAGCTTCGAGGTCGTCACCGTGCCGTTGGCGACCTTCGAGGTCGTCACCGAGTTGGCCGTCAGGTCGCTGTTCTGAATGCTGTTGGTCAGATTCAGCTTGCTGTAGGCGATCGCCGCGGTCGGCGAAACGTCGGCGTTGGTGATCGTGGAGTCGGCAATCTTCGCCGAAGTCACCGAACCGTCCGTCAGGTCGCCGGTAACGAGGCTGTTGCTCAGGGCGAGCTTCGAGTAGGCAATGGCGGCCGTCGGCGAAACGTCGGCGTTGACGATCGTCCCGTCGGCGATCTTCGCCGAGGTCACCGCGCCGGTGCCGAGCTTCGCGGTCGTGACCGAGCTATCGGCCAGCTTCGCCGTCGTCACGTTGCCATCGGCAATCTTCGCCGTGGTCACGTTCGCGTCCGCGATCTTGGCCGTCGTGACGTTCGCGTCGGCAATCTTCGAGGTCGTGATCGCGCCGTCGGCCACGTGGGCCGTGTTCACGGCGTTGGTGAGGAGCTTCAGACCACTGACAGCCGAGTCGGCCAGCTTCGAGGTCGTCACCGTGCCGTTGGCGACCTTCGAGGTCGTCACCGAGTTGGCCGTCAGGTCGCTGTTCTGGATGCTGTTGGTCAGGTTCAGCTTGCTGTAGGCGATCGCCGCGGTCGGCGAAACGTCGGCGTTGGTGATCGTCGAGTCGGCAATCTTCGCCGAAGTCACCGAACCGTCCGTCAGGTCGCCGGTAACGAGGCTGTTGCTCAGGGCGAGCTTCGAGTAAGCAATGGCGGCCGTCGGCGAAACGTCGGCGTTGACGATCGTGCCGTCGGCGATCTTCGCCGAGGTCACCGCGCCGGTGGCGAGCTTCGCGGTCGTGACCGAGCTGTCGGCCAGCTTCGCCGTCGTGACGTTGCCATCGGCAATCTTCGCCGTGGTCACATTCGCGTCGGCGATCTTCGCCGTCGTCACATTCGCGTCGGCAATCTTCGCCGTCGTGACATTCGCGTCAGCGATCTTCACGGTGGTCACGGCGCCGTCGGCCAGCTTCGGGGTCGTCACCGAGCCATCGGCGATCTTGGCCGTCGTAACGGCGTTGCTGGTGATGTCACCGGCAACGATGCTGTTCGACAGGTTCAGCTTCGCGTAGCTGATCGATGCGGTCGGCGAGACGTCAGCGTCGACGATCGTGCCGTCGGCGATCTTCGCCGAGGTCACCGCGCCGGTTGCGAGCTTGGCCGTCGTGATCGAACCGTCGGCAAGCGCGCTGGCGTCGATCGCGCCCGAGGCAACCGCCCAGGCCGAGTCAGCCCGATGCGAACGCACCGCGTACGGCGAGATCGCCAGCTGTATCCGCGGCGTCAGCTCCGTGCCCGAGCCGATCGTGATCCCCACCCAGTACTGGCGGTCGAACTGGATGCTCTCCAGCGACACCGTATTGCCCAGGATCACGCTGAAGCTCTTGGCCGTGCCGGCGCTGGTCAGGTTCACCGTCTGCGTCTCGCTCCAGATGGCGGTGCCGCCGGTGGCCGAGGTGTACAGACGAAAGGTCATGGAAGGGGCCAGGTTGGGTCCGGCCTGAGTGTTGGGAATCAGTCCCTGAAGACTCAGCGTCGGCGGCACCTGTGCGTGCGCCGCACTGCTGGCCGCCAGTAGCCCAAGCAATGCCAGGCTATGCCGTACCAGGGTACGATGAAGAGATCGTCTCTGCATTACGAACTGCGCTCCTATATGATGTATGCGAGCAGAAATAGACGAACGGATATGGTCTGCGTTCGGGATGCATGCCTTTGGGCATGATCACGGGCGATGTGAATAGACTGAGGTTTGCTGGTTTTACGCCGGGATCGTGGATGCGATGGCGCCCACGCGCGCTGATGTGATCGTCTTCTTCCCCCCCCTCCGCGCCGTTCGGAAACGACAACAGACGGACATCTCGGCAGTCGATCCGTCGGAGGTGAGGTGATCCCGGATACGCGGCCCGGTGATGGGACGGCATCGGAGATGCTCCAGCGGAGATTGCACGACATGCCCGTCGACGACCAGCCCTGGCCATCGAGAAAGGGGGCGCAAATGAAATGAGTGAAGAGCGGGCCGGGACTGAAGACTTCGTACCTGCCCCAGCGTGTGGAGTATGGTCCCTGCTGAGATACGACGCGATTGGTCTTCCGCCGTATCGAAGTGCCTGCTTCCACAACAGGCGTTGCGAATATACGAGACTGACACCATTCCACCAGAGTTATCGGATGCTAATTGTCGAGTTTTCCACATTTTTCCCACATCCGACCACCTCGGCCCGCCTCATCGTTCCCGTCTCCCTCCCCCGCCCCGCTCCCGGGCATCCCCGGAAATGAGGCCCTTTCCCCCTCTCCTCCCTGAAATCTCCATCCCGGAAACGCGCGAGGGGCGCCCGGTCTCCCGGACGCCCCTCGTCGGTTACATCGATTGCTCGACGACGCTGCTTACCACTGATGCCAGCGGGAGACACCGTCGCTGTACAGACGGAACGAGCCCGTCGCCGTGCCGAACGTGATCGACAGTGACGTCGACGACGCGTTGATCAGGTCCGTGCCGCTTCGGCTGATCGTGATGTTGTTCGTGCCGGCGTTGCCCAGCTCGTTCTTGATCACGATGACCGCTCCGGCCGGCACCGAATTGGCCGCCGGCAGGTTGACGGTCGCCGGGCCGCTGGTCACGTCCACGCCGATGATCTCGTCGGTCGACGCGGCATTGTACGTCGTGCCACCGGGAGCACCGGTCACGGTGGTGCGAGCCATCTTGACCCTTCCGTAGCCCCACGCGGCGCTCGAGCCGTTGTAGGTCAGAACCTGGCCGGTGGAAGCGCCGGAGGTGCTCATCTTCGCCGGCGTCACGTTGCCGTCGGAGATCTTCGAGGTCGTCACCGCGTTGCTGGCGATCGTCGGGTTCGGGTAGGTGCCCGACAGGTCGCCACCCGCCGAGCCGCTCGGCGTGGCCGTCGGCGTGGTCCAGGTCATCGTGGCCGAGTCCACGCCGTTGCTGGTCGCAAGCGACAGAACCTGACCGACCGAGCCGACCACCGCCGGCAGAACGTAGTTGCCGCTATTCGAAACCGACGGAGCGCGAAGGCCCACGTACTGCGTGCCGGTGCCGCTCGGCTCCTGCCAGCGGATGTCGCGGCCGTTGTTGTCCGAGTTGGTCAGTGCGATGCGCGAGTTCGACGCGATCATGAACGTTCCGGCGAACGTCTGGTTGGCCGTCCACGTGTTCGCGTTGCCGAGGTTGACGGCCAGCGGCGAGCCCGAGGTACCGTTGCCGCTCAACGTCGCGTTGTGCGTGACGGTCGCGCTCACCGTGGTCCATGCCACGTTGGTGCCGTTGTAGGTCAGCGCCTGGCCGCTCGTGGCACCGGTCGGGTCGATCTTCGACGGCGTCACCGCCGCGTTGGCGATATGAGCGGTGGTAACCGCGTTGGTCGCCAGCTTCAGGCCGCTGACCGCCGAGTCGGCCAGATCGGCCGTGGCGATCGTGCCGTCGAGAATCTTCGCCGAGGTTACCGCGCCATCGGTCAGATCGGCGGCAACGATACTATTGGCAAGACTCAGTTTCGAGTAGGCAATCGCCGCGCTCGAGGAGATGTCCGCGTCGACGATCGTGCCGTCGGCGATCTTCGCGGAGGTCACCGCGTCGTTGGCGATCGTCGGATTCGGATAGGTGCCGGTCAGATCACCGCCGGCCGAGCCGCTGGCGCCGCCGGTGGTCCAGACCACGTTCGCGCCGTCATAGCCGATCACCTGGCCGCTGCTTGCGCCCGCGGCACTGATCTTGGCCAGCGTCACGTTCGCGTCGGCGATCTTCGAGGTCGTCACCGCGTTGTCCGCGATCGTCGGGTTCGGGTAGGTGCCCGTCAGGTCGCCACCCGCCGTGCCGCTCGCCGTCGGCGTGATCCAGGTCATCGTGGCCGAGTCGATGCCGTTGCTGGTCGCAAGCGACAGAACCTGACCGACCGAGCCGACCACCGCCGGCAGAACGTAGTTGCCGCTATTCGAAACCGACGGAGCGCGAAGGCCCACGTACTGCGTGCCGGTGCCGCTCGGCTCCTGCCAGCGGATATCGCGGGCGTTGTTGTCCGAGTTGGTCAGCGCGATGCGCGAGTTCGACGCGATCATGAACGTTCCGGCGAACGTCTGGTTGGCCGTCCACGTGTTCGCGTTGCCCAGGTTGACAGCCAGCGGCGAGCCCGAGGAGCCGTTGCCACTCAGCGTCGCGTTGTGCGTCACGTTGCTGGTCGGCGTGCTCCAGACCACGTTCGTGCCGTTGTAGGTCAGCGCCTGGCCGCTTGTGGCACCGGTCGGATCGATGTTCGACGTCGCCACCGCGCCGGTCGCAAGGTCGGCGGAGACGATCGTGCCGTCGGCGATCTTCGCCGAGGTGATCGCGCCGTCGGCCACGTGGGCCGTGGTCACCGCGTCGGTGCCGAGCTTCAGGCTCGTCACCGCGCTGTCGGCAAGCTTCGACGTCGTCACATTGCCGTCAGTGATCTTCGACGTCGTCACCGCGTTGGCGGCGATGGTCGGGTTCGGATACGTGCCCGAGAGATCTCCACCGGCCGCGCCGCTCGGCGGCAGATCGGTCGGAGCGCCGGTCAGCTTCGAGTAGCTGATGCCGTTGGCGACCTTCGCATCCGTGATCGCGCCGTCGGCCACGTGGGCCGTGTTCACCGCCGCCGTCCCGAGCTTCAGGCTCGTCACGGCACTGTCGGCCAACTTGGCCGTGGTCACGTTGCCGTCGGCGATCTTCGAGGTCGTCACCGCGTCGGCGGTAATGTCGCCGGCCACGATGCTGTTCGAGAGATTCAGCTTCGAGTAAGCGATCGCCGCCGAGGCGTTGATGTCGGCGTCGACGATCGTGCCGTCGGCGATCTTCGCCGAGGTGATCGCGCCGTCGGCCACATGCGCGGTGTTCACCGCGTCGGTGCCGAGCTTCACGCTCGTCACCGCGCTGTCGGCCAGCTTGGCCGTCGTCACGTTCGCGTCGGTGATCTTCGACGTCGTCACCGCGTTGGCGGCGATGGTCGGGTTCGGATACGTGCCCGAGAGATCTCCACCGGCCGCGCCGCTCGGCGGCAGGTCGGTCGGAGCGCCGGTCAGCTTCGAGTAGCTGATGCCGTTGGCGACCTTCGCGTCCGTGATCGCGCCGTCGGCCACGTGGGCCGTGTTCACCGCCGCCGTGCCGAGCTTCAGGCTCGTCACCGCGCTGTCGGCCAGCTTCGCCGTCGTCACGTTCGCGTCGACGATCTTCGCGGTCGTCACCGAGCCGTCAGCCAGCTTCGGCGTGGTCACGCTTCCGTCGGCGATCTTCGAGGTCGTCACCGCGTCGGCGGTAATGTCGCCGGCCACGATGCTGTTCGAGAGATTCAGCTTCGAGTAAGCGATCGCCGCCGAGGCGTTGATGTCGGCGTCGACGATCGTGCCGTCGGCGATCTTCGCCGAGGTGATCGCGCCGTCGGCCACGTGAGCCGTGTTCACCGCGCTGGTGCCGAGCTTCAGGCTCGTCACCGCGCTATCGGCCAGCTTCGCGGTCGTGACGTTGCCGTCAGCGACCTTCACCGTCGTCACCGAGGCGTCGGCCAGCTTGGCCGTCGTCACGTTCGCGTCGGAGATCTTCGAGGTCGTCACCGCGTTGGCGGCGATGGTCGGATTCGGATACGTGCCCGAGAGATCTCCACCGGCCGCGCCGCTCGGCGGCAGGTCGGTCGGCGCTCCGGTCAGCTTCGAGTAGCTGATACCGTTGGCGACCTTCGCGTCCGTGATCGCGCCGTCGGCCACATGGGCCGTGTTCACCGCCGCCGTGCCGAGCTTCAGGCTCGTCACCGCGCTGTCGGCCAGCTTCGCCGTCGTCACCGAGCCGTCGGTCAGATCGGCCGTCACGATGCTGTTGGCAAGGTTGAGCTTCGAGTAGGCGATCGCCGCCGAGGCGTTCACATCGGCGTTGGTGATCGCGCCGTCGGCGATCTTCGCGCTCGTCACCGAGCCGTCGGCCAGGTCGCCCGTGGCGATCGTGCCGTCGAGGATCTTCGCCGAGGTGATCGCGCCATCCTTCACATGCGCGGTGTTGACCGCGTTGGTGCCGAGCTTCACGCTCGTCACGGCGCTGTCGGCGAGCTTCGCCGTCGTCACCGAGCCATCGGCAAGCTTGGAGGTCGTGACGGCACCGGCGGCGATGTCGGCCGCCACGATCGACGCATCGGCGATCGAAGCGCTGTTGACCGCGCCGACGGCGATGTCGCCGTTGACGATGCTGCTGGTCAGCGCCAGCTTCGAGTAGGCGATGGCGGCCGTCGGGGAGACATCCGCGTTGACGATGGTGCCGTCGGCGATCTTCGCGCTCGTCACCGAGCCGTTGGCCAGGTCGCCGGTGGCGATCGTGCCGTCGGCGATCTTCGCGCTCGTCACCGAGCCGTCGGCCAGATCGCTCGTGGCGATCGTGCCGTCGGCGATCTTCGCGCTCGTCACCGCGTCGTTGGCGATGGTCGGGTTCGGATAGGTGCCGGTCAGATCACCACCGGCCGCGCCTCCCGGCGTCGAGCCGCCCCAGACCAGGCTGGAGCCGTTGTACATCAGCGACTGTCCGGCCGAGGCGCCGGTCGGATCGATCTTCGGCAGCGTCACCGCCTCATCGGCGAGCTTCGCGGTCGTGACGGCGCCGGACGCGATGTCCACCGCCACCACCGACTCATCCTCGATCGAAACGCTGTTGACCGCGCCGAGCGTCAGGTCGCTGTTGACGATATGATTCGTCAGGTTCAGCTTGCTGTAGGCGATCGCGGCGTTCGGAGCAACGTCCACATCCATGATGGTCGAGTCGGCGATCTTCGCCGAGGTCACCGAGCTGTCGGTCAGGTCGCTGGTGGCGATGCTGTTGGCAAGGTTGAGCTTGCTGTACGCGATCGCGGCCGAGGCGTTGACGTCGGCGTTGGTGATCGTGCCATCGCTGATCTTCGCGGAGGTCACCGAGCCATCGGCCAGGTGCGCCGTGTTCACCGCGGCCGCTCCGATCTTCACGCTCGTCACCGAGCTGTCGGCAAGCTTCGCGGTCGTGACCGAGGCATCGGCCAGATCCGCCGTGGCGATCGTGCCGTCGGCGATCTTCGCGGTCGTCACGTTCGCATCGGCAAGCTTCGCCGTCGTCACCGAGCCGTCGGTCAGGTCGGCGGCAACGATGCTGTTGGTCAGATTCAGCTTGCTGTAGGCAATCGCCGCGTTGGTCGCGACATCGGCGTTGGCGATGGTGCCGTCGGCGATCTTCGCCGAGGTCACCGAGCCATCGACCAGATCGGTCGTTGCGATGCTTCCGGTCAGGTTGAGCTTCGAGTAGGCGATCGCCGCCGAGGCATTCACGTCGGCGTTGGTGATCGCGCCGTCGGCGATCTTCGCCGAGGTCACCGCGTCATCCGAGATCTTCACCGTCGTGATCGCGGCGTCGGCGATCTTCGCGGTCAGGACCGAGCCGTCTGCCAGCTTGATCGAGATGACCGAGCCATCGGCGATGTGCGCGGTGTTGACCGCGCCGGTGCCGATCTTCAGGCTCGTCACCGCCGAGTCGGCCAGCTTCGCCGTCGTCACCGAGCCGTCGGCGATCTTCGCCGTGGTCACGGCGTTGTTCGTGAGATCGGCCGTGACGATGCTGTTGGCGAGGTTCAGCTTCGAGTAGTTGATCGCGGCCGTCGGCGAGACGTCGGCGTCCGTGATCGTCGAGTCGGCGATCTTCGCGGAGGTCACCGAGCCGTTGGCCAGATCGCCGGTGGCGATGCTGCCGGCCAGATCGAGCTTCGAGTAGGCGATCGCGGCCGAAGCGTTCACGTCGGCGTTGGTGATCGTGCCGTCGGCGATCTTCGCCGAGGTGATCGCGCCGTCGGCCACATGCGCGGTGTTCACCGCGTCGGTGCCGAGCTTCACGCTCGTCACCGAGCTATCGGCAAGCTTCGCCGTCGTCACGTTCGCGTCGACGATCTTCGCGGTCGTCACCGAGCCGTCGGCAAGCTTCGACGTCGTGATGGCGCCATCGGCCACGTGAGCCGTGTTGACGGCCGCGGTGCCGAGCTTCAGGCTCGTCACGGAGCTGTCGGCCAGTTTCGCGGTCGTCACGTTGCCGTCGGCAATCTTCGCCGTGGTCACGCTACCGTCGGCCAGTTTCGCGGTCGTCACATTCGCGTCGGCCATCTTCGCCGTCGTGATAGCGCCGTCGGCCACATGCACCGTGGTCACGGCGTTGGTGCCGATCTTCACGCTGGTAACGGCGCTGTCGGCGAGCTTCGGCGTCGTCACCGAGCCATCGGCAAGCTTCGAGGTCGTCACGTTCGCATCGGCCATCTTCGCGGTGGTCACCGCGCCGTCGGCAAGCTTCGGCGTCGTCACCGAGCCGTCGGCAAGCTGCGCGGTGTTGACCGCGTCGGCGGCAAGCTTCACGCTCGTCACCGAGCTGTCGGCAAGCTTTGCCGTCGTCACGTTCGCGTCGGCGATCTTCGAGGTCGTCACCGAGCCGTCGGCAAGCTTCGCCGTCGTCACGTTCGCGTCGGCGATCTTCGAGGTCGTCACCGAGCCGTCGGCAAGCTTCGCCGTCGTCACGTTCGCGTCGGCGATCTTCGAGGTCGTGATTGCGCCGTCGGCCACATGAGCCGTATTCACCGCATTCGTACCCAGCTTCAGGCTCGTCACCGCGCTATCGGCCAGCTTCGGCGTCGTCACCGATCCATCGGCGAGCTTGGCCGTCGTCACGTTCGCATCGGAGATCTTCGAGGTCGTGATGGCGCCGTCGGCCACGTGGACCGTGGTCACCGAGCCGGTACCGAGCTTCACGCTCGTGATCGAGCTGTCGGCCAGCTTCGGCGTGGTCACATTGCCATCGGCAAGCTTCGGCGTGGTGATCGCGCCATCGGCCACGTGGGCCGTATTGACGGCCGCGGTGCCGATCTTCAGGCTCGTCACCGAGCTGTCGGCAAGCTTCGCCGTCGTCACACTGCCATCGGCCAGTTTGGCCGTGGTCACGTTGGCGTCGGCAAGCTTCGAGGTCACGATGGCACCGTCAGCGACATGAGCGGTGTTGACCGCGCTGGTGCCGAGCTTCGCGCCGGTCACCGAGCTGTCGGCAAGCTTCGCCGTCGTCACGTTACCGTCGACGATCTTCGCCGTGGTCACGCTACCGTCAGCGAGCTTGGCTGTCGTCGCAGCGCCATCAGCGAGCTTCGGCGTCGTCACCGAACCATCCGCGATATGCGCCGTGGTCACCGCGCCGGTGCCGAGCTTCGCGCCGGTCACCGAGCTGTCAGCAAGCTTCGCGGTCGTCACGTTGCCATCGGCAAGCTTCGCCGTGGTCACGCTGCCGTCGGCGAGCTTCGCCGTGGTCACGTTCGCGTCGGCGATCTTCGAGGTCGTGATGGCACCATCGGCCACATGAGCCGTGTTCACCGCATTCGTGCCCAGCTTCACGCCGGTCACCGAGCTGTCGGCCAGTTTCGCCGTCGTCACCGAGCCGTCGGCCAGCTTGGCGGTCGTCACATTCGCGTCGGCAAGCTTCACGGTGGTCACCGCGCCGTCGGCAAGCTTCGGGGTCGTCACCGAGCCATCGGCCAAGTGCGCGGTGTTGACCGCGTCGGCGGCGAGCTTCACGCTTGTCACGGAGCTGTCGGCCAGCTTCGCGGTCGTCACGTTACCGTCAACGATCTTCGCGGTGGTCACGCTACCGTCAGCGAGCTTGGCCGTCGTCACGTTCGCATCGGCAAGCTTCGCCGTCGTGATCGCGCCGTCGACGACGTGAGCCGTATTGACGGCATTGGTGCCGAGCTTCACGCCGGTCACCGAGCTATCGGCAAGCTTCGCGGTCGTCACGTTGCCGTCGACGATCTTCGCCGTCGTCACACTGCCATCAGCGAGCTTCACGGTCGTTACCGAGCCATCGGCCAGCTTCGCGGTAGTTGCAGCACCATCAGCAAGCTTCGGCGTCGTCACCGAGCCATCGGCCAGGTGCGCCGTGGTCACCGCGCTGGTGCCGAGCTTCGCGCCGGTCACCGAGCTGTCAGCGAGCTTCGCCGTGGTAACGCTTCCGTCGGCGAGCTTCGCCGTCGTCACCGATCCGTCAGCCAGCTTCGCGGTCGTCGCCGCACCATCAGCGAGCTTCGGCGTCGTCACCGAGCCGTCCGCGATATGTGCCGTGGTCACCGCATTCGTGCCCAGCTTCACGCCGGTCACCGAGCTGTCGGCCAGCTTGGCCGTCGTCACATTCGCGTCGGCCATCTTCGCGGTGGTCACCGCGCCGTCAGCCAGCTTCGGCGTCGTCACCGAGCCATCAGCCAGGTGCGCCGTGTTCACCGCGTTGGTGCCGAGCTTTGCGCTCGTCACCGAGCTGTCGGCCAGCTTCGCCGTCGTCACGTTGCCATCGACGATCTTCGCGGTGGTCACCGAGCCGTCAGCGAGCTTGGCGGTCGTCACGTTCGCGTCGGCGATCTTCGCCGTCGTGATCGCGCCGTCGACGAGGTGAGCGGTGTTGACCGCATTGGTGCCGAGCTTCACGCCGGTCACCGAGCTGTCGGCAAGCTTCGCGGTCGTCACGTTGCCGTCGACGATCTTCGCGGTGGTCACCGAGCCGTCGGCAAGCTTCACGGTCGTTACCGAGCCGTCGGCAAGCTTGGCGGTAGTTGCAGCGCCATCGGCAAGCTTCGGCGTCGTCACCGAGCCATCGGCCAGGTGCGCCGTGTTCACCGCATTCGTGCCGAGCTTCGCGCTCGTCACCGAGCTGTCGGCCAGCTTCGCCGTCGTGACATTGCCATCGACGATCTTCGCCGTCGTCACGCCGCCGTCAGCAAGCTTCGCCGTCGAAACACTTCCGTCAGCGAGCTTGGCCGTGGTGACCGAGCCATCGGTGAGGTCGGAAGTGACGATACTATTGTTGAGATTCAGCTTGCCGTAGGCGATCGAGGCCGTCGGGCTCACGTCGGCATCGACTATCGTACCGTCGGCGATCTTCGCCGAGGTCACCGATCCGTCGGCAAGCTTCGCGGTACCGATGGCGCCGTCGGCGATCTTCGCCGAGGTGATCGCGCCATCGGTCACATGGGCGGTATTCACGGCATTGGTGCCGAGCTTGGCGCCCGTAACGGAGCTGTCAGCCAGCTTCGCCGTGGTCACGCCACCGTCGGCAAGCTTCGCGGTCGACACACTGCCATCGACAAGCTTCGCCGTGGTCACGCTGCCATCAGCCAGCTTCGCGCTCGTGATCGCGCCGTCGGTCACATGTGCCGTGGTGACGGCGTTGGTGCCGAGTTTGGCGCTGGTCACCGCGCTATCGGCCAGCTTCGCGGTCGTCACGCTGCCATCGGCAAGCTTGGTCGCGGTCACACTGGCGTCGGCGAGCTTCGGGGTGGTGACACTGCCGTCAGCGAGCTTCGCGGTCGCGATGGCACCGTCGGCGATCTTCGCCGACGTGATGGCGCCGTCGGTTACGTGCGTCGTGGTAACGGCGTTGGTGCCGAGCTTCGCGGAGGTTACCGCGCTGTCGGCGAGCTTGGCGGTCGTGACATTGCCGTCGACGATCTTCGCGGAGGTCACCGATCCGTCAGCCAGCTTCGCGGTGGTCACCGATCCATCGACAAGCTTCGCGGTCGAGACCGAGCCATCGGCAAGCTTCGCCGTGGTCACGGCGCCGTCAGTCAGATCACCCGTCGTGATGCTGTTGGCCAGATTGAGCTTGCTGTAGGCGATGGCGGCGGTCGGCGAAACATCGGCGTTGACGATCGTGCCGTCGGCGATCTTCGCCGAGGTCACCGATCCGTCGGTCAGCTTCGCGGTACCGATGGCGCCGTCGGCGATCTTCGCCGAGGTGATCGCGCCGTCGGCAACATGGGTCGTGGTGACGGCGTTGGTGCCGAGCTTCGCGGAGGTCACCGCGCTATCGGCCAGCTTCGCCGTGGTCACATTGCCATCGACGATCTTCGCCGTCGAGACCGAGCCGTCGGCCAGCTTCGCGGAGGTGACGGAGCCATCGGCGAGCTTCGCGGTCGTGGCGCTGCCGTCGGCCAGCTTGGCCGAGGTCACGCCGCCGTCGGCGAGCTTCGCGGTCGTCACGCTGCCATCGGCCAGCTTCGTGGAGGTCACGGCATTGGCGGCGATGGTCGGGTTCGGGAAGGTGCCGGTCAGATCTCCACCGGCCTCGCCGGTCGGCGGCAGCGACGTCGGGGCTCCGGAGAGCTTCGAGTAGCTGATGCCGTTGGCGACCTTCGCGTCGGTGATCGCGCCGTCGGCCACGTGGGCAGTAGTGACCGCGCCGGTGCCGAGCTTCACGCTGGTCACCGCGCTGTCGGCGAGCTTCGCCGTGGTCACCGAGCCGTTGGCAAGCTTCGCCGTCGTGACCGAGCCATCGGCCAGCTTCGCCGTCGAGACCGAGCCATCGGCGAGCTTCGCGCTGGTCACGGCACCGTCGGCCAGGTCACCGGTCGCGATGCTGTTGGCCAGGTCGAGCTTGCTGTAGGCGATGGCGGCGCTCGGCGAGACATCGGCATCGATGATCGTGCCGTCGAGGATCTTCGCGGTGGTCACCGAACCATCTGCCAGCTTCGCGGTCGCAACCGAGCCGTCAGCCAGCTTCGTGGAGGTCACCGAACCGTCGACGATCTTCGCGGAGGTCACCGAGCCGTCAGCCAGCTTCGTGGAGGTAACGCTCCCATCGGCCAGTTTGGCCGAGCTCACCGATCCGTCTGCCAGCTTGGCGGTGATCACCGATCCGTCGATCAGCTTCGTCGAGGTGACGCTGCCATCGGCCAGCTTCGGGGAGGTCACCGCGCCATCGGCCAGCTTCGGAGTCGTGACCGAGCCGTCGGCAAGTTTCGCGGTGGTCACCGATCCGTTGGCCAGCTTCGCTCCGGTGATCGATCCGTCGAGGATCGAGCTCATGTCGATCTCGCCGGCAACGGCCATCGAGGTGTCGGCCCGGTGCGCGCGCACCGCGTACGGGGAGATCGGTAGCTGGATACGCGGGGTCAGCTCCGCGCCGCTGCCGACGCTGATGCCCACCCAATACTGCTGGTCGAACTGAATGCTCGCGAGCGACGTGTAATTGCCGAGGATGACATTGAAGCGCTTCACCTGGCCGGCCGTGATCAGGGGCACATTGAAGCTCTCGGTCCAGATTGCCGTTCCGCCGGAAGCGGACGTATACAGTCTGAAGGTCATCATCGGGTTGGTGCTCAACCCAGCCTGGGTGTTCGTAAGATCACCCTGTAGACTCAAGGTAGGTGGCACCTGCGCATACGCGGACGTACCGCTCAGCGCAATCACGCCGCATGTTACGATCGCATGCAGTAGTGATCGGTTCCTCATTATGAAACTCCCGTTATTGGTCCTTACCGGGCACGAGGTCGTCATCCAGGCGGAGGGGTGAAGCGAGGCAGGAGAGCTGGCTGATCGAGATCGCCGGATCTAGATATTGTGCGAAACTGATGTTATGTGGCCGGAATCGGAATGACGCGTTCCGTTCCGTGTTGGTCGACCGAGGAAGAATGCAACAGCATCACCCCTGGGAAGAGAGGAGATGGGGTCCTCGACGTCACGACGTCCGCATCGACGCCCTCAAGCAACAACGCTGATCTTCATCACGAGAAGCGGCGATGGCCTGCCACCTCTCCCTCACGCGCTGCTTGCTTCGTACCGGGGGCGTGATGTCAACGACAAGATGAATGCGCGACGGGCATCGCCATCCAAAATCAACGTCGTCAATTCTGTCCACCGAGGTGGGGATGTCCCCTTCGGGCCTTCCCGGTGAACGATTGTGGAGTACGGTCCCAGATTGTGGGCGGGCAAATATACATGGCCATTTCGAAACGGCCCAATATGGGATGGAAATATGTTCAGCCATCATTCACCCCTCCCTCTCCCACGCTTCCGGCCCTCCCACGCCGGAATCCTCTCCCGAGCGGCACCCGGTTCCTCGGGGCCGGACGATGCCTCGGCCGATTGGCGAGCTCTTTGCATGGTCCGCCGGGGATGGCTTCGACAACAGACGCGGGAGAATGAAGGATGAATCCGAAGTTCGATCTGGAGCAGGCCGGCGAGCTCCTCGGCAAGCGGGTGATCGTCGATCTGACGGTCCGTGACCATGACGAGCGGCTGGTCGAGCGGCGGCAGCTGTTCGGAGAGATCCAGCGGATCAACGAGAACGAGGGGGTGGTGCTGGAGCTGATCCCCTCCGGCGGCGATTATCGCCTCATCCCGGATCTCGACCAGTTCGTCCCGCTCGAACCGGGGGCCTACCGACTGGAGCCCGCGGGAGAAACGGCGGTCGATCCGGACTTCCGCTTCGCCTCGGTGGTCCACCTTCCCCCACCCGAATACGACGGGGCGGCACGGGGAAGCGAGGCCGGATGAAGCGGTGGAAGCCACGCTCGCGCGGACCCTTACGCGACGTCGCTTTGGCATACTCACCATCGGCTCCTTCCCCTAGTATGCCGTAATACACCCAAAAATCGCGGCAGAATCGACGGTTTGGAAGACATTCTGGCGGGCGCGTGCCACGCTCCGGCCAACTTTTTGCTTGCTTTGGGAAGAACCCGGGCAGTACCTTCGTCATGGGTTTGATGCGCACAGCCCTCCCGTGACCAGCACGGGAAGCAGGTTCAACCACACAACGTCACTACGTACCAGCATCGACAGCACGGACTCCCGGGGATGTTTCCGAACGGCCATTCGGACGCACGCACCGTAGCGTCGAACGCACACCACTATTCAGGAGAAGATCAATGTCTCAGCGCAAGAACAGCGGGCGCTCCACGGGGAAGGAGACGGCCGCAACGACCACCACGAACGACCTGCATCAGGAGCTCGCCGCACTTCAGGCGGCGGCCACGACTCGTCTTCTCAGCCTTGAGGAGACCGCCAGGATCGCCGAGCTCAGCAACTTCCTCGCGGTTCAGAGCCATGCTTCGCTCACGGCTCCGAAGGCCGCGCTCGGACCGCTCAGCGCGGTGACCGCCTCGCCGGCCGACATCACCGACGAGCTGGCCAAGGGAGGCCCGGCCTTCGGCGCCTTCGTCAAGAGCGTCGGCCTCGGCGTCGCCGATGCCCAGAGCGCGCTCGACCAGAACCTCGTCACCACCGCCCAAGCCCTCTCGAACACCAACATCGACGTGATCAGCGTGGTGCAGCAGGTGATCGACCCGACCGACGGCAGCCTTCAGAGCCTGAACATCATCAAGGAGAAGCTGCCCTTGATCAACTTCCTGCCGCCGGTCTCCTATCAATGGACCCGCGTCTTCCTGCAGGCGGATATGAAGGTCTCGGAGTTCAACAGCGCCAACGGCTTCAACGTTCAGGGGAAGTCGAAGAGCTTCAGCGCCGGCATCTCCGGCAGCTACGGCACCGGCGGCTTCGGCATCAGCGGCGGACTCCGCTACGGCTCGAGCAGCTACAGCGCCTCGGGCGAAAGCTCCTACAGCCAGGACGTGGCCGCCGGCAGCATGCACATGGAGGCGACCCTCGAGCCGCGTCCGGACATGGTGATTCCGCCGCCGTTCGTGCTCCAGAAGGGGCCGCGGCTGCGCGCGATGCCGAGCGGCATCATCAACATCGGCACCTCGCCGAACTACACCGGCCGCAAGGTGGTGATCACCCTCGAGCTGCTCAACGGCAGCACCGGGCTGGCCGGCAAGACGCTGGAGTTCCACACCAGCGACCCGATGGTCACCTACAAGACCTGGCAGGCGTACGACTTCAACACCAACACCGGTTCGACCACCAGCACCGCCACCAACTCGACCGGCATCCTCTATCTGGAAGTCATTCGTGACGGCGCGGCGTTCGATCCGGCCAAGGCCCCGACCCAGGTCGTTATCCGCTCGTGGTTCGGCCTCGTGGCCGCCGAGAGCGCCATCGTGGTGTAACGCCATGGCACTTACTGATTTCCACCGCAGATTCGACGACAGCGTCCGCTGGCGTCTCACACCCGATGGTGTCGAGATCGAGGGGAGCGGCATCGAGCGGACGAAGGGAAATCCGGCCACGGTCACCAAGGTCTGGGAGAGTTATTCGGCGGAGATCAACCGCACGGCACGCTCACGAGGCGTGCCGTGCGCCTTGATCATCGCCACGATCTGCACCGAATCGGGAGGACGCGCCTCGGCGATCCGCCTGGAGCCCGGCTACAAGTCGGACCAGGCGACGCCGGGAAAGGTCAGCCCGGGGCTGATGCAGACGTTGATCTCCACGGCGCGCGAAGCGATGAAGGACAACTCGATCGATCGGGATTGGCTGCTGAAGGCGGGCAACTCGATCGAGGCGGGAACGGCGGTGATCGCCAAACAGTCCAGCAAGACGCACCTCGATCCCCCGTTGGTGGCCGCCGCCTACAACTCCGGCGGCGTCTACGAGCAGACCGGGGCGAACAATCGCTGGAAGCTGCGCCAGTACCCGATCGGTACCAGCGCTCACTGCGATCGCTTCATCAAGTTCTTCAACGACGCGGTCTACGTGCTGAAGAACCATGGGACCAAGCCCTCGGTCGGGATCGAGAAGCTGCTCGACAACGCAGTCACCTCGGTCGGTCCGAGTGCCACATCCGGAACCACGAACGCCCCCGCGGCCAACAGCGCCACCGTCTCCGGCAGCCCGCGGGTCGCGTCCTCTCCCGGAGGACGGTCCTCCACCGGAGGACGGCAGGAGACGAAGTCGTCGAATGATATCAAGATCTCCTTCGGCCCGAACGCGAAGGCAGCCGACGTGACCGCCTACTCACGGACGGTCCTGGAGGAGATCATGAGAGCGGCCGACCTGAAGTCGGCTTCGATCTCAAGCACGCAACGGAATCCGGCCGATCAGGCTCGCGTGATGTACAACAACCTCGAGAAGTACGGCGTCGCCGCGCAGAAGAAGCTCTACGCGGCCGCCGGCGACAAGGTGATCGACGTCTACGCGAAGTCGAAAGCAGCCAACAAGTCCGCCGACCAGATCAAGGCGGACATGGAGCGGAAGATCATCGAGCTCGGGCCGACCAGCGTCTCCCGACATGCTTCCGATCCGAAGATCCTGAACGTCTTCGACGTGGATCCGAGCTCCATCAGAAACCGCCGGGGCTTCGAGCAGGCGGTCAGGTCGGACAACCGCGTCACGAAGTTCCTCGTCCCTCCGGACGATCCGGGATACCACCTGGAGATCCCGCAGAAGCAGTGACCACAACGAGAGATTCGACCCATGGAGTTCGAATACCTGGACCCGTCCGACGGGGAGCGCGCGCTGCCGGTGCATCCGGCGGAGCACATCTTCGCGGCGATGGCCCGCAGCATGGTCGAAGCGCAGCGCGAGCTCGATGAGGCCGCGCGCGCGGCCATCCTCGAATGGGAGAACAACGGCGTTCCCCCCTCGGCGGTCGTATGGTCACTCTGCACGGCTACCTTCCCGTCGGTACTCGGATGCCGTCCGAAACAGGAGCCCGGGGAACAAACGCGCATGAGCATCGCCCCGCGTCAGGAGGCGCGGGGCGGTGTCTCCTTCTCGATTCGCTACCACACCACTCCACTAGAGGAGCCCTAACCACTATGGCACGACAGAGCTTCCGTGTCTCCGGCCGAGTGATCAACCGCACGACACGGCGTGGCGTCGGTGGTCTTCGGGTCGAGGCGTGGGATCGAGACATCAAGCACAACGACCCGCTCGGCTCGGCAATCACCGACGACAGCGGCACCTTCGCGATCGTCTACGACCGGTCGCGATTCGACGACGAGCCTCGCCGCCAGCGGCCCGACCTTTTCTTCAAGGTGTTCCGCAAGCGGACGCTCCTGGCAACCACCGCGAGCATGCCGATCGAGAACGCCGGCCGCCGACGCACCGTCAACATTGAAGTCGATCTCGACCTTGCCGCCTCGAAGGAGGGCGCCTCGAAGGAGGGCGCCCCGAAGGGAGGCGCTCGGAAGAAGGGGGAGAAAACCAACGCAACGACTACCAGGAAGGGAGGCGGCCGCGCCACGCGCGGCGGCGCGGGATCGGCGCGCAAGGCCAGCCCGAACGATCCGGTAATGCCGGTTCCGGTCGATCCGGATCCGGTCAAGACCGATCCGAACCAGCCTTCCCAGGCACCGTTGACCGGCTCCCTCCCCGAGGTGAGCATGCACGAGCTCGGCGAGAGCGTGGCCGCCGCGCTGGCCAACGTCCAGCAGGAGCTCGACCGGTATCAGAGCCCGCTCGGCGCCTTCGTGGTCGACGAGATCGATCTGACGATCCCGGCGCAGATGCGGGTCGATGAGCTGGGCCAGATGATGGTGATCGTCACCAGCCCCGACGGCACCACGCCGGCCGACGCCTCGCAGATCCGGCTCCGGATCAAGCCGGTGCTCGGATCGCACAACGACCCGCTGATGGCCGGAACGCAGCCGCTGTCGGACGTCACCGCCCTGGGCCCCGAGCTCATCGATGTGATGAAGTCCGCGCGCGTCTTCACCGTCAACGATTTCAGGCGCGTCACCCGGACGCCGCAGGGGAAGCTGGCGGTGCAATCGAAGCTCGGCTGGGGGGATGACGAATTCCGCCAGGTCTTCGAACAGATCAAGCTTCTGTCCCTGCCGGTTCTTCCGGTGGCGGTCTCCTCCCTCCTGACGCGAAAGCTCCGCATGCGGGGCATTCCCGACTTTCTGCAGTACGATTCGTCGGCGATCGCCGACATGATCAACGCGGATTCCGGGCAGGGAAAGGAAGGCTCCACCATGGTCACCCCGGAGCACGTGGACTGCTGGAAGGATGAGACGCGCACCTATATCGCGATCAAACCTCCCTGCGCCACCACGGCCAAGTGACCGGCGGCGGCAGCGAACGGATCCTCGCGCCCCGCGCGAGGCAATGAGAACACGCCCGTGACCGAGTCGTCGGTGCATCGACGCTCGAACACCACCAACAACACGAGTAAGGAGAGAGGCACCATGCCCGAGGCACCGCTGGGACGGCGCGTTCCGTCCGACTGGAAGCATGTGGAGAAATACCCGTTCAGCGCGATGGCCTCCCCGGCCGTCACGACGGTCGAGCGCACGCTCCGGCTTCCGGAATACCGCGAGAAATACAATCAGATGCGTGAGGGGGCGTGCGTCGGCTTCGCCTCCTCCTGGATGATGTCGATCCTGAACCGGCGGCTGTACAACCCGCGCTGGCTCTGGAACGAGGCCAAAAAGATCGACGAATGGCCGGAGACCAATCCCGGCGACAATCAGGGAACCTCGGTGCGCGCGGCGATGGATGTGCTTCGCGCGCAGGGACACGTCCGCGTGGTCCGCGGCCGGGAGTCCCCGCCCGATCTGGCCGACGGGATCCTGGAAAACCGCTGGGCCACGACAGTGGACGAGATTCGCACGGCGATCGCCGGCGGCATCCCGGTGACGATCGGCGTCAACTGGTACACCGCGTTCGACACGCCGACGCAGAAGGATGGGAACTGGTGGATCGGGGATGGTGATCTCGGCCATATCCGCGGAGGGCACTCGGTCTGCATCTTCCGCGCCTCCGACCGGCTGCAGGCCGTCGGCATCGTCAACAACTGGGGGCCGAGCTATCCGCTCGTGCTGATGCCCTACGGCGTCCTTTCCCGACTCCTCGGCGAGCAGGGAGAAGCGGCGCTGGTCACCGATCGCCCATGACGCGATGCGACGGCGGAGCCGGTCCCGAAGTCTGGAAGATCCGCCCGAGCGCGGCCCCTCACGGCCGCCGCGGATCTCTCCGATGAGGCGGACCGGCTCTCATCGCGCGACGGCCACGCCGTCGAAAGCCGTCACCCACACACGACCGCCGGATGGCGGATCGGCGCCGGGTAGCAGCGCGCACCAAGGACACGAGCGCGCTCCCCGACGAACCGGTGAGGAGCATGACGGGCACACAGCCGTTGACGGCCGAGGGGATCGACGACGACACGCGTCGAAGGGTCGAACGGCGTCGGAGGGGACGTGACGTGCCCGCCCGCTCCAGCACATTCCCGACGAGCATCGGGAGACACCGGATTCGAGTCGATACCGACCGCCGGGGTCCCACCCCCTGCAACCTGCGGTGGCGTTTCCATCGAAGCGGCGCAATGCTGAGCGCCCCCTGACCGGAGCGGCTTGGCTCCCTCCCCCCGGCCGGCTCCGACGATGGAAACCCACCCGCGGGGGTGGTTCCTCACCGATGGTTCCTCACCGATGGTTCCTCACCGATGGGCGATCCGCCAGGTGAGAATCCCGACGACGCGCGGGCCGGTCAATCCGGCGCTCGCCACCTCCCCGATCAACGGAGGATCCGCATCCTCCGGCTCTCATCGCCGACCGGCGTCTCCAGGCGATAGTAGTAGACGCCGGCCGCCATCCCTCCCGCTCCCAGGCGATCGGGAACCACCTCGACGCTCTGCGCTCCCGGACCGAACACCCGGTCCAGCAGCGTGGCCACCTCCCGCCCGGCCGGATCGAACAGCCGCAGCCGCACCCGGCCGATCGGCATCGAGGCCGGCAGCGTAAAACGGATCGTGGTCCGCGCGCCGACCGGATCGGGATAATTTCCTTCCAGCATCTTCCCCGTGTTCCCCGCCACCGTCCCATCCGACGAGCCTTCGCGATCGACTCCGAGCGTTCCGATCGACGTGGTGTAGACGCCGTTGCCGTGCGTCGCCACCGCCACGAACCCGTCGGACTGCCGCGCGTCGATCATGTCGACCACCACGTTCCCGATCGTCTCGCTCCCCTCCTGCGTCCATTGCGTGGAGGCGCCGTCGAGCCTCATCGTCGAGTACAGGCCGGTGCTGGTCGCCACCATGTACAGGGTGGTGGTGCCGCGATGCAGGAACGAGAACCAGCGGCAGGAAGGTCCCGCGCCCGATCCCGTGGTCGCGTTCGGCTCCAGGTTGCCGCCGATCGGCGTCCAGGTCTCGCCGGCATCGGTGGTCAGGAACAGGCTCTGAACGCTGTAATTGGAGAAGACCACCACCGCCCTGTTGCCGTCGAGCGGATCGACCGAGATGCAGGTGACGTAGCCATCCTTCGGGAAGCTTCCGCCGGTGATCTCGATCTTCTGCGGATCCCCGGCGTCCGCCCCGTCGAGGCGGAACACGCGGCCGTTCTCGGTGCCGTAGTAGACCCGGTGCAGCGGCGCGGCGGCGGTCACCGCGAGGGCGCTGATCTTGGTGCTGTCGCTCACCTTCGCGCCGGCAAGGCGGGTCCAGTTGACCGACGTGCTCCGGTTCGGCGAGGCGGGAATCGCCGACAGATCGGAATTCCGCCAGAGGTCGACGCCGCCGGCCAGGAACATCATGTTCTGATTGGCCGGATCGAGCGTGAACGGATTGGTGAACAGATAGCCGGTTCCCCCCTCGGGATCGACACGGGTCGAGGAGATCATGTTCCCCTGACCGTCGAGCCGGACGCGGAAGAGATAGCCGAACTGGTTCGAAACGTAGTAGGCGGAGCGCCCGTCGGCGATCGCGACGAAGGCGCCGTCGCTGGTTCCGCGCAGTGTCCAGGGAGCGGCGCCGTTGGCGGTCGCCGACATCCAGGTGCCGTTGTCCTGCAAGCCCCCCATCATCGTCGGGTCTCCCGGCGTGGCGTGGTCGATCGCGATCGAATAGAACTGCGTGGTCAGATAGCCGCCGTTGAGCGATTCCCACGCGACGGTGGCGGCGGTGGCGTCCGGGCTGCGATGGATGCCGCCGTCGCTGCCGGTATAGACCACCCGCGGATCGCGCGGGGAGAAGACGAGCGTATGCTGATCGGGATGATGCTCGGGATAGGAGTAATCGTTGATCACCAGCGTGTCCCGATCGAAGTTCTTGTAGCCGCCGATCCAGGCCGTCTTCGTCTTCGTGGCGAACGCATCGTCCGAGCGGTAGAGGTTGGTGCCGCCGATGAAGAGGACGTTCTCGTCGTCCGGCTTGGCGTGGACGTGGAGATCGTATCCCCCCTGCGAGAAGAAGTCGCCGGAGCCGCCGCCGAATGCGGGAAGGTTCATCGAGCGATCCTCCCAACGGCCACCGCTCCCGGTGCCGTCGCCGGAGAGATAGGTGTATTTCCAGAGGCTCTGCCAGGAGGAATCGCCCCGGAAGTTCCTGCCGAGGAAGCCGCGTCCGGGGGTCTCGGCCAGCACGTAGAGAACGTTCGGATTCGACGGGGCCAGGCCGAGCACGATCCGTTCGGGATCGGCGGGGAAGCTGTCCGGGGTGATCTTCTTCCAGGTACCGGAGGCGCCGTCGACGGTGCGCCAGATGCCGCGGTTCACCCCGCCCCCTCCGATGGCGCCGTAGACCACTCCCTCGCGGGTGACCGTCACGTCGGTGTAAGGTCCCTGATAGTTCCCCGCCATGCCGCTGCCGCGGAGCACGTCGGTCCAGGTGGTGCCGCCGTTGGTCGAGCGGGAGATCACGCCGTAATAGGCGGCGTAGACCTCGTCCTGGGTGGTGTTCGACGGATCGACCGCGACGCTCCAGACGAAGTCCGACGGACGATCGAACAGGTGCGGCTTGTTCGAGGCGGTGGCCGCGAGCGGCGCCCAGGAGCGGCCGTTATCGGTCGACTTGAACAGCCCGTTTCCCTGGTAGTAGGCGTATGCCTCGGAGGCGCTGCTGCCGAGGAGCTCCCCGGTGCCGTAGTACCAGGTGGCGGAATGGCCGGGGCGGGTATCCTGCGTGATGCAGGTGACCGACGGAAGCTGTCCCGGAAGCGTCGTCTTGCTCCAGGTTCTCCCCCGATCGGTGGAGCGCCACATGCCGCCGGAGGTGCCGCCGGCCAGGATCGTATCCTCCCCGGTCACGTCGACGGCGAGGGCGCGCGTGCGGCCGCCGATATTGAACGGCCCGCGATGGTTCCAACTGTACTCCTGCATGCCGGCCCCCTTCATCATCGCCATGGATCTGCGGGGAAGCGTGGCCGCGTAGGCCAGCTCCCGCGCGCGAATCCTCTCGGGAATCCTCCCCGTGGCCGGATCGCGCAGGCGCAGATGCTCCCACTCGGCCCGAGCCGCGGGGTTCTCGCTCTCGCCGATCGCCTCCGGCTCCTCGCCGGCCGGCTCGCCGGGATGTCCCGGAGTGAGGATATGCGCCGAGAGCGCCGCGCAGGTCGCGATCAGCGCCAGATAGAGGGAAGTGCGTAGCCGTGTCATGTCGTTGGTCCGCGTGATCAGCCGTCGGGGGTTGGAGGACGGGGTTGTTTCAGGCTCGTGAAGAAGGTGAAAGCTACACGTTTGCCCCGGCCGTGACAAGGGCCTCGAACCCGCTCCCCCTCGAGGCCGGCCTCCGCCCCGGCGCGTCGTATCTTTGCTGCGGCTCGTTTCCCCTCTCCCGAACATCGATCCCGAGCGACGACGTTGGCGCAGCTTCTCTACAATCTTCTCGACCCGGAGGCGGTTCTCCTCGACTTCAACGAGACGGCGCTCGGCGCCGCGCGCCGGTCGGAGCTGGATCGCTACATCTTCGTGGTGCCGACCTACCGGATGCAGAGGGATCTGGATCTGAAGCTGACGCGGGCCCATCACGAGGCCACCGGCCGGCCGATCGAGCGGCTCCACCTCTACACCATGGAAGGGCTGGCCCGACGCCTCTTTGCCGGCGTCGGCCCCGGCCGCCGCGATATCTCCGGCGAGCTGCAGCGCGCGCTCACGCGGCTGGCGATGGAGAACGCGGATCTGCGGTTCTTCGCCAGACCCGATCGCCCCCCCTCTCCCGGCGTTGTCGAGAGGATCGCGCGGATCATCGCCGGCATCCGCGCCGACGGCATGCTCCCTGCCCGCCTGCTCGAGGATATCCGTTACGCCGAGTCGCATCCGGACGCGGCCGGCTACGATGTGGGGAAGCTCCACGACCTGCACGCCATCTACGACGAATATCTCCGCCTGCTGGACTCCTACTGGATCGATTCTCCGGGACGGATGCTTCAGGTCAACGCCGCGCTCCTCGAGGATCACGACGAGGTGTTCAGGCGGGTCTTCCCCTCGGCCACCCATCTTCTCGTCTGCGGCTATACCGAGCTGTCCCAGCCGGAGCTGATGCTGCTGGAGGGACTCGGGCACGTTGCCGATCTGCGCGTGTCGATCTACTTCGATTATGCATCCGAGAACGGCCCTCTCTACGGCAATTTCGACGAGTCGATCGAACGGCTGAAGAACGCCGGCTACGATCGCTTCGATCTCGATCCGCTGGACGACGGTGTTGCCGAGGAGGAGCGCCGGCCGTTCAAACACCACATGCGGCGCAATCTCTTCCGTACCGACCAGCGGATCGCCAACCCCGCCTTCGACGAGCTGATCAATGTCTATGGCTTTCATGGCCGGGACGAGGAGGCGGAGGGGATCGCGGCACTCATCAAGTGGAGGGTCATCGAGGAGGGAATCGCTCCCGAGCGGATCTGCGTGGCGGCCAGCGACATCGAGCCGTACGCGCCGCTGCTCCGGACGCACATGGCCGAGTACGGCATTCCCTGCATCGCGGCCACCCACTTTCCGCTGGCGGAAAGCCCCCTGATCACGGCGATCTTCGCGGCGCTGACGATCCCGGTCTCCGGCTTCGCCCGTCGGGACGTGATCCGCGCGGTCACCTCCCCCTATCTCTCCTTCGGCGCCGAGATCGATCCGGCCGCGCTCACCGCGGCGGCGGCGCAGCTCCGGATCACGCGTGGCCGGGAGTCGTGGCGCCGGAGGATCGGCCAGAAGATCGAGCTGGTGGAAGGATACATGCTCCGCCTGACCGATGAGGAGGAGCGTCGCGTGCAGGCGGAGGAGCTCGATCTGCTCCGCCGCGCCGGGCGTGGATTCGACCATCTGGCGCATCGCCTGGAAGGGCTCGAGCGGGAGCTTTCCGCCGCGGAGTTCCGCCAGACCGTCCACGGCTTCGTGGCGCGGATGCGCGTCGCGGAGAACATCCTCGCGCTCCGTCGGAGCCTGGATGCCCGCCCGCGCGCGCCGCTGGAATGGCAGCGGGTGCATGACGGCATCGAGCAGGATACCCGCGCGCTTGCCCGCTTCCTCGAGCTGGTCGACGAGCTGGCGGAGTTCTTCGAGGTGAAGGACGATCTGGCGCGTGGCGACCAGACGCGCGAACGGCGCCCGCTGGAGTTCTACCTGGATCATCTCCGCACCGCCGCGGCGCGCGCGCGCTTCGAGATCCGGGAGAAGCAGGGTTTCGGCGTCTCGATCCTCCCGATTCATCAGCTTCGGGGACTTCAGTTCGACGTGGTGATCCTCTGCGGCATGGTCGACGGGGAGTTTCCGGGCACCTATATCCCGGAGATCTTTCTCGGTCGCCCCCTTCCCCGCGCCGAGGAGCGGCGGATGCGCCGGGAGCGGATCGAGTTCTATCAGGCGATCACCTCCTTCTCGCGGAGCCTGGTCCTCACCTATCCACGCTTCGCCGGCGAGCGTGCGCTCGTGCGCTCGTCGTTCGTCGATGCCTTCCTCCGCATCACGACGGTCGAGGAGCGGGGGCGCGTGGTCGAGCTCGACGAGCTCCGCGCCGTGCGTGCCCGGATCAGGGACGAGGGAAGCGCCACGCCCCACACGGCGTTCGTGGCGATGATCGGCAGCCCCAACGCCCTGGCCGAGGAGGCCGGGGAAGCGCTCTGGAGCGGCGCCGAGGTTCCGCGGTTCGACGATCCCTCCGGCATCATCGAGCATCTCCGCTTCACCGCGGCAATCGAGCAGGGACGGCATCGCGCCGAGCTCGGGGCGGACACGGCGGCGGTGCCGGAGTATCGGGGCATCATCGGCGCCGCGCTCGCTCCCGAGGAGCGGGCGGAGCTCGAGGAGTATCGCGGTCGGGAGTATTCGGTGTCGCAGCTCGAGCTCTACGGTCGCTGTCCGTTCAAATATTTCGCGCGGCGCATCCTGGCCGCCAATGCCCCGACGTCGTTCGATGTGTCGCTCACGCCGCTGGAGCGGGGAACACTGCTGCACCGCGTGCTCTTCCGGCTTTACGTTGAGCTGCGTGAGCATGACGAGCTGCCGGTCACCGAGATCACGCGTGGCGCCGCCCTGGCGCGCGCGCGCGCGCTGGCCCGGGAGGAGATCGCGGGAATCGTTTTCGACCATCCCTACTGGCGGATCGACCAGGAGCGGCTCCTCGGCAGCGATCAGGTGGACGGCCTTCTCGAGCAGTGGATCGAGTACGAGGCCACCCGTCGGAGCGACAAGTCGGAGCTGGCGCCGGCATTCTTCGAGACCGGCTTCGGAAGCTCCACGGTGCGCGGCGGCACGTCCGATCCCCTCCTCACCTCCGATGCGCGGATGCCGCTCCATGGCATCGCCGTGCGGGGCAAGGTCGATCGCATCGAGCTGTTCTACCATGGCGATATCCTCTACTTCGCCGTGGCCGACTACAAGACCGGGCACGCTCCGAGCGCGGAGGATGTCCGTCGGGGATTGAGCCTGCAGCTGATGATCTATCTGGAGGCGGTGCGGCAGATCCTCGCCACGCACTTCGCGCTTCCACTCCTCGACGTCAGGCCGGTCGGCGGGATCTACTACCAGCTCAAGCCGAGGGAGTCGGATATCGACGTCTCCTATCTCTTCGTGCCGAACGAGGTCCGGAAGAGCGTCGTGCACATGAACAGGTCATCCAGCGCGCCGGAGACGATCGAGGAGCTTGAGGAGGTAGTGGCGCTCGCGTTCGAGTTCGCCCGCGATTACGTTGAGGGGATCTCCACCGGGCAGTTCCCGACCACGCGCCACGATCTTGACGTGGCCTGCCGGGGATGCGATTATCGGGGATCGTGCAGGATCGTGGAGGGGGGAGGCGCGGCGCGGCGCTGAGAGATTTTGCCGGCGGGCGAAGCGCGCGCCGGTCGCGCGGTCAGTTGTTCAGATACGGGATCGGGTCGACCGCCCCGGCCTTGGCGAAGCCGCGGAGCCTGAGGGCGCAGCTGTCGCACTCGCCGCAGGCGACATCTTCCCGTTTGTAGCAGGACCACGTGAGCTCGAAGGGGGCGCTCAGCCTGATTCCCTCGGCCACGATCTCCCCCTTGCTCAGATGGATCACCGGCGTCGCGATCGAAATGGTGGTCTCGGGACGGGTGCCGAGATCGGCCACGCGCTGGAACGCCTGATAGAACACCTCGCGGCAGTCGGGATATCCGCTCGAATCCTCCTCGACCGCGCCGATGGCAACCACCCCCGCTCCTATCACTTCCGCCCAGCTCACGGCAATCGCCAGAATGTTCGCGTTCCTGAACGGGACGTAGCTGGTCGGCACCTCGCGTGCGTCGAGATCGGCCGGCGTCACCTCGATCCGCTCGTCGGTGAGGCTGGAGCCGCCGATGGCCGCCAGGTGTCGGATGTCGACCACGAGCCGGCGCTCGACCTCGAAGCGGTCGGCCAGCGCATGGAAGCAGGCCAGCTCCTTCCGCTCGGTCCGCTGCCCGTAGTTGGTGTGGAGCGCGTTCAGACGGTATCCCTCCGCGTGGAGCTTCGCGGCCACGACGCAGCTGTCCATGCCGCCGCTCAGGAGAACGACGGCGCGCTTCGGATCGGATGGCTGTACCGGAGATGTCACGTCGGGATCGGGTTCGATATCGTTGCTGAAGGGCGCCGCGGTCGATCAGTCGGCGCCGCGGGATGGGAGCCGGCTCACTGCCGCAGCGCGCGGGCACGCTCGGCGTAGGTCTTTTCGGTTTCGGAGACCCGCACGGTCAGGGTGAGAAGATTCGGATACTCGCTCAGCCTGGCCGAGATCTCATCGAGAAACCACCCGGCGAGGTTCTCGGCGGTGGTTCTGAAGGGGACCACGACATGTTTCAGCGGGTTGGCCGCGAAGAAGTCCAGCATCTGCCGGTCCTGGTCGTCGCAGAGGAAGGAGTGGTCGATCCTTTCGATGATCGGATCGACAATCATCTTCAGGTCGAAGTAATCGAGCACCATCCCGTTGGCGTCGAGGCTTCCCTCGATCACCACCCGCATCTGATAGGAGTGTCCGTGGATATTCTGGCAGCCGCCGCCGTGAAACGGGAGGCGATGCCCCATCTCCCAGCGGAAATCCTTGGCAATCGTGGTCGTCTGTCGCGCTTCGCTCATCTCTTCTTCGATTTCTTGGCTCCCTTCTTCTCCCCCTTCTTCCCCTTTGCCGGAGCTTCCAGAGGCATATCCATGCTGATACGGTCCAGCATTCCCTCGATCACATCGGGATCGGTCTCGTTGGCGGCAACCTGTGCCACCTGCTCGATGTTCGCGCTCGCCTGCTGCTGAACCGCCTCGAGCGACGGCGTGGTTGCCTGCTCGCGCCCTTCGGCGCTGGCGGGTGCTCCGGCGCCGGCGCCGAGCTCCACCACCACGGTCGAATGAAGTCCGCCACGAGTCGTGAACGCGCCGGTCACCTTCATCGCGCGGGGCGAGAGAAGGGCATTCAGATCGTCGAAGATCTGATTGACGACGGCCTCGTAGAAGATTCCGCGGTTGCGGAAGTCGAGGTAGTAGTACTTCAGCGACTTGAGCTCCACGCAGAGCTGGTCGGGAACATACTCCAGGGTGATCGTGCCGAAGTCCGGAAGCCCGGTCATCGGGCAGACGGAGGTGAACTCCGGATTGACGTGCGTGATCGTGTAGTTCCGGTCACGCCGCGGATTGTCGAAGACTTCCAACTGCGCCATAGAGAGCTCGACGGATGTTATGAATGATAGTCCGATCTGTAGTCACCTGCACGATCACAAGAATAGGCCATCGGAGTCCCCGTTTCCGTGACGATTGGTGTATCGCACCCGCCGTCCGGATCGTCCGCCGGCCTTATTCCGCGTCGGTATCGGCGCCGCGCTCCGCGAGAAGTCTGCGCGCCTGCTCGATGATCACCCGTGGATAGAGCCGGTGCTCGACGGCCAGCACCCGCTCGGCGAGCGTCTCCGGCGTATCGTCGATCAGCACCGGCACCCGCTCCTGCGCCACCACCGCGCCGGTATCGTACTCGGGATCGACCAGGTGGACGGTGGCGCCGCTCTCGCGTCGCCCGGCGCTGATGACCGCGGTATGGACGTTCGGCCCGTACATGCCGTGCCCGCCGAAATCCGGCAGGAGCGCCGGATGGATGTTGAAGATCCGTCCGCGGAACTCCATCACCACCCGCTTCGGCACCAGCCGCATATATCCGGCCAGCGCGATCATGTCGACGCGCCGGTCGTGGAGAAGGTCGAAGAGCGCCGTCTCGTATGCCTCGTCGGAGTCGAAGGCACGCGGGGTAAGCTGTCGGGTTTCGATCCCCTGCTCGCGCGCGTACTCGAACGCGCCCGGCTCGCGGTTGTTGCTCAGGCAGAGGACGATCTCGGCCGGCGGATTCTCCATCGCCGCGAGCGCCTCGTGAATCGCGCGGAAGTTCGAGCCGCGTCCGGAGGCGAAGACGGCGATACGCGCCTTCTTCCCCTGTTCGTCGCCGCTGCGTGTCGTTCGGTCGGCTCTCTGCATCGTCGCCTGTCGGATCGTTGAGACGTTCGGAGGGAGAGCGCCTCGGCATGCGGACCATTCCGGCGCGGAGGCGCGGGAGGGCCGACCGCGGGCGCATCGATCGGAGGGGCACAAAATACGAAGCCCCTCCGAACATGCGAGTTCGGAGGGGCTTCGAGCGTCGTCGTTGCGCGATCGCTTAGTGGCGGGTAACCGTCATCTTGCGAGCGAGCGTGAAGCCGTTGCCGACCAGCTTGTAGACATAGGCGCCGTTGGCAACCTGGACACCGTCGTTGTCGTTGCCGTCCCAGACAACGGTGTTCTTGTCACCGGCCTTCGCGTCGACCGAGATCGAGCGAACAACCTTGCCGTACATGTCGACGATCTGGAGCTGAACCTGACCATCCTCGACGACATTGAAGCCGATCGTGGTCTGGCCATTGACCGGGTTCGGCGTGTTCTGGTCGAGGCTGTTGCCAGCCATGCCAGCCACGGCGCCCATCAGGCGACCCTCACGAACACCGCTGTAGGTCACGGCGCCGTCGAAGTCGACCTGCTTCAGGCGATACTGGTAGGTCGTGTTGGAGACGACCTTCGTGTCGGTGTAGCCGTAGGCGTGGACCTGGTTGGAGGTACCGGCACCCTTGACGAACTCGACAGCGCTCCAGCTGTCCTCACCCTTGACGCGGCGCTCCACCTGGAAGCCGCTGTTGTTCATCTCCGAAGCCGTGCTCCAGTCGAGGCGCAGGGCCGTGGCGAGCGGCTTGACCTCGAACGAGGCCAGCTCAACCGGCTCGACAGCGCAAGCCTTGCTCTCCTTGACACCGAAGTACGGACGGATCATCGGGATCCACGAGCCACGGGTGTACGTCGACACCGGCAGCGGCGGAACGTCACCACGGTAGTTCAGGTGCGGGAAGCCCGGGTTGCCGACGATGTTGATCATCGGGAACCAGGTGTTCGAACCGGCCGTCTGCTCGTAGAAGAAGAGCGGCTGGCGGAACTCCGGATGAGCGGCGATCGAGTAGTTGCCGATGCCCGGAGGCGGACCGGCCGAGACGATCGTCGTCACCTGACCCATGCGGCTGGCGTCGCCACCGAGCTCCAGACCGGTCTGACCGAGCTGCGAAACGGTGACGAAGTACAGACCCGGATCGACGACCAGGGCGGTGTCGAGCATGTAGGTCACGAACTGGTCGTAGTTGAACTGCTTCGAGCTCTGGCGCTGCGGGATGCCCTCGCCACGACGCGCGGTCGTGACGGTCGAGGCGATCTGGCCCTGAGAGTTCGGGGCCTGACCCACGGTGGCCGAAGCCGGCTGCTTGTAGATCGAGTACTGGACGTAATCCGGCGACGAGTTGGCGGCCGCGAAGTAGGCCTGGAAGCCGCGGATCGTGTCGCGCGTCAGGATGCGGAACTGCATCGAGAACGAACCGGAGGTGCTACCACCGTTCGGGCCGTACGGCTCGGCGCCGTTGCCGTCCTGGTTGGTCGCCGGGGTCAGGTTCAGACCCTTGCCGTTGATGCCGGCGAAGCCGCCGACGTCGTTCGTACCGTCGTCATAGGCGAACGTCGGTCCGATCGTGAGCGTGAAGTCCGTGTAGGTCTTGTCGTTCGCGTTGTACGTGTCGTATCCGGCCGGGAGGATCTGGGCATAGATACGATAGTGCGTCTGCACCGTATCCGGGCCACCAGCCTGCGGCTTGAAGTCGACACCGCACTCCTGAGCGTTCCACTCCGGGAAGGTGTACATCCGGTCGCCACCAGCCGGCAGCGAGAGGATCGTCTGATAACGATAGTAGTTGTACAGTCCCGGCGGGTTCGGCGCATCGAGGTTGTCGATGTACATCGCCAGACCGAAGGCCGTGGCGGCCGTCGATCCGTTGTTGGCGATCTTCGCCCAGAGCGGGATCTGACGGGCCTGCGAGGCCGGAGCCTGCGTGTACGGCCAGTTGTAGCCGACCGTCGTCACCTCGACCTCGGGCTTATCCGGCTCGAGAAGCATCACGTTGTCGACATAGAAGATATCGCCGTCGTCCGAGGGCGGGCCCGTCGGGTTGCCGTCGTTCTTCATCTCGCCGCGGATGCGGAAGCGGAAGGTCTTGCTGGCGTTCAGAGCCGAATACCAGCGGGCCGGGATCGGAATGTAGGCGCGGTAGAACTCGAAGTCCTTGCCGGCGTCGAACTCGTCGACGAGCACCTTACCGGTGGTCTCGGAAACCGAGTGCACACCGCTCTGGTCGTTGACGATGATCGTGCCGCCGCCGCCGCCGCCGAAGACACCCCAGCGCGGCGAGTTCGCCGTGGAGCCGTAGGTGATCGTGCCGTTCTTGTCGTTGAAGTTGTTGTCGCGCCACTTCTGAACGTTCGTGACGTTGTCGATGCCGTTCGGGCTCGGCTCGGCGAACTCGACCACCAGCTGATCCGGCGTGCCGCCCGGGGCGAACGCGGTCTTCAGCGTGTTGTAGGTCGCATGCTCCGGACCGTAGCGCTGCTGATCGCTCCATCCACGCGGATACTGCGCGGCGTTGTTGATCAGGATCTTGCCGGCGCGCTCGTAGGAGAGGATCAGCACCGGGGCCTTCTGCACCTTGCTCAGGTTGATCGGGAAGGAGATGAGCGTGTCACCACCCTTGACGCCCGGAAGGTCGCGGTTGTAGTAGGAGCCACCGATGTCGCGGCGGTCGATCTCGGCCACCGGCGAGCTGATGCCGTTCGGCGTCTGCCCTCTCGGCGGCGGCGGGTTGTACGTCAGCTGGTCGCCGTCGACCACCCTGGTGCCGATCGAGACCCAACGACGGACCGACGGAATGATGCCGTCTTCCTGCGAGTTGTCGTAGTCGTCGAAGGTGCTGATGAACGGCAGCTCCTGACGATTGATGCCGAACATGCGGATACCGACGGTGTCGTCGAACGGCCACTGCTGACCGTAGTTCTGACCGGTCGGACCCTGGTCGGTCGCGATGATCTCCGCCTTGAAGCGGCCAACCTGCTTCTGCAGGGTGCTGAACGTCGCGTACGGCTCGAAGACGATCGTGTCGATCGAGTTCCGGTCGTTGCCGATCTGGGCATACGACACGCGGATCGGCGGAAGCGACTTCGTGGTGCTGCTCCGCTGGTACACCGGCTGGGTCGAGATGTTGACCAGGTCACGGATGCGGAACACGACGTTGAAGCGAACCGGCTGCGGCGTGACGTTCACCGGTCCGATCGAGTCGGAGACGTTCTGAACGATACCGACCGGGCGGATCGAGCCGAGGATCGGGTCACCGAGCAGAAGCTCGAAGTTGTCGGCGGCCTGCCCCTTCGGCAGATCCTCCCACTTGCCCGACTGCGTGCGGCTCGGGACCTGGAAGGTCACCTGCTTCACGCGGACGATGTTGCGCCACTGCTTGAACTTGATGCCCAGCAGCTGGTGCGGCGTCTTGGCGCGGTCGCCGTTGACGTAGACGTCACCGCTCTCCGGCGGAACGCCGTCGGCGCTGAACATATAGTTCGTGTACTCGTAATCATGGCTCTGAATGCCGATGGTGGCATTCGAACGATACATGATGTTCGACGGGAAGCTGAAGATTCCCTGGCTCGGATCGGTGTAGATACCCTTGAAGTAGCGGTAGTTGTACTCGATCGAGCTGTCCGCCTGATTCAGCACCACCTGGAAGTCGGCGCGGATCTGACGGTTCGCGACGCGCGCGCGGATGCCGAGGATCGGAATGTTCTTGATCCCCTTCATCGAGATGTCGGCGAAGTAGATGATGATACGGTCGCCGGTCGGCGCGATACGCCAGTAGACGCGACCGAAGTCATCCGGAACCAGCCTGGTCGAGTCGAACTGCGAAAGCTCCTGATCGTCCCAGAGCGGCGCCAGCGTCGAATGCAGGCCCGTGTTCGGGAACGCGGTGTTCGAGCCGTTGAGCAGACCGGAGGTCGCCGTGGTGCCGCCGCCGAGCGCCACGAACTTGTAGCCGTAGTCGTCGGGGAAGGTATCGGCCACCGCGCCACCCGAATGCACCGGGCGGGGGTCGTCACGGAACGGATTGTAGTCGATGCGGTTGCCGTTCGCGTCGTACTGGAAACGACGGCTCGCCAACCCCACCAGACCGTTGGTCGACACGTAGAACGAGTCGTACCGACGACCATAGTAGAAGAATCCGTTCGGGATCGAGATCGGGCCGGCAATCGCGTTGTCGGTCGAGTCGGAGTTGAACGGATTGCGGAAGTACTCGAGGCCGAACGTGCCGTTGGCCGGATTGGTCCAGTAGTTGGCCGGACGCTGGTTCGGGCCGGAGACGATCCTGCGCCAGCTGGTCGACTCGCTGCCGGTCGTATCCAGGAAGGAGTAGGTCGCCGCCCACGGAGATCCGATCTGCGGCTGGTCGTTGTCGGCGACGTAGTAGCCGGTCGCCAACGGCGCCTTGGCCACCGGACCCCCTGGGTAGGATCCTAATGCGTCGTCACTTCGACGGAGAGTCTTGCTCCCATCGTCATCCCCTCCGCCTGCAAAGGCGGCCGCAGTCGGCAGGATGAGCGCGGTCGCGTAGAGAAGCAATAGTAGTCTTCTCATCGATTGCACTCCTGTAGAAAGTGTGATTTGAGGTAATACGGAACGTTGCTATTGAGAGAATTGCCTGTGTCGATCGTCAGCTATCAGAACAGCACCCGGGGTAGACGCCGGGATTCCGACCGGGCCGAGGGCCCCTCTTGCCGGAAGTGGCGCGCCCGGAAAGGGCGAGCGATGCGAAGAGTTTCGGACTGGCACACGTAGAGCGTGGGAGAATCGTTAAATCCTGTTTAAAAGTCAAGAAGTATTTCGCGATTCATATCCCGCTGCATCGTCGCTCGAAGGACTAACACACCATCTTTTGGTTTTGTTAGCGGTCGGAAGAGAAAAATTTTGAGGAAGACAGGCGAGCGGGCCGCACCCCCGGATACCCGGAGTCACGGCCCGCTCTCCCGTTGTTCACCCCCCTATCAGGGAAGATGACGAATCGATTACTTGACCACCGTCACCGACTTGGTGAGGGTGACGCCGGCGGCGGTGAGGCGGTACTGATACTGGCCGCTGGCCAGATCGCTCAGATCCACCCGCACCACATGCTCTCCCTGGCCGCGATAGCCGCCGTCGAGAACCTTCACCAGCGTGCCGTTCATGTCGTACAGCGACAGACGGATTTCCGTCCCCTTCACCATCCGGTAGCTCAACTCCACCGCGCCATGCGTCGGGTTCGGAACCGCCGCCCGCAGCTCAAGGCCCCCGGCAACCGCGTCCTCGCCGCTGACGCCGCTGGTCCGCTGCTCCTCGGCGCGGATCTCGGCCACGCGGACCAGCTGCTCGCCGGTCACCTCGTTGGTCGCCGTCAGCGCCAGCTCGGCCACAAGGTCATGGCCGGCCGGGATCACCTCGACCACCAGCTCTCCCTCGGCATTGGCCTCGACGCGATCGGCGCCGCGGACCACGCGGAACTGCGCCGCGTCGGCGCCGCTGAAGCGGACGTCGCTGATCGAGACTGCCTCGCTTCCCTCGTTACGCAGCTTGAGAATCCGCTCGGCGGCCTGACCACCGATCGAGGAGATCTCCAGGCGGACCTTCGAGTCCAGATCCAGCTTCGTGCTGCTGGCGGTGGCCGTCAGGCCGATCGACTGCATCGGGCCGGCGTTGCTGGTGAAGTCCACCTGCGCGGTGGAGCTGCCGGCAACCGTCGGATGGTAGGTCACTTCCAGGAACTCGACCTGGCCCGGGGCCAGCATCAGGCGCGGGAAGGCGCTGAGCGAGAAGTCGGCGGCGTTGGCGCCGGAGAGCGCCGGGGCCGTCGTGAGCATGACCGGCATCGAGCCGGTGTTGGTCACCGTGATCGTCTGGCGGGCTTCCTTCCCCTTGGCGATCGGCGTGAAGGCGATCGTGGCAGGGTTCAGCTGCAGCGTGCGGGAGCCGGCCATGCCGTCGAGCTTGGCCGAGAAGACCTCACCGGTGGCGAGGGTTACGTCCAGCGTCGCGTTGCGCGGGCCGTCGACACCGGCACGCGGGGCGAAGATGACGCCGAGCGTCAGCTTGCCGCCGGCCGGAACCACCTTGCTGGAGGCCGGCCAGGGAGCGTTCGTCCACTGCGCGAAGTCCGTGGCATCGGCGCCGCCGAGGGCAACCGTCATAACGGTGATCGGCGAGCGGCTCGGGTTGACGAAGGTCACCGTGTTGTAGGTCGAGTCGGCGCCGATCGCCGCCATGCCCATCGACACCTTGTTGGTGATCATGGTCGCCTTCCCCTCGCCGAAGAGGTCGAGGTAGTAGCTGCCGCGCTCGGCGACGCCCGGGAGCGAGATCGTCGAGTCGTTCGTCTTCAGCCAGAGCGAGGCGCGGCGCGAACCGGCCATCGTCGGAATGAAGCGGACGCTGACCGTGGCCGATCCGCCCGACGGAATGATGTAGTCGCCGTTGTTGTCGGTCTGAGCCCCGACGAGGCCGCTCATGAGCGTGAAGTCCTCGACATCACCCGAGGCGATCTGCATGAACTTCTGCGAGATGCGGAGGTCGCAGTTGCCCGGGTTGCGGAGCGTGAAGGTCATCGTCGAGGAATCGCCGATGGAGAGCGGCGGGAAGACGATCGTCTTCGGGGCGCCACCCACCTGGTTGTCCGAGAGCACGCCACCGACGGCACGGCCGAACAGATCGAAGTTCAGCGTTCCCTCGACCGCGGGAGCCGCGATCGTGGTGTCGATACCGATGAAGTTCTGACCGTTGGTCACGAAGAAGGCGCGGGCGTAACGCTTGCCCGGACGCTGGCCGACGTAGGTCAGATAGAGCGTGCGCTGCTGTCCCTGCGGGATCACCATCGGGAAGGTCAGCGGCTGGTTCATCGACAGCGGGGCGACGGCCGGCGAGGCGGTCACCATGTAGTCGTTCGAACGAATCAGGCGGCCGGCGCCATCACGCAGCAGCGGATAGCGGTTGCCCTGACCGTAGACGGTATCGATGGCGAAGAACGAGAGGCCGTTCACCACGAAATCACCGACGCCCGTGTTCTTCACGTTCAGCGTCATCGTGTTGGCGAACTCGCCGACGCAGCTCGTCTGATTGATATAGAGCGAGCTCGTGGCGTCGAGCTTGTTGTTGTTGGCGTAGAACTCTCCACCCGGAGCCGCGGCGTAGGCGCGCAGCATGTAGGTGCGGGTCGCCTCGCCGTCGGCGGTCACCTTGAGGAAGGCCTCCTGGAAACCGACGCCGGTCGGGCGGAACGTGATCACCGGGCTGACGCTCTGCAGGGCGCCGAGCGAGGCCGAGGTGGGGCTGATCGAGTACTGGCCGGACGGATCGATCAACTGGAACGTGACCGGCGCGGTCGGCGTCGAGGTGTTGCCGTTGATGTTCGTGATCGTGATCGGCGTGAAGCTGCCGCTCGTCTTACGGATCACCAGGATGTTCTGCATCAGCGTATCGCCGTTGGCCGCCGTGCTGGTGCCTCCCTGGGCGATGGTGCCGGTGTAGCTCATACGGGTGCTTCCCTCGCCCGCAAGGTAATAGAACCTGGAGAAGCCGTGATCGTCGGTGACCGTCAGGGTCGCGTAGCGCTTGCCCAGGCCGCTCGGCGAGAAGCTGAGGGTCGGCGTGAGCGAGGTGCTGGCACCGATCACGCCGGTGGCCGGCGTAAGGCGATAGTCGCCGGCGTTGGCGCCGGAGAGGCTATACGTATAGGAGATCGGGTAGCAGGGGCTGGCGCCGACGGCGATGCTGAACGGCGTGTAGCTGCCGGTGTTGCCGCGCTGCACGCGCTGGCCGATGAGCAGGGAGTCGGCGTTGTTCATCGCGGCGGTACCACCCTGCGCGACGTTGCCGGAGATCGTGATGTTCGACTGGCACGGGGTCAGCGAATACACGGTGCCGGAGGCCGGCGGCGTGGTGCTGTTATTGGCCGTGGTGTAGCTGACCGAGCTCGTGCTTCCACCCGTGATCGAGATGAAGTTCGTGCTGCTGACGAAGGCGCCGATCGAGGCGGAGTAGCTGCTGGCGCTGTTGGTGGCGCCGTACCAGAACTCGATCTTGTTCGAGCTCTCGTACAGGCGGACCTGATAGAGCATCGCCGAGCTGGAATTGCCCAGCTGATACACGTTCCACTGCACGGTGAGCACCCGGTTCGGGGAGCTTCCGGAGACCAGGTAGCAGACCGAGCCGTTCTGGCCGGCGTTGAGACCCATGTCGTCCCAGAGCGCGAAGATCGCCGGAGTGGTCGAGCTCAGTCCGGTGATGCTGTTCGAATATGACGTGGCGACCCGGGTGGAGCCCAGGCCGAGAAGGCCGTTCGTGCTGACGGAGAACTGCGTATAGCCGGTTCCGTCGAAATTGAACGTGAATCCGATGTCGATCGGACCGGCGGCGGCATCATCCGTGCTGGTCCACGTGGAATAGTTCGTCGAGGTCACGAAGGTCGCGCTCGACATATCGGTCGCCGAGCCGGTAGTCGACGAGAACTGGTAGACCGAGAGCGCGGCTCGGGATGAGCTCCCGGCCATGGCCATCAGCAGAACGAGTAGTGGGAGTACTCGCCTGAAGAATCGAGGGCCTTTGATCGGTAGAGAAAACCGCATTGCCAACTCCTATGGATTGATCGTTTGGGAAACGTATCGAAAGGGCACAGGTCGGGCATGCTGCTACCGGGTGTTGAAGCAGTCATGGGGGTGATTGGGAGAGTCGGCCATCAGAGTACTAAGAAACTCAGTACTAAGTCAAGAAGCAGTAACACCGAATCTTTCTCGATTCGCGGTATTATTCAACTTCCCGACCACGTAGGCCGAAATGGTGCCGGCCGGTGCTGACGGGGGTACTGAAATCGGGCGTTACCAACATTACGCACCGAAGACCTTCCGTAGACCGGCGTCTTCCAGGGGACCAAGGATCGCTTCTGGGTGTGCGACCAACATCGTCACGGAACCTATGTGTCGCTAAGGGTATATTTGGGGCGCGACGATCGGACGATGCTTGTAATGAACGTCGCGACCTGTAATAATGTTCCCGTTTCGGCCCCAAGTTTCTTTACCCCGGCCGGCCGCGCACCGGAACGGACTCGATCTGCCGAAATTCCTCATTCCTTCATATATCTCTTTGAATATGAGCTCGAATCCGCTCCCCACTTTCCTCGAACTCGGCCAGTCGATCTGGTACGATTTCATCAGCCGCGATTTCATCTCCACCGGCGCGATGCAGCAGCTCGTCGACAAGGGGCTCCGCGGCATGACCTCCAACCCGACGATCTTCGAGAAGGCGATCTCCAAGGGGGAAGCCTACGACGCTCAGATCAAGGAACTGGCCTCGGCCGGCCGCGCGACCGCCGAGATCGCCACGGAGCTCTTCGTCACCGATATCCGGAATGCCTGCGACGTCCTTCGCCCGGTCTACGATGCCTCCAACGGCGCCGATGGCTTCATCTCCCTGGAGGTGAACCCGAAACTGGCCAAGAATGAAGAGGAGACGCTCCGCGAGGCCCGCCACCTCTGGCAGGTGGTCGACCGCCCGAACCTGATGATCAAGATCCCGGCGACCTCCGAGGGGCTCCCGGCCGTCCGTCAGTGCCTGGCCGAGGGGATCAACGTGAACATCACGCTGGTGTTCTCCCTGGAGCAGGACCAGGCCGTGGCCGAGGCCTATATCAGCGCTCTCGAGGAGCGCCACGCCGCCGGAAAGCCGGTGGCCGGCATCGCCTCGGTGGCCAGCGTGTTCGTCAGCCGCATCGACGCGATGGTCGACGAGATGCTGGAGAAGGCTGGCGGCGAGGAAGCGCTCGCACTCCGCGGCAAGGCGGCGCTTGCCAACACGAAGCTGGTCTACAAGGCGTTCCTGGAGCTCTTCTCCGGTGATCGCTGGGAGCCGCTGGCGCGCGCCGGCGCGCGGCCGCAGCGCCCCCTCTGGGCCAGCACCTCGACGAAGAACCCCTCCTACCCCGACCTTCTGTACGTCGAGCCGCTGATCGGCCCGCACACGGTCAACACTGTTCCGCCGGAGACGCTCGAGGCGATCTTCGACCACGCCCGGCCGGCCCGGACGATCGAGGAGGGGATGGATCAGGCCGCCGGCACCATGGAGCGTCTGAGCGCCGCCGGCATCGACATGGATCGGGTGATGAGCCGTCTGCTGGAGGAAGGGGTGGAGAAGTTCGAGAAGTCGTTCGATACCCTCTTCGAGAAGCTCGAGGAGAAGCGCGCCGCCCTCCTGGCCGAGGCCGCTCCCCAGAGCTGATGCACCGCGCGCCCGATCGGGCGCCGAAGCCTTCGAGACCGATGACGGGCTCCCCCGACCGGGGAGCCCGTCCCATTTTACCCCTTCGTATCGCCGGCCGGACTTGATATTCCCTCTTCGATCGTGTACATTCAACGCTGCCCGTGTTTATCCACATATTTCGATGATCGTGGCGGCCGAACTTCCAGACAGAACATGCCCGGCCGGAGATCGGCGCGGATTCCCGTCGGAAGCGCCCCTCCGCCGGCCCGGACGATCCGATGAAAGCTTTTGACGCGGCCCCCGAAGGAGGTTCCAATTCGCTCAATTCTGTGCAATATCCGATGATGGAGTCGTCGCCGGCAGCACACCGGCGCTGAGCGCGAAGGTTCTGGTGCTCAACCAGAACTACGAGCCGCTCAGCGTCTGCAGCGTGCAGAAGGCGGTGATCCTTCTCTGGCTCGGCAAGGCGGAGATGGTTGCGGCCCGCAATGATCGCGTGATCCGCGCGGTCCGCTCCGCCTATCCCTATCCGAGCGTTGTTCGGCTCTCGCTCTATATCCACGTTCCCTACAAGAAGGTGGAGCTGACGAGGAAGAACATTCTCCGGCGCGACAACTTCCGCTGCGCCTACTGCAACAAGACAACCCCGCCGCTCACCGTCGACCACATCGTTCCGAAGTCGCGAAGCGGCGGCGACACCTGGGAAAACCTCGTCTGCGCCTGCGTCCGCTGCAACAACCGGAAGGGGAACAGAACGCCGGACGAGGCGAACATGAAGCTGCGGGTCAAGCCCTTCCGCCCCAATCACGTGACCTTCATCCAGAACGTGGTCGGCACCGTCGAGCGGGAGTGGGAGCCCTATCTCTTCATGCGATGATCTCGCGATCGAGCGCCGCCGCCTCCGAACGGACCCGGCGGCGACATGGAATCCGAATCGAGGGGAATCATGCCGATGCATGGTTCCCCTCGCCGTTTCCCCACCGCGGCCGACTCGATCTTCTTGGCCGGCAGGCATCGGCGGGAGTATCTTCCCCGCCGACATGTCATCTTCAGTCCTCTCCATCTCCCCCGTCGAGAAGTTTTCCTGGGCGGGACGCCTTCCCGGCGACCCCGCCGTGGCGCAGACCGCGATCGCGGGCGCCTTGGCCTCGCCCGGCCCCTCCCTGCTCCGGAATCTCCCGGAGGGGGACGCCGATACCGAGATCATGCTCCGCGCGGCGGCCGATCTCGGCTGCCACGTCGAGCGCGACGGAACCACGCTCCGGCTCACGCCTCCGGCCGACGGGCTCCGGGAGCCATCGGCGCCGATCGACCTCGGCAACGCCGGCTACCCGCTCCGCCTCCTGATCGGCCTGCTCGCCGCTCAGCCGTTCCGCAGCCGCCTCATCCCCGGACACCCGCTGAACAAGCGGAACATCGAGCGGGTGCTCGAGCCGCTCCGGACGATCGGCGCGGAACTGACCAGCAGCGACCGGGGAACGCCCCCGGTGAACATCTTCCCCGGCCATATCGTGGGAGGGCGCGTGGATCTGCCGATCCCGAATGCCTGGGTGAAGGCCTCCCTCCTGGCCGCGGCGGCCGCCGCCGGCGTGGAGCTGACCGTGAGCGAGCCCCTTCCCTCGCGCGATTACGCCGAGCGGATCCTCGGCGCCGATCGCGAGCCGGCCGACCGTTATCTGACACGTACCCATCCCCGAACGCCGGCCCCGCTCGACTGGACGCTCCCCTCCGATTCGGTTCTGGCCGATCATCTGACGGCGATCGCCCTCCTCGGCCACGGCTCCGCCGTCACGATCGAGGATCGGGTGCTCACCCCGATCGATACGCGGCTGCTCGGCATGCTGGAATCCACCGCGGACGCGCTGGAGCTCCGCGCCGGAAGCGCCGAGACGCCCCTGCCGACCGGACGCCTCCAGACCGCCTGGACGCTGCTGAACGAGCAAATCGAGCTGGACGCGCGGACCATGCCCGGCATCGAGGCGGAGCTTCCGCTGCTGGCGGTGCTGGTCGGCTGCGGCGGCGGATCGCTCAAGGTGGTCGGGGCAATAAACATGCGCCAGCAGCTCTGCGACCGCATTTCGGCGATCGTCGACAACCTGGCGTTCTTCGGCATCGACACCGAGGAGTACGACGACGGGTTCCGCGTCACCTCGACCGGTAAGGTCACCGGCGGCGTCGAGCTCAGCGGCTACGACGACCCGGTGATCGCCGCGGCGATGATCGTCCTCTCGGCCGCCGCCGACGCCCCCTCGCTCCTGTTCGACGTGCCGGAGGACTCCCGCATAGCCAGCCTGGTGGCGCTCCTCGGCGCGCACGTCCGTCCCCTGGCCCCGGAGGAGCTGGAGGAGGGGTGATCTCTCCCCCGGCCGGCATCGACAACTTCAACTGCGCCTTCTTCAAAACTCATGGCTGACGTAGCTCTCAGAAACGTGGTGAAGCGGTTCGACGATGGAACCATGGCCGTCAACGGCGTCACCTTCGATCTGCCGAACGGGGAGTTCCTCGTGATCGTCGGCCCCTCCGGCTGCGGCAAGTCGACCACGCTCCGGATGATCGCCGGCCTGGAGCCGGTCAGCGACGGCCAGATCATGATCGACGGGCGCGTGGTCAACGACGTCCACCCGAAGGACCGGGATATCGCGATGGTCTTTCAGAACTACGCCCTCTATCCGCACATGTCGGTCCGGGAGAACCTGGAGTTCGGGCTGAAGATGCGTAAGACGCCGAAGGAGGAGATGAAGCGACGGGTGGAGCAGGTGGCCAGGATGCTCGAGCTGGAGGCGCTGCTGGACCGGAAGCCGAAGGCGCTCTCCGGAGGTCAGCGCCAGCGCGTGGCGCTCGGGCGGGCGATCGTCCGGAACCCGAAGGTCTTTCTCTTCGACGAGCCCCTCTCAAATCTCGATGCCCGGCTCCGGACGCAGACCCGCGCGGAGATCCAGCGTCTGCATCACGAGCTCGGGGCCACCTCGATCTACGTGACCCACGATCAGGTGGAGGCGATGACGATGGCCGACAAGATCGTGGTGATGAATCAGGGGAACGTGCAGCAGATAGCCCCTCCGCTGGAGCTCTACCGGAACCCGGCCAACCGCTTCGTGGCCGGCTTCATCGGCACCCCGTCGATGAACTTCGTCGAGGGGAGCGTCGAACGGGGACCGCGGGGGGCGATCTTCCGGGAATCGACACCGGACGGCGTGGCGATTCCGCTGGAGAATCTCCCGGCCGGCATGGAGCGCGCCACCGTGATCGGCATCCGCCCGGAGCATCTGCTGCTGACCGAGGCGGGAGATCCCTTCTCGTTTCAGGCAACGGTACAGGTGGTCGAGACCCTCGGCAACCAGACGTTCATCCATGTTCCGATCGGCCGTGGCTTCATGATCGCCTCGGCCAATCCGGACCGGCACCCGACCTACGGCGACACCGTGCACCTGCGGCTGATGCCGGAGCGGACGTTCTTCTTCGACGCCGACGGCGCGCGCCTCACCGCCGGCTGAGAGATCCGGCCGGCCGTTGCGCGCCACCGCGTGCGCTCACGAGGTCGGGTCAAGGATCCGCCCGATGAAGAGAATCGCCCCGGAATGCCGCTCCCGGATCGCGCAGATGAAGGGACGGTTGACGACGATCGGCTCCGGGGCGGATGTCTCCACCATCCCCACGGAGGTCGCCGCGGCCGCCTCCGTCCCCTCCTCGTTCACCTCCACGAACGTCTTGTGCCGCACCTCGCCGATGAAGAGCGCCCCCTTCGGGTAGTCCCGGCTCATCCTGGTGAAGTCCGCGTCCGTCGTGAACGCCACCGCCATTCCCATCCCCATCAGCACATCGTTCAGACTCGACTCGTAGGTGAGCTTGAAGCGGGGCATCGAGATCATCGTCTCGCTCTCGCGGAGGCTCGCCAGCCAGGCGCTCCAGGTGGAGGCATCGAGCCCGGCGATCAGCGCGTCGACATCCACGCCCGGCCTCGGCAGAATGATCGTCATGCTGTACTGGCCGTCGCCGTACGGAAGGTCGACGATCTGATATCGGTCCCCCGAGGCCACCGAGAGCTTCGCGGTCTCCCCCCGCATCATCTTCACCGATGTCACGCTTCCATCCCTCAGTTTGAACTCGCCGTCGGTGGTCAGCTTCGGATCGAAGCGGCGCGACCAGCTCCCCTTGAAGTAGATCGCGTCGATCAGATACATCACGAGATCTCCCGGAATCTGGTCCGGAACGATCGAGGGGATGCGCCCGCCGGTGGCGTCGGAGACCCATCGGTTGATCCGGGGCGAGGCCGCCGGGGATGCCATGTCGAGCGAGGTGACCGGGGCGGAGAAGAAGCGCCCGAGCCGGCCGGCGAAGCCGGTATCGACGCTCACGCCGCTCCGCGCCCAGACGGAATTGGCGATCCGGACATCGACCTTCGGGTCGATCGAGGTGAGCAGATCGATCAGGGTGCGGTAGGAGCCGTTGATCTGATCCTCGGTGAGCCCGGCCAGCTCCAGGGCGTGGGCCATCGAATCGCGCGTGGCGCCGTCGGCGCCGTTGAGGGTCATCCCGAGCGCCATCGAGACGCTCAGCGGGGAGATGAAGAGATTCTTGCCGTTCTCGGCCTCGCCGAGGCGCCGGAACAGACGGAGCCCGAATGCGTTGTCGGAGGTCACGATCGTCGACTCCTCCTTCGAGAGGGGGCGCGGCGGCACCTTCTCCGGCGCGGTCGACTGACCACAGCCGGCAACGGCGAGGATGGCGAGGAGAATCCACCAGTTCTTCATGGTTCCGACTCCGGGCTGAATGAGGGACGGAAAGATATCGAGGCATCCTTCGAGAGCTGATGCGAAGAATGCCTGGCGCGGGATGCGCGGTCGAAGGAAAGCATATCGGAGACACGCTCCGGAATCGGATGTGACAACCGGGTGCCGCCGCCGCGTGCAACAAACCATGGCGCGCGTTGTCTTTCTCGACCGGGAGGCGGTAACTTGCCCGGATGCGTGATCGATGGCTGTACAGTATCGAGCCGGAGCTTTCCGGCGCGGAGAATATGCGACGCGACGAGGCGATGGCGATCGCCACGGCGCACGACGGCATCCCCCGGATCCGGCTCTACTCCTGGCGCCCCTGGACCCTCTCGCTCGGCCACAACCAGCCGATCGACGAGGCGGCGATCGCCCGCGTGGCCGAGCGGGGCTACGAGCTGGTGCGGCGCCCCACCGGGGGGCGGGCCGTGCTCCATGCCGATGAGCTCACCTACGCCGTGACCATGCGCGCCGACGGCGCCGGCGTCCACGAAATGTACGCCCGCATCAACGCCGGACTCAAGCTCGGGCTGGAACAGCTCGGCGCGGCCGGCATCGAATTCACCAGAAGCCAGCCGGATTTCCGCGCGCACTACGCGAAGGAGGATTCGGCCAACTGCTTCAGCGCATCGGCCCTGAGCGAGCTCACCTGGAACGGACGGAAACTGGTCGGCTCCGCGCAGCGCCGCTACGGACCGATCCTCCTCCAGCACGGCTCCCTCCTGTTCGGCGACGCGCATCTCGAAATCATCGACATCCTCTCGACCGCCGACGGCGAGCGCAGGAGCGCGCTCCGGTCGCGCCTGGCCGAGCGGACCGCGACACTCCGCCAGATTCTCGACGACCGGCTCCCCTCCTTCGACCGGATCGCCGAGGAGCTCGCGCGCGGCATCGCCGCGACGTTCGACGGGGACCTCATCCGGGGGGACGGGATCACCCCGCCGCTCGACACTCACGAACCAGAAGGAATCGACTCATGGCCGACGTCAAGAGGGTAACCACGCGCACGCTCCAGGAGATGAAGGAGAAGAACGTGCGGATCACCGCGTTGACCGCTTACGATGCCCTCATCGCCCGGATCTTCGATCAGGCCGGCATCGACCTTCTCCTGGTCGGCGACTCGGTCGCCAACGTCGTGCAGGGGCACGAGACCACCCTTCCGGTGACGCTGGACGAGATCATCTATCATACCAAGGCGGTCACGCGCGGCGTGGAGCGGGCGATGGTCATCACCGATCTCCCCTTCATGACCTATCAGGTCAACGCCGACGAGGCGTTCCGAAATGCCGGACGGGTGATGAAGGAAACGAGCACGAGCGGCGTGAAGCTTGAGGGGGGAGTGGAGCAGGCCGAGGCGGTCAGGAGAATGACCAGCGCCGGCATTCCGGTGATGGGGCACCTGGGACTGCAGCCGCAGTCGATCCATCGCTACGGCGGCTACCGGCCGCGCGGGTCGACGCCGGAGGAGGCCGACAAGATCTTCAACGACGCCATAGCACTCGAGGAGGCCGGCGCGTTTGCCATTGTGCTGGAGAAGATCCCGGCCGACCTTGCATCCCGTATCACCCAGGCGCTCCGGATTCCGACCGTCGGCATCGGCGCCGGCGCCGGCTGCGACGGCCAGATCCTGGTCTACGCCGATATGCTCGGCCTGACGGTGGACTTCAATCCCCGCTTCGTCCGTCGCTACGAGTCGTTCGCCGATCGCGCCCGCGACGCGGCCAGACAGTATGCCGACGATGTCCGCGGCGGAGATTTCCCGAACGAGAACGAAAGCTACTGACCCCGGCCGCGGCCGGGTGTCCGAGACCAGTTGCCATGATGAACAGACGCTCGATGATATCGACCCGACGCGCCCCCTGGGCCCTCCCGGCCCTCGTGGCCGCCGCGCTCATGACGTTGTCCGGATGCAGCGACGGGGTGGTCACCAACCCGAACGACATCGTGTTCCCCACCTCCGGCGTGAGCTATGCCCACGACGTGCAGCCGCTGTTCGACCTCTCCTGCGCCCTCAGCGGCTGCCACGACAGCTACACGCGCGCCGGCAGTCTGAGCCTGGAATCCTACTTCGACCTGTTCGAGCGTCCGGGGCTGGTGGTGCCGGGGGATTCGCTCCGGAGCCTGCTGGTGCAGGTGATCGCCGGGCGCCAGATCCACGCGGCCTACCCGATATCCCGCCTGGTGACGCCGAACCAGCAGCGTGGCGTCGCCACCTGGGTACAGGAAGGGGCCAGCAACAACTGAGAAGCTCCCGCTGAACAGCCCCGGCGCCGATATCCGCGCCGGATGAGAACGACGACGGCGCGGCTCGATATCCTCGAACCGCGCCGTCGCTGTTATTCGTGTCGTCTCATCCTCTCTCGCCGCCACATCACCCCGTCGATCACTTCCCTTCCCGCGGAGGCTCCTTCCCGCGGGCATCGCCGCGCGGAGCCGATCACTTCGAACCCGGGGAGGCTCAGGCGGCCGGCGTGGGAGCGGGAACGAGCTCGAAATCGGCCACGATCTCGCCGACGCGGATGTCGCGGCAGTTGTCCAGCTCCACGCGGCGGAAGCGCGCCAGCTCCTCCAGTTGCTCGGTCGAGAGGACGCCGAGCTTCTCCAGAATCCGCATCACGATCGGGGCGATCGGGGTGATGTTGCCATCCTCCATCTTCGCCACCACGCCGATCGGGCCGTGCGCCGGGCTGGTGAGGCCGACGGCGAAGATCGCCATGGCGCCACGCTTGGCGATGCCGTTCCCCCCCATCACGCGGATCAGCTCCGAATCGAAGCCCCCCTTCTCGTAGATCATCTCGGGGAAGGCCGCCACGGCGGCCAGAAGCCGCTTCGGCGCTTCCTCGCCGGCGTTGGCCCTGGCCACGAAACGGGCCAGCGCGGTGGAGAGTCCGGAAAGGGGGAGATAGTAGGTCGGCAGCGAGCAGCCATCGGTCGTGTACGGGATCGCGTCGCGCTCCACGCCGCTGTACTCGGCGATGATGTCGATGATCCACTGCTGGAGCGGATGGGCCGGATCGAGATAGCTCTCGATGGGCCATCCCTTGGCCACGCAGACGGCGAGCATGCCGGCGTGCTTGCCGGAGCAGTTGTTGTGAAGCTGATTCGGCTTCTCGTGCGCCAGGATCAGCCGCTCGATCTCGGCCTGATCGCTCGGCGCGTGGGAGCCGCAGCGGAGGTCGTGCTCGCCGAGGCCGATCTTCTCGAGAATGCCGGTGACCGCCTCCAGGTGATACGACGCCGCCGAATGGCTGGCGCAGCAGACGGCGAGCTCATGCTCGGTGAGCCCGAACCGGTCGGCCGCCCCGCTGACGATCACGGGAATCGCCTGGAGCATCTTGCTGGAGGAGCGGAGATAGGCCCTGTAGTGCGGATCGTCGAAGGAGTAGAGAAGATTGCCGGCCGCATCGGTCACGGCGATCGCGCCGTGATGCAGGGCGTCGACGCGGCCGCCACGATACGTCACCGCGAGAGGAGATCCTTCCATGTGCGAAATGCGAATGCGATTGAGAAGATACCCGGAGCCGGTTCCTCCGGGGTCGTGGAGCGGCGGATGCTCCGCCGAATGGCCGCGGGCGTCCGGAAGCCTCCGGATCAGTCGCCGCTTCCCGGCTCGGGCGTGGCGATCCGGGTGTAGCGCGCCAGCTTGTCGCGAAGGAGGTCGGGAATCGGCACCGGACGCTTGTCGGCGCGCCCCACCGTCACCTGCCGGCAGTAGCCCTCGGCCAGGACCGTGTCGGTTCCCTGTCTGACGAAGCGGAAGGAGACGGTGAAGGAGGTACGCCCCCAGTGGCTGATCCAGATGGAGATCTCCATCTGATCGTCCAGCAGCGCGGGAGAAAGGTAGTCGCAGTGATAGGAGGCGCGGATCGGGAAGCAGTCCAGCGCGGCGAAGGCCACCGAATACGGGAGGTCGATCGAACGGTACATCTCCGTTTCGGCGATCTCGAAGAAACGGATATACGCCCCGTAGTAAATGATCTGCGCCGGATCGCAGTCGATCCAGCGCACGCGCTCGGAGATTGTGAACGGCTCGCCCATCGCCGAACAAACTACGAAGATCGCTCCCGCCGAGCGCCACCCCCCTTCCCCGCCGGACGTAAATCTTTGTGGTTCGGCCCGAAAACATCCTTTCCCGGCCCCGCTCGTAGCCGCTCGGGAGCGCCGGAAACGACGGCGGGCTCCCCGGCATCGGGAAGCCCGCGTCAATCTTCGATGTGCATCCGCCGGCGCTGGAGCGCCTCTCGCGCGCGCGATCCGGATCAGCGCGCCTGATACTGGTTGATGAAGTGGATGTCACGCACCTCGTCGGAGACCGGGAAGGGATCGAGCTCCTCGTAGTCGGTGGTGAACCGGCGCACCTCGGTTGCTCCCTGCTGCCAGGCGTAGAGAAGTCCGGTAATCCTGTCGACCCCGATCACCCGATAGTTGCCGGGGTAGAACTCCTCCGGCTGCACGTCGTGATTGGTCAGATCCACCCGTAGCACCGACTGCGAACCGGCGAGGTAGAGATAGGAATCGCGCGTCATCTGAACGTAGGTCGGCTCCTGCCCCACGTACTGCTCGAGCGACCCGCTGTTCAGCTCCTGCGAGCCGGTGACGTCGAGCGTCACGCCGTCCAGGAAGAAGAGAATCGGGCGTGCCCCCGGCGCGCCGGCGGTGAGCACCACCACCTGGCTGCCGTCGTTGGTCGCCTCGATGTAGAGCACCGGCGAGGGGAAGTTGATCGTCCGCTCGATCCGGAAATCGGTGCTGTTGCTCCGGGTGACGCCGACCGACGCGCTGCCGTCGTTGGCGAGCATGCCGACCAGCACGTAGCCTCCACGGCCGGAGGAGTCGACGCCGACGGCGGTCGGCTTGCCGGGCAGGTCGATCTCGCGGGCCAGCTTGTAGTTGCGGGTGTCGATCTCGTAGAGGATCGGGGCGCCGGAGGCGATGGCCCAGGCCTGCGAGTAGTTGCTGACGGCCATGCCGCAGAGCCCGTCGGCGCCGGCGTGCAGGCCGATCACCTCGCCGAGCTTCTTCCGGGTCTGCATGTCGAGCACGGTGATCGATCCGTCGGCGCGGTGCTGGAGGTAGAGCTGATCGCGGAGATAGGAATCGTAGATCGCGTCGATCTCCTTGCCGAGCGGGGCGCCGTTGGCCGCCGCGTAATCACCGGTGGTGACCACTCCCTTGACCTCGCTGTAGCGGAGGAGCTCGCCGCTTCCCGGCTTGTCAAGCGCCAGCAGGGAGATCTGGGTCCGATCGCCGCTCCCCGGACCGACCACGTCGGGCCCCTTGCCGGAACAGGCAAACAGTGTGAGCGCTGCCACGCAGCAACCGAGAAGAGCGCGGAGGTTGATGGAGTTCATGGGCACCTGCTAGTTGGGGCGAGCCCGGGTCGTTGGTTGTTATTCGGTCACCGTCTTCCGATTGACGAGCACACGCGTGACCAGCCAAAGCTTGACGGCGATCCAGAGCTTGTGCAACGCGCGGACCGAGATCTTGCGCGCGAAGACGTTGAACTCGTTCAGCTCGATCTTCTCGAGCATCCGGTAGTAGATGGCGTCCATGATCTCGGCGGCGAACATCGTCTTCCGCTCATCCGGACGGAGCGCGGCGCGGGCGCGGCCGTAGTATTCGCGGGCGCGGCGGGTCTCGAAGCGCATCAGCTCCACGAACGGCAGGCTGTAGCGCCCTTCCAGCAGATCCTGCTCGCTGTAGCCGAAGGCGCGCAGATCCTCGAGCGGCAGGTAGATCCTTCCCCGCTGCGCGTCCGACTTGATATCCCGGAGGATGTTGGTCAGCTGCAGCGCGATGCCGAGATCGACCGCGTACTCCTTGGTCTCCTCGTACTTGTAGCCGAAGATCTCGATGCAGATCAGACCGACCACGGAGGCGACGCTGTAGCAGTATTCCCTGAGCTCCTCGAAGGTCTCGTAGCGATCCTTCACCAGGTCCATCTCCATCCCGTCGAGCAGGGTCATGAAGTACTGCTTCGGGATGCGGAAGCGCTTCACCACGGCCGAGAGTGGAAGAAGAATCGGATGGCGCGTCTCGCCGCGGTAGCACTTCTCCACCTCGCTCCGGAGCCAGTTGAGCCGCTCCCGCTTGCGCGCGGTCTTCAGCTCCGGGGCGGAGTCGTGCGCCGAGGGCTCCACGTCGTCCATGTCCACGATGTCGTCGGCATAGCGACAGAACGCGTAGACCGAATGCATCGCATTCCGCTCGTCGCGCGGAAGCAGCGAGAACGAGTAATAGAAGCTCGTCTTCGCCGGCTGCACCAGCAGCGCTGCATCCTCTCTATCGTTCAACAGCAGATTCGGCATCGGGCTACGTTCCTCAACGGACGTCAGATATACACAAAAATCAAGCTACAAGGCAAGTTATCGTCATGGGTCCTTCCAAAGCCCCCGTCATCGCACGCGCTCCCCTTCCGGGCCGGCGGGAGCGGGCCGTCGCCTCATGCACTCGGCTATCGCCTCATGCACTCTGCCGTCGCTCACGAAGGCCGCCGTCGCTACAGGTGGCGGATCATCGACGCGGCCAGGCGCACCTTGTCGATGACGCCGAGGGAAGGACGGCGGTGGAGGATGTCGTAGTCTAACCGCCGGATCTTCTCCAGGATCCGCATCCCGCCGAGCCAGGTCAGCGTCAGCTCCCCCCGCAGCCGCCGGTCCGGGATCTTCCCGAGCAGCGGATATCCCTGGCGGAGCTGCGCGGCGGCATACTCCACGTGGTGCACCATCATGGCGCGGAAGCGATCGTTGAACGCGCGTGCCCTGAGCTCGTCCGGAGCGTAGCCGAACGCGCGGAAGCTCTCGCGCGGGAGGTTCACGCGGCCGCGCGGCAGATCGACCGAGATATCCTGCCAGAAGTTCGCCAGCTGCAGGCCGGTGCAGATCCGGTCGGAGAGAATACGCCGCTCCTCGTCACGCAGGCCATACAGATGCAGCACGAGCCGGCCGATCGGGTTGGCCGAATGATGACAGTAGAAGAGGAGATCGGTGAGGGTCTCGAAGCCCTGGTTCCTCGCGTCCATCCGAAAGGCCTTGAGCAGATCGCGCAGCGGCTCGATCGGGATCTCCCGCTCGGCCACGGTGGCGGCCAGGGCGATGAAGATCGGATGCTCCCCACGTCCCTCGAAGGCGTCGGCGAGCTGCCGCTCCCAGTCGTCGAGCATGGCGATCCGCTCGGCGACGGGACGCTCCCCCTCGTCGGCGATATCGTCGGCGACGCGGCTGTAGGCGTAGATGCTGTAGAAGTGCTTCCGGAGGTCGCGCGGAATCAGGAGCGATCCGACCGGAAAGTTCTCGTAATGGCTGCGCGCGAGGCGCTCGCAGTAGGCGAATGCCTCGGCCGTCGTGTACGTGCGATCGGAATCGACCGCGAGGGTGAGCGCCGGACTGGCCATGGTTGACAGAGGGATCATGCGACCGGCGGCGGATTTCGCCCGGAGCCGGCCCTCCGCCGAATGCGCCGGCACGAACCGCGGCGCCCGATGCGGAACGGTCCAATATACTGCCCCCCGGCCGGCGGATCTCCACGATCCCGTATCTTCGCGGTCCGCTCCGGCCGAGCGCCCCCCTGCTCCGCGGGGACACACGCTCGGACAGGCCATCGGAGATGCCGTCTGACGCGCCTCCGGAGCGCTCCCCGATTCCCTTCACGCCAGAGATCCTGTCGACGCACGCTATGCACATCCATTTCATCGGAATCTGCGGAACAGCCATGGGCAACGTCGCCCTGATGATGCGGGCCATGGGGCACCACGTCACCGGCAGCGACGAGAACGTGTATCCGCCGATGAGCGATCTGCTGGCCGACGCGGGGGTCTCGATCATGACCGGCTTCGGCCCCGACAATCTGGAGCCGGCACCGGATCTGGTGGTGATCGGCAACCGGATGTCGCGCGGCAATTCCGAGGTGGAGGCCACGCTCGACCGGAAGCTCCGCTACACCTCCCTGCCGGAGCTGCTGAAGAGCACGCTGATCCAGGGGCGCACCTCGATCACGATGACCGGCACGCACGGCAAAACCACAACCTCGGCGCTGATGGCCTGGGTGCTGGAGCACGCCGGCCGGCCGGCAAGCTTCATGATCGGCGGCGTGCCGGGGAACTTCGGCGCCGGCTGGCAGTATCGCGCCCAGAGCGATCTGGTGGTGCTCGAGGGGGACGAGTACGACACCGCCTTCTTCGACAAGCGCTCCAAGTTCCTCCATTACCTGCCGACGGCGCTGCTCATCAACAACATCGAGTTCGATCACGCCGACATCTTCGGGTCGCTCGAGGAGATCCAGCTCGCCTTCCGCCGCCTGGTCAACATCGTCCCCGGCAACGGGATCATCGTGGCCAACGGGGACGATCCGAACGTGGCGGCCGTGACCGCGCACGCGTTCACGCCGGTGGAGACCTTCGGCCTGTCGGAGGGATGCCGCTGGCGCGCCGCGGCGATCGACTACGGCGTCTCCTCCACCAGCTTCGACGTCCTCCGCGACGGCGCGGTCGAGACACGGGTCACGATCCCGCTGCTCGGCGAGTTCAACGTGCGGAACGCGCTCGGCGTGCTGGCGATTGCACGTTGGCTGGGAGTTCCGTATGATGCGATCGCCGGTGGACTGGCGAGCTTCAAAAACGTGAAGCGCCGTTTAGAGCTGAAAGGAGAGTGGAGCGGCGTCAAGGTCTATGACGATTTCGCCCACCATCCCACCGCCATCCGCGAGACGTTGAAGGCACTCCGCCTCCGACATCCCTCCGAGCGCCTCTGGGCGATCTTCGAGCCGAGAAGCAACACGACGCGACGCAAGGTGTTCCAGCGGGAGCTGGCCGATGCCTTCTCCGAGGCCGATATCGTCGCCGTCTCCCAGGTCGACAGACTCGAACAGCTTTCCCCGGCCGAGCGCCTCGATCCCGAGCAGCTGATCGCCGACATCGAGGCGCACGACATCGAGGCGCATTACCTGCCGGACGCCGCCTCGATCGCCGAGTATGTCGGCGCGCATGCCCGAGCCGGGGACGTGGTCGCGGTGATGTCCAACGGCGGCTTCGGCGGCATTCATGCCCGACTGGCCGAGCGACTCGCCCATCGGAGCGCCACGGTCTGAGCGCCGCATTCTTGGCCTGGGATTTTCGTTGACAGTATCCGGTGATGACCGGCCCGGAGCATCCGGGACCCGCGGCGAGCCGGCCGTGCCCGACCGGCAGCCTCCCCGCGCGGCGGATCAGACACCGCCCGGCGATCACACACATTCCGGACGTCGATCGTGTCTACCTCATCAACCATAGTGCCGTCGGCCGAGCGTGTGCTCGATGGTATCCCCGCGTCGCCGGGAATCGCCATCGCGCGGGCATGCGTGCTGGCGCCGGAGTTCGAGGGGGAGCTCGACGACCGGAAGCTGGACGACAACGAGGTGGCCTCCGAGCTCGACCGCTTCAACGCGGCGGTGCAGGAGACCGACAAGCTGCTGGCGCAGATCGAATCGATCGCGCGCGAGGAGGTGCAGGAGCGCGCCGAGATCTTCGAGGCGATGCGGATGATGCTCTCCGACCCGGCGCTCGCCGGCGCCATCACCGGCCATATCGTCAACCTCCGCTCCACCGCGCACGCGGCGATCGTGGCCGAGCTGAGCCACCTTGCCGGCTATTTCCTCCGCTCGAACGACGAGACGATGCGCTCGCGCGCCGAGGATATCCGCGCCCTTCAATCCCATCTCCTCTCCTTCATCCTGAACAGCCCCACGCAGCGCTGCCTCGGCAGCGATCAGGTGGTGGTGGTGCCGAGCCTGGCCCCGGGGGACGCGGTGATCTACGCCCGGACCGGCGTCGGCGCGTTCGTGCTGGAGTCCGGCGGCATCAACTCGCACGCGGCCATCCTGGCGCGCGCCTTCGGCATCCCGATGGTCGCCGGCATCCGCGGCGTGGCCCGCCTGGTGCGCCAGGAGGAGATGATCATCGTCGACGGCTACGTCGGACGGATCGTGATCTCCCCCTCGCCGGAGACGGTGGAGCACTATCGGGAGCGGAAAGAGGCGCTGGAGCTGCAGCGGCACCGGATACGGGAGGTCAAGAGCCTGCCGGCCGAGACGAAGGATGGCACCCGGGTGACGCTCGGAGCCAATCTCGACATGCTCGACGAGATCGAGGGGGCGCTCGAGAACGGCGCCGACACGGTGGGGCTGATGCGGACGGAGTATCTGGTGATGGGGCGCGACAGCAACGTCAGCATGGAGGAGCAGCTCCATTACTACCGCCAGGCGGCCGAGCGCGCCTACCCGCTGACGGTCACGCTCCGCGCCTTCGATATCGGCAGCGAGAAGCTTTCGGGGGAATCGTGGGGAGCCACCCATTCGCCGCTCGGCCTGCGCGGAACGCGGCTCCTCCTGGCGCGCCGCGACATCTTCCGCCGCCAGCTCGAGGCGATCCTCCGCGCCTCGTCGATGAAGAATCTCCAGCTCATGCTCCCGATGGTCACCTCGGCGCAGGAGATGCGGCAGGTGCAGGCGCTGCTCAACGACGTGCGAGCCTCGCTCCGGGAGCGGAACATCCCGTTCGACGAGCAGATGCCGGTCGGCGCGATGATCGAGACCCCGGCCTCGGCGCTGATCGCCGACGTGCTCGCCGCCGAGTGCGACTTCCTCTCCCTCGGCACCAACGATCTGGCCCAGTACACCCTCGCCGTCGACCGCGAGGACGACGCGATGGTGGAGCATTACGACGAGTTCCACCCGGCGGTACTGAAGCTGATCCACCTTTCGGTGGAGGCCGCGCATCGCGGCGGCATCCCGATCACGATCTGCGGCGAGATGGCGGCCAATCCGCTGGCCACCTCCCTGCTGATCGGACTCGGCCTCCGGCGCTTCTCCGTCCCGCCGCTCGAGCTCGGCCCGCTGAAGCTCCGCGTCCGCTCGATCGACGGAAAGGAAGCGGCCCTGCACGCGCAGGCGGTGCTTCGCATGGCCACCGCCCACGACGTGAGGGCCTATCTCGAGGAGAGCTTCGACGTCGACGCCCGCGGCGCCGGAATCCACATCGAGTGATCCGTCACGGATCTTCCGCCTTCCACGCCCCCTTCACGTACTCCGTTCCCGCGACATTCACGACCGCGCCTCGGTACCCGCGCCTCGATGGGCGCGCGTCTTCGGCATGCGCCATCGAGGCCGCCGTGCGGGCGGCCACGGGGGGCCGCCCCTCCGGAGCATTCGTATCACACACCGTGCGTCGAAGAGCCGCCATGAGCCCCCGCCCGCGCGGTTGTCGATGCCGCGCCACGCGCCCGGCCGCCACGCGCGTTCCGTCTCATTCGAACGAGCTCGTCACCCCTCTCGCATCCCCCGCTTCACGCCATCGCGACGCATCTCACGACCTGAGCCAACGGAACACTTCCGCCGTGGTCGGACGCTTGCCGTAGAGAAGGATCGCCGTGCGGAAGATCCGCCCGGAGGCCCAGACGACGGCGATCGTGGCCAGGATCATCACGCCGATCGATCCGATCAGCTCGATCGGACTCGGCATCTTCGTCACGACCCTCAGAATCATCAGCGAGGGTGTCACCAGCGGTATGTAGCTGAGCACCTTCACGTAGGTCGCGTTCGGGTTCTGCATGATCGCGAAGGAGAACGCCAGCGGCATCACCAGGAAGATCACCAGGTACGACGTCACCACCTGCGCCTCCTGCTCGGTGGTCACCAGCGAGCCGATGCCGATGAAGAGCGCCGAGTAGAAGATGTAGCCGAGGATCACGTACACGAGCATCAGCGGCAGCGTGGCAAGCATCGAGCCGAGCATCGAGCCCATCTGCGGCGATATACTGAAGTAGAGCGCCGCTATCACGCCGAGGAGCACCCAGGTGAGGAGCTGCGTCACGCCGAGTCCGCTCAGGCCGAGCAGCTTTCCCCACATCATCTCCTGCGAGGTGGCGCTGCTGGTCAGCAGCTCCATGATCCGGTTGGATTTCTCCTCCACCAGGCTTCGCACCAGCGAGCCTCCGGTGGTCAGGATCAGAATCATGAGCAGGAAGTTGATCACGTAGGCGGAGATGAAGGTCTCGCCGAAGCCGACGGAGGCTCCCTTCCCCTGCTCGGTCACCTTCACGGTGGCGATGTCGATCGGGGCGCGAAGACGATTGTAGACCGCCGTGTCGATGCCGGCCGCGGCCAGGCGCTCGTCGGTGGTGATCCGCTCGATGGCGTCCTCGAAGCGCTGCAGCAGCCGCACGTTGCCGATGTTCAGGCTCCGGTAGCTCGCCACGCGATGCCCCGAGGAGTCGCGCACCACGATCGTTCCCTCCACCTTTCCGGCCAGCACGTCGCGATCGGCCGCGGCGATGGCCGAGTCGAGCGCCATGCCGGGGCGGTTGTAGGCGACCAGATGATAGGCCGGCTGGCCGTTCTCCAGCGTATCGGTGGTCCGCAGCCGCGCGTCGAGCGCCGGGGTGATGCCGCCGGCTCCGTCGACCACCGCGATCGTCTGGCTGCTCCCCAGATCCTTGTCGGCCAGCAGCGCCGGGACGACGCTGAAGAGCACCATCATCAGCGGGGTGAGCAGCAGCGAGAGAATGAAGCCCTTGGAGCGGACTTTCTGCAAGTACTCCCAGCGGGCGATCTCGAATACCCGGCTCCAGTTCATCGCGCACCTCCGATAGTCTGCTGCATGGAATGTCCACCCATCGCTCCCGTGTCGGTGTCGCCGCGTCCCACCGTCTCGATGAAGATCCGGTTCAGGGAGGGGCGCACCCGCTCGATCAGCGACACGCGGAGGCGGTTACCGATATGCGGGAGGATGTCGTTGATGGTGGCGCCGGAACGCATCGCCAGCTCCGCGTAGTTCTGGTAGATGTCGGCGCCGAGCACCGGCGGAAGGCCGGCCAGGAACCCGCCGTCGCCGTCGAACTCGATCCTGACGATGTTGCCGGCATGATTCTCCCGCACTTCATCGACCGTGCCGTCGAGCACCACTTCCCCTTTGTTGATCAGGGCGATCCGGTTGCAGAGCCGCTCGGCCAGCTCCATCTGATGGGTGGAGTAGAGAATGGTCCGCTCCTCGCCGCGGAGCTCGATGACGATGTCGCGCAGCAGCTCCTGATTCACCGGGTCGAGGCCGGAGGCCGGCTCGTCCAGGATGATGTACTGCGGCTCGTGGATCAGGGAGATGATGATCTGCACCTTCTGCTGATTTCCCTTCGAGAGCTCCTCGACGCGGCGCTTGCCGCTGCCGGCCAGATCGAAGCGGCGGAGCCACTCCTCGGCGCGGCGGGTGGCCTCCCGCTCATCGAGTCCGCGGAGGCGGGCGAAGTGCACGATCGTCTCCTGAATGCGTGCCTTCTGATAGAGTCCGCGCTCCTCGGCCAGATAGCCGATCGAGCTCCTCACCTCGTCGCTGAACGGGCGGCCGTCGTAGGTGACATTGCCGCTGTCCGGCTCGATGATCCGGGTGATCATGCGGATCGTCGTCGACTTTCCAGCGCCGTTGGGCCCGAGAAGTCCGAAGATCTCCCCACGCCTGGCCACGAGCGAGACGCCCTTGACGGCGTGCACGTTCGCGTAGCGCTTCTGAAGCTGTTCGGCTGTGATCATTGTGTGCGTGTTCCGATGGAATATTCCCGCCTCGATGCGGTCCGTATGTCGGTTCGGCCGGGGTGCTACGCCGGTAAAGGTAGAAGGTTACGATCTGTCAACAATGCCGCCCCGGGCGGAGCCGGCGCAAACCGGATGCTAACATTTGCTTCCGGCCCGACGTTTCTCCAACGAGGCGAGCGACGCTCCCCTCGATGATCTCATGATTGCACGGTTGGAGAGATGCACCATGTCAGAGAACGTTTTGAACAGGCTCGATATCCCCTCGCTGGAGGATGAGCCCCGCCGCCCCTGGAGATTCGACTGGTCCGCCGTCGGGCCGCTCGTCTGGGTCCTGTCGATCACCGTCATCATTCTCACATTCGTCCCCGGTGTTGGACTGACCCTTGGTAAATTGCCCGGCGACCTGATGTTCCGCTCGGACGATCGGGTCCTCTATTTCCCGCTGATGACCTCCGGACTCATCACGGTCGTGATCGGCGGGATCTTCTACCTGGCATCGAATCATCTGACGCGACGTTGACAACCGAAACGACGACCGAACGGTATCCCGAGCTCCTTCTCGACTTTCGCGCCGCGGCCGCGCGAGCGCCCAGGCTGATCGCCCTTCCCGACTCGCACGACGAGCGGACGCTCCTGGCGGCGCGGGCCCTCGCCGATCGCGGCATCGCGCGGCCGGTCCTCGTTGGGCCGGCCGACCGGATATCCGACCTGGCCAAGACTGTCGGGGTCGACCTGACGGGGGTGGCGATCGTGGAGCCGGGAGGCGAAGGCTCCGCCGAGCTCGCCGCGCGCTTCCACGCCATCAGACAGCACAAGGGAATGACGCTCGAAGGGGCGGTCGACGCGCTGGCCAATCCCCTCTACACGGCCGCGATGCTCGTGCGCACCGGTCGCTGCGACGGCTGCGTTGCCGGCTCCCTTTCGACAACCGGCGATGTGCTCCGCGCCGCGATCCAGTGCATCGGCCTGCTGCCGGGAATCTCGACCGTCTCCTCCTTCTTCCTGATCGTGTTCCCGGACCGGATCTACGCCTTCGCCGACGGCGCGGTGGTCCCGAACCCGACCAGCGAGCAATTGGCCGATATCGCGCTGGCCACCGCGGCCAACTACCGGACGCTCGTCGGCCGGGAGCCGAGGGTGGCGTTCCTCTCCTTCAGCACCAAGGGGAGCGCCGAGCATCCCGATGTCGAGAAGGTGCGGCGCGCCCATGAGCTGGCGCGCGCGCGGAGCGGCGACACGATCGTGATGGATGGCGAGCTCCAGCTCGACGCGGCGATCGTTCCGTCGGTGGCCGCCCGGAAGGCGCCCGGCTCCCCGGTCGCGGGGGAGGGAAACGTGCTCGTGTTCCCCGATCTCGATGCCGGCAACATCGGCTACAAGATGGCGCAACGGATGGCCGGCGCGCTGGCGATCGGGCCGATCGTCCAAGGACTGGCACGCCCGATGTTCGACCTGTCGCGCGGCTGCTCGGTCGACGACATCATCGACGTGGCGGCCATCTGCGCGCTGACCGCGGCGAGCATGCCCGAAGTCGGCATGCCTGAAGCCGGCATGTCCGAAGCCGGCAGGCCCGCGGCTCCGGAACCATGACACTCAACGGATCGGGACGATCCACATTCGAAGCAACCATGGCGAATAGTTTTCTCGATCACGTACGCGGCGGACGCCGCGCGCTCGGCCTGGCGACGGCCGCCCTTGCCTGCTGGCTTCTGCTTCCGGCCGCCGGAAGCGCGCAGCCCCGCATCCGCCCCTTCGGCTTCGGCGTGATTCTCGGCGAACCGACCGGCATCACCCTGAAGGGGAGCCTCTCCGGCTCCAACGCCTGGGATGCCGGGGTGGCCAGCTCCTTCTTCGGCAGCATTCGGCTGCACGGCGACTATCTCTGGAACGTGGACGCGTTCAACTCCTCGAAGGCCGGACTCTACTTCGGCATCGGCGGCGTGGTCGGATTCGGACGGGGAAAGGGAGTGCTGGTGAAGGGGGACAAGAACAGCTGGTACTACTACGAGGATGAGAACTCGACGGCGCTCGGGCTGCGGGTGGCCGCCGGGATCAACGCGCTTCCGTTCACCGCGCCGGTGGAGCTCTTCGCCGAGATCGCGCCGATCGTCGGCCTGGCGCCGGCCACCGGCCTCGGGTGGGATGGCGCCGTCGGCATCCGCTATTATCCGTAATTCGCGCCGCGGGCGGGCCGAGTGCGAGCGCGGCGTGACCGGTGCCTCCGGATCGACTCCCGCGCACCCTGCCATGAAGCCCGATCGCGCCAGGCGCGCGGCATGGCCTGAAACGAGAGAAGCGGACCCTGATCTCATGATCGGGGTCCGCTTCTCTGTTTTTATCGGTCGGTAGTTCCGGCTCAGGGAGCCAGCGGGGTGCCATCCTCGGTCCGATGCTCGCCCGTGTGGATCGAGTCGGTCGGGGTGTCGGCATCCGAGCCGTTCTGGTCCGGGGCGCCGGTCGAGATGCTCGGCTGGCTGGAGGCCGGCTCGTTGGCCGCCTCGGCGGTCGTCGTCACGCTCGCACTGGTATCGCGGCGGACACCGATCGCGACGTGGGCGCTTGCCGGGTCGACCATCTGCGGCGCGGCCGGCGCCAGGTTCACCTTCGCGCTCTTCTCGGCGCTGGTGACCGGCGGCAGCAGCAGCGAGCGGACCGGAGCGGCCGGCTGCGCGATGACGATCTGCGGCAGGGTGGTCCGGGAGGCCGCCGACTGCGGCGCGCTCGGCGACATCAGGCTCTGCATGGGAGCGGCCTCGGAGGCATTGCCGCCGATGGAGAGCACCACGCTCCCCTTCGGGGCCGGGGCATTCGAGCGCGCATCCTGGCCGGAGACGGCGTGGGAGCCCTGAGCGGACGATCCGCCGGCCGACTGCGCGGCCGCGGCGTTTCCGGAGGCTCCGGCGATGTAGCCGGCCTGCGACGGCGTGCCCGATTCCATGGCGGCCCAGCTGCCGAAGCCGATGGCCATGGCAACCAGCAGAAGCCCGGCGCGGAGCCAGAGACGGCCGCCGGCCGCCTCGGTCGCCAGCACGACCTCGGAGGCCGCCTGGGTTGCAACGCCGCCGTTGATCTGATTGTGCACGGCGATCGACCAGTGGAGCCGGTCATTGAAATCGCCGACCGCCGGTACCTTCGGCAGGTTGGTCAGATGGTAGGCCACGTTGAGATTCTCCGCCTCGATCCTCTGCATGAGGTTCTTCTCGAAGCCATCGGCCGCCCCGACGCTCGGAAGCGACCGGAGGAGATTCTGAACATCGACGTGCTCGTCGCCGTTGCGGGGTCCCTGATGTTGCATCATGTGGTTTGCCTGCCTACGTCTTCCTGTAGAACATTGCGAAGCAGCTTCTGGAGCTGCGCTCGTCCCCGATTGATTCTCGACTTGACCGTTCCCATCTCAAGCCCCGTGATCTCGGCGATCTCCTCGTAACTCATGTCCTGAATGTCACGAAGGATCACCACCTCTCGGAACGAGGAGGAGATCTGCATCAACGCTTTCTGTACGATCCGTGCCCGGAAGGTCGTGTCGACCTGGGCGTCAGGGGCGAGATCGGGATCGAGTACGTCCCACTCCCGTTCACCGTTTCCCTGACCATTGGCAATGCCGCTCATCGAGAAGCAGTACTTCCGGCCACCACGCCGGAGCTCGCTCTTCGCGATGTTCGAGGCGATCGTGTACAGCCAGACGGCGAACTTGCCCTCCGACTGGTAATGATGCCGGTGCTGATAGAGGCGAAGGAACGTATCCTGAACGATATCGTTCGCCTCGTCGAACCCGCCGAGAAACCTGTACACGTAGTTCGTCAGCGGATCCTTGTAGCGCCGGACGAGGGTCACAAATGCCTCCTCGTCACCCAACTGAAAGCGGGTTATCAGCTCCTCGTCCGTGAGCGCAGTCAAATAATCAGTAGCTGATTGGGGCATCGTCTACCTCTGCTGGGGTAATGGCATCTACTCGGGTTGACCACCACCAAGATAGTGTTTATCGGACAACACACAAGAGAGGTCGCCGCGACCCGAATGACATCGGCTCGCCGGACCGGCAGGCGTGCCCCCGGCCATGGCCGGGAGAGATCCCTGAGTGGAGTGAGTGGATGCGCAGGGAGGTCGGCGCCGTCAGCCGCGCGGCGCCGGAATAACGATACAGACCGGCGAAACGGAAATATGTTTCGCGCGCGGTACCGCATCCCTTCCCCCCTCCTTCCGGACTCCCCGAAAATGCGAAAATCGCCCCGGCGACCGCATTTTTCCGACGGGAGATTGCCCGCCATGCTGTAGATTCCCCGGCGCCCCGCCCCCGGCACGCGCCGCACGGCACACGCCGGACATCCCCCCGCCGGGCGGAGGCACATGCCCCGTCATCATCGATCGGGATCGCCAAGCATGAGGACGAGAGTACACCCCTGGAAAAGCGCCACCCGGCAGGCTGGCGGCATCATCGCCGCCTCGGTCGTCGCCGCGGTCGCCTTCAACCTCACCCCACCGGTGAAAGTTCCCTGGATCCGCGAGCTGCCGAAGATGGACACGGCCTCCTACAACGACCTGGTGGCCCCATCCCCGGCGGTCGATACCGCGCAGGCCCCCGCCCCGGCCGCCGTCGACACAGCCCACGCCGGCGTGACCGACACGGTCCAGACGGTCCCGAAGGACACGCTCGTGGCCTCGAAGTCTCCCACGTCGGATACCGCGGCCCCGGTAAAGAACGGAGCAGGCGCCTCCGGCGTCACGTCGCCGGCCGCGCCGAGCTCCCCCTCGGCGGCCAAGGGAGTCGGGACCGACGTCGCCCTTCAGCTCTTCAAGGGGAAGAAGGCGCTCTTCATCGATGCCCGTCCGGCCGAGCAGTTCGCCCAGGGACATATCCCCGGCGCGATCAACATCTACGCCGAGGGCTTCGAGCCGCATATCCCCGAGTTGCTCCAGTATCCGATGGATACGCTGATCGTCGCCTACTGCGGCGGCGGACTCTGCGAGCTGAGCCACGATCTGGCCAATCAGCTTCTGAAGCTCGGATTCAAACGGGTGGTGGTCTACACCGGTGGAACCACCGAGTGGACCGAGCGGAAACTGCCGTTCACGGGAGGTGAATGACGATGGAGGAACGGATCACGGCGGTCGGCGCACCGCAGAACGGACAGGCGCACGCGGTCCACGAGCCCCGGCGGGGATTCCATCCCTCCAGCCCGGCCGCGATGACCGTCTCGATGGCGGTCCGGATCACCCTCGGCCTGGTCTTCCTGATCGCCGGCGCCGAGAAGCTGACGGCGCTCGATGCCTTCGGCCACGCCATCTATAACTACAGGATTCTCCCCCTCTCGATGGTGAACATCGCCGCCCTCCTCTTCGTCTGGACGGAGATCGTGGCCGGCGTGCTCCTGCTGGCGGGGGTCGCGGTTCGCGGCGCGGCGCTGGTGACCGCGCTCCTCCTCGCTCTTTTCCTGGTCGCGATTCTGAGCGCCATGGCGCGCGGCCTGACCATCGACTGCGGATGCTTCGTCTCGGCCAAGGATATCGCCGCCGGCGGTGGCGAGAAGGTCGGCTGGAAGAAGGTAGTCGAGGATCTGGCGCTGTTGGCCGGCGGCATCTTCCTGATCTACTATCCGAAATCGTATCTCTCGCTCGAGCGGCTCCTCAGGGAGCGACCGGCCGCCGAGGGATAGCCACCGCCGGTCCGGACCGGGCCGGCGTGCGACCGTTGCACGTGACCGTTGCACGCGATCGTATCAGGGGAAGGGCCGGGGGCACTTCCCCTTTCCATACATCCATTTCCTTCAACCGGTTCCCATGTTCGATCCCAGAAACAAGGCACTGGCCGACAAGATCATCTCCTACTCGACGAAGACCACCGCCGGGGACAACGTGATGATCGAGCTCTTCGGCACCAACGGCATCCACCTGGCGCAGGAGATGACCCGCGCCGTGCTCGACGCCGGAGCGGTTCCCTTCGTCATGATCCGCGACACCGACACCGAGCGGATCATCCGCGAGCGGGGGACGCGCGAGCTCTGGTCGGCGATGCGCGACGTCAGCGGCCTGCCGCTGATGAAGGAGATGGATGTCTACGTCGGCATCCGCGCCAGCGAGAACATCTACGAGCTGAGCGGCGTCAGCGCCGATGCGGCCAAGGCCTACGCCGACGAGTACGGCCATCCGGTGCATACCCGCGAGCGAGTGAACAACACCCGCTGGTGCGTGATGCGCTACCCCTCCCCCGCCTTCGCGATGAACGCGAAGATGCCGACCCACCTCTTCGCCGACTACTACTACAACGCCTGCCTGCTCGACTACTCCCTGCTGGACGAGCGGATGAAGCCGCTGCACGAGCTGCTGGCCGCCGGCAAGGAGCTTCACCTGGTCGGCGAGGGAACCGATATCCGCTTCTCGATCGAGGGACAGAACTGGATCCCCTGCGCCGGCGACCTCAACATCCCGGATGGCGAGATCTTCTCCTCCCCGATCCTCGAATCGGTCAACGGCACCATCACCTACGTCCCGTCGGTGTATGACGGCAAGCCGTTCGAGTTCGTCAAGCTGGTGGTGAAGGATGGCGTGGTGACCGATTTCGATTCGAGCAACCAGCCGGCGCTCGAGGCGATCCTCTCCACCGACGAGGGAGCCCGCCGCTTCGGCGAGTTCTCCTTCGGCACCAATCCCTACATCGATCGCCCGATGTACGATATCCTCTTCGACGAGAAGATCTGGGGCTCGAACCACCTGACCCTGGGGCAGGCCTACGATATCGCGCCGAACGGGAACGCCAGCTCGATCCACTGGGATCTGGTCTGCATCGGCGCCGATGTCTACCTGGACGGCGAACTGATCCGGAAGGGACGCAACTTCGTTCACGAGAAGCTGACCCCCCTCAACCCCGAGAACTTCTGAGCCGGGCGATGCGCGACGCATCGCTTCCGCGCGGTAACGACGAAGGGCGGTCCCGATGGACCGCCCTTCCTGTTTCATGGTCATACCCCGGCAATCCGGAGATCAGGAGCCCTCCGGCTCGTCCGGCACCGTGCTTCCGTCGGGAGCCACGCGCCGGAACTCGACGCGGATCCTCCGCTTGGTTCCCTCGTCCTCCTCGCCGTCGCTGGAAACCAGCTCGCTCACGTTGCCGCTGACGGCGCGCCACTTGATCAGCCCGCGCTTCACGAGCGCCGTGTAGGCATCCACCTTCTTCTTCGACGAGCCGGTCATGATCTGATCGAGGTACTGCATCGTGTAGAAGGCGCGCAGCCCGGCCAGCTTGAAGTTGTCGAGCGACTCGCCATGCTGCACCGTGTGCTCGGTGCCGGCGGAGTCGAGGAAGCTGGTCGGCTTCTCGTAGTAATACCCCTCGATCGGGCGCGGATCGGTGTAGGCGCGCACGGTGATCTCCAGATACTCCTGCGGCCGCGGGTTGGAGCTGTCCAGATACCGCAGATACTGCGGGAAGTAGGTCGTCGTGCAGAGCTTCGCGAACTCGGCGAACGCCGCCTCGGCCTGCTTGGCCATCTTCGCGTAGCGATCGTACATGTCCTGATCGGTCGCCACGTTGGCGATGTAGGTCTGCGTCTTCAGATCCCCCTTCGACTGCCGCTTCTTCAGATCCTCCAGCGACTTCACCGTGTTCGTCCGGTAGTAGCCGCTGACGAACATCGGCAGCCGGACGTTGTCGAAGCCGTTGACGAAATGGGGCGGCTTCGGGGGAGGCGGAGGAGGAGGCGGGGGTGGTGGTGGCGGCGGCGGGGGCGGAGGAGGCACCACGCCGAAGTTCGCCGCGTAGGTCACCACCGTGTCGATCGGGAACTGGCTCACCTGAAAGGCGCGGCGCTCGCCGAGCGAGGGCACCGTCACCTCGAAGCCGTACGCGCGGCCGCCGAGCAGCGGCAGCTCCACCGAGCGGTCGGAGGAGAGATCGAGGTCCGCCACCGTGATGCCGAGCTCCGGATCGGTCACCTTCACCTTCCCCGCCAGCGAGGTGCCGGAGAGCGTGTCCCGCAGATCGACATGGAAGAGGGAATAATCCGGGGCGAAGATGTTCGGCGTGGCCTGGTAGATGTCGAAGCCCCCCTTCCCTCCCGGACGATCGGAGGCGAAGTAGCAGACGCGCCGCCCCACGCCGACGAAGAAGAGCTCGTTGGCCGAGGTGTTGATCCTCGGGCCGAGATTGACCGGCTCGCGCCACTCGCCGAACGGATCGCGACGGGAGACGAAGATGTCGGCGCCTCCCATCCCTCCACGCCCGTCGGTCGAGAAATAGAGCGTGTTGCCGTCCGGCGCGATGAACGGGGAAACGTCGTTGCCGGAGGAGTTGACCTTCGGGCCGAGGTTGACCGGGGTGCCGTACGTTCCGTCGGCGCCCCGCGTGCTGACGTAGAGATCCTTCCCGCCGAGCCCCCCTTCCCGCGTCGAGCTGAAGATGATGTAGCTCCCGTCCGGCGCGATCGCCGGCTGCGACTCCCACGCGTCGGTGTTGATCGCCTCGATCGGCGCAACGTCGTGGAGCGAGCCATCCCCCTCGTCGACGTTGACCAGGAAGATATCGGCGTCGCCGGCGCTGCCGCGCCGCTTTCCGCCGGTGAGCACGCCGATCGCCGGAACGTTCATCCGGCGGAGCGCGTCGGCGTCGAGATCGAGAAGCTGCGTGGCGGCCGGCAGCGGCATGCTGAACGCGCCGTCATCCCGGCGGGTGTTCACCCCCGGATCCTCCAGCAGAACCGGTGCTCCCCAGGAGCCCCCCTCCCGCGCGATCCGGTAGAGATCGGCGTTCCCCCCTCTGGAGCTGGTGAAGTAGAGCCAGCGTCCGTTCGGCGCCACGTACGGCGCGTACTCGTCCGCGGGGGAATTGGCCGCCTCCAGATTCACGACGGCGTAGCGGGTTTCGTCGGGATCGTGATAGCGCTGCGCCGCCAGCGGCGAGGCCGCGGCCAGCAGCGCCAGGAGCGAGAGCCCCGCGCGGACACCGGATCGACGGAAGCGGCTGATCATTGAGAGCATGTCACTCACCGATGTAGTAAAGGATTCCGAGCATGGCCATCACCCCGCTCTGCTTCAGCTCGTCCGGAGCGTCGAGCGTGGAGGTGATCGGGAGGCTGTAGAGCACCTCGGGGTTGATCGCGAAATCCCCGACGTCGAAGATGTAGCCGATGCCGGCGCGCGCGCTGATCGTGATCTTCTGATAGCGATCGAACGAGCCGCCGGAGCGGAGCGTGTGCTCGCTGGCGCCGTTATCGCCGTAGACATAGCCGGCGGGGCCGAGCACCCGCTCCTTGTAGTCGTAGGTGCCGCCGGTGGCCAGCCCGACCGACGGGCCGAGCACGCCGTAGAGGCCGAGCTTCGGACTCCGGAAGCCGATCAGCAGATCGGCCGAGAGGGCGCCGAGCGTGGCGTCCACCTGCGCCTCCTGATGGAGCGTCCCGGTGGTCCCGCCCACGTCGCGGATCGGCTCGTCATCGAGCGGCGTCACGAACGTGCTGGCGCGCGACTCCCACCGGATGCGCGGCGACAGAATGAGCCAGGGGGTGACGTTGTGGAGCAGTCGGGCGCCGAAGGTGGCGCCTGAGCCGCTTCCGTCGCCGAAGAGCGCGCAGGGGAGCGTCTGGTCGGAGACACCGAAGCTCGCCTTGGCATTCCACCAGGCGTAGCCGCCGTCGATGCCGACGTAGCTCGGGAGGATCGGCTGGGGGTAGAGAATGTTGTCGCTGCCGCGTCCTCCCTGGGCGAGCGCGACGGTCGAGAGGAGCGCGATCAGCAGCGGCTGCGCGCACCACCGGAGCAGGCGGGCTCCTGAGATCTTCCGGGAGGATCTCCCCCCCGCGTGGTCGCCGGCCGCATCTCCATCATGGAGCGCTCGCCGGCCTCGGGTATATGTCGATGACATCATTTGCATGGTCCGTCGATATGGTCCTGGTCAGCGAACGAGCTTGAGCTTGCGAAGAATGGTCTCTCCGGAGTTGGTCCGGATCACCGCGAAGTACTCCCCGGTGGCGAGCGTTTCCACCGCGATCGGCAGATCGCTCTTCCCCGCCTCGACGATCCTGGGAGCGGTCTGGAGCGCGACGGTGCCGGTCGCGTCGTAGAAGGTCACCTCCACGCGCGCGGCGTCGCTTGCCTCGATCGGCAGCGTGACGGTCCCGCCGCGCGAGAGGCTCGGCGTCAGCTCGCCGGCCGAGACCTTCGCCCCCGGGGCCAGATAGCGGATCGGCTTGCCGGAGCGGAAGCAGGTGGAGTCGAGCGCGATGATGCCGACGTTGGTCAGGCGCGCGTAGGGATTTCCGTCGGCAAAGGTGCCGGAGGTGAGCTCCACCCGCGAGCCGAGCGAATCGCCGCGGAGCACGAGGAACTCGAGCGAGCCGAGCACGTCATCCCCCGCGAAGATCTTGCCGGTGGCGACGATCCGCGCCGTGGCCCGTCCGTTGGCCATCGTGACGCTGTCGATCCGGATCTCCCCGGCGGCGCCGGAGGTCACCGGGCCGGGGGTAACGCTCCGGAGGTCGAGCATCGTCGCGTCCCACGAGATCCGGTAATCGATCTTCTCTACCTCGTATGGAGCGATCAGCGAGTCCACGTAGATCGGCATCGTGACAAGATCCCCCGGCAGGCCGATCCGCTCGTCGTCGACGCGCAGCCCCGCCCAGGCGAAACCGGCGCCGGTCAGTTGCGGCGTGTAGCCATCCTCGCCGCAGCTGTTGTAGGCGATCTTCAGCTTCGCGCTCCGGGTCCTGATCCTCGTCGGATGGAAGCAGATGGTGACGTCGGCCTGCTCCGACTCCTGAATCTGGATCGGGAAGGTCGTGGACGACTCCACCTCGAAGTCCGGGATCGGATTCCCCTGGTCGTCGGTGAAGTGGAGGTCGGCCAGCGAGGAGATGGTCGCGGTTCCCTCGCCGACGTTGGAGAGGGTGAGCATGGTGCAGGTGTCGCGGCCGACCTCGGTGGAATCGAAGCGGAGGTCGCGCGAGCCGGCCAGCTGCGGCGCGGTCACCGAGATGGCGAACGGCTCCAGGTAGGCGCCGCCGCGGCTGACGATATCGGTGATCCGCTCGAACGACTGCTGAAGTCCCTCGCAATCCTCCGCGTTGAAGGAGGCGCCGCCGGTGGTCTGCGACAGGGTCTGCAGATAATCGACCGAGCTGGCCCCCTGCCTGATGCGGATCGTGAAGATCCGGATGCCGCGGGAGACGGCCAGCGCGGCCACGGTCTTGGCGCTGGTGCTGCCGTTGTCGTCGGTGGCGTCGCCGTCGGTCAGCAGCACGATCACCCTGTTGTCGAGCCGGCTCTTCTGCAGCGTGTCGACCATGTCGCGCAGGGCGAAGCCGGTCGGCGTGCCGCCGATGGTGACGAGCGAGTTCAGGGAGTTCTGCGCCGCGATCCGGACCGGATCGGTCACGTCGGTCAGCGGGTAGAGATGTCGGACATAGGGGGTCAGATCGTTGCGCGACCTGGTCGAGTAGGCGCTGATGGCGATCTGATCCTGCAGCGAGATCGAGGGAATGTTCAGGATGGTGTTGGCCAGGAACGCCTTTCCCTGCGTGATCGCCTCCTCGATTCGGGTCACCGGGCCGCCGGTGCAGAACATGTTGGAGTCCATGCTCCGGCTGATGTCGATCACCATGCCGAAGGCGATCGGATTCCGGTTGTTGTTGATCATCACCAGCGTGTCGCGGAGCGTTCCGCGGTTGCGGCTGTCCAGGCAGACGGTCAGCTTCTTCTCCCCGTTCGGCGGCACCGAGATCGGGAGCTCCGGCTGCGGCACCACCTTGTAGCCGCGCGAGCCATCCTTCCAGCGGAGCGAGTCGATCACCAGCGTCGCGTTTCCCACGTTGGAGATCGTCACGTCGGTACAGACGGTTTCGCCGCAGGGGATGATCTCGTTGTTGACCGGATTGAAGCCGACCTTGCTGGCGCGAAGCACGGCGCCGGTGCCGATCAGATCGGTCGAGCCGTTCAGCGCGATCTGGAGCGTCCGGTCGCATCCGGCCGGAAGGTCGATCGGCAGCGCGTAGATGCCTCGCTCCACCGGCTTGAACTGGATGTCGATCGCGACCGAATCCCCCGGGGGAATCGTCACCGGCAGCGTGGTCGTCACGCTGAACGGAGGGGTCACCGGGAGCGCCGATGGGAAGAGGTCGTAGGGGGTTTCGCCGACGTTCCGGATCCACATCCGGAGGGTGGCGACGGCGGGAGGATTGGTCTTCGGGAAGTTCAGCACGATCGGCGAGGCGTCGAGCGCCGGGCCGATGCCCCGTCCGGTAACGCGCACCCGGAAGGTGTCGAGTCCGGTGGAGGTCCGCGCGATGATCGCCAGCGAATCGGTCACCTTCCCCCGCCGGCCCGGCCTGAAGCAGATCGGGATCTTCAGCGTATCCCGTCTGTTGACCGAGATCGGGAGGACAAAGCTCGAATCGATCCGGAAGACGAGCGCGTCCCGCCATTTCACGCCGATCACCTGGTAGGCCGTCCCGGCGCCGCTGACGAAGTCGAAGGTCTCGCAGGAGGAGGAATCACAGGGGGTCGGCTGGAACTCGAACAGTCCCGTCGACACTCCGATGAGTTGGGCGCGGGCCGGAGGCGCGAACAGAAGGGTAAGGAGAAGAAGCGTGGTCGCGGCGAGGTATGCGCCCGCCGAGTGCATGGAGGAACGACCGTTCATGGGATCACGCGATGAGTGATTCATCGAAAACGACGAGAAGACCTCATTGGAGCCATCCCGCCCGCCGTCACTTCCGGGGCGAGAAGATACCCAGGAGTGGATCAACCGCAAGCTCCGGCGCGAGCTTCGGAGCGCGCGTGGCCGCGAGCTCCGTCGGGGAAGACCCAAGCGATAAGACACGCTTCGGATGTGAGACCTCACAGTCGGGCCGAAGGTTCCGTCACCCGGACGAATCCGGGCGGCGCCGGCCCGACCGCGCGCACCGGGCGGTGCGGGCCCGGCGGCGCGAAGTCGTGACACGCCACCGCCGCTCCGGTTACTCCCCTTCCCGCTCGTTCCGATGTTTCTCCGGAGAGCCGGCCCCGGACCCGTCCCCGGCGGATCTCCTCCCTTTCCCGAGCTCCGAAACGACGACGGCCCGCGCTCCTTCGCGGAGCGCGGGCCGTCGATCATCCTGTCCGGAAGCCGTGGTGCCCGTTTTCGCGGCACCGGCCGGCACTTACTTCAGCAGCACCAGGGAGCGGCTCGTGGTCTGCTCACCCTGCATCAGGCGCGCCATGTAGTAGCCGTTCGGCAGATCCTCGGCGTTGAACACCACCTGATGCTCTCCCGCCTCGTAGCGATCGCCGTCGATCAGCGACGCGACCTCGTTGCCGCGGGCATCGAAGATCTTCAGCGACACCGGGCCGGCGCTCGGCGTCGTGAAGCCGATCGTGGTCGTTCCCATGAAGGGGTTCGGCGCGCTGGTCAGCGCGAACGAGGCGGCGGAGGCGGCTCCCTGGTCGGCGACGCCGAGGGTGAGCTGCGTGGCCTTCAGCTCCACGGTCTGCGCGAAGTTGGAGGTGTTCACCACCGCGAGCACCACCTTCTCGTACGGGCGGTAGTCGCCGATGACGTAGCTCTGGCCGGCGGCGAACTGCCTGATCTCGACGCCGTTGTTCCGGAAGCACATCGCCATCACGGTGCAGGCGTTGTCGGAGCTGAAGTTGACCCGCATGCCGGTGGCCAGCTTCGACGAGTTGTTGAACGTCAGGTAGGTCGTCGCGTAGCGCTGGATCTGCATCGTCGTGTCGGCCGGAACGGTCGGCATGGTGTAGGCCTTCGACTTCGGGATGCCGCCGCTCTTGATCGGCAGCGTGTAGCCGAAGCGGAGGTCGTCGTTGCCGCGGAGGTAGTTGGCCACCGCGAAGTTCGAGAGCACCTCGGCGGAGCTCGACGAGCTGCCGACCTTGGCCAGCGCCTTGTCGATGCGTCCGATGCCGCTCGACTTCTCGCCGACGAGCTCATAGAGGAAGCGCTCGCCGAACTGCTCGGCCATGTAGTGCGTGAAGGTCATCGCCCGCTCGTAATCGGCGGTCACCAGCGCGCCGTCGCTCCAGCGGAACAGATCGATGTTCGTGTTCGACATGAACTGGGAGTTGCCGCGGTCCATGTAGCCGTTGAGCAGGCTTGCCTCCTCGCTGCACCCCTCGTTGTACATCGTCTCGGAATACTTGTTCCGGGTGTAATGAAGCAGGTGCTGGAACTCGTGGGCCACCGTGCTCAGCAGCGAGTTGATCCCCCCCTGCAGCCCCTCCTTCGAGTCGATGTAGAGGAGGTTCATGTTGTTGGAGGCCACATCGCCCGGCTCGAGATCCGAGCGGTAGAAGAATCCGAGCACCGAGGCGCCGACGGTGTTGTCCTTGATGTCGGTCAGCAGGAAGTCGGTGACGCGATCGCCGAAGGTTCCGTTGACCGGCACCGGGCCGTAGACATCGATATCGTTCTGGATGATTCCCTGCTTCGGGTTGCGCGAGGTCGACGACGTGGCCGTGTCCAGCGCGCGCGCCAGTTGGGCGATGATGCTCGGCGTGACGTTCGTCACCGTGTTATCGACCCAGATACGGGCAAACTTTCCCTCGAAGACGGAGGTGGCGTTCACCTGATCGTAGGAGTTGGTGACGCGATTGAAGACGTTGAACGTCCACTCCATGCCGCCCGAGCTCCGCTTCATCAGCGCCGGGCTCGGCATCAGATGCCGCTGCTGCATCCGCTGGTAGACATCCGGGTTCTGACGCGCCGTGTTGGCCAGCGCGACGGTTGGGTCGGTCTCATTCATGAGCGCCGTTCCGCATCCGGCCGGCTCGGCGGCCACGGGCTGCTGGGTGGACTGCTGCTGCTGGTCGATTCCTCCACCTGCATAGGCGCCAACGGTCGTGGCGACCGCGAGGGCCGAAACGATGATGGCTCGGATAGGAAGCCATGTAGTCATTGTAGCTCTGTCTCCCGTATGTATGTCGAGTATAACCTGAAATCGTTCGGAGCGTGACCGGCGCGCGGTCTCATCGGGGAAGGGGGAAGAACGCCTCCATGGAGGCTGAGGGGTGAGCGGTATTCACTCGTTTCTCGGTTCATCCCTATTGAAGGACGAAGGGGATTCTAATTGCAGATCCCGATCATCTTTCCTCTCCGTAGTTCAACCTCATAGACACGGCATTCCTCCCGCGCCTGTCACTTCGTATCATGTGGATACATGTAGGCTCTCGGCGCCCGCGGCGCCCCGTGGCATGCCGCGGCACGCCGGGCCTCTTCCCTCTCATTCATCTTCCCGCGGCCATGCGCCTGTTGTCGAGATATTTCTCCTGGCTTCAGTCGGGCACCTTCGCCGGCGATACCGACCCGCTTCCGGTCCTCGACGCCGACGGCCAGACGAGCGTCCACGGCCTTTACGTGATCGGCGATCTGACCGGCATTCCGCTGCTCAAGCTCGCCGCCGAATCCGGGGTGACGCTCCTCGACCACTTCGATCGCGACGATGACCTCTCGCGCCTGCGAAGGCGGCATCGCCGGGAGGACGCCGATCGCGCGGAGGACGCGATGCTCGACCTGCTGATCGTCGGGGCCGGCCCGGCGGGCGTTTCCGCCGGCGCGGAAGCCGCCCGGCGAGGCTACGCCACGATGATCCTGGAGGCAACCGAGCCGTTCGCCACGGTGGAGGACTTTCCACCGGGCAAGCCGATTTTCAGCGAGCCGGAGCACCTGGTTCCCAGGGCGACGCTCAAGACGCCGCCGGGAACGCGGGAAAGCCTGCTCGAGGCGCTTCGCGACCAGCTGGCCGGATTCGATCTGCCGATACGGACTGGAGAAATCGTTCAGGCCGTGCGACGGGTAGGGGATCACTTCATCGTGACCGCGCGCACGGAATCGGGGGAGCGGAGCTACCGCGCGCTACGCGTGGCGCTCGCGGTGGGTCGGACGGGGAGTGCCCGGACGCTCGGCATCCCGGGCGAACATCTGGACAAGGTACATCACCGTCTCATCGACCCCGGCGCGCACCGGGGGGAGCGCATCGTGGTCGTGGGGGGAGGAGATTCCGCGGTCGAGACCGCCATGGCGCTGGCCGAGCGGGGGAACAGCGTTCTTCTCTGTCATCGCGGAACATCCCTTGCACGGGTCCGCCAACGGAATCTCAGGCGACTTCGGGAGCTCGAAGGTAGGGCGGAGCTGACGGTCGCCTTCCAAACTACACTTCAACGGGTCGAACGGTTACACGTAACCCTCATTTCCCCCGACGGAGCCTCCCGGATCGAGAACGACGCCGTCTACGTCATGATCGGACGGCGCCCGCCGGTGGATCTGCTCCGGCGTTGCGGCGTGAAGATACGAGGCGCATGGGATGGCGGGCGCCGACTTCTGATGATCTATGGCCTGCTGATCGCCTCGGTGATCTATTTCGGCAAGAAGTCGACGGTCTGGGGAGCCGATCCCCCCTCCGGATTCCGCGACGGGCTCGATCGGCTCCTCGCGATCCCGTCGCTGGCGCTCGGCCGGTTCGCCGACACGGCCGGCTTCTCCTGGTATGGCTGGCGCGAGCTTCTGATCGATCTGGTCGCCTGGGGAAGCCTCCTGGGGGTGATCGGACTCTCGACGGCCCTGCTAATCCGCCGTCTTCGCGCCGGCGGCGCCGCGCCCGGTGTCGCCGCGCCCGGTGTCGCCGCCGGCGTGCTCCGACGGGTCCGCTTCACTCCCCTCTACATCGCGGGGGCGACGCTCCTGGTCTGCGGAGCCTACGCCGGCGACCGCTATTTCGGCGTTCGCCTGGCCGGGATCGACACCGCGACCTGGTATTCCCTCCTCTATTCGATCACGATCGTGGTCTTCGGCCTCCGGCGCATCCGGCGGACGCCGACCCGCTACGTGAAGCTCCAGACCTGGACGCTGATGGCGGTGCAGGTGATCCCCCTCTTCATCCTGCCGCTGCTGGTGCTCCCGGCCCTCTGGAAATCGGGAGCGCTCACGGCCGATTCCTGGATCGTCCGGAATGCCTTTCCGATCCCCCAGGGGGGGAGCGAGCCGGAGTTCTGGCGCGCCTACGGGCTCGTGCTCGCCTGGCCACTCTTCCTCTACAACCTCTTCACCGACCAGCCGACGACCTTCTGGCTGGTCGTCTCCTTCGTGCAGACCTTCGTGATCATCCCGGCGATCGTCTGGAAATGGGGCAAGGGAGCCTACTGCGGCTGGGTCTGCTCCTGCGGCGGCCTGGCCGAAACGCTCGGCGACGATTATCGGTCGGCCGCCCCGCACGGCCCCGCGGCCAAGCGCTGGGAGAATGCCGGGCAGTGGGTGCTTCTCTTCGTCTTCCTCCTCACCCTGATCAAGCTCCTCGGCGCGGCCGCCGGAGGGCATCTGGCCGGACTCGACGTCGGCGCCATGGCCGGCCAGGGGGAACGGATCTACGCGGTGGTCGTGGATATCCTCATGGCAGGCGTGGTCGGCCTCGGGCTCTACGTGGTCCTCTCCGGGCGGACCTGGTGCCGCTTCCTCTGTCCCCTGGCGGCGCTGATGCACATCTACGCCCGCTTCACGAAGTACAGGATCTTCGCCCGGAAGGAGCGCTGCATCAGCTGCAACGTCTGCACCTCGGTCTGCCACATGGGGATCGACGTGATGGGCTACGCCAACAAGGGGATTCCGATGAACGACGTGCAGTGCGTCCGCTGCTCGGCCTGCGTGACGAGCTGCCCGATGGATGTGCTCAGCTTCGGGGAGCTGCCGAAGGCCGATCCGGACAACCGGCTCTACCTGGAGCTTCCGGTGGTCGGCCACCCGCCGGGCAACTGGCGCGGCGGCATGCTCCCGGCCGGGCACCGCGACGCGGGCATCTGAACCTGCGGGATCCCGACGCGCCGGACGCGTCTGTCACGTATTCGAACGCTTGGCGTCGCGGATCGTGGATGCCCGTTCGTAACTTATCGTCTGGCAACCGCTCTCTCTTCCGTCCCCCTCCCGAGGCCGCCGTGGCACCCGGGACCGGACGCGGACCGAGCCGGCTTCCGGCCTCATCGCGAGGACCGTTCTCCCCCCCTCCCGCTCCGAACCGTATGCGACCGATAGAACTCCAGATCACCGGGCTCAACAGCTTCCGCGAGCGACAGACGATTCAGTTCGAGCCGCTCCTGGCCGAGGGGCTGTTCGGCATTTTCGGGCCGACCGGCAGCGGCAAGAGCTCCATCCTCGACGCGATCACCCTGGCGCTCTACGGCGAGGTGAAGCGCGCCCCGAAAGGGAAAGGGGGCATCATCAACATGCGGGAGCGGGGATGCTCGGTCAGCTTCACCTTCGAGGTAGTGGTCGAGGGGGAACGGAAGCGCTACACGATCGAGCGGCTGCTGGAGCGGGAGAAAAAGAAAGGGGGCATCACCACCAAGCGCGCGCGCCTGAGCGAGCATCGGGACGGACTGAGGGTGCCGATCGCCGAAAAGGAGAAGGAGCTCGACGGCCGCCCGCAGGAGCCGGGGAAGATCCAGGAGCTGATCGGCCTCGGGGCCGACGATTTTCTCCGCGCCGTGATCCTGCCGCAGGGAGCATTTTCGAATCTTCTCACCCTGAAGCCGGCCGAGCGGGGCGAGGTGATGCAGCGCCTGTTCGGCCTCCACGATCTCGGCGAGCGGCTCCGCTCCCAGCTTTCCCTCCGCGGCTCCGAGATGGAGACCCTCCTGGCCGGCCAGGGAGGCCGGATCGCCGAGCTGAAAACGTATGACGACGAGGCCCTGGAAGCCTGTCGCCTGGCCCTCGAGGAGGCGCTCGTGGCCAGCCGCGCCGCCGAGGACCGCTTCGAGCTGGCCGACCGTCGGCTGCGCGAGGCCGAGGAGCTGACCGGGCTGCTGGCCGAGTACGAGCGCCTGGTCAGGGCCGGACAGGAGCGGGCACGCCGCCAGGAGCGGCTGCGCGATCTCCGCGGCGCGATCGACCGCGCCGAGCGGGGACGGTTGATCCACCCCGCGCTGATCGCCGCCGAGAACGCGGCACACACCTTCGCGCGCTCCGAGGAGAGCTACAACCTGGCCGTGGAGGCCAGCCGGCAGGCCTCGGACGTGAGCCACGCCGCCATGGATCGTTTTCTCCACGCCCAGCAGCGCCACGACGGCGACCACGACCCGATCTGCGAGGCGATCGCCGCGCTCAAGCGCGCCGCCGAGGGAATCGAGGAGCGCCGCCGACGCGAGGAGGAGCGCCGCGAGCTCGACCGAGCCCGCGCGATCTCCGGAGAGCGCCTTTCGGCCTTTACCGACGCGCACGGAGCGCGCGCCGCCGCGGTGGCCGCCGGAGAGCGGGAGCATGAGGCGCTGGATCTGAGGCGCCGCGAGCTTCGGGTGGCCCCGGAGGAGCGCGAGCGCCACGAGAGAATCAGGGAGCTTGTCCGGGAAGAGGCGCTGCTGGAAGCCTCCCTGGCAACCAGGCGGGAATCGGCCGCCGGCCAGGGACGGGAGCTCGAGCTGCTGGAACGGACGCTGGCCGGAGCAAGCTCCGGCGAGTCGGAGTGCCGCGCGCGGGTGGCCGCGCTGGAGTCGGCGCTCGCGGCCGCGAGGGAGCAGCTTGCGCGCCGCGTGAAGGAGCGCGACGGCCTCCGGGAGCACTACCGGATCATCGACGATGTACAGAAGGATATCGGCCATCTTCGGACGCAGATCGACGAACAGCAACAGGATCGGACGCGGAAGGTGGCGGAGCTTCAACGCTTCGAGACCGAGCTTCAGCGATCGATGATGAAGCTCGATCGGGCGATCGACGAGCGCCGGATGGCTCAGGAGCGCCTGGATGCCGCGCGCGAGCTGCTTGTCGGGATCGAGCGGCGCACACTGCTGGCGACCATCGCCAGCGAGCTGGAGGATGGCCTCCCCTGCCCCCTCTGCGGATCGCACGAGCATCCGACGCCGCACGCCGAGGCCGCCCACACCGTGGAGGAAGTGGAGATCGCGCGCCACGCGGTCGCGTCGCGCGAAATGGAGATGCGCCAGGCCGAGGCGGGCTTCTACGCGGTGAGCGAGGGGCGCGTGAAGCTCAACACGGAGCGCGACACGGCGCAGGGAGCGATCGGACAGATCGACACCCGTATCGTCGCCCTGCGTGCCCAGATCGATGAGAAGCTCGCCGCCGTCGGCGTGGTGCGCCCGGTGGCCTCCATCGAGGGGCTGCGCATCCTCTCCGACGACACGAAGCAGGCCGGGATCGCGGCCGCGGCGGAGATCGAGCGCCTGACCTCGGAGCTGGCCGCCATCGAGAGTGAGCTGGCCTCGGCGCGGACAACGCTCACCGATCTGGCCTCCTCCACCGCCGCCCTGGTGGCCAGACGCGAGGAGATGCGCCGGACTCTGGAAGCGGCCGAGCGGGAGGCCGGCGAGCTGAGCGCGCGAAGGGACGCCCTGAGATCGCGCCTCGCGGCGGATGCCAACGGGCGGACGCTCGATGGGCTCCGGGAGGAGCTGGAAAGGCTTGCCGAACGGGACCGCGAGGCCGAAGCCGTCGAGAAGGAGAGCGACGAGAGCGGGCGCGCGCTGAAGACGCTGCGCGAGGAGCGGGATGCCGCCGCCGCGGAGCTTGCCGAGGCGCGACGGGCCCATGAAGGAAACGTGGCCCGCCTGGCCCAGCTGGACGCCGAGCTCGAGCGCCACCGCGGCGAGATCGACGCGATGCTCGCGGCGCTCCCCGATGGCTACCGCGCCTCCGATGATCTGGCCGGGACCATCCGCCACGCCGAGGAGCGGCGCGACATGCTCCGCCGCGAGCTGGAGGAGACCCGCACCGCCTACGACGCCGCGCGCACCGAGGCGCGCGTGCGCGAGGTGGAGACCAAGACCCAATGGACCACGCACTGCGGCAACGAGGTGGAGCGCGACCGGCTGGAACGGGATCTCCGGCTTCAGCTGGAGGAGCAGGGGTTTGCCGGCGTCGAGGAGCTGCGACGCTCGATGCTCGACCTTCCGGAGCTCCGGCGCCGGAAGGAGGAGTCGGACGCGATCGAGGCGGAGCTCCGCGAGGCCAGGCGCAAGCTGGACGAGCTGGCCGGGGCAATCGCCGGACGGACGATCGACGAGCGGGAGCTGGCCGACATCCGCCAGGCGCAGGAGAGCGCCCGCCGGGAGCGCGATCTGAGCATCGCCGCCAGCGGCGCGGCCGAGCGGAGCTACACCACCTGCGTTGAGAAGAACGCCGAGCTCCGGCGCGCGCTCGAGCAGCAGCAGGAGGTGGAGCAGCGGGCGGCCACGATCGAACAGCTGCGGCGCTATCTGACCGGCAATGCCTTCGTGAACTACCTGGCCGACGAGCGCCTGGCCGAAGTCTGCCGACGCGCCTCGCTCCAGCTCGAATCCCTCACCGGCGGGCGCCTGGAGCTCTGCACCCGCTCCTCCGACGGGTTCTATATCCGCGACCACGGCAACGGCGGCGGCGAGCGGAGCACCAGCTCCCTCTCCGGCGGAGAGACCTTCCTGGTCTCCCTTTCGCTGGCGCTGGCGCTGTCGGATACCATCCAGCTCGGACGGTCGCCGCTGGAGTTCTTCTTCCTCGACGAGGGGTTCGGCACGCTCGATCACGAGCTGCTGGAGACCGTGCTCGATTCGCTGGACCGGCTCCGCTCGCAGCACCGGGCGATCGGCGTGATCTCTCACGTCGGCGCGCTCCGCGAGCGGATCAACCGCCGGCTGGTGATAGCCCCCGCCTCCGGCGATCGCGGCTCGACGGTGACCTACGAGCTCGCCTAATCCTCTCAACTCACTCCCATTCAGGCACGCCATGCCGATTACCGTCGTGACCATCGACTTCTGGAATACCCTCTTCGATTCCACCGGAGGGCCGCATCGCAACGACGTCCGCCGGCGCGCGCTGCACGAGGCGATCGTGGAGGCCGGACTGAGCTGCGAGCTGGAGGATCTGGAGAAGACGTACACCGACATCTGGAGCTACTTCGACGACCACTGGCTGAACCACCAGCGGACGCCGACCTCCGGGGAGATGGTCCGGGAGATCTACGCGCGGCTCGGGCTCGATGTCGGCGAGGCGCTGATCGACCGCGTCGCGGAGATCTTCGAGCGCGGGGTTCTCGATCATCCGCCGGTCCTCCTTCCGGGAGTCCGGGAGGGGCTGGAGTACCTCTCCGGCCGCGCCCGGCTCGCGCTGATCTCCGACACCGCCTTCTCCCCCGGCTCGATCCTTCGCGAGCTGATGGAGCTCAACGGCATCGCCCGCTACTTCGAGGCGTTCAGCTTCTCGGACGAGACCGGCGTCGCCAAGCCGCATCCGGAGGCCTTCGCCCGGGCGCTCGCCCCGTTCGATGCCTCCCCGGCCGAGGCGGCCCACATCGGCGACATCGAGCGGACCGATATCGTTGGGGCACGCCGCGCCGGCATGCGCGCCATCCTCTACCGCGGCGACTCCCACGCCAAGTACGCCGAGCAGGAGACCGCCGCCGACGCGATCCTCTCCCACTGGTCGGAGATCTCCTCGGTGATCGAGGGGCTGGAGCGTCCCGCCCCGGACGAGGCATAACGAATCCACGGGGAGCACGTCGGCCGATGGCGCGCTCCCCGTTCCCACACCACATCCGCTCATCCCATCCCTTCCCTCGCGCTCTCCCGATGCTCCGGCCACGGCCGGCGCTTCCGGCGTCGTTCAATGGCGTCGACCTTTTCCGAGCCGGTCACATACGCTCTATCGCCGCGATCTAACCTGATCCGATTCGACGTGTTATCACCGAGGGAGGCGGAGTTGAATCGGCTCCCTGGCTCCTCTGGCAGACCCGTTGCGTGCAGGGGGATGGTGCAGCATCCGTCGGTGGCGATCGCGACGGCACGGCGATCCGGAACCGGAGTCGGCCGCCGCGACTCCTCTCCCACTTCCACCTTTCGAACCGTCGATTTTCGCCCGTTCCGGCGCAATCGAACGGCCTCATCCACGACGACATGTTCCCCGACCGGGACCGATCTCCCCTACGGATCGCTCCCGACGGCCCCCGGGCTCATCCAACGCAGGAGTGCGAACCATGACCGTTCGTCACGGACATTGCCATTCCGTCACATACAGGCTCGCCATCGTCCGGCTCGCCGCGATTCGGTTCGCCGCGATGATCATCACCGGCATCGTTCTGGCCACGACCTGCTCCCTGGCGCAACGGAGCATCAGCCTGTTCGACATCGACACGACCCGCTTTCCGCTGGTCACCGCGAAGTTCTATGCGTTCGACGTCCTCGGCGCGCGCGTCACGAGCTTTTCCCCGGCTGATTGCTCGATCATCGAGAACGGCACGGCGCGCACCGTCACGCGCGTCACCTGCGCGCCGAACACCACGCCGGCGCCGATCTCGTCGGTGCTGTCGATCGACATCTCGAAGTCGATGGAGGAGAATATCGGCGGGTCTGGGGTGAGGAAGATCGACATGGCGAAGGCGGCCGCCGCCGCGTGGGTCACCGCGATGCCGCTCGGCAGCTCCGAGTGCGCCGTCACGAGCTTCGGCAACCTGAGCTACCTGAATCAGGATTTCACCACCAACCGGCAGACGCTCCTCGACGCGATCGCGGCGCTCTCGCCGAACGGCGCGTCCGATTTCGACGCCGCGTTCCTCCGGCCGCCGGGAGGGGCGATCCCGATCGCCGCCCGCGGGTCGTCCCGACGCGTGGTGGTGCTGATCACCGACGGCGTGGCCGCCGGTACCGAGGGGAAGATCATCAAGGACGCCCTCGACGCCAACGTGGCGATCTACTGCATCACGCTCGGCGTGGAGGCTCCGGAGATCCTGAAACGGATTGCCGAGAAGACCGGCGGCGCGTGGTTCGAGAATGTGTCGACCGTCGAGGAGACGCAGACCATCTACAGGCGTATCCTCAGCCAGTCGCAGAACCTTCCCCCCTGCACCATCGAGTGGCGGAGCGTGCCGGCGTGCGACCGCGTCCGGAACGTGGAGGCGAATCTGGGGGACGGCTGGACCTCGGCCATCTCCTATCTCGCTCCCGAATCCTCCACGCCGCTGGCCGTGTCGTCGAGCGCCGGTCTGGAGTTCGGGCCGGTCCCCGCCGGCTCCAGCAGCCAGCTTCCGGTAACGATCTCAGCGCGCGGCGGCGATCTGACGGTGCGCTCGATCTCGACCACCGATCCCCGGTTCGTGATCATGCCGCCCCCTCCTCCGCCCCCCTTCACCCTCGCCTCCGGCGGATCGCTCACGCTGTGGATCACCTTCACCCCGACCGATTCGAGCTACGTCTACGCCCAGCTTCGGGTCGTCACCGACGGATGCAGCGAAACGCTCGTGCACCTGACCGGAGGGTTCCTGGAAGCGCACGGCCCTCCCACGCTGACGATCCTTCGGCCGAACGGAGGCGAGTTCTACCCGACCGGCCTCGACACCCTCATCACCTGGACCGGCGTGCAGCCGACCGACGCGGTCCACCTGGAATACAGCACCGATGACGGCACGAACTGGAGGGAGATAGCTCCGGCGGCAACCGGCCTCCAGTTCAGCTGGAGAGTGCCGAACACGCCGAGCACCAAGTGCCGGGTCCGCGCCACGCACGTGCTGCCGCGAACCACCGACAGCTCCATCCTCTTCTCCGGCGCGCATGCCGGCGGCGTCTACGCCGTGGCGTTCAGTCCGGACGGCGGCTCCCTCGTTACCGGCGGCGACGACATGAAGGGGGTGCTCTGGAACGCGCGGTCGGCCACGACCATCCGGACGTTCAGCGGCCACACCGATCGGGTCCGCGCCGTTGCCTACAGCGCCGACGGGCGCTGGATCGCGACCGGGAGCTACGACGGCAGCGTGAAGATCTGGCATGCCCCGACCGGCGTGCTCACGCGGACGCTCACAGGCCATACCGACTGGGTGAACTCGGTCCGCTTCAGTCCGGACGGAGCCACGCTCGTCACCGGCAGCCGCGACGGCACCGCGCGTATCTGGCGCATCTCCGACGGCGCGCAGCTCAAGGCACTCCGCGCGCACTCCGCCTCGGTGACCGACGCCCGCTTCAACGCAGACGGAACCCGGGTCGCGACGGCAAGCTCGGATAAATCGGCGGCGATCTGGGACGCGGCAAGCGGACGGCTGCTCAACGTCGTCGACGCGGGCGCCCCACTCTGGTCGGTCGCCTTCCTCCCCGGTGAACGCCGAATCGTGACCGGCGGCGACGACCGGAGCGCGGCCGTCTGGGACATCCCCTCCGGCTCCCGGATCATGACCCTCTCCGGCCATCTCGGCGCGGTCCGCTCGGTCGACGTCAGCCCCGACGGCGCGTGGATCGCCACGGCCAGCGACGACGCCACCGCGATGCTCTGGAGCACGCTGGACGGGACTCCCGCCAGAACGCTTCTGGGCCACCGGAACATGGTCCGCTCGATCGCGTTCAGCCACGACGGACGCCTGGTGGCCACCGGCAGCGCCGACTCCACCGCGCGCATCTGGCAGGTGGACCGCGCCACCTCGAACCGGGACATCACCGACGGACGCTTCTCGATCATCGCCCCTGCCCTCTCCGGCCCGGACACCGTCGATTTCGGCAAGGTGCCGGTCAATACCGAGGCCGGAAAGCTCGTCGCCTTCCTGCGCAACGACGCGGTATCGCCGATCAGGGTCTCGGCGATCGGTCTGCGGGGCATGGATGCCGGCGAGTTCGCGATCCGGTCGGGATTCGCCCCGGTCATCATCGGCGCCGCCGACGTGCACGCGATGAAGTTCTCCTTCACCCCGACCTCGATCGGCCTCAAGTACGCGACGGTGGAGATCGTCACCCTTCTGGGGACGCTCCGGCGCGTGCTGCGGGGGGAAGGGGTCGACGCGCGTATCGCCGCCACCGATACGGTCAGGCTCTCCTACCTCTCCTGCGATACGCATCGGGATACGACCATCACGATCACCAACGACGGGTCCACGCCGCTGACCATCTCCCGGATGGATCTCACCGGCGCGGATTCGCTGGCCTTCCAGCTCGATCCGGATCAGGGGGGAGTCGGCACGCTGGTGATCCCGCCGGGAGGGAGCGCCCACCTCGTGATCCGCTTCAGCACCACGAAGCCGGGCGTTTCACGGGCCGTGCTCCGGCTCTCCTCCGACGCGACCAACAAGGTCGACGGCGGGCTGGCGATCGATCTGCGTGGCGTGCGCGAGCTCGTCGGGTTCTCCCTGTCGACCAACGCGCTCTCCTTCGGCAAGGTGAAGAGCAATACCACGCAGACCCTCACCTTCCGGCTCACCAACACCGGCACGATCCCCCTTTCCTGGAGCGCGCCGATCGATCTGGGAGCGTTCCGGATCCAGAGCATCGTCCCCTCGACGATCGCGCCGAGCGGCTCGGCGACGGTCACGGTGACCTTCACGCCGCCGGTCGACGACGCCAGGTTCGACACGGTCCATACGTTCGTCGACACGATCTGCGGCATCACCGGGAGCATTTCCCTCTCCGGCGCGAGCGACGTGCTGGCACTGCTCCGGCTCGGCCTCCCGGATACCGCCGCTTCCCCCGGCTCGACCATCTCGATACCGATCTATGTCCGGGAAGCGCGGAAGCTCCAGGAGGCGGGGGTCACGGCCATCTCCTTCTGGATCTGGATGGACGCCACCCTCCTGATCCCCTACGGATCGCTCCCGGCCGGGACGATCACCGACACGACGCGCGCCATCCAGATCAACACCCTCCTCCCGAGGTCGGGAGATAGCGTGCTGACGCGGCTCACCTTCCGCGTGGCCAACGGCGACCACAGCTCCACGCGGCTCGTCCTGGGCCGCTTCGCCTCCAACGGCTCGAACGTGACCGTGACGGCGGACACCGGCTCGTTCACCCTCGTCGGCCTCTGCGACCGCGGCGGGAGCCGTCTGGTCAGCGCCGGGAAGTTCGGCCTGAGGCCGGTGGCCCCCAATCCGATCGGGTCCGGGGCCACGATCCGCTTCGATCTCGTGGAATCCGGACAGACGAAAGTGTGGCTGACCGACATGGCCGGCAAGGAGGTGGCGGTGCTGGTGGATCGCGCCATGGCGCCAGGGTCGTTTTCGGCGGAATTGGACGCGGCGGGCTTTTCTCAGGGGATCTACCTCCTCCATCTGGCGACCGCGACTGAGCACGAGGTGGAACGGATCGTCGTCAGGAAATAGGACACGGTATCTGTCGGACCAATCAAAAACTACACAAAGGTGTGATTGATGAGGGGGGCTCGCGGGGGCTATGTTTGTATCGGAAGTGAAAATGGCGGGCAGATTCTAGTCCAGTGAATCACTCGACCTTCCCTTTCGTCCCTAGGTAGATTGTTCGTGTCAGAATTCCCGTACGTGTAGGAATCCCGTGTCAGGCAGTCCCGGCCGATGCGGGATTTCTATTTTCTCCCCCGCCATCGCGGCCGGGGGAATCCCGGCAGATACGCGAGGGGCCGGCGGATACGATCCGCCGGCCCCTTGCCGTTTGCGTCGCGCGGCCCCCTGCCGGCGACCGTCGCGTGATGCCGCCTGGCGGCCTACTTGACCACCGTGAAGGTGTTCGTCTGCGAATAGCCTCCCGACACGAGCTGGTAGAGGTAGAGCCCGGAGGGGAGCCCGCTCACATCCACGCTCTCGGTGTAGGTGCCCGGCTCCATCTCCTCGTTCCTGACCGTCTTGACCGTCTTGCCGTTGCCGTCGAAGATCGTGAGGCTCGTGTGCCCCGGCTGGGCGATGGTATAGCCGATGGTGACCGCGTCCCGGACCGGGTTCGGCGTTGCCTTCTCGAGGGCGTAGCCGGCCACGTTCGCGGTGGTGCGGGTGCTCGGCTTCTCGGCCGACGGTGCCGCCTCCTCCTTCTTTTCCCCACGGACGCGACGTCCCTTCGACTTCGAGATGATCACCACGTTGGTGTTGGCGCCCGCGACCAGCTTCGGATCGGACTCCATCAGTTTCTTCTTGGCCACGTCGCCGCTCAGGATCATCACCTTCTTGCAGGTGCTGACGCTGTCGGTGGTGCGGCTGGTGACGATCACCTGACGGTTGCCGCCGTCGGACGAGCTGTCGGTCACGATCTGCACGAATCGGCGATGCGAGGTCGGCAGCAGCGTGGTATCGCCGTTGACGATCAGCATCGACCTGCCGACGGCGTCGAACTGCGGCATATCGCCCATCTCTCCCAGGGAGTCATCATCGTTGGTCTTGATGATCACCGTGTTGGTGGTGGTCATGTTGCCGTCGCCGGAGCGGACGAAGACGGTATGACGGCGGAAGGTTCCCCCCTGCTCGGTGGCGCCGGAATCGCGGGTAACGTTGACGGTGTAGCGGCCGTGGGGGGCGTCGTCCGAAGAATCGGCGAACACCATGAGGCCGAAGCTGTCACCATACCGGGCGAAGCTGATGGTCGAATCGAGGAACTGGAGGGATGTCCTCGCCGAATCGAGCGACATCTGGATGGTCCGGGCCATATTGGCCACGTCGGAGGAGTCGAGCGAGATGTCGATCTGGAAGTTCTTCAGATCCTTCATCTTGGTCTTGAAGTCACGGCTGAGCTCGCGCATTTTCTGGCGCAGCTCGCGGCTGGCCTCGCGAAGCTCACGCTGCTTGGCCCTGGCCTCCTTCTGATCGACGCGGGCCTGCTCCTGATTGGCCCTGGCTTCCTCCAGAGCCTTCATCGCCTCGACGCGCGCGGCGTTCATGTCGGCGGCGTCGATCACCACCTCCTGCTCGTCCCCGATCTCGGAAGGATCCGGCGGCACCGGGGGAACCGGCAGCACCGGAGGGACGGGGGGCGTCGGCGGCACCGGGGGGACCGGCACCGAGTTGGGATTGGTCGGCTTCGTGGTCTGCTCGACCGTCGGGGTCTCGGGGGTCACCGAGCTCTGGGCATGCAGCGCCGTCGCCCCAAGCGCGATCAGCGTTGCCGCAAGCGTTGTTCGAAGTATCATTGGATTCATCTCCTGCTCGTATCGATGAGATTTGGGATGTCGGGGAGAGGCCTGCTCCGATTTCCCCCTGTGACGGCGGAGGGGTCCGCGTGTTCCCGGAGAAAAAAGGATGGAACATCCCGACGACTCCCCCGTCTCAACGCACGGAATCGATCACACACATTCGTATCGATGGAAGTGATTTCCGGCAGTACCGCAGTTACAACAGGCATAGAACCGTACCGTTCAGAACCCCGCGTCGCTCCGGTGAAGGCCGAGCCGACGGTCTCCAACGGTCTGGAGCGCACACGCATGGTCTCGCTGAGCGATTCCGAGCTCGTCGGCGAATGTTCGGGCGGCTGCGTCGCGGCATTCGACGAGCTGGTCAACCGGTATCGTGACAAGATCGTCCGGCTGGTGGTCTCCGTGCTCGGCGCCCGTGGCGATGTCGAGGATATCGTACAGGATATCTTCGTGAAGGTCTATCTCTCGCTCGACCGGTTCCGGGGGGATGCGTCGTTCTCCACCTATCTCTATACCTCCACGGTCAACCGGTGCCGGGACGAGCTGCGCAGATCGAAGATCCGCCGGTTCTTCTCGCTCGACGACTGGCTCTCCTCCGGCGCTTCCGTCCACCCCATGCAGGAGGAGGAGGACGGCATCGGCATCGACGAGAACCGCCGCGCGGTCCGCAAGGCGATGAAGCGGCTCCCGAGCCAGACGCAGATGCTCCTGTATCTGCGCGAGGTGGAGGAGATGAGCTACAAGGAGCTGGCCGATATCTTCGATGTCGAGATCGGGACCATCAAGTCCCGACTGGCGCGAGGACGCGACAAGCTGCGCGAGGAGCTGCTCCCCTTCCTGAGGGATGGGAAAATGCCGCGGGAGGCGTGATCGCGATGGCTCCTCCGGAGCCGCCTTCGATGGGGAAGGCTTCACCGAGGGAGGAAACCCGGCGAGCGCCGGATATCAGTTACCAGTGATTGAACCTTATTCCAGTCCGATATAGACAGCGATGAGTTTGAAACTCTCCGATAACGACCGCACACTTCTGTCGGCCTACATGGACGGCGAGCTCTCCCCCGATGAGCTCCGGCGGGCCGAACAGCTGCTCGGAGGCTCCCCGGAGGCGCGCACCTACCTGGGGCACCTTCGCTCGGTACGGAGCTTTTCGACGGCGGCGTTCCCGACGGTCTCGGCCGGCCTGGCCGGCGCCGCCGCGGGGAAGCTCTCCGGCGGCGCGATCACCGCGGCCGCCAAGAAGTCCGCTCTGATCAAGGGATTCACGCTCGGCGGATGGGGGACCACAGGTCTGGTCGCCGCCGCCGCCAGCGTCGTGGTGGGAGTGGCCCTCTCCGGCGGAGGTGATCGGAAAGCTCCGGTTCCCTCCTCCCCGCGGGCCACGCATCGCGCGGCCGCGCCGGTGGCCACCCCGATGGCCGCCGCGGCCACGCCGATCGACGTCGATACCAACGCGCTGCTGGTGCCGCCGATGACCCCGTCGGAAATGGTCCGCTTCGCGGTCAACGGCACCGTGCCGATCGACGCCAAGCGGAAGCAGTATCTGACGCTCGCCTCCCATGGCGACGACTCGATGGTCGTGGCCCTGCGCGACAACCCGCCGGCCGACGAGTTCGTCGCGCTCGATGAGGTGGAGCCGAGCGACTGGCGCGAGCTCGATTCGGTTCACCGCGCCATCCGGACCTCCCTGCTCAACTACGGCAACAAGGGGATCGCCATCAGCTGCGATATCCCGTCGCTCCGGCTGAAGGCCCTCGAGCACCTCGAGCGGATCGGCCCGAAGCTCCCAGCCAACCTCCGGGAGGAGCTGGAGGCGGCCCGGCGCCAGGTGGATGCCGCCCGCGAAAGCCTCCGCGTTGCCGAGAGCGCCCGCGCCCGGAACACCGCCCGATGGTCCGCCCACCCCCGTGTACCGTACGTGGTGCTCTCCTTCGAGCAGATCGAGCCGAACGGCGCCCCGGAGCGCTTCCGCATCCCCGATCCGGTCAACGCTCCCACCGGCTCCTACAACGTGATGCTCGTCGACGGCGCGGCCCTGGACGAGCTCCGCGCGATGACCCCGGTGGTCATCGCCGCGCCGCCGGCCGTCTTCACCAGCGGGACGGTGACGACCCGCCACCTCGAGCTGCGTCAGCGCGCGGCGACCCGGGCCTTCAATCCGACCGGAGAGCTTCCCCCCCGCCCGCCGGTTCCGCCGGAGCAGGACCCCGAGGATCAGTCGGTCGATCAGAACGGATTTCTCCAGGGTGACGGCGACGGCAACCTGATGATCAACAGCGGCGGCAACCAGCTGATGATCAACGGCAACGGCAGCATGATCAAGAGCGGCGGCCAGGAGGTCATGATCAACAACAACAACGGCGAGATGATGATCCGGATCAACGGGGACACGATCGTCCACAAGGTCCGCAATGCCCTGCGCGTGGCCGACAGCACCCTGCAGCGTCTCAATCGGGAGATGCCCGCGCTGATCATCAAGAACGGCAAGGGAGTGCTCCGCGACGGAGACAAGGTGAAGGAATGGAAGAGCCAGGAGTCGGACGAGGATTCCGTCGGCGCAGGATCCGCGCCGCGATAAGCGAGGCCGGCCGACGACGAACGGGACACGGAACATGCGAGAGGGGCACCGGAATCGATCCGGTGCCCCTCTCTCGTTTCAGGATCGGGCTCCACTCACGCCGCGTACCGCGCTGCCGCCGGAGCATCCTCCCTGGCGGAGATCAGGCGGCGGGCAATCCGCGCGCGGCGCGATCTCGTATCGGAATCACGGCGCCGGATGGCTCATCTCCCCGGCGCCCGGCGGCAGACTCTGTCGCATCGCGATTGTTCCATTCTATCACAGCATGATGTAGATCCGGCGCAAGTGATATTTTCGTAACCCGATAACGCCTCACGGTCCCACCGTCGATATGCCCGGCTCATCATGGAGCGTCGACGGCCGCACTGTTCTCCCCGGCTCCGGCATCGCGAATCCACCCCGACTCGCGCCGTTATCATCAGGACGACCTCGTCCATCAATCCCGCTTCGACCGTCGCTCCCCGCTCGAGCACGGCTCGGCTGCGCGTGCCCGCCCGACTTCGCCGGCACATCGATCTTCTCGATCAATCCACAGGCCGCGCTTCGTCCTGTTCGACGCGGCCGATCTTACCCATACCCGCATCATTCACAGGAATCCCAACCCATGGCAGTACGACACCTGTTCACCCGTCATGCCTTCGCCACGACCGGCATGGCGATCATTGCCGCGGCCGCCCTCGCCTTCACCGGCTGCAGCAAGGACGAGACCACCCCGGTGACCCCGAATCCGACCTCCAAGGCCGGCACGTTCATCGGCGAGACCAAGACGATCGGCACCAACGGCTCGGCCCGCTCCTGGGCGGTCCTCGATTCCAACGGCGTCGTCACCTCGATCGGCCTCACCATGAACCAGGCCGCCCTCGACGCCTACGCGGCCGACAACGCGACCTCGATGACCGCCTTCAAGCTGCCGACCGAGGCCACGGGTCTGGCCTACAACCACATCAGCGTCGACTGGAACCCGCTCGGCCATGAGCCGGCGCACATCTACGATCTGCCGCACTTCGACTTCCACTTCTACACGATCACCGAGACCGAGCGCCACGCGATCACCGGCACCGACAGCGCGACGATGTACAAGGCCCCGGACACGATGTACGTCCCGGCCGCCTACATGATGGGCCCGGGCACCGGCGTTCCGATGATGGGCGCCCACTGGGTCGACCTCATGTCGCCGGAGCTCGATCCGAACGCGCATCACACGTTCGACAAGACCTTCATCTACGGCTACTACAACGGCTCGCTCGTCTTCATGGAGCCGATGATCTCGATGGCCTACCTGCAGTCGAAGCCGTACGTGACGGTGCCGGTCAGGCTCCCGGCCAAGTTCGCCAAGACCGGCTACTACGGCACCAGCTACGGCATCAAGTACGACGAAGCCAAGGGTGAGTACACGGTCTCGCTCGACGGCATGCAGAAGTTCTGAGGCACCGGAGCCGGGCTCCCGCCCCGCTTCTCCCTCTCACGATAACGACGAGGCCCGACGGTCATCGACCGCCGGGCCTCGTCATATTCGATCTCATCCCTTCGCGCACCACCTCTTCACGAAAGACATCTTCGCGTATCGGCCCGGATCAGCGGGCCAGGAGCACTTCCCGGCTCTCCGGGATGGCCGGCTCCTCCGGCGTATCCTTCCTGGCGTGAATCACCACGATCGTGATGTCGTCGTTCTGCTCGGCGCCGCCGCGGAACTCCTCCACCCGCTCGAGCATCCGGCGGCAGATCGACTCGGCGGTGCCGTCGGAGGCGCCGGAGACCAGATCGAGCAGACGTCCGTCGCCGAACTCCTCGAACCGGTCGTTCATCGCCTCGGAGACGCCGTCGCTGTAGAGGATGAAGGTCTCCCCCGGCTCGTATCTGACGGTATACTCCTGGAGCGTGTCGCGGAAGGTGCGTCCGGCGCGGAGGCCGAGCCCGAGGCCGGCCGGGATCAGCGTGTCGACCTCGGTGCCGGTGCGGCGGATGATCGGCGTGTGCCCGGCGCGGGCGTAGCTGACGGTGCGCCGCACGGTGTCGAACAGGAGCATGGTGGCGGTGATGAACGAGCCGCGGGCGATCACCTGGCAGAGGTGATCGTTGAGCACCGAGAAGATCTCCTTCGGCGTTCCGTGGATCGAGCTTGCCACCCGGACCATGCCGTGGAACTCCGCCATGTAGAGGGAGGCCGGGAGCCCCTTGCCGGAGACGTCGGCCACCAGCACCAGGAACTTGCCGTCCGGCAGGACGATCAGATCGTAGTAATCGCCGCCGACGGTCTGCGCCGGGCGGGAGACGGCGTCGATGGTGATGCCGGGGATATCGGGCATCCTGGAGGGGAGCAGGCTCTCCTGAATGCGGCGCGCGGTCAGCAGCTCCTCGCGATAGCGCTGGCGCTGCAGCTCCTCCTCGTAGAGCCGGGCCACCTCGACCGCCGCGGCCCCCTGCGCCGCCACCGAGGTGATGAACGATGTCTGGCTGCCGCTCAGCGTCCGCCCGTCGCGCGGGAGGCTCAGCAGCGCCACGCCGATCACGCGTCCCTGCGCGTGCAGCGCGGCCGCGTACGGGAACCACGCGCGAAGCTCGTTCAGATGCGAATCGCCGGCGGTGTCCAGAAGCACGAAGCTCGTGTGGGTCGACAGCAGGAACCGCCGGAGATGCTCGATGGCGACGACGCTCACCTCGACCGGCTCGAAATCGCAGGCGCGGGCGATCGGCCGGAGCACCCGCTCCTCCTGCTGCTCGATGACGATCACCACGCCGCGCAGGTCGAGCACGCGCTGGAGCGTATCGGCCATCACCTGCGCCACCGCCGCGGTGCCGACCGTCTCGGAGATCTCCGCGGCATAGGTGGTCAGCTGTTCGGTGTAGTTCCGCTGCTGCGGGAAGAACCGGTTCTCGATGGCGTGCTGCACCCGCTGCTTGAGCGGCTCGAAGATGATCACGAAGAGGAAGAAGGCGATCACCTGCACGGTTGCGCGCGTATCCTCCCGGATCAGCGAGGCCAGGAGCTGGCCGATGCCGTAGCCGATCGCCAGGTAGCATCCGGCCAGCAGCACCACCATCGACGTGTAGACCATCGTGGTCCGGAGCACGACCCGGAAGTCCATCACCTGATACTTGAAGATCGCGTAGGCGTAGGAGAGGGGGAGCGCCAGAATCAGGAGCGCCGGGAGGAGGTACTGCGGGTAGAGGATCGCCACGCCGCGGATCGACGCGGAGACCACGCCGAGATAGATCAGCGCCAGGAAGAAGACGACCGTGCCGATCAGGATCACCCGCATCGACCGGAGGCCGGCACCCTGCGGCATCTGCCGATAGCCGCGGTAGAGCACGTACATCCCGGCGCCGATATAGCTGACGGCGATGGTGGAGACCGCGATGTTCTGGGCGATGAGAAGCAGCTTCGGAAGCGGTATCGAGGCGATCTGCAGCGAGGAGGAGACGAGCAGAACGGAGCCGAGCACGATCGCCGGAAGGTAGAGCCAGATGCCGTCCGGGCGCTTCCGGGAGAAGCTCTGCATCACCGGGAAGCTGAGACAGAACCGGAACCAGAGGACGTAGAACGCGAGCCCCGAGGCGGCCCATGCCACCGCCAGAAGCTCCAGGCCGATCGACTCGGCGTTGAAGAACTGCGTCGGATAGGAGAAGGGGAAGATCAGCGTGGCGGCGGCCAGGAAGAACCGGCGCTGCACCACCCCCTGCGGCCGCGCCAGCGCCACCATCAGTCCGGTGATCAGCCAGAGGAACGCGCAGAGCGGAATGGCCAGCCCGAAGTAGAGGAACTGCCGCGTCAACGGCACCCGCAGGTCGAGGAGCTTCCCGTTCCGCTCCACCAGATAGGGAATCGGCCGGTCGATCCTCGCCTTGTTCAGAATGTTCTGCGCCTGCTCCACGTTCCTGCCGGTGACGCGGATGCCGTCGAGCGCGATCACCCTGTCCCCTTCCCGCACCCCCGCCCGGTCGGCGTTCCCCCCCTTGACCACCTCGGTCACCACGTAGACGGTATCACCCCGAGCGGTCGACACCTCCCAGAGACAGTCGTCCGACTGGATGGCGCTGCCGCGGATGATGTTCAGGGTCACCAGCCCCAGGGCACAGAGCGACAGCAGGCCGATCATCGCGTAGAGCGCGCGGAGCTGACTGTCGGACCAGTCGCGAATTCGCCGGAAGAGCATGCCGGATCGGGTTGGGTTGACGAAGGATCTTTCGCGGAAGCATGATCCGCGCGATCGCGCCCCTCATGGACGTCGGGCCGTCGGGGATTGTTCCAGTGAGAAGTCGACGCGGAGGTTTCAAGGGCCGGTCCGACAATCTACACCGCCGGCCCCACCGACTTCAATCGAAAACGGTCATGGAATCGCCCCGTTACGGGCGTTCCGCGCGGGCGTTCCGGCGCGGCGTTCCGGCGCGGCGTTCCGGCGCGGCGTTCCGGCGCGGCGTTCCGGCGCGGCGTTCCGGCGCGGCGTTCCGGCGCGGGCGGGCTACGCGGCGGTAACGCCGCCGCAGGAGCTTCCGGCGCCGGCGGTGCAGCCGAAGCAATGCTCGCCGAAGAGGATCCGCCGCGCGCGGAGCGCGTCGGCGTTCCAGTCGAAGATGGTCGTGGGAGCTCCCGCGGCGGTGCCGAGACGGAGCATCTGGTTGAAATCGCAATCGGCCAGGCGTCCGTCGTAATCCACGCTGATCATCGAGCGGCACATCACCCCCTCGGCGGCCGACGGGTTGAACGCGCCGATCAGCTTCTCCATGTAGGCCTCGTACCCTCCGGAGCGGAGCAGCTGCTCCCGGAACCGGTTGATCGGCATGTTGGTGATCGTGTAGAGGCGGTTGAAGCGGAGCCCGAAGCGACGATCGAGCTCCCGACGGAAGTCGGCCTCCAGCGAGGCCTGCGCGGCCGGCAGGAAGGCGCCGACCGGATTGTAGACCAGGTTGAGCTCCAGCCCGCTCGCCGGATCGCCGTAGCCGACCTGGTTCAGGCGCCGTATCCCCTCGATCGACCGGGCGAAGACGCCCCGCCCCCGCTGCCGGTCGGTGAAGTACTCGGCGTAGTAGGGCAGCGAGGAGACTACCTCCACCCGCTCCCCGGCGAAGAACTCCGGGAGCCACCCCATGCTCTCCCCCGTGACCGGATGCGGGTCCGCCTGCACGGTCAGGTTGTGGCGGACCATGACGTGCCGCCCGAGCTCCCGCGCGCACCTCACCATCCGGGTGAAGTGCGGGTTCAGCTCCGGAGCCCCGCCGGTGATGTCCAGTGTCCTGAGCTCCGGCTCGGCCTCCAGCACCTCCAGCACCCGATCCACCGTCGCGGCGTCCATCATCTCCTCCCGCTTCGGCGAGGCATCCACGTGACAGTGGAGGCAGGCCTGATTGCAGAGCCGGCCGACGTTGACCTGGAGCGTTTCCAGGCCGAGCGGGCCGATCCGGAGGCCATGCTCGAGGAGCGTGGCGTCGAAGTCGCGCGCGGACGCATCGGCCGCCACGGGAAGATCTATCGTTATCACGGAAGCCGGCGGTGCCGGATCATGGTTCATCATGGGGATCATCATATCTGCATAGCCGCGGACGCTCGATCGACGAGGAGATGCGTGCAATCGGGGATCGACGAAGTGCAATCGGGGATTGAATAGGAGGGGCGTTCATTTGAACGCCCCTCCGGGTTACGCCCCTACCTTTTCCAGGGCGTTGAGCATCTGGACGCCGTGGACGAGGGATGCGCCGCCGCGGACGGCGGCGGCAACGTGGATGGCCTCGGTCATCTGCTCGGGATCCGCCCCAGATTCCAGGGAGCCGGTCGTGTAGGCGTCGATGCAGTAGGGACACTGGATGGCGTGCGCCACCGCCAGGCCTATCAGCTGCTTCTCCCGCTTGGTCAGAGCGCCGTCGGTGCCGGTCGCCTGGTTGTAATACTCGAAGAACTTCTCCATCAGCGCGCGGCTGTGGGTGCCGACCTCCGCGAAGCGCCCGAGGTCCGCCGATTCGTAGTAGTGTGCCATGCCTCTGTGTGCCTGCTGCGTGCCCGTTGATGCCGCTGCGCGCCGGCGG